>JACPFP010000003.1 GCA_016182915.1 Candidatus Dojkabacteria bacterium
AATATTTTAAATATCAATTACCTGTCGGTTGATTTATAAATTCCATAAATCTATCACCTTTTGCAGTAATTGTGATGATTTCGCCTTCGATTTGAATTAAGTCATTAGTGATTAGAGCATTAAAAATGTTCTCTTTTTCAGCCCTATATGCATTTGGAATATATGCTTGAACTAAATTTTGTTGTATAAGTCGAAAATTGTTATAGAAGAATTCTTTAGTAATTCTTCCTTGGGATTTAATCCACGCCAATGCTAGTTTTGAATTTGGTACTAAATATAAGCCAAGAAATGAAAATTCGTAAATCTCAGACCTAATTGCCAAATATTTAATAGTTTCGTTGTTTGCCTCAATCTGGTCATTCTGGGTTCTTAAATAGTTTTCTATAGTGGCGATTTGTTCGGATGTGAGATTGACTCCTCTTTCTTCTGTTGAGATTGTAACTGATTCTTCGACACTTTCGCTTTGAATACTTGGTGGCTGTGAGGTTGCCTCAAATCCAGGTGCTTTTATGAATTGTAAATTTTGTAAGAACTGCGCAAGCTGAAGTCTAAATATTATTATAAATATCAGCGCAATTATAGGCCAAGACAAAAACACAGAAAGTAGCCTTGCTATTAGTTCTACCTGCTGTGCTGTGACTTTCTCTACAATTAAGTCATAGCCAATAAATCCAATTAGAATGAGTCCGCTCGCAAAAAGAATCCACACTGTCACAGAAATCAGCTGTTTGTTCACACGTAGTTTAGGGATTTGGAATTTCTTTTTATCTGATTTCTTAGGCATATAGTTATATTATACCACTCCCTATTCTTGACGTGTATGCTTGAGCCATAAATAATATGATTATTGTTCTTACTGGTACTAAAGTGTTCGTATTTAAATCTCTTGGAAACAAATATATAACCTTTGGAGTTGGGTATCCTTCAAAGATTGTAGAGTTCTGCCTTCACTTCCTTCCACCAACGACCCCAAGTGGCATTGCGGGTGATTAAAACTTTATCTTTCTCTTGTCTTGATAGGCTTTTGAGAGGTTCTAAATCTCTCTTAATTTGGTAATATTTTCCCTCACCTTTCTTGATTATCAATATCGGTTAATCAACTTCTATGCTTACAGCAAGGTTTTTAAATCTGAAACCACTAACTAAACCATATATTTACTATAAGGCATGCAAAGGTTGTATAATAGATTATTCGAGTGTTCTAGTTCGAACCTGACTGTGTAACTGCGGTCGTATTGTAAATGTATAGCTATATGCGTACATGTTCTATCTTTTTGACTATATATTATTATAGAGTCGATTTCGCGAAAGAGGTTCTGGAACACTCGTAAATAGTATTATAAGGATAATGGACGAGAGCCAAATTACAAATATTTGCACTTTTGATGAACTTGCAAATGCTTTAGAAATCGAACCTAGTAAACTCCGATATATCTTATGGGGGAAAAAGCCTCCTTCATACTACTCGCGATTTACTATACCCAAGGCAAATGGCACTAAGCGGCAAATTTCGGCTCCACAGGGGCCAATAAAAGTTCTTCAATATCGTTTATTAAGAATTTTAAACGCATATTATTCTCCAAAGAGGGTTGTACATGGATTTACAAAAGGTCGGTCTATTGTTTCAAATGCAAATAGTCACATCAATAAGAATTGGGTTGTCAACATTGATATCAAGGATTTCTTTCCATCCATAAACTTTGGTCGTGTCAGAGGTCTATTTCTCAAGTCTTTTCCAGGTATGACAAAAGAATCTGCAACTGCTATTGCTCAATTAACCAGTGTATTCAATTCGTTACCACAAGGCGCGCCAACCTCCCCAATTATTTCGAATATGATTTGTAGTCGGCTAGACAGGGACTTAATGGATTTTGCCCGTCAAGATAATATTAAATACTCACGATATGCAGATGATATTACTCTCTCAGGAGATGGAGCAGTTAGAAGTTCAATTGGTGAGTACTCTAATGGCCTGTTAGTGCTGAGCTCCAAATGTATTAAAATATTCAATGATAATGGTTTTCAAATAAATTCAGATAAAGTTCGAGTATCCTTCAAATACAGAAGGCAAGAAGTAACTGGCTTGGTTGTTAATTCAAAAATAAATGTTTCCAGAAAGTATATTAGGAATTTGCGGGCTCTGTTACATAACATTGAAACTTTGGGTCTGTCTGAAGCGCAGGAATTGTATACAGAGAAATATCATGGTAGAGGTAGTCTACAAAGCTATATACATGGAAAACTATTATTTCTTAGAATGGTTCGTGGTTCCTCGGACAATTTGTATGATAGGCTTGTTAATAGCTTTAATCTTAATATTGCTGATAGACCAGGTAATGATTCAAACACACATCTACCAACACGGGCTGAAATCAAAGCTATTCTGAGCAGGTTAGACCCTTCTTATGGAAACAGATATCATCGAATTTGGAGGGAGCTTTATGATGAAACTGATTCAACTGGAGAGAATTTGAAAACAGCGCTTTATCTTATGAGGGAAGTGATTGGAGGACTAATTAGGCGTTTTGCCAAAAATGAATCAGTTGAGAATTATCTTAATCTTTCTCCAAATCTCAGAATAACTAGGCTACAGCGTTGTAAGTATCTGTCTGAGAAATCACTCGCTACGGGCGAGGAAAGATTAGCAAAACTATTTATGTATATCCCAGGCTATTATAATGACCTCAATAAATTACATAGTCTTGAAATTGTCGACAAGGTAGATGTAAAGGTTCTAGTAGATAAGGTTAATGAATTGATAATTGAAGTTGTAAAAAGTATTGAGATGTTAGAATTATTTCGGTTATCTTAATGTTTGTACGAAGTAATTCATCTCCTATTAGCTAATATGGAAGTAGCTTCTAACTAATGATGTTCTAATTTCTTCCCATAATCTACCCCAAATAAAGACTTTTAAATAAAAACTCTGTAAAATTTATAATAATTTCATATTATTTAACCATGCTTAAAATAAATCCTTGGATTAACTTTAATGGTAATGCACAAGAAGCCTTCGATTTCTATAAATCAGTCTTCGGTGGAGAAGTTAAAAAAGTATTAAATGATAGTGGTCAAATGATGTTTATTACCCTACCTATTGGTAATGATAATATGTTGATTGCAAATAACGTTCCAGAAGGTATGGGAGAAGTAAGTGAGAATGAAAACAGAAGTAAAATTGCTGCAAGTACAGAAAGTAAGGAAGAGGCAGAAAGAATCTTTAATGACCTTTCATCTGGTGGTAGTGTAGAAGTACCAATGAGTGAAGGTATGGGATCATACATGGGTATGTTTAGAGATAAATATGGTATAGAGTGGATAATTCAATTTTCTACTAACTAATAACTCTCCAAACTAATACTTATATTCGTCCCTCTTGTAGGGTCCATCACAAGATACATTCAGATACTTAGCCTGTTCGTCTGTTAATCTTGATAGCTTCTTCTCGATCTCTGGGAATGAGTACTTTGCTACCAATTCGTCAACTTCTCTAGGAATTTGATAAATTCCGTACTCTTTATAGTTATCTTTATTACTATTTACATGAAGTATTGAAAGAAGATGGGTTGTATATGTAGTTCCCATCACTGTAGGTGGGTGCCCATATCCTGCAAATAGATTAAGAACATAGCCATCGCAGAGAATATAGAAATGTTTCCCGTTGAGTTCATATCTGGTGGCACTTTCATTTAGTTTGACTCCTTTTATATTCTTATTACTTTTTATCCATCTGACATCTACTTCCTGATTGTGTTCACTCATGTTCATTAATACGGCATTGTCATTAAGGATCTTGAAATCATCTTCGGAAATCGTATTGATACACCCAGTTGCTGTTACGATAATGTCTGCCTTTTTTAAAGCATTTGCCTTATCTTCTATCAGATATCCTTCCATGTGAGCTTGCATTGCCATAATCGGATCTATTTCAACAATTGAAACATGAGCTCCCAGTCCTCTGAGAGCCTGTGCAGACCCTTTTCCAACCTCTCCGTAACCAAACACAATTGACTCCGTTCCGGCTATCTGAATATTAAGTGATCGTTGTATTCCCTCAAGCATTGATTCCCTACTTCCATAAATATTATCAAACTTTGATTTTGTCACACATCCATTTATATCCATTACTCTGAAGCTCATTTTCCCTTCTGATATAAAGTTTGTATAGTACTTATTAATACCACAAGTGGTTTGCTCAAATATGCTAGTAATCTGGGGAAGTATGGCGGGATAGTTTTCTGCCAGGAACATAGGCATCTCAGCTCCATCGCTGATTAAATACTGTGGTGCGATTACTTCACCTTTTGAATCTCTGAATTGAGCAAGATGGTATGCTTCTGTATAGTCTTCTTCTGTCATGTGTCTGTATCCAAATACAGGGATTCCTTTTCTAACCAGATATGCAGCGGCTGAATCAATTGTGTAATGAAGGCTGTCTGTTACCCATCTTAAATCAGCACCTAAATCATGCAAGAGAGCCGCAAAGTTCGCGCATTCATAGGTGATGACACCTGCTCCAAGGATTTTTATTCCAGCAAGTGGTTTTTTGTCTTTATATTTCCTACGAATTGTCTGTAATCCAATCATTTGTTTTAATGCTTCCTCGCAATACAGCTGTCCAAGGTCTGAATCTTTGATGTTCTTGATCCAGTATTCTTTTGTTTTGTTCATTAGTAGTAAATTATAAATAGTTGAGATGGATTATATACCTTTTGGGGGAATATTTTGAGAGTGGTTTAGAATTTCTATTTATGAGTAACCTCTGTCGATAGCGTAACACTAAAATCTTTAAAATAAAGAAGTGGGGATCCTGATTGAATATGCTACAAAGTTTGAGAATTTTTTACATTAACACAAAATCTCAGCCCTTCGGCTCCATTTTCTCCCCTAATTGAAACATCCATCTGATGTAAAAGAAACTGATCTGTATTATCTATCGTTGCCGGATCTGTTTCCTTATAACCATCTTTTGGATAGTAACTCATTTGAATATATAGAGTACTCTTTGTAGTTCCATTAATAATCTCATTTAAAATCCGACGTGTTAAAAATTCATACCCATCTGGTAATTTAAACTCATATGGTTCACGATTTTCCCATGGATTTCGTCCTCTTGGTGGCATAATAACTAATGTTTAAGATAAAATTCAATAGTGCTGATTATACACAGTATATATTAAAGGGAAGCTGTTCTCCTACCCCTATGTAATCCAAATTCCATTATTTCTTCCCCTCATAAGCCTTTTCTAGATCCTCAACAACAATCTTATGCATTTGTAGCATTGCATTCATAACTCTATGTGCCTTCTCCTTATCTGGGTCTCCTAAAAGTTCACCTAATCTTGTTGGAATAATCTGCCATGACAATCCAAATTTATCCTTAGCCCATCCACACTGTTCAGACTCAGGTACAGCTGAAAGCTTATCCCAGAAATGGTCAACTTCTGCCTGATCTTTACACTCTATCTGAAAAGAAATAGCTTCACTAAGCTTAAATGTAGGACCTCCATCAAGTGCCATAAACCTCTGTCCATTTAGTTCAAATATCGCTGTTATAACTTTACCAACCATTCTATCGTTATCTGGAGTTTGCATCCCTTCTTCATATCTTTGGATAGTTATAATCTTTGACTCTTCAGTCTTATTTGGTGAACCATTAAAAACTGAAACGTAGTAATTAACAGCATCTTCACAATTCATATCAAACCATATACATGGAACTATTCTATTCATATATTTAAATATTCAAATTAGATATGTAAACGGTATCATTAAGTATTGATGGGTGCAAGAAAAAGATGAAGTTCAGGATAGTCCTAGATTTTTAAAGTCTAGGACTACCCATCCCTGGTTGTTAGAATACCCAAATTCCGACGAGTATTGCTAACGAGATTGATTGAATCAGGACATATGGAATAACTTCCATTTCGGCTTTTACGCTTTCTTCCGCTCCGGCGAAATAGTTTTGTGCTTCGCACCAAATACCTATTCCGTAGAAAACGATTGAAAGTGTTATGGCAACCCACAGATCCATTTGGAACTGAGCTTCAGACATTGCAAATAGGATGGCTCCCATTGCGATGAGTGAGACTGGTGTCCCATATGGACTTAGTGGGTGAACAAGCCAAAAGCCGTCTTCTTTTCTTACTTCGAAGATTCCTCCAATTCTATCAATGAGCCAGGGTATCGGCCAAAAAATGACCTTTAGTACATTTAGTATAAACATTTATCAACCTCCAGGTTAGATTTTGTACTTGGCGTATTATACTATAGGATAAGTATTGAGAAAAGAGCCAAACATTACACCCAATTTTCCAGAAAGTTTTCCTTTAAGGACATTTAGTCTCATATATATTCCACTCTTCAAATCTATTACTCCTTAAGCTATACTGAAATGTATAAGTTGTTTTATACTCTCATACTATGCTAAATCTAAATTCAATTATGTTAGGTACAGATAAGACGGAGGTCTTAGCCGCTTTCTACCAAAAACTCTTTCAGAAAGAACCTGATATGAAAGAAGATGGTTGGTATGGATGGTCTGTTGGAAATACATTTCTTTCAATTGGATATCACTCAGAGGTTGCTAGTCAGTCACAGGATCCTAAGAGAGTTATTTTTAATTTCGAGACGAAAGAAGTAAAAGAGGAATTTGAAAGAATTAAAGATATTAAAGGAGCGGTTGTGATCAAAGAACCTTACGAGATGGGTGGAGCCTGGATTGCAACCCTTGCTGATCCAGATGGTAACTACTTCCAGCTAATGACACCATGGGATAATATGAATGAGAAGCCTAAAGAATAGTCTAAATATAACTCTTTAGTCCTTATTACACCTCTCGTCCTATAGTATTTACTAGGTTTTGCCTTTTAGGTATAATATAACTCGTCTAACTAGTAATGGTTGACATATATCTGCTCTTTAACATGCAAATCTTTCTTTTTCTTGCACTAAATAGGTTCAAACAGTTTTTGTGCTTGTTTTGTGCAAGAAAAATCCAACTATGGAAAGAAGGAAAAGGAAATGAAAAGAGGAATTCAGTTAGTTTTAGTTATAACGGTAGCCATAGTTTTTATGGCTTTTCCGCAGCCTGCAAAGGCTGAAAATGTAGAATCCATCCCTCAGGATGGATTACCACCCAAGCTGTGCTTGGAGGACCTGTTGGGGATGGCTGTTGAACTAGCGAAAGCTGGGGTCCAAGTTGAGTTCTTGGATATAAACAACATCTTCCTCACTGTTGATCAATTGGCGGACACAACCAAAATTGTAGCCGTATATTTCAACGGGGTTTCAGGTCAGCATCTGTCAATCGTGTCTGAATACGCTGGCGTTCCCTTGAATATGGCCAAGACAAACTCCTGGCTGAAATCAATGACAAAGTATCAAGGATCTGGAGGCTACGGCTTCTATTTACCTGACTTTGAACGTTGTTTTCCCCCTTCTGGCCCGCAGACGCAAGAGGTTCCCGCATGGGATCCCACCCTGTTGCCGAGCTGGCTAAGAGACAAAAAATCGGACGATCTCCCCTGGGCAAGTTTTTCGCCCTTTCCATTGGGAATCGTTTTGATTTTTGTCGCTGTCATTATCGTCGGAATTGTTCTTTTAGGGGGACAAAAAAGATTTGCATAGTTAATTGGTTAGACCCAATTTTTCATTGGGTCTAACCAGCAAATCTTTATGGTAAATAACTTCTTTTAACTTCCTTATTAATCCAACACTTTCTCTATTTTTTCCCTTCTCTCCTCTACCCATTTAATCTGTTCTCTAATACTTTTACATATATTTTCCCTTTCAACCTTCTCTTTTGCTGTAATATCCTCAAGAACCCTCAATTCCCTTCCCTTCAGTATTCTTTTTTGCTCAGCAATAAGGGTATCTACGAAGTCCTTGGTATCTATATCTCCGTAACTACTTATAAGTACAGGTAAATATTTAAGTATTTCCTCTTCTGTATACTTCCCTCCTTCTTCCCCGATATCTAAAAAGTTCCAACATGCATAGGTAACATCTGATAACCTTTTTCCAGGAAGTGCATCATCAAAATCAATAACACCAATTAGCTTATCCCCTTTGACAATTAAGTTCCATGGTGCAAAATCTGTATGAATGATAGTCTCCTCATTACCACAAAATTCATATTTAGAGAGGATATCATGGAACCGTCTAAGGGCACTCATAGCTTCATTAAATGTATTGATTGTCACTACAGATCTATTCATTTGTGTCCCATCAATGTAGGAGATTATCTCCCTACCCTTTTCATCAATACCCTGGAGTACAGGGGATAGTGTATAGCCTTGTCTCGTTAGCTCTTTCATTATTTTATGCACAAATGGAGAGTTCCTTGTAAGGGATCTTCTTACAGTATTTCCAACTCTAACGACCTCGCTATTTGATTCTCCTGATTCAAAGGGAATTTCTTTGTTTTCCATGTCTGTCATTATACAGCATTCTAGGCCCTTTTTTTTACCCATTTTCTGCTTTTGACCTTAAATAGATTTGCTGATATATTGAATACAACATGGAACCAAATAGCCCGCAGCCTACTGTAAATCAAAGTGTGCCGCCACAAGTTCAACCAGAAGTTTCTCATTCTATACCTACTCCCATTCTCCCAACTGTTACCCCTCCACCAGAGATTACTCCCACAAAAAAGAGAACCTCGCTACTAATACCTTTAGTAATATTTGGAATACTCCTCCTTGTTGCAGGTATTGCATATTATTTCTTGATGTCTAAGCCTAGAGCTAATTCCGACAAAGATAAGGGTAAGGACGTGGCATTTATTACTCCTGAAGTGAAATACAATAATATTGCATATCTTGATATAAGCCAAGGGAGTGAAGCAGACAATCCTAAATCTCTTGTTATTTACAATACTGAAACCAAAGAGAAACAAACTGCTTTTCCCAAATTAAACTTTGCAAAGGATACTTCAATCTCAATTGGGAAATGGTCTCCTTCTGGGCAGTATCTGCCAATAGTAACCAGTTCCTTTATCAACGGTAGCTATCAGGAAGGTGAAAGCTATTTCTTTTTCTATGATTCTGCAACAAAAGACTTAATTCAAGCTATACATGTTCCTCACAATAATACCCTTGAAAACAGATGGATGGATACTGGATACTTGGAAACAACAGGGAGTTGGATAAATGAAACCGACTTTTTAATCAGTATGGAACCGAAAGAGACAAGTACATACTCGGAGCTGAGTATTAAGTACCTTAATGTCTCAGGTGAGCTAAAAGAATATAGCGTAACGGCAGATACAAATAGTCCTGTAAAGAAGGGTATTCAGAATTTATATAAGAGTAATGTATCTTCTTTTAAAAGTAGAAGTACGGGGACTTCAGTAAGCTACTATGATTTTAAGTATAGGAATATAAGTTACAAACTTCTATCCAGCGAAGATGAACCGAAGGGAGTTTTAAACGGTAATCTTATAACCCTATATACACCAAAAGGTATAAATCTTTTATCTGACTCTGCTGAGCTTGATCAAATTGAAGGTGAAACCCCAGAGGAACAACTTACAAGAGCTATTGATCTTCTCTATCCAAAAGGTAAAGATACTTTGATATTTTCAGATATAGATGGGAAGAGGGTTAAAGAGATTGCATTACCATATGAAGAGTGGAGAAGTGATGAGGTTATCGTTAACGATGATGAAAACTATATAATAGCTCATCAATCTGAACGGACAATCTCACCTACCAAGGTCAGGTACCTTAAAGTATCAGAAGATGGAACTGTTGAGATTCTATATGAGGGAATTCCATCTACTCTAATTCTTGAGCCAAGAATTAGGCTCTCACAAAACCGGGATTCTCTTCTCGTTCCTACTGGACCATCGAGCTACTCATTTATTAATCTTGTAACTAAAGCAAACTCCGTAATATGCGAGAAGTGTACAAACCTTCAGATAAACAATCCATGGATTAGTAGGATAGTATATTAAGGTAAGTTCGATATTGATTGTAAAAGCCAACATTTTCTTACCATGTTATCCAATCTCCCCTTTTAGCTTAGTGATATAATCCAACTATGAAAATACTATTAGTTGAAGATGAGATAGCTTTAAGAAAACCTGTAAAGCGATATTTAGAAGGAAAGAAGTTTGAAGTAGATGAGGCAGGAGACGGCAACCAGGTTCTAGAGCTCGTTTCCCTCAATGAATACGATTGTATCCTGCTTGATTTAAATATTCCCGAAATTGATGGAATTGAAGTTTGTAAAAGACTAAGAACCGATGGAAACCCAACTCCGGTAATTATGCTCACTGCAAGATCCCAAATGTATGACAAGTTAGAAGGTCTCGATTGCGGTGCCGATGACTACATAACCAAACCCTTTAATCTAAAAGAGGTTGTTGCAAGGATTAATTCTGTAATTAGAAGAAACAGCCTAAATAAAACAGTTACGCTCACTCTTGAAGATTGGGAGATAAATGAAGGTAATAATACCGCTAGAAACAGCAAGACACAGAAAACGATTGAGCTAAGCAATAAAGAAATTGGTATCCTCATCTTTCTAATTCGAAACAAGGGATCCATTGTATCCCCAGAGATACTGCTGGAACATGTGTGGGACAGCCAAATAAATGGTTTCAGTGATACGGTCAAAACACATATTAAAACTTTAAGAAAGAAAATTGATCCCAATAAAACTTTAATAAGAACAGTCAAAGGTAAGGGATACATAGTTTGAAACTTCACAAACAGTTCACCTTGGTGTGATATATGTAAGATATTAATATAAATCTCTTACATATGGATAAATCAGAAAAGATACTTGAGATTGTTGATTTGAGCAAGAAGTACAAAGAGTACAGCAGTGAGGTTGTGGCTCTGGATTCCGTTTCTTTCTCCCTGAAAAATGGTGAGGACGTAGCAATTCTTGGCCCCTCAGGATCGGGTAAAACTACCCTCCTCCAGCTCTCAGGGGGACTAGATAAATCAACTTCTGGTGAAGTAATTGTTGATGGGGTTAATATCAATAACTTAAGTGATAGAGAGCTCTCGGCATTTAGAAATAAAAGAATGGGATTCATATTTCAGATGATAAACCTTCACGACTTCTTTACCGCCAAAGAAAATATAATGGTTCCGATGCTAATTAATAACGTAAGTAATAGAGAGGCTGGCCTAAGAGCTATGGAACTACTTAAGAAGATGGGGATGGAAAACAGAGCTAACCACCTTCCAAAGCAGCTATCCGGAGGTGAACAACAACGAGTTGCAGTTGCAAGAGCGTTGGCAAATAATCCCCAAATTGTTTTCGCCGATGAGCCTACAGGTAAATTAGATAAGAAGAATTCAGAACTAATTGTTGAACTTCTTGAGGATATCTCCCATGAGCGAGGAACTAGTGTCGTAATGATTACCCATGATGAGAATATTGCAAAAAGATTTTCCCGAATTATAAAAATGAATGGTGGGAAACTTGTATCTGATATTACTTTAAAAAATAAATAGTATGAAAATAACAGAAATATTACGTATAAACTCAAAGAAACTAAAAAAGAAGTTTGGTAAATCACTCTTCTTAATTATTCCAGTTACCATACTGATGGCTCTAAGTGTAGTTATCGGTAGTCAGGTTGAGAATATTAAAGGGGCAATAGAAGGAACAGTCTTTGATACAATTTCAAACCAATATAGATTAATTCAGATTGCAATCCAGGAGAAGGAATTCGATCCAAGAAGCTTCCTACAGGGTAGTACAGATGATAGTAGTACTCAAACTAAGTATTCAGAATCTGATGTCGAAACTATATCTGCAATCGATGGTGTTCAATCTGCTTCCCTTCTCTCTTCTATTCCGATAAGGAATATTAAAACTACAGACCTGGTAAAAGAGAAGGCAATCTCATTTTCACAGCTGTATGCTTTAGATTCCTCAACGGCTTCCTTGTATACCGATTCCGATTTTACATATGAAGAAGGTAAGGAGATACCAATAATCTTAAATACAAGCTCGCTTATACATAGATATGAGGATTGGAATGGAAAGGATAAGGTGTCTTTTGATATGAGCAAAGCCTTCTCAGAACCAAACTCTGAAGGACCAGCAAGACTCTCAATAAATAAGGAGGAGGCTATTGCACTAACAAAAGAGGACCTTATAGGTAAAACCTTTACCCTCTCTTTTGGAGGACTTGATGATATTCAAGACTATACTGTTACCAGGGATGGAACATCGATAACCTTCAATAAGCTAACTACAGATGAGTACAATAAGAAGGTTGAAGATAGAAAAGCTTCTATTGCTAAGTATTGGGACTATTCTAAAATATCTAAACCTGCAACCTATACTTTCAAAGTTGTAGGGGTTATAGAGGATAGTACAAACCAGATTAACTACGTTCCTGACGAATTCGCTAATGCTGTTATCAAAGACTACGTAAGTAATGAGATTAATGCTCGAGTGAAGAGTATTGATAACGACCTTCTTAATTCTGATTACTTAGGATTTACCTATAATGGTGATGAATTCTCAAATGGCGGTGGAAGTATAATTGGACAGATAGGAAAAAGGTTCGAAGGTGCAGTTCATATTGCAGGTGAAGAAAGACCAAGAGTTGGAGGTGGCTTTGTTGGGTCAATTGATTTTAAAGCGGAGGATGTTAACTTTAGTGCCATTACAATCCCTGGACTTGTAATCCTTGTTGATTCTTCAAATAAAGTTACAGGGGTAAATACAGATCCAGATATCTATACTAAGGCAAATAAATATGGTGATAAAATGAATATTGTCCTTGTTGACTCAACAAAGAGGGAAAGTGTAATCGCTAAGCTTAACAAAGCAGGATTTTCATATCAGGATAATAATCAGGTTGAAGTCCTTTCAAAGCTTCAATCAAGTCTTGGTAGTCTTGCACAGTGGTTTATGATTGCCTTCGTTGTTCTTCTTGCCTCAGTTATAGTACTTACAATGAGTAAGTTTATCTCCGAAGCAATTAAAGAAATTGGTATATTTAGAGCCCTTGGTATGACTGAGATAAATATACTTGTGATGTTTATAACGCAAACTATCATGTACGTCCTTACAGGATATATATTCGGTGTTGCCTTAGGCTATGTTCTAAACCAAGTAACAGGAGTGTTTGTTAATACATGGTTTATCCAATTTATTAAGGATACTGTATCTCAATCGTATAGTGTGGTATCAACCGTAGATTCTACCCTCTTTATGAATACTAATTGGGGGAACATACTAATATATACAGCGGTATTATTTGCGATTTCTCTAATAATATCTATAATCCCAAGTATGAGTGCAGCTAAGGTCTCACCTGTGGAAGCAATTAAAAGTGAATAATTGAAATGGAGATATTCAAGTCCTTAAAATTTAAACTAACCCTTGTTTACTCAGTTATCCTAATCATGTTCTGTGGCTCTTTTATATTCACATTTAACTTGGCTTTGTCTCGGGTTATTGTTCCAAAGGCTCCTCCAAGTAATGCCTTTATAGTTAGGTTTAGCCAGTTTTCAGATAGGGACTATGAAATTGTAAAGCTGTCGCGTGAACATGATTTAGAGCAGATTAGGCGAGTGTCTCTGTACTCCCTAATCCCTCTAACCCTTCTTAGTTTTGTAGCCGGATATGCAATTTCTGATATTCTTCTAAAACCCATTGAAAACCTTAACGAACAGATTAAGCGTAAAACAACTAGGAATCTAGGTGAAAAGATTGAGTATGAAGATAACGGGGATGAAGTATCTCAACTGACACAGAGTTTTAATACGATGTCTTCCAGGCTTGCCAGTTCTTTTGAGAAGCAGAAAGAGTTTGTACAGAATGCATCCCATGAGATTAAAACCCCTCTAGCAATTATTAATGCTAATTTAGATAATGCACTGGAATATAGGGAGCTAAAGAGAGGTGAATTAGAAAAGATCCTTATGGACTCAAAAACTTCGGTTGAATTTATGAGCAAGCTTACGGAAGACCTTCTTCTTCTTTCTTTTGTAGATAATGATATTAAGTTTGAAAAAATCTCCCTTAATAAAACGTTAGATAACGCTATCGAAATATCAAGTCGTTTAATTAAGAGGGATGGATTTAAGATTGATTTCCGTAGGGGTAAAGATATAACAATAAACGGGAATCCAACGCTAGTAACTAGAGCATTCCAGAATATTATAGAGAACTCTATTAAGTACTCTAACGGTTCTCATATCTCAATTGAACATTCAAAGGGGGATAAAGAAGTTGTTGTTATATTAGAGGATGACGGTAATGGAATTAGTCAGAAGTATAAGGAGAAGATATTTGAAAGATTCTTTAGAGTGGATAGATCCAGGTCGAGGAAAACAGGGGGAACAGGTTTAGGCTTAGCTATCTCAAAAGAGATATTTCAGAAACATGGAGGTGATATTACATTAGAAGAGAGCAGTAAGGGAGCAAAATTCAGTGTGGTACTGCCTATAATCAGTTAGAAGATTGTCGAATTCCTCATAACTTTTTTTCCTATATTACTCAATTTGTAAAATCAACAGTTAAACGATATAGTGAAAATTGTAATGAACTCTGAAAATCTTAAACAGATATATAAAAACAACATTAGTTCACTATATAAGTTCTTCTTTTTCAAAACCCTAAATAGGGATATAGCTGAAGACTTAACAAGTGAGACCTTTCTAATCCTTGCAAAACAGAACAATGAGATTGAGATAGAATCCGTAGATGCATATTTAAAAGGTATCGCCAGAAATGTCTTTAACTCATACTTAAGAAGAAAGTATAAATCACCCGAAGTATCTGTTAATAATGAAAGATTTGAGGATATTTCAGAGAAGGAAGAAGCTGATGATAACGGACATGATTACACAGCTATGCTTTCAAAACTCCTTCCATACTTCCCTAATAGCCAACGTATAGTAATGGAACTTCGATTTATACAGAAACTTTCGATACAAGAGATTGCTAAGAAACTTGGAAAGAACGAAAATTATGTAAGTACAACTCAAAAAAGAGCTTTTAAGACACTACGGAAGATACTAAGTGTACAGAAGAAACAACTAATATTATAGAGGAACAATTATGAGAAACGATGAGCAAACCCTTAAAAATATATTTGAAGAGTCTGCAGCTCCAAATAGAGCCTTTGTTAAAGGGCTTGAAAAAAGGGTTATATCTGAGTTTCAAAATGATACACCTCATAATAATTTTATTTCCCAACTATTTATGAAAATACCGTCAAACCCCCTTAAGTTTGGGGTGTTAACCCTTGGGGCAATACTCTTTGTCGGCGTATCGGGAGGTGCATCGTACTATGCGTACGATACATATATTCGAACTCCAGCAGAGAAAAAAGAGCAGAATATTCTTGCTCAGATTGCCTTACGTAATCCATCTGGAAATTCTAGTGCCTATGATATGGCAAAATCAGCCAGCGCTACAACTGAGAGTACAGATATGATGCTAGCCCCTGAAGCAATGAATAGAGATTATAACTATCGAAAGACCACTACAACATATAATGAAGGACCAAGCGCTTCAAAGTGTAGGATAGCGCTCCCTTATCAGGGCGGTGTTACAAAAGATGAAACATATCAGTACTTTATAGATGAAAAAGAGTGGGTTGCTACATATTCTAAATATACTGTCTATATTGGTGACGACATCTATGATTACAATTTAAATGTAAAGGATGAACAGTGGTCATACAAAGGGGGACAGTATGCAGTTCATACTACTAATGTAGAAAAGATAGCTAACCTATTGGAAAGTGAATCCGTTGATTCAGGCGCAACCGGTACTGTTAATGATGCTCCTGTTATCAAGGATGAAGAGCCAACAACCATTGCAGATCCTGGGATTGCGCGATTTGGAGATGATGCTAAGATTATAGATACTGTTACTAGAGATGGTCGTGAGTACTACAAGATTCAGTGGAGCTACAATATCGGTTGTAGTGAAATAACTGACAAAGATACTGTTTCCTTGGATATGGATACTAAATCAGTAACCGTAGCTTTAGCAGATGCTAAAACATATGAAATTGTAGAAGAATCTATCTTCCTTACAAATACTGATGAAAGTAACAGGTTGTACACAAGAAATACTGAAGATACTACTAAGACAGTCGATCTAAGTGAGGTACAGAGTAATTTCAAATTTTCTTTCAGTGTACCTGTAAAGACATATGATGTCTCTAAATACGATTATACTAAGGCAGTAATCGATTACTTGAAACAGAATAATTTAGATGTTCTCAAGGTGAACTCAACTGGGTATGAGCTAGAATCAGTAAGTAGTGCCTATGTTAGCGTAGTTCCTGATTATCAGAAGAACTTAATCGATCGTGCATTCTATTCATCTAAACCATACGGTGAAAAGTTGTATAACGAATCTAAGGATATGTTTGCACCTTACATAGATGATGAGAGTTTGAATGCCGCATTACAACTGTCCTACTCTAAAGAAGGAGCAACTGATTATTCATGGATAGCACTCTCTGAATATAGTAAAGAGTATAGTGATTCGGCTCTTTTGAAAGCCATGTACTATGATAGTGGATATGCTGAGAACAAAGGAACGGTTAACCTTTTTATCGATGGTAAGGACGTTAGCGCCACTGTCTATTCACTAAAGGAAGAAACTCTCGAGCAGCCAGGTTCTGGTGACGATCCTAATGTATCCCCAGAGACTTTGGAAAAATCAAGTGTCAGAGATTATCTAGTATTATTTACATATGAAAATAGAAGCTATGTATTACAAACAAATGCTTCCACTTCAAAGCCTATTTCTGAACTAGGAAGTCTTATAAAGTTTAGTAGTGTATCAAGTACAGACACTACTACCCTATCTGTGGCTTTAACTTCAAAGGTTGGTGTAGCAACAGATCTCATTTTGAAGTAACTTCGGCTATGGTTACAATGGTGCTCTTGAATTTCAGGAGCACCATTAATAGGTGTTAGGAGTTATTGAATCTTCTCTTTGCTTCTTCAAAAGAAACTTTAATTATCTCTTTAAGTACATCAATATTTATATCGCTCAATCTTTTTACATATAGACATCCTACACTCGTTTTATTCTTCCCTAATTTTTTAAGAAGATCGTCTAAAACTCCGAAGCTAGGCATTACATATAGTGTTAGGTTATCTTTTCTTGGTGAGAATCCCGTAAGTGGCCAATCGCCTTCCTGACGGCTTCTCTCGGATTTATAGTGATACTGTCCAAAGCCAATGATACTGCTTCCCCACATCTTCGCTTTCACCTTCGTTATGCTCTCAAATATTTTCAGTAGTTCTAATGAGTCTTTCTTCATCTGTTCATCTTTAACAGTATTTATGAAATCCTTTACACTTGCATCATTAACTTTTGTTTTTAACTCTGTCATAGTTTAATAATCATATTGTTTATATCTACATTCTATCAAAACTCCCGTTACTTAATAATTGAGACTTGATATAATGTAAATATGAAAAAGAGCAAGAAAGAAGAAAAGATGCCTACTATTACTTTTAAGTCAGAGCTATTTAAAATTGGTTCGTGGACACTTCTTCGATTGCCTAAGAGTTCAAGTGAGAAACTTTCATCAAGAGGGTTGGCCATGACTGAAGGAACCATTAATGGCTTTAGATTTCAAACCGCTCTGGAACCAGATGGTAAAGGAAGCCATTGGTTTAAGGTTGATAAGGTAATGCGGGAAGCTGCTAAAGCCAAAGTTGGAGATACCGTTGAAGTAGTTTTAGAACAATCAAGAGATTGGTCAGAACCAAAAGTACCATTAGATTTAAAGGAAGCTCTAGCTTCCGATTCCAAAGCATATGCTACATGGATTGATATAACTCCATTTGCTCGTTGGGAGTGGATTCGTTGGATAAGGGCTACAAAAAATCCTCAAACAAGGCAGAAACGTATTCTAGTTGCATGCTCAAAACTTAGATCAGGTGATAGAAGGCCATGTTGCTTTAACAGTAGTCAGTGTACAGTACCATATGTATCCAATAATGGAATTCTTATGGAGCCAACGGCTTACTCTTCATAGAAATACTCAAAAACCATAGGTAAGTTGTATATTGGAAGTGGTATCCACTTTACCGGGTAGGCAGAAGTAAAGGATTGCTTCTGACTCTTATATATTGCAATTCCCCGGCTTTTAGTTATGCTTCCGCTTAATCCTACGAATATCTTCATATTAGGATATTTTCTCTTTTCTTTGAATTTAGGATCCTTTGCCATATGTTCTGGTAAGGAAGCCATATCAAGTACTCTCTTTGAATTAGATGCATACCATAGTTTAATATTCTTTTCTTTTGCAATCTTTGTAACTATTTCAGAGGTAACAATATGGTCTGGATGTCCATAGAGTCCGGCGAGATCGTATGTAATTATTAAATCAGGTTGATATGATTCAGTTATTTTAATGATTTCCTTCTCCAAATTATCTCTCTGCTTCTCCATTCCATTATCTTCAAAGTCATATTGCGTAAAAGTCTTAACATTAAGGAGTTTTGAAATCTTCTTTGCTTCTTCTGAACGTATTTCTTTTAAATTAAGGTCAACATTACCATTTGGGGTTCCCTTCTCCCCTTTTGAAAGAATAACCCAGGTAATATTTCTATCCTTTGAGTACTTTTTTATAAATCCCCCCGTTGTAAGGATTTCATCATCAGGATGAGGGTAGATCACTAGTATATTATGAATGTCTTTTGGAAGAGATTTAGTAGGTACTGAAAAATCATTTATTATAAAGAAGATAGTAATCTCCAATAGAAGAAGGAGGATTATGAGTAAGGAGATTAAAAGTATTCCAAAGATAATATATTTATCTAACATAGAGCGATTGTAATATAAAGAAAGGAAAAGATAAATCGCTAAATAGTACCTTAATAGTACCTTAGAATGTCTATTGCATTCCTTTAATCTAAGAAATGGCTTTATATTGATATCTTCTGTATAATGGTAGTGTAAAAGATATCCCTCGATTCAATTCCTTTACGAATACTTAATCAGTATACTTATGTCTCAAAAGAAAATCAGTTTACTTGTCTTGCCCTCTATTGAAAATATTGAGAATATTGTAAGGGAGATACCTGTCGAGTTAACCAAGGCCTATTACTCATCCATTGAGTTCATTTTCAAAAATAATAAGGTGTCTATACTCCATAATGAGAGAGATATTAAAAGTTTCTCACATGTCTGGCTCTCCTCATACTGGTCATCTAGAGATCTCGCAGTTGCTGTAAAGAACTATTTAGACTTCCATGGAGTATATACAACATACGTTGAGAATAGCTCATCAAAACTAACAGATCTAATGAGTTTTGTATTAGAGGGACTTATTTGTCCAGATTCATACTACATTGAAAATTCAAAACTTCTATCTAATATTAAGAGGATTGAAGATACCTGTGGTTATCCAATGATTATGAAAGATAGTAAAGGCTGTGGTGGCGAGAATGCCGAATATATTAGTTCAAGAGAGGAATTAGTTGAAAGTATTAACAAGAGGAAAGTAGATATAAAATATATATTTCAGAGATTCATTCCAAATAACTACGATTGGGGAATTCTAGTTGCAAACAATGAAGTTGTATCAGGAGAACGGAGTTCTCCTAAAAAAGGTGAATTCAGAAACAATAGTAAGGTTGGAGCTACTGAGGACTTTGTCACAGTTGAGGAAATACCACAGAATGTTAAGGATATCGCTATAAATGCTAGCAAAGCCCTAGGGTTAGATTGGTCAAGGTCTGATATTGTAATAGATAAGAATACTGGCCTACCCTACTTACTTGAGGTAAATAGATTTCCCGGAATTACAGTTGATAGTACTGAGGTAAGTGGTGCTACATTATTCTTAAGAAGTTTCATTGAGAAAGAGGATAACCTTCTTTCACTTAACTATCAGTTAGAGGAATTAGATAAACCATTTGTAAAAAGGGAGATTGTTGCAATAGATGTTGGCGCACTTGATTTTACGGCCCTATAGTTATACAATTTTGATATAGAGCTTGTTCCTGAGCATGGATTTAGGCCTAGCTTCCCCCACTGAATTTAAAGATTAAATAACCGTCACTTATTTAATTTTTTAAATTAATAGTCATATGCAAACGTATAGATCTCGGATGGTGTACCTGCTAACAGGTATTATTAATTTTGTTTTTGGACTAGTTATTTCAGGACTACTTCTCCGTTTTATTCTAAGATTACTTGGAGCTAACCCAGGAGCTGGTTTCACAGCTTTTATATATGACTCAACCACTTCCCTTCTTGACCCCTTTAGAAATATCTTCACACCATTTGTAATTGATAGAGGAATGGTATTAGAGTTCTCTACGCTATTTGCAATTGTTATATACTCACTAATATCATGGTTAATAGTTGAGTTTGTCTCATATATTGCATATATAGCCCCTGACTATTCTAAAAAATAGAATCTACTTCTTTAAAATCTCTTTTCCGTATACACCTTCAAGCAGGTCTAGGTCCTTATTCGAACTAATAAGTAGTTCAAGATTCATATCTTCCAAGGACTTTAGTACATTCATTCCCTTCTCACCTCCTACCTTCTCTTCATAGACGTCCATGAATGCTTTGAAGTCCTTAATGAAACAATGACCTCCTGCCCCCCTACCTGTTTTGTGTACAGGACTTGTGTGTACAAAACCAATTCTAGGATCATGACCAATCCCCTCTTTAATTACCTCGTAGTCTGCTCCGACCTTCTGAGCTACATCATAAAGGAGATTGAAAAACATGACCTTAAACACAAAGGAAACATTTCCTGCATACTTAATTAGTTCCGCCTCTTTAGCTGCGCATATAAGCTCGTATGGGGCCTTAGGAAGCACTTCTATAACCTCCCTTGCCTTTCTTCTATACTCATCACTCTCAACTGGAATACCAATAATATTCCTATCTGGATTATCTGCATCATATCTCGCAGTGGCTTCGGTTAGGAATTCTGGTGAGTGAAATACGAACTTTTTTGGATACATCTTTTGAATAGATTCGGTTGTTCCTGGAACTATTGTAGATTTTATAACTGCAATTTTACCGTCCCCGACTAAGCCGACAACCTCTCTCACAATTGAATCATCGAAACCATCCGGGGTACTTGGGGTTGGTACTGCAATGAGAACAATGTCACACTCCTTTATCTTCTCCTTATTCCCACTATGTTCTTCTTCTACACCATACCTAACGATGTTAAATCCTCTTGTTTCGAAATTGTCTGCATAGTTTTTTCCTATCCATCCTTGCCCTATAAATCCTATTTTCATATTAACGGTAATTGAAGTTAGATGTTTCCATTATATTGACAGGAACATTTAAATGTAAAGTAATCTCTGTTTGCATTTCATCTCAAACTACTTTAGCATTAAAGAATTAAACTAATTATGAAGAAAATGAGTAGTAAACAGTTTAAGGTTCGTCCCCAAACATATGCTTTTATATTAGTTTTACTTCTAGGCATACTTCTTGTTTCCAAAGAGTACTTTGCATCCGATGAACCATCTTTTAATAACGAGAAGAACCTAGTTAGTACATCGAATTGTCCAGAAGGTAGTTGGATTGACACTCATTTACATTTGGAAACTGAGGTCGCATTCTCAGAACTGGAGAGGAGGATGGATGATAATAATGTTGGATGCTCACTTGCTTTTATCTATGTAGATCCAGAGGATCCTAAAGATAGTTTCGAAATCTTAACTGAGGATTACAATGGAAATCTTAATAGGATAATTCCATACTTCTTTATAACTCCTAAAACAGCACAAGATGCCAATATTGATAATATAAAGAAGGTTAGGTCAAATACAGGAAGCTTCTTTAAAGGGCATGGAGAATTCGCCTTCTATAGGGATCCGTTTAAACAGAGCTCACTATTAGATGAAAATTGGAAAGAAGTTTTTAAATATTCCCAAGAGAATGAGTATTACATTATGTTTCATTTAAGAGGTTCTGAACAGGTCTCTCAGCTTGAGGAGATTCTCACACTCTATCCAAAAGCGAAACTCCTATTACACGGTCCAGAATTGAGCAGTGAACTTCCTGGACTGCTTTCAAAATATGAGAATCTTCTCTTCACTTTAGATACAGCCTCTCTGCTTATACAGAAGGGTGTTTCCATGGAGAGGTCAAACCTCATGTATTCCCCTGGTGGTGAGGTAACTTTCAAGTCCGAGTTTGAAAAGAATAGGGAGAAGATACTGAAGAGTAGCTATGAGGAGTGGTTTCCTGTTATTAAGGCCGCACCGCAAAGAGTAATGTGGGGAACAGATGCCTCTTCAGATTGGCACTTTAGTGATGATACGTATGAAGTGTTAGTAGACTTTTCAGACGATTTTTTGAAGATGTTACCCGAAGAATATAGGGAAGGCTATATGTATGGTAATGCAAAGAGGCTTTTTCTTGAGTCTGAATAATTGACTGTTGTCTCCTACCTATAATCTAAAAAGCAATACAATTATAGTTCCTAAAACCATAAAGGGAACTAAAGGTATTTTTAGGCCCTTAAATACCCTCTTCTCGTATGCAATGAGTAGTCCGTAAAAAAGTGCTGAGAACACGGTTATGTTTAACCATAGCCATAGATTCCCTACTCCAATTATAAGGCCAATGGCAATTACGATTCTAACATCTCCGAGTCCTAGAAGCGTTTCTTTAGATAGTATAACCGTAAGGAGAAATACTCCCCCAAGTATTAGAGCTGCGAGGAGATTATCGTAGGGAATGTAGGTTAGAGATTTTGTAATTTGAAAAGATTTTTCTGGACCGAGAAAGAGGAACGGAAGTAAGTTGAGAAGGAGGAAAAAGAGGAGAAGGAGTAACGAAACTGAATTTTGGACTTCCATTTTTAGCAGATCGTAATAAGAAAGGTATAGTAATGAAGCTAGAGTGAAAATAAAGATTAGAAATGAAATAGTTGTTACTAAGGTAGAACTTATATTTGTGAAAAAAAAGTAAGTGCTAACAGCGGAAGAAAGAATAAAGAGATTAATAAATATTAATTTTAAACGACTTCGCTTCTTCATTCGATATTTTTTAGCTCAAAAGGATTTAGGTTTGTATTCAGTTCTTTTTTAGATATAGTTTCAATTCCATTCCCATCTGAAGATGTAAGGGTTAATAGTTTAATTGTTGGATCTCCTCCTTTATTTTCAATAGTAACTGTACATGTCCATCCTTCTCCATTAAATATTTTACTTCCAGTAAATGCGGTATCTCTCTTTAGAGCATATACAGTCTCTTCGATACATGTTTCAGAGTTAGATTTAAGCACTTGAGAGTCGTAATTCATCTTTGAGATAGAGAGGAGAGTAATATTTTCATATAGAGAACTTACCCCTGTTAAGAGAAGTAATGGAATCATTATTAGTACGCATGTCAGGGCTACATAACCTCTCATCTAAGTGTAAATAACATGTTAATTGGTAATGATATTGAATTGTCTTTATTCAAAACAAGGAGTATGTCCGTATTAATACCTATTATTGTATTGTCATTATCGTAAACAGGCGTAAGTATAAATTGAGTTATGGACGTGTTCGGAGGTGTTATTGGAACTCCATTGTATTGTAGTCTGTTGTTTACAATTTCATACACTCCGGTAGTAGTCTCATATCGTATCTGTAGCTTTCCATTTGAGTTTTCAAACACACTATTAATGCTGTCAATAGATTGAGCTTTGTGGAAACTATCTGTCAGGTGTTGAATCACAAATTCGCTTGCCTGGTGGACGATCCTTTTACGCTCAGTCCTGAGTGTACTTTCCTGTGTCGCCAGCATGAAGTTAAGTATCATTAATATAATGACGGAAAAAAGACTTAGATATACTAAGGTCTCAAGCAGAGTTATTCCCTTTAGTTTATTTTTCATAGTTTATAACAATTTCTTCAAGTAATGGTGTTGATACGGTATCAGAGATTAATTCCGCTTTGTATTGAAGATATCTTCCTGTAACTCCGGAGGGAAGGGTATATACATTAGTAGTTGTGAAGTATGTAGTAGCTGTACCATCCGGACCTAACCAAGTTGAGCCTGACATATCAGAGTTAATGCTAACCCTAATCTGAACTTTAAGGGTAGTGCCTGAAGGAACTGTGCTTGTTAGTCCTAAAATAAAGTAAGTGGAGGTTGTTGACTGCGAATCAAATATTGGAGAGAGGTATTCTCCATTTGGTAGATATCCATTCCCATCCGCCCCTCCTCCTCCTGGACCTCCTCTTATAATTTTAAATTCTGAGGTTGAATCCTTCGTGACTACATACGTATAATGATTTGTTCCTTGCTTGACCAGAGCAAGGGCATTCACGCCTGTATTTATCTGAAGTCCTCCACATTTGTTTGGGGCTCCCTCGTTTGTAATATCTAGTACTTGATACTCTTCCCCATTTGTACCTGCAATGATAGCTCGATTGTCTATAGAGGCAACTGCTTTAGGGCTCATTTCACCTGTGTCAAATGAGCTGATTACAGGTAATGCACCAACTTTATTACTTATGTTCACGATGAAGAACTCATCCGCGATATTTATTGTAGTTGTAACGTAAGCTCTATTTGTCACTGTGGATATATACAAACTCGTACCGTCTGCATCATTCAGGTCTGCATTTCCTCTTAATGTAATGCTTGAGTCATTATATTCATATATTACGAATTGATTGTTGTTGCCAGATAATGTTAGATATGCGTAAACTCCTTCCACAAAGATATCCGTGGCTGCACCAACATTTGATGACCTAATTAATGCTCTCTCTCCAGTATATGAGGAGAGATCGAAGATACTTAGAGAATTACCATGGGCAACAAACCCCCTATTCCCTAGCACAAATACGGAGTTAGCATCCTGTACGCCTGTAGCATTAAAGTATCCTACCTCTGTAAATGGTGACGTTGTAATATCATAAATCACTACTTCTTTTGCGTTATTATCAGTTGCGAGTACTGCATAGTTACCTATGCCAAAGACATCGTTTACCTTATAACCATCGATTGTGCCGTTAACTGTAACAGTTGGAGGTTCACCGGCAACCGTAGCCTTCATGAAGGATATTCCTGATGAATTACTTCCGGTTCCCATATGAACTTCTTCACCGTACACGGAGACGTTTGAAGCAATACCTTGGCCTGGAAGGTCGTGTGAGGTCATACTAAGGGTTGGGTTGCACCAGTCAGCATAGAACATAGATTGAAGACGAATCTCTCCGCCTGAGTAGTTTGCTGCCATCGTAGAGCTATGTGTACCTAGGAGGAAGTCATCATGGGTTGTATATACAATGGAATTAGTTTCCCAGTCGTTTATATATATCATAGGTGAAATACTATGAACTTTCTCCAAAGAATCTGTCCATTCTATATTTAGTTGAACTAACCTTGTGTGTGCATCTACTGTCCCTCCGCTTTCCACAAGGACCCCATTATTGTCTCTATGTGCAGGGAGAACTTCGATAGTATAGGTAAAGCCATTTTTTTCACCCTGTCCATTAACAATTTGGTATTCTCCCCCTGTTATTTCAAAGTGTTTAATTCCTGTATTAGTATGTGAAGCTACGCTATACCAGGACTTTGATTTAAGCATAATTAATGTACTGTTAATCTCTTTTGTGAGATTAGAAGCTTTTGTTCTTGCTTTCGTATTTTCTAAAGTTCGCGTAGAATCAACTACCAAAAGCATTAAGGTTGAAGCAATTATTGCAAAAATACCAATAGCAAGTACCAGCTCCACAAGCCCAAATCCCTTATTATTGTTCTTTTTATAAATCTTCATAACCTATCAGTCCTTCTGCATTTATATATATTCTTGTGGAAAATGTTCCATCGGTAATTATTGCCGTTCCATAGGTTGTAGGTTTGAATTCTCCCTGAGAGAATAGAATCTCTGACCCGGACGTTAGGGATATTGTATGCATTCGTATATTAGCAGGAAACGATTTGGATTCGACTTCAGTTGCTGTTGAGTAGCTTGCTCCATCAAAGAGTGAATATCCATTGGCTTGCAGTCTGATTCCCTCTGCTAGATTTCGGTTCGCACTTCGTTGCTGTTGGAAGTATATGTCAGCAGAAAGCTGTTCTGCATAGCTATCAAGTTTTGCCTTATTTGCCTTATTTATGGCGATTGGGAATACAACAATCGTAATCATAAGGAGAATTCCCATTGTCATAAGGACTTCGAGAAGGGAAAAGCCTTTCAGTTGTTTATAATATCTTCCATTACTCATTAATACTTCCCATCAATTGATAAATTGGCATTAGGATTGTTACACCCAGTAATCCAATTATTATACCGACGAGAATTAAAAGTAGTGGTTCTACTAAGGTAACTATGTTGTTACTCATCTCTGTAACATCGTCTGAGTAATAATCGTGAAGGTACATCATATTTTCTTCTAAAGTTCCGCTGATTTCTCCGATCTCAACCATCTTTATAAAAGATTTATTGAAATAATTCCCATGTTGAGAGAGAGAGGTTGCCATATTCTGCCCATCATCTATATTTTTATGGATGACCATTAGTATTTTCTGATAGATTTGATTGTTCATGGTGTTTGCCGCTATTAACATGGCTTTGGATAGTGGTAATCCACTTGCAAGGAGTACCCCCAAGGTTCTTGAGAATGAAGCCAGTATATTGCTTATAAAGAGGTTCTTTAGTATTGGGAAGTTAATTGAGACCCAGCTGGTAAAGTACTTCCCGTATTTGGTTTTCAAGAAAATTATAAAGGTTATTAGTATCGCAAGGGCAATTGCGAATATGGTTAGCCAGTTGTCTCTAATTGCTTGAGCTTTCTCCATGATGAATATTGTAAGGGGAGGTACATTGGTAAAACTTTTATATAACTCCTCCATCTTGGGAAGTACTATAAAAATCATGCCAGTGAATTCTAGAAGAGTAAGGGTAATAATGATTGAGGGATATATAAGAGCTCCTCTCATTTTCCTGTTCAACTCGTAAGATTTCTTAATTGTTTCTGCAATGAATAGTAGATTCTTTTCCAACGATGCTCCGCTCTCCCCTGCATCAACAACCGAAACCATTGTTTCTGGGAATATCTTTGGGAAAAGTTTCATAGCTTTGGAAAGACTGGACCCCTCTTCAATCTCTCTGTGCATGAAAGCATAGATTCTGTTTAGGTTCTTATCGTTGGACTGCTCTGACATCGTCTGTACTGCGTCTGAAAGAGATATACTTGCTCTAAGTAGCGCAGCAAAAGACTTTATGGAGATTAGAAGATTTGAGGTTGAGATTGTAATCCCTTTAAGCTGTCTTAGCTCTTTCTCTTTCTTTTTTTCAGCTTCTGTTTTTGGTTCTTTTTTCGCCATTATTCTTTTATTGCGATTACTCTGACAAGCTCTTCTAGGTCAATTACCCCAGATTTTAGCTTATCTACAGCATCCTCAATCATTAATTTAAAGTTACCTTTCTTTGCTGCGGCAAGGATTGCGTCTGTACTTGGCTGGCTTATCACTGTATCTCTTACTTCTTTACTCATTCTTAGAACTTCATATAATCCTATTCTGCCTGAGTATCCTGTGTCGTCGCACTTGCTGCATCCAACGGCTTTGTACAATTTAGGCGAAGTCCCTACGTATTTCTCTACATCAGGGCGGAACTTAAGAATCTCCTTATTCTTCTCATCCGAATTCACACTATATTCTGCCTTGCAGTGATCGCAGAGTTTTCTTGCAAGTCTTTGACTTATGATTATGTTTATAGTTGAGGCTATTAGGAACGGTTCAATTCCCATGTCAACGAGTCTTGGTATTGCACTTATCGCATCATTAGCGTGAATGGTTGAAAGAACCAAGTGTCCTGTTAAAGCTGAATTTACTGTGATTCGCGCGGTTTCTGTGTCCCTAATCTCACCGACCATAATAATATTTGGATCTTGTCTAAGTATGGATCTCAGACCGTTTGCAAAAGTTAGATTACTCTTCTCATTAATCTGAATGTGGTTTACTCCCTCAATGTTATACTCAACAGGATCCTCAATTGTTGTAATGTTGACCTTTCTTGTGTTTAGTATCTTTAGTATTGAATACAAGGTCGTAGTTTTACCGCTTCCTGTTGGTCCTGTTGCAAGGATAAGGCCATAAGGCTCTCTATAGCTAGATTCTACTTTTGCAAGATCGGCAGGCTCAAATCCAAGGTCTGCAAGACCGAAACTTTTACTTGTCTGAGCGAGAAGCCTAATAACTACCTTCTCACCAAAAGTGACAGGAAGAATTGAGATACGAGCATCTACTCTATAAATATCATCACTTTTCTTCTCGGTAAAGCTATCTTTAAGATTCTCAAAAGCATTGAAGGTTTTCTTTATTACACTCTCGTCTTTCTTCTCATCCTTTTTTTCCTCTTTTACTTCCTCTTCTACCTTAACTTCATTATCTTTCACTGTTTTATCTTCTTTTTTCTTCTGCTCCTCCTCTTCCATCTGCTTTGCAGCCTCCTCACTTACCATTTTTATATCATCTTTATGGAATGAGAAAAGGATCTTTCCGTCTTGAGGTGTGAAGTGTATATCGGTTCTGAGCTTTGCCCTAACCTTTATAATGAAGAGAATACTTTCTTCAAGGTTATCCCCGATTGTTATGAAATCTCTCAGCATTCCGTCTATTCTATATCTGACAAGGATTTTATTTCCCTCTACTGCTTCAAGATGTATATCTGAAGCTTTCCTCTCAATGGCCTCCTTCACTATAACGTCCAGAAGATCTGAAACGTTTTGTTTCTTTTTCCCAACTTCATCAATGACTTTTAGAAGGTCAACCATAATAGTAGGTCAGTTTACTATAGAAAATAGGTTTACTATTTATTAAAGGCTTTCGCCGGTTACTATCTCTTTACAACAATCTGCTTTCCATTCTCAGCTAGAGGAGCACTTACCTGTACTCTTCCACCTGTTGTGACACAGATCTTATATCCTGTTGTTGCATCAGTTCCACTTGAAGGATCTTTAGGAATTGCAACTATGAACTCATCTACGAGCACTGCTCCAA
Source organism: Candidatus Dojkabacteria bacterium (assembly GCA_016182915.1). Lineage (GTDB taxonomy): Bacteria > Patescibacteriota > Dojkabacteria > SC72 > SC72 > UBA2022. The sequence goes on from JACPFP010000003.1 coordinate 28,957, forward strand.
GGTCAACACCTGCAGTTCCTATATCGCTACCGTCATTCCAGTTGGCTGTACATGTTGATATTGTACCGAATGCGCCAATTGAATTACCCTCTTCAGATGTATACTGGGTTACAGCATTAAGAATCTGAGTTACATCAGCACTTCTTTGTGCATTTCTTGTGTCTCTGAAGTTCTTTCCTGGGTTGATTGCTACAAGCGTAATTGTTGCCAAAATGATAATCAAGGCAACTACAACAAGGATTTCAATAAGGGAGAATCCTTTATAGTTCTTATTCACTCTCATTAATATAAAATATAAATTTAATTATGTATAAAATATACTAACGCCATGGGGAGATGTCAATTAAGAGAAATTTGGTATTGAAATAATGCTGCCAGAATGGGCTCTAAGGAAACATTCTAGGTATATGTAAAGAAATATATCTTCAGAACAAATATTCTTTGACTCTACCCCTTAATAGATTAAAGGTACAAAAAGAAAATCCCCAATGGGTTCTTCAATGAGATTTCCCTTTACTTTAGTTACTCTTACTAACTTCTGAGTTACTCCCGTTGTTTTAGGATATATGATCCTTCCACCTTCTGCTAACTGTTGTGCCCACTGTTCAGGCATAACCATTATGGAAGCAGAGCAGATAATACAATCGTATGGGGCATTCTTTGGGTATCCTTCTACTCCATTAACACTCGACACCTTTACATTTCTATATTTGAGCTCTTTTAGAGCTGTTTCGGCCCCAAGGGCAAGTAGGGGGAATATTTCTACTGATGTTACTTTCTTTGCAAGCATACCTAATATTGCCGTCTCATACCCAGACCCTGTCCCTATCTCCAAAACATTATCTTCTTCATTAATCTCTGCGCTTTGGCATATAAATGCAACAGTATATGGTTGAGAGATTGTTTGACCAAATCCAATAGGGATTGGCTCATCGTCGTATGCCTTCTCTTTGAAATTTACAGGCAGGAACTTTTCACGAGGCACAATCTTCATTGCATATAGGACACGTTTGTCTGTTATCCCTCGTGCTTTCAATTGCTCTCTAATCATTTTTAATCTTTTCCCTTTCAATGATAGCTTTTTCATATTGATTTTGGTTAAATATCTATACCAAATGTTTACAATGAGGTATTATAAAATGTCAGGAGTGAGTAAAGCTCCTCACTTCTGGCATTCCTATGCCGTCATTGGAGTCAGTTTCCTTTTCGATATCTCATTTTTTATTCTATTTAGGTGATGCTGAATTATTAATACAGAAGGAATAACTACGAGAAGAGTTACCCCGGTTGGTGTCTTTATAAACTGAATCGGATATCCCAGAAGTGGGATCCTATACCTATACTTCCCTATAATATTTGCCTTCCCAACCTTATCTACATCTGTAACAGAGTTAAAATCGCCCTTTGTTGTAAACAGTGTATTGCTATCTTCGGACTTAACTATTCTGTGCGTCACAACTTTCTCGGACTCTCCCTCTGCTGTTTGGAAAGCAATCACATCACCCACAGTATATTTCTCTTCTTTTGAAACTATTATTAGATCCCCAGGTTGAATGACAGGTTTCATCGAACCTGTTAAAACCGCAAAAAGTCTGTATGGTATATGTAGTGAACTCCCAGATACAACTAAAGTGGTGAGGAGGAAGATGAAAAGTATAAAAAGGAGTGATAGGAGGAGTCGTAAGGGATTCTTTCTTTTCTTTTCTTCTATTACGGTTAGTTCACTCATGCTTTAGAATCTAAAGTTAAATGACCTCCGGCTGCAGCCAGGAGATTCTGACTGCAGCCTCCACACGGTTAGTCGTTGTCCTGAACAGCATCAACGATCTCTGAGAAGACTACGCTCTCTCCCATGATCTCGTTGCCTGAATCAGCAGCAACCCCTAACTGTTGACAGATTCTAACTGTCGTACCTGCAGCAACATTGTCTGCTGGAGTTCCTGAGTTGTCCTCCTCAGTGGCACCGCTCCAAAAATCAAGGGAACTGACTAAAGTTGTTGGGACAAAGTTCTTTAGTTTTCCCTCGTAAATTAAGTTTTCACCAACATCTGCCGTGTTGCATGTATCGTCTTCACCTGCAGTTGTTAGTTTCATTGTAAGCTCGTTATACAGTGGACTGCTTCCATCTGTCTTTTCAAAGCTCATATAGGCCTCAAATGATGCGGGACCTACGTTTGAAATATCAATAGACTCCCAATCATCTAGAAAGCCTGGATAGGCATCTGGGATGTTGTATGGCTTCCCCTCAGATGTATCTAAAGTGAGGTTAAATTCCCCCGTAGCCACGGTGTTCCCTGCTATAGTTTCTCTTTCATTAAATACTGCAAATGTTGCACCCACCGTTAAAGCTCCTACAACGGCGATTGTTAATATACTTGAGAGTATCTTATTCATGATACTGTCAGATTAATTTAGATAGAAACAAATTTATTTGTTATACCTCCTTTCTTTTAAATTTAAATAAAGTGCATAAAATACACTTTTAAACGTCGTACAATTTATGGAAGTCTGGCAAGAAGTAGTGAATATTACCTCTTATCTATTGGTGGGCTGGTTTTAGATTTAGTTTTACGAAATTTCAATAACCATCCGCATTATAATAAATTCTACCGCTATGAAATCTCATGTCAAGAAAAATGTAGGCTTATAGTGCACTGCGTCGTAGGGTTACAGGTGAAAGATCTCTTTGTATAGAGATTATTCTAGAGCACGGTTTCATTCAATACTTTCTCGAAATTACCGTAAAAGGCATAGTTTCTTAATAACGCGACTAAATAATCTCCCTTTCCCTCATCAAGTTTATCTCTTGAAAATCTAAGAGTTTGTTTCTGTGATGCCCCTACTCTATGTGGTGTCTTGTCCTTCACGTAACCCCGGGTTATATCTTTAAAGTGCAACTCTGGGAATGTGGTGTCAATCTCTTCAATCGCCTTATGAACATCAATCCCCTCTATTATAATATCTCCTTTATACTCACCTTCTAAGATAAGAGAAAGATGTGTAGAGTTAGAATCAAGTCCTTCATCTAGATTTACAAACAGGCTTTGAGCTACATTATTAGGATAATCGTCTATGTAAGTAAATATTTCAACATTACAGTTCGAAAACTTTGCTCTACCTGGTATCTCATGTTTTACGGTGAGGTAGGCACTAGGTGCGAATGATACATAGGGATAATAATGATTTATACTATAGCAACTCTTCATATGTCCTACTGTCTTATCAATTGAAAGCCGGTAGGCCTGAGCTCCAGGGATAAGGTTAATTGGGATTACACCGTTTAGACCAGGTAAATGTTTAAGCTCATCATCAGAAAAGTATGGTCTGGCACTCATTTCAGTATAAATCCGTGTTACTTCCCGTTGTATTCCTGTAAGAGTTTCTTTATCAGGAAAACCATCTCCTTTTGGTGCACTAAATTCCCATTTACTATCTTGTCCCTCTGGACCTTCAATTGTTATTTTGTGGTAAGGGTACATTACTCTGTTCTCTTGGTACCAATATTAATTGTACTATTACATCTTTGAACAGGTATTTCCGTTGAAATTGCTTTTACAAAATTTGTCATGGCAGATTATATTATAGGTTTGTTTACATATCAAGGTTTCTAATATACTTCTCAATTCTCTTATCGTTCTCTTCAGTTAATTTAGAAAGTTTCGAGAATTTCGCCTTACTCCGTGGGGAGCCTAAAACTTCTGCTGTGAGTTGAAGTGTATGGTAGTATAGTCCCGGTTTATTATTACAAATTTGATTTATTGCGGATTCAATTGATTTTCCAATTGAATGCATGGTTACATCATAGCCGAGTCTGTGTAGCACAATATTTTTCGCAGTGAGGGGTAGTTTATCAATATATTTGACTAACTTCTTGAGCGGTATCCTTTTTATTACACTATTAAACTCCTTTACTGACTCTTTGCTGCTTTGCATCTGTGGAGTCACTTGTTCCAGATACTTCTTAGCTTGTTCATATATCTGTTGAAGAGTTATGTTTTCCCCATGATTCATCTCGTCCGCAGCTCTTAAAAGTCTTGCCACAACAACTTCAGATATTTCGTTTTCGTAGCCAGTAAGCAGGTGAGATGTTCCCTTGAAACTTTCACCGTTTAATATTAATCTCATCTGTGCATCCGTTAATTCCCTATCTTTAATATTTATAGTGCGTTCATCAGATAACTCTCTTCTATCAAGGGAGTCTGTATGTAGATGCCAAGGGCTAGGTTGTGCCCACTTAAGAGTTTTCCAAAGTAGGAGAAAGAGTTCAGATGGGGAGTCTTCTAACTTCCTAATTCTTTTGGCTATCTCGATTAGACCTTCTTTACTACTTGCAGAAAGATACTTTTCAAGTGGATCAGGGTTATTGAAGTTCTTTAGTATTCTTGATGGGATTGGAACGTCCTCTGTAGTTGCAAAAAGCAGATCCCAATCTTTTACATTCTGTTCTACAAAGGCTCCTCTTTTTCTCCGAATTGATTGGGCATATGCTTTTGACTTTTTATTATTATATTTCCTTGCTAATCTGCCAATTGCTTCGTGATGTTTTTTTAATCTTGAAAATGAGAAAGAAAACCAGAAGACATCTATTAAACTTACAAACGGTTCAGGTCCTGTGCTATTCCACGGATAGAATGATACTGCCGAAGTGTATGCTCTTTCAACGTTTAGGAGGGTAATGAGAGTGCTTAGAAAACCTACCTTTGTCACTTTAGGTTTATTATCATAGGGGAAAGGTAGTTGTGTTTCATATTCTGTCTCATCCAGAAGCCTAAGAAGCTCCTTGTTGCCTGATTTAAGGACGATGTCACGTAGGACTGTTTCTTCAGGAAATGGCAACTTATGTCCAAGAGATATCGGAGAAAAAGGAAAGTTAGCATCAACAATATAATCGGAAAATAATTTACGTAGTTCACTTATATCTGTCATCAATCTATCTCTTCCTACTCTTTTTGCAAATCTTCTTAATGTTTGAGATACATAATTAACTTCATCAAGATTCTCTAAATTCAATTCTTGCCTCATGACTTTATCTGCATCTTCCATCTTCCTTCTAAATGCAATTGCCTCTCTTGAGTACTTTTCACTTCTAAGATTATCTTTTGCTTCTCTTGGCTCTGGCTCTAGGGAATCAATGAATGAGTAATCTTCTGCTGGAGTCTGTTCTTTTGGTAGTTTGGCTCTGTTAAGAATTTTTCTACCAAATGTGTCAATAACTTGCATATGTTCTGGAAATCCGAGAATGTTTTCTATCTGATATTCATACTTCTTGTACGTTTTCTCATTTACTTTAATTTCCTCCATGACTTCAATACTTATGGCTGAAACATTTGGATCATAATTTCCATAGGTAATAATCCAGATCTTTGTTGGATTATTTTCTGAAATAATTACTGATATTTGTTTTGCAGTTTCAATTCCATATAGTTTCTCCTGTAGTCTTTGACCAAACACTGTTGAGATATCTTGTGGTGTATTTATTTTTTCTGGGAATTTAAATCTAGGGCCTTTGTATTCTTCTCTCTCTAGCTCAAATTGAAATTCCCTTGAATTGTTATAGATGTCGTTTACAAACCTTTCGAAAGTTTTTCGAGGTAGTGTTGCAAAGAGGGTTTCCCATGCTTCTTTATCAGTAACTATTTCTTTCACATTCCGGTCGTTGGTTATGGTTGAAATTACAGCTTCCTGAGGGAAGGTGGCAATAAGGACTTGACCTTTCTCTGAGAGGGACTCAATCTTTGCTGCTATTTCAGGGCTTATTGTATTGGTCTCATTATTCGCATAGGTACTCATAGCGAGATTATACAGGCTTTAGATCTTTAGAAAAAGGTTAAAGGGAGCAGACTAGAAACACTCCCTTACTGTATAATCTAAGTGATTAATTAATTGCTAATAATAAATGGATTTAAGTAAGAAGTATTTATCAATAGATGAATATATTAAAGACTTTCCTCTGGAAACGCAGGAAAAGTTAGTAGAAATTCGTAAGATTGTACATGAGGTTGCACCAAATGCTATTGAGGCGATTAGTTATGGAATGCCAACTTTTAAACTAGGTGGAAATCTTGTTCATTTCGCAGGATATAAAAAGCATATAGGCTTCTACCCTACTCCTTCCCCAATAGAGTCATTTAAGAAGGAACTTTCAGAGTATAAAACAAGTAAGGGTGCAGTACAATTTCCATTAGATAAACCCTTACCTTTAGACCTTATAAGGAGAATGGTGATTTCAAGGGTTCGCCAACTGGAAGCTAAAATGTAGTAGGTTATAGTTCTATAGAATTAAAGTTTCCTCTGACATATGCTAGTATTGAATGATGAGAAGAAAACGTAGAGATTTGCGTTTTGCACTTGTCGTACTGACGCTGTTGTTGTCAGGTCTTTTCTGGTGGATATACAGTAGTAGTGATATGCAGCAACAGTCCTCCGACACCCTTACAGAGGGTGATAAAAATTCTGAGGATGATGTTGTAAATCCTGAAAATACTGACGATAGTGAAAATGAGGTCGGAACCTATACTACATACTCTCCTACAAAACTTAAAGCAAATGTAACAAACGTTCTCTTCTTTTACGCTGACTGGTGTCCTTCATGTAGGGGGTTTGATAGTGATTTGGTTTTAAATATAAATAGGATTCCTAAGGATTTGAATATTCTTAGAGTTGACTACGATACTGAAACAAAACTTAAAAAGAAATACTCAGTTACACTCCAGCATACTTTAATCCTAGTTGATGAGAAGGGGGAACTTCTAGAAAAGTTTGATGGTCTATACTCTATCCTTACATTAGATGAAATAATTGAAGCCTTAAAGGAGTAATGGGAATTAGTATACTATTGATGTCGGTTGCTTTTACCTCAGGTGTGCTTACGGTACTTTCCCCCTGTGTATTTACCTTTCTTCCGGTCATTTTAAAGGGTGTTGAAGGTGGTGTAAGCATAATTAAACCGCTTAGGATTATTACATCCCTTAGCCTATCTGTCTTTATATTTACTCTTCTGCTTAAAGCCTCAACCTTTCTTATTGATATACCAGTTATGGTTTGGGAGGTAGTTGCAGGGGGGATTTTAATAGTACAGGGCATTATTATAGTATTCCCAGCTTTTTGGGGAAAAGTATCGCACTTTTTAGGAATTGAGAACACCTCCTCTGTTTTAGCAGGTATTTCAGAGAAGAAGGATACTTCGGTTAGAGATATGTTTCTGGGTTTTGCTCTTGGACCTATCTTCACCTCCTGCAGTCCAACTTATGCATATATAGTTGCTGTAATGCTTCCTGTTTCATTTTCAATTGGGATTATATATCTCACAATCTATATTCTTGGAATGTCATCACTGCTTCTATTCATCTCTTTCTTCGGAAATAGGTTGCTAAGAAAGTTTGTTAATCCAAACGGTGTATTTAAACAGGTTGTTGGTTGGGTCGTTCTTATCATGGGTATACTGATTCTTTTTGGTATATACAAAGATGTAGAGGCGACTCTGCTTAACTTTGCACCATTTCTAAAACTAACTGTATTTGATGGAAATTTGTTAAAAGGGATTAGATAATCTCCCTTTACTTCTCTTTTCTTGCTCCCTTAAGTACTCTGCTCTCGAAGTATTTCTTCTTTAGCTCTTCTTTTCTTTCTCCAGATGACATCAGTATTGAGAATTTGCTATATGCAGGTGAGTTAACAATTTTAAGAAGAATACCATCTGATCTCTGTGAATATGCAAACATTAAACCAGTTACTACCAAGAATATTCCTATGATTGCTTTGACTAGATTTGAGTCTCCGATTGCTGTTGTTGGGACTCCACCACAGCTTATAAATACTGAATTTGTATAGCTGAAACTATTATTGTCATCCTCCTGATTTGGGTAGCCTGTTACCAGATTTACGTAGTTTCCAAAGTAGTTTTGTGGAACGACGAATGTGTATGAAAGGAAGTTATCTTTTGTAATTTGAGTCTGTCCAGATGGGATTGTGAATTGGGATAGAGCTCCTGTTAAATCCCACGTTATTTCGCTCACGGTTCCTCCTGATGTTGTTGCCGTTCCTCCATTGCTGATACTTGCTGTATCTAACCAGCCTGCAAGGTATCCCTGTGGTCTGTCTACAACCCTTTCAAGAATACCGACCTCTGTTGGATTATCTTCATTAATATAAGTTGCAGATATATTAAATTTGACCTGAGCATATGCGCTTACTGTTCCTTCATTTACACAGACAACAGCACTGGACTTTTCTATATCCCAGTTAGGGTTGGAATCGGGACATGTACAGGAGTTTTGATCACAGGAATCCCAGCTACAGCTAGTTCCTGGAGGATTACCAAGTTCACACTGTTCAGGAGCCTGTGGGCTTGCATTTATAACTCCATCTCCACATATTGGTGTTGTAGAGTTACATAGACAATCTGCTTCTGTTGGGCATGATACATTTATACACTTCCCTCCTACACATGAGGTTCCATCTGTACAAGGTACAGTTGAACTACATGATTCCTGACAGGAGGCAGTTTCACTTGGTGGATTTTCTGGAGGTATTTCAGTTAGTGGAGTTCTGGAACAGTCTTTCTCACACACATTATGTGTTGCAATACATACTTGGTAACAGGATTGACCAATAGCAGCGCACGTAGCTCTGTATGTAGGAGTTTCCTGACATACGCATGTGGCAGTGCCTTGTGGGCAGGCTCCTCCAGAGGTAGGGACAAGACATTCATCCTGAAGTTCCTTTGGAATATAACCTAACTCAGCAGTTGGTACATAGACCCCAAGTCCTGTAAATTCGTCTGTTTTTATAAGCTTAAAGCCAAGTTCCTGAATTAATAGAGATTGGTTTGCTGTTGAGCAATTTGTGATTGATGTTGCTTCAAGTTGTTTGGAAGTTAATTCCTTACATTTCTCTCTAAGTTTTTTTGCAATCTCTTCAACCTTAGTTGGGGTGACACAGTTACTCGTACCCCCAGTCTCATCATCAGCCTTCTTCTCTTTCTCCTGTTCAAGTTCAGCATCAGTACAAATATCATCGGCAAATCCTTTGTAAGCTTTCTTCCTTTGAATCTCGTTATAATCTGCAATCGCTTGAGCGACTAATCCACCTAGTTTTGTTTTAGTATCTTTGTCACTATCTCTAAATGTTCCGTAAAGTGCAGATAGATATTCTTTACTTGTTTTACCAACTTGAACCTCTCTTAGAAATGTCGCATAGGTACACTTTTCTCCGGGTTTTAAATCTTGACAATAGGCCTCATTCTTATTTGCTTCAATTGCTGTAACCAATGCGTTATTCTGAGCTGCAATCTGTTGGTCAAGTATTTTTTGGTCTACTTCTTTCTCTTTCCATTCTTTTGCATCTTCATGTCTTCCTTCGTTTTTAGCATTTTCTGACTTTGCATTCACAAATTCATTCCAGTCTTTACAGGTATTACTTTCCAAACAATTTTTTGCTTTTCCTGCGGCTTCTGCACCTGTGGACGATAGATTATTTATGTCATTTACCTTTACAAATAGAAAACCTGAGAAACTTGCTAGTACCACAAATGAGGCAATTGCGCTAAATAGTTTCAAATTCTTATTCGTAGACTTTCTTGATCTGATAAATAGTACAGCCGCAACGATTAGAAGGATTAAAAGGATTGCCGCAATTATATAATCAGAAACACTTAAAGCATCAGTAGCTTTCTCGTTTGTAATTAAATCTAGTGCAGATTGAACTGTTGTCACTTTGGTTTTTTCCGCTTCTACGGATTTCGACAGGTCGTTTGCAGAATTTACGGTCTTAAAGACTTCTAGAATCTGTTCTTTTCCACTTATACATGCACCCTCATGCAAAAACATAGGTACAGTGCCCTTCTCCTTACCGCATGTTACTAGAGCAACTTGATATGCCGTTTTATTTGCCTCGGATTTATCAATATTCTTTAGTGAGTATGAGCTTGCTTCATACGTTTTCTTCAATTCTGTTTCTAGTTCATCACAGAATTCACATGTATCTGATGTAAATATTGATATAGCTTTCTCACTTAAGGTTGTTTCAGCAAAAACCTTTGAATTGGATGCAAAAGAAAAAAGCAGTGTAACTCCTGCTAAGAGTATGAGGTATTTTAAAATTCTATTATTCACTAAATCAAGAGCAGTAATCTTAGAGTCTAATTCATAACAACTACATAATTTATAACTGTTTTTTTTATAACTTGCAATGGTTTTAGTTATTCTCTAAGTAGCTTGGTATATTCTTGAAATTTAGGTAGTATTAACTAGTTTAACTTCTGAAAATAAATGCATGTCATATACTGTAAAGATTGTGAAAATAGAGCCAATTACTCATAATGTTAGAAGGTATACATTGGAGAAACCGGAAAACTACAGCTTTATTCCTGGTCAGGCTACGGATGTCTCTATAAACATGGAGGAATGGAAAGAGGATAAACATCCTTTTACATTTACATGCTTAAATTCCTCCCCTACTCTTGAATTCACAATTAAGAGTTACTTCTTGAAAGATTTTCCCAATCACTCAGGGATGACAGAGAAGCTTTTCACCTTGAATGTTGGTGATGAACTTATTCTTGATGATCCATGGGGAACCATTAACTATAAGGGGAAAGGTATCTTTATTGCTGGTGGAGCAGGTATCACACCTTTTATAGCTATACTTAGAGATTTACAGTCAAGAAATGAAATCTCTGGAAATAGACTTTTCTTCTCAAATAAAACCGAGAAGGACATAATTATCAAGGATGAGCTTATTGATATTTTTAAAGATAATCCAAAAGACCTCCTCTTTACCCTAACTCAGGAGGAAAAGGAAGGTTATGAACATGGAAGAATTAATAGGGAGTTTCTTGAGAGAGAGATTAGTGATTTTAAAACTAACTTCTACATCTGTGGTCCTTCACAGATGAAGCATGAGTTGATCGAGACTGTAAAAGGGTTAGGAGCATCTGTTGACTCTATCGTGTTTGAACAGTGAAGCTAAAGGATTCTCGTTAAGATATATCCGACATATATAGTTATAATTATAATCCCTGAAATCCTACTTATAGACTTATTTCCACCGAGCAGCTTCATTTCAATAAGGATGGCTATCACAATGATGAAGTTATACATATTGGTAAAATAGATATCATCAACGGCATTCTGGTCTAACTTTAGATTGTGAAATACTGCAGGGAGTCCAACTCCTAATCCTATATTGATAATATTCCCTCCAAATACATTTCCCAGGATAATATCAATATAGCCCTTCTTTGCAGCCTGTATTGAGGCTACGATTGTTGGAAGTGATGTACCTATACCTACTAGTGTCAAACCAATTATATATGGATCTATTCCAAGTGCGGATGCAAGTAATGGGGCTGAGTATGTAAGAAGGAAAGATGCTCCTATAAGGGTAAGTAATCCAGTTACTATAAGTAATATGCTTTTTTTCAAAGAGACTTTAATTTGACTTTCTATCTCCATCTGTGAGCTATCATCCTTATTTACCTTTTCTCTTGTTGCATACTGGAAAATTATAAGGGCGACCATTACATAGGCAAGAAGCATGAGTACTCCTTCATACCTCGAAATATCGTAGTTAACGGCAAATGCAGTGAGAAGTGCCATTAGACCTAGATAAAGGGGAATCTCTTTTTCAAATACTACATATTTAGTTACTATATCAGTCATGAAGGCAGGAATCCCAAGTGCCAACCCAAGGTTTACATAGTTAGTACCAAGCATATTTCCTATCGCAATTGTTAGATTTTCAGGATCTAGAAGAAGAATTGCAATATTAATAGCAATCGATGGAAGAATGCTTCCAAATGCGACTATTGTTGAGCCTATTACAAGCGGGCTTATCTTATATTTTTTGGCTAATGCAATGGCGCCATCCAACATCCAAGTGGAGCCAGTCACCAAGAAGTATAAACTTAGAATTATTAAAAGAGAGTTTAGTAATATCATGGCGTCTATTATATCAGACCAATATGATTTAATGCTACGCGTTTAGTCTTTCTGATAACCATTTCTCAAATTTAATTGGAAGCTCAGAATTTATCCTATGACCAATATTAAGTATTGCTTCAAGGTTATAAACGGTTTTGCTAGACCCAGGAATGTTTTTATCAACCATCTGAGCCGTTATTCTCTTCTCATCTAGCTTTCCTTTCTTATATGCATTTCTAAGATGTTTTTTGATTGTGAGGATTTGAACATTATAGAGGGTTGCAATGTCCTTAAGTGATAACCATACCCTATCCTGATAGAAATTTATATAAACCTTTAACTCATCAAGCGGTCTTGGATATATTTTTCTTATAATCTGGTCTTTAGGTATTTCCAAAGGTTTAAATATTTAATTAAACATTGGATGAATATAACATATTTATTAGCAGAATATTAATACCCTCTTTAATTTACCCTGAATTTTTATTTTCTCTTTGATTTCATAATTAAGCTGAAGATTGTTAATTCTCCTATAAGGGATAGGACGAGAAGGGCAATTTGTGTTCTTAATTGGGAATTTGAGACTTCGAAGAAATACTTTTCCGTTGGAATACCAAATAGCATAAAGCTTATAAGGTCTTTTTTCTCATTCAAATAGAAGGGGGCATAAGCGTATATACGTTCTATTCCATCTTCTCCCTTAAACTTTAGTACCCCACTCTTTTGTGAGAGAACTAGGCTGAATGTTACGGCAGGGAATTTCATTTTTCCAAGAAGAGCATTATCAGAGGGATATACTATTACTATTGAACCTAAGTCGTCAGTGACAAGGAACTCAGAGTTTTTAGGAAGGTCAAATCCGTCTATATAGTCGTTTACATATGTAAGTCTAATAGATAGAAATAATCCACTCTGTACATTTCCCTCTCTATCCAGGTGAGGATATCCAACGCCGATTCTAGGTTCGCTAGATACAGCACTAACTCCAAAATTGGTTACAACAAACTTCTTACTTGAAATCATCTCTACATATTCTGGGATTCTTTTTGCTAGGTTATCGTTCTCAGGAAACGCTAACTTTGAGCAGACAATATCTCCACTAGGAGTTGCTACTCCATAGTTAATGTACAGCTCATCATCTATATATCTCTTTATAGCGAGAGGAACATGGGTTATCTTCAAGTTTGTTTTCGGTTATATCTTTTGACCAGGTGGCTAATATGTCTTCAGAATCGCTTACTATCTTCTCATACTCACTGCTCAGGGTCTTAAAGATAACTTTCGCTTGCTGTTCTGTATTACTTTTTTGAGCTGTACTCAGTGTGCTTATAAATGTTGTAAGAAGAAGAGGAATTATGATTATTTGGGCTATAAGGAGAAGGTTAATCCAATATGTGTTATGAATGTGATCTACATTCCTATCTTTGAACATATTTAATAATTAACATATATAAATATATAACTCAATAGAAATATTATAAATGTGAATTCTTTGTTAATACTCCCCGGTTTTTACCTTGTAATTTAGGACTTTTACTAGATCTTTGGAAAGCTATTTATATTTCTCTCCTTCTTATGTACTATGTATTAAGTATCATATTTTTACTAAGGTAAAACTTTAAATGAAACCTAAGCATCAGCAGTTTATATTCTACTTGGTTTTATTTCTAATAATATTTCTATATTTCCTTCCTGAGATTCGGTTGTTAACTAAATATACCCTCAATAATGGGTTTAGGTCCTCAGCTTTAGTTACGGAGAGGATTAGAGAGATTAAAGGGAGTACATACACAGTCGAAGTTCCGCTTCGAAATTTCGGGAATGTTGATTTGGATACTTCATATATTGAACTCTCAGGGTCAAAGTATCTGTTTGAAGTGTCGTATGAAAACTACTCATACTTTTTTGATAGGATTGTTCCATTTACCAAAATTTTTCTGAATGATGAAAGAGTACGTTTTGATAGTGAAAATGAGGTTGCATATATTACTGATACTCACGAAATTCCAATCTCATATTCAGTCATATCTGAAATGTACATATTTGATACAAATCAAAACCTTACATATGAATGGGAGGTTGGAACCTTTGGTAAAGCAGGCTTTACCTATTGGTCTGGGAGAATATCCTACCTTTTTCAGCTTTTTGTTTGGTTTTTTGCGATTTTCGGTTTCTTTAAAGTAAAAAGAAATTGGACAATTATATATGACTCTGCAACAAAGAAGCCGATTCCTGGAGTTATAGTTCGTATATATTCTGAAGGTCGATTAGTAAAGACAACTATTACAAGCGTAATCGGTTTTATTGATGTAAGGCTAAATAAGGGGAAATATACGATAGCTGTAGCAAAGCCAGGGTATAAATTCCCAAGTAATCTTGCTCCTCTTGCAAATGATGACTACTATAACAACCTATACTATGGGGGGGATGTAACAATTGAGAGGAACAACTCACGCCTTAAACTTAATATACCGCTTGACCCCGATGGGGCGATGGTTCAGTCTTCACAGGTGAATGTCCTACTCTCCGGAGCTCTTTCGCTTTTCGATAATGCTAGCCCACATATGTTAATCGTAATTACCGGTGTCCAAATAGTTCTCTGGCCAACTTACATAGATACGTGGATATTTACAGGAATTACACTTTCACTTTTCCTTGCTAAATATCTTATTAAACGTAGTTCTAAATCCTTTAAAGGGATCGTTAGGGATACGGGTGGGATACCAGTTCCTAACATTACTTTTAACCTTTACGATACTCAATGGGAAAAGTTTGTAAGGAGTTTTATATCGGATGAGAATGGTACCTTTGAGAGTATTGAAGTGCCTAACAGCTACTATGTTAAAGTGGCCAATCCTGAATGGAAATTTGCTGGAAGTGTTGGGGATAAATTCCCTGTTAAAGGGAAGCAGGTTGGAGCGGCTTTATTCATTAACGATACTATTGTGGTTGAGAAAGTTGTCGCAACTACACCGGCTCCAGTACAATAACCTTCTTCTTGCTCTTAAGTCCTCTCTTAATTGTAAGTCTATTTTTTGATACCCCAATGAATTCAGAAAGAAGTTTTATTAGCGATATGTTTGCCATGTTTTCGTGTGCAGGGCTTTTAGTTGAAACGTAGTATATACCATCTACAAGCTTTACCTGGTTCATTTTAGAACCTGCTTTAATCTGTACATTTAGTATCATTTCAAGGCTTTCTCATATACTTATCTTTTTTCTGCTGTGCAACTTTTTCTAGTGAATATCTTAGCATTGTTCTCGGCATTTCTTTTGAGTGCTTCTCTAAAAATGAATAGAGAGTTTTTATATCTTTCTTTCCTACCTCTCTTAACATCCAACCCACAGCCTTATGGATTAAGTCATGTGGATGGTTAAGAAGTATCTCTGCTATTCCCAGAGTGTCTTCAAATTCCCCGTTTTTTATAAAGGTTGCAGTTGCGAGTATGGCCATTCGCTGTTCCCAAAGGTTTTTAGAAGTTGCTAATTTGTATAGGATCTTCCTATTTTTGTCAGACAGGTACTTACCTACAATATTTGGAGTTGTAACATCTACGAGATCCCAGTTATTTATATACTTTGTGTTTGTCAGGTATAGATTATATATCTTTGTGTGTTCCTTAGGGTCTTTTGATATCTCAAATTTCTTTACAAGTATGAGAAGAGCGAGCATTCTATATTCATGAAATCTTGAGTGTAGAAGCTTAATCGTCTGATCTATGGTTAGTTCTTTATAGTATTTTTTAACTAAGGAGCGTAATTGTGGAATACGAATTCCCACGAATATGTCCCCTTCCCCATACTCTCCTTTACTTGTCTTAAAGAATCTTTGAAGGTGAATACTATCCTCCTTATCCGCTCCCATCTCAAGCTCTATATATAGATTCTGTAACTTTCCCATAACAATGATATTATCACTAATTACCCATACTTTATACTGTCCATTTTCTAGATATTCTGATAGACTTCGATATTATTTAAGCGTCTAAATATATTGAAAAACATCTTTAAAATTCTGAAGCTTTCGAAACCATTACATGGCTTGATGGCTTTGATAGTTGTTATTACTATTGTTGGGGGGCTATTTGAGATTGTTGCCCCACTTCTTTCGGGAAGAATTCTTGATGAGGTCATAAAACAGGCCGGAAGTGATATCCGTGTCTATACGGAACTAATCAAACTGTTAGCCTTCTCGTTAGGGGCAACTTTTATATACCTTATTACCAGATCACTCGCCCAGAGGCTTGGGGATGAGCTTGCAGGTCGGGTTAGGAAGTACCTGACTGAAGTCTTCTATGATAAGACACTTAGGCTCTCTCAGTCATATTTTGATTCGGAAACTTCAGGAAAACTAATTAATCAATTGAATAGAGGGATTCAATCTATTCAAGAGTTTGTGAATATGTCTACCAACTTCATTATTCCAATCTTTCTACAATCTATTATCGTTATTGGAATTCTCTTCAACTACAATATATACCTCGGAACGTTAATGGTTATCATTCTACCTATCTATATGCTCATTACTTCTATTTCAACTAAGAGATGGGGAAAGAAAGAGGTTGAGAAGAACAAGATTGAAGATATTACCAGAGGGAGGATTCAAGAAGTTATATCAAACATTAGGCTTGTTAAGGGGTATACCTCTGAGAAGCGCGAGTTTGAACTGGTTTCAAATAATATAGGGAGCATTAATAGTATCTACAGAAAACAGAGTATAGAGTTCCATATTTTCGACTTTTTAAGAGAGTTTGTTCTGAGCGGTATCCTTTTTGGGACTAGCATAATAATTTTCTACAATACTCTTGAGGGTATTATTACTGTTGGCTCAGTTATTGTTTTAATGCAACTTGTTGAAAGAGCTAGATCTTCACTCTTTGGAATGTCATATATTCTTACTCAAGTGCAAGCTGCTGAATCCGGATCTAAGGAATACTTTGAAATTTTGGGCCTTGATTCTACTGAAGATTACAATGAAGATTCATATAAAGTGATTACAAGTCCGAATATTGAGTTTAAGAAGGTATCTTTTAAATACGATGAGGAGAAGAGTGTTCTTGAAGATGTTTCCTTCAATATTCGCAATAACGAAATGGTTGCGTTAGTTGGGCCAAGTGGTGCAGGAAAAAGTACTATTGTTAACCTTCTTCTCAAATTCTATCTGCCAAACTCAGGAGATATACTTCTAAATGGGAAGTCATTTAAAGAGCTCTCACACAGTCAAATAAGGAGTAATATAGCCTTAGTATTTCAGGAAAATGAGCTTTTTTCCTCTACCATCAAGGAAAATGTTGCCTATGGCTCTAAGATGAATAGGAAGAAAGTTATTGAAGCCCTTAAGAAAGCAAATGCTTGGGACTTTGTTGCTACATTAGCTAAAGGTATTGATACAGAGGTCGGAGAAAGGGGTGTTAAGTTATCTGGAGGTCAGAGACAGCGAATACAGGTAGCTAGGGCTATATATAAAGATGCTCCGATTTTGATCCTTGATGAGGCTACATCAAGCTTAGATGCAAAGTCTGAAAATGAGGTGAGCAACGCTATAGACAACCTGATTAAGGATCGTTTAGTCATAGTTATTGCTCACAGGTTCTCTACTATTCAGAATGCAACGAAGGTAATTGTTCTTAATGAGAAGAAGGTTGAGGCAATAGGTACTCCTCAGGAGCTTTCCACAAAATCGGGTATATACTCTGACCTTCTCCGTTATCAGATAGAGGGAAACAAAAAACTGCTTAAGAAGTTTGAGCTATTTTGAACTTAAGTCTTGTTTGCCATTTTGTTATATTCTTCTTCGAGGGTTTCCAGTTTTTCATCTTCAAATTCCTCTGCTGCCATTATTGTGTTGTGAGCTTTTGTTGTCGATCTGATAAGTTCATCAAGTTTTAGATTCATTGCTTTTGTTTCCCTATTTTGTGTGTTCTGAATAAGAAATACCATCAAAAAAGTTACAATCGTCGTCCCTGTATTTATAACCAATTGCCAAGTATTTGAATAATTGTAAATAGGTCCAAGAATAGCCCAGGTTATAATTACTAAGAGTGCAAACATAAACGCATATGAACTTCCAACAAATGCGGAGACTGCTTTTGCTATCTTTCTAAACATCTCTTAAAATTCATAATTAATATTGCTTAAATATAATAGAAAATGAACTGCATGTAAATGCGGTGATATTGTAAAATAAGCTGATTTCAATTAGCATGAGGTATGCAAAAGAGGTTTTCAGGTACAAACAGTTCATGGAATAGAGTGCATAAGTGGTACTCAAAGAAGGTTGGGGATGGAGGCCATTACTTTCACGAGCATGTTATTCTTCCGAATGTTAAGAGAATACTCAATACGGATAATCAGAGTAAAATTTTGGATATTGCTTGTGGAGATGGAGTACTTTCAAGATATATGGATCAGTACAGTGGTTATCTTGGATTTGATATTGCAGAAGGTTTGATTAGCGAAGCAAAGAGAAAGAACTCAAAAGAGAATACTGAGTTTGTGGTTCAAAATGCAGGTACTCTGTTTACCCCCGACTCTTCCGACTATACTCATGCCACTGTAATACTTGCTCTTCAGAACATTGAATCATATAGGAATGTTTTTATTAACGCTTTTAATCATCTTGGAGAGAGCGGGATGCTTGTTCTTGTCATAAATCACCCATACTTTAGAATTCCAAAGAGTACCTCATGGGAGGTTGATCCTTCTACCCGATTTCAGTATAGAAGGGTCTCTAGATATCTTTCTCCTCATAAAATAAGGATAGACATGAATCCTGGAAGTACTTTCTCAAAGGAATTCACATATTCATACCATGTACCATTATCAAATTATATAGAAGCGTTGAATGAGGTAGGTTTTGTAACCCTTAATATTGAAGAGTGGGTTTCAGATAAGGTGAGTGTTGGTGCAGCTGCTGTGCAAGAGAATTTTGCTCGTAATGAATTTCCACTCTTTATGTGCATCGTATGTAGAAAGCTTCCTATGAAGAGTTCCTAACTAGAGAAGGTACGTTATTAATACTCCAAGTCCAAATACGAGCAAGTGGGATATTGACTTTATAATCCTCTTTTCCTCTTTTAACTCAGGGATTAGATCAGATGAAGCAATATATATGAATCCGCCTGCGGCTACAGCTGTAAGGTATAGTAGGGTTCCTTCTAGGATATTGAAAAGGTAGAATCCTACAATTCCTCCAAGGATCATAGTCATTGAAACAATCAGATTTGATTTTATAGCTTCCCATTTACTCCATCCTGCGTGAAGAAGTACACCGAAATCTCCTATTTCCTGGGGAAGCTCATGTAGGGCTACTGCAAAGGAAGCAAGAATACCCAGCTTAACATCAACTGCGAAGGTTGCAGCTAAAAGAACTCCGTCAATGAAGTTGTGAATTCCATCTCCTATGAGGTTCATGTATCCAATACTGGTCACTTTATCGTCATCTGAGTGTGAATGGTGCCAGTGGATACTCTTTTCAACAATAAAGAATAATCCGAAGGCTAGAAGAATTATAAGGAGGAGATTCTCTAGCGGTAGAGTCTCAGAAAGTTCGGGTATGAGATGAAGGTAAGCGGTTCCCATCATTGTTCCTGCAGAAAGAGCTACGAAATAGTGTGTAGCTGCTTTGAGGAGTTTCTCCTTGAAGGCGAGAAATAGCACCGCTACCAGTGAAATGGAGCTGATTAGTACAGTAGAGAGTAGTATATATTGAAGCATACTTAAATTTGTCTAGGTTATTCTTTTATATTATCACACCTGTCAATACTAGATAAGGGTTTTACCCACTGTTATAAACATTCTCTCTAGAATTTTAAACATCGAGAAGGTGTCTAATTCACAATATTCTAATAGTTGGTCTTTTATTTGATTCTTTTCTTTTAATGTTACTGTATTTGAAATTAGAGTTTTCCAGTTTCGCATTGCAGATGTCCCATTTGAGATAGGCAGTTCTTTGTAATCAAGGCTTGGAACGATTACTGGGAGAACATTCTTTAGGCTCCAACTCCCTTTAAATCTATAATCAACGTATATCTGTTTATTAAAAATATCTGCAAGATCAACTATTCTTTTATTTAACCCAAGTAGGTACTCTTTGAACTCGGGGTATATCCTTGCCATTTCACTGTTACATCCCTGTTCGAATATTTTATTCCATACTAGGATTGTTCCTTCTTCTCCTATATATGATTTTAGTTCGTGTACAACCTCTTTCATAGGATCTTCCTTTGAAGTCGAAATAAATTCATAGTGCTCTAGGGCGATCCTTTCACTGGTGAGTTTATGTAGTGAAAATTGGAACACTACATTTTGGTAGGTAGTATGTCTATCATACAGTGGAATTGCCCAAGAGTATGCTTCGTAATCTAGGAAGTATAGCGGGAAAGTGAGATCTTTAATAAAGGATTGGAGTCTCTCATAGTCAATTAGTGGTTTCAAGGTTTTTGTAGAGATTAACTGATATCTCTGTTTTCCGCTTAAGCTAAAACCGTCAGGTATATCGTTTAGGTCCAATATTCCAAGTGATCTTAGGTCTCCAAGTTTGCTTTCATTTACGTTTGCAAGGTTATAGATTGAATATTGCGGGAGAGCTGGAAAGCATAGATGCGGGCATGGGCATTCTTTTGGCTTATGGCACGGTTCTATAGTTGAGATATTATCCTCAAGAATTGTTTGTTTAGCTTTTTCTATGAGTTCGGTTGTTTCAGTAAGTTTCTGAACAATTAGCGAGGTTACATCCCTTACTTTGTATGCTTTATGAAGGTCTAGTTCCCCTTCTCTTACATAATCCTTATTTACATGAATTACATAGAGATTTGTGATCTCTATTGTTTGGGAGGCTATATAGTATTGAAAAATAATGTCATACTCATGCACCTGCTTAACATCTGTTGTACTTTTAATCTCATACAAACTATAACCTGGTCTATCGAGGTTTTTAATAAGGATATCTGTTCTACATTCAAGGTCATTATATTCAAATGTTCTCTGGTATTCATATTCACTTGAAATATAGTTTTTTACGTATTGTAAGGCATATTTTTCTGCGTCAATCCCCTGCTCTTTGATGTGTTCAATGAAATCGTTGTTGTTTTCAGTATATTCATTATGTTTCTTCGCCCAAAGATGTAGAGGTGCATTTAGAAAAAGCTTGAATTCTGTTTTATTAAGCATATTGAGGTTATATCCCTAGTTAATGTTTTTTCTCTGCTACTCTCTTAATTACTTTCTTTTAGGTAGTATTCTAGGATTGGAGGGAGAAGTTGCTTTTTTCTAGAAAGGACTCCTGGTAGGTACATTCTGTTGCCATTTTCAAGCTTACTGTTGAATATCTTCTCTAGGTCATTTACTTTATCGCCATCAACAAGAAGTATACAATCATTTCTAATTAGGTCAGTCAGCATAACAATCCTAATATTCATAGGATTTTGGGAGTTTGCCTTCTTTAGAGCAGATATTATTTCCTTCTCTTTGGAACCAAATTTCTGATTATCCATTGTTTCTACCTGTGTAATTGAGAACTTTACTCCCCCGCTTTCAAACTCTTTAAAGTCGGCATTTATAATCTCCGCGGCCTTCATCTTCAACCATACATCTTTATTGTCAAAAAGCTCCCTTGCAAAGGAAGATATATCTGAAATACCTGCTATTGCGGAAAGTTCGCCTGCAACTGATCTGTCAACGTAGGTGGTTATAGGAGAACGAAGAGCTAGGGTATCGTCCAGGATTGCAGAAAGCATTAATCCTGCTACATTTGGCTGTATCTTTACATTAGATCTAATGAGCTTTTGTCCTATTAAGGTTGTTGAAGATCCATAAGGTCTAATTGTTATTTTAGGAGGTATGGTAGTTTCAAGTTTGAGGTTGTGGTGGTCAACAACTTCGATTATTTCCGCTTTTTCCCAACCGTCTGCTCTCTGTACAGGGTCAGTATGGTCTACTAATACAACCTTTCTTCCAGAAATGTCTCTCATTAGCATTGGGACCTCAAGTTTAAAGTGTGCAAAGGCCCACTTTGTTAAAGGATTTATATCATCGCATCTAATTGCTGTGTAGTTGAAATCTCCTCTTGCGTGTCTGTATATCTGGTATGAATAAGCCGAAACGACGGCGTCAAGATCAGGCTTTTTATGACCTACAATGTAGATTGTATCTCCAATTAAAATGTTATCCAGATTGATATCCATAGTGAGGAGATGATACTACATTAAACTTTTCTAGACAAGAAACCTCTAATGTTGTAGGCCCATTTATATGAGGTACCTTTCGCTAAATAGTGTATCCAAACTTCATTTATGATTTTGAATATTACTATACCCAAAATTACGGAGAAGGAAGTAGAGTCAATGTTAAGAGCGAATTTCTCGCTTAAAAGGTATACAATTGCAAGATATTCGGCAATATTAGGGAAAATTATGAATATGAATCTCTGTTTGAATTTTGTGTAAATAATATGCCCTATTGTTCTCCATATTAGAAAGATAATATAGTGAGTAAATATTGGGGTATTAAGGAGAGGGGGGATCATAAAAAGGTATTGTATATAGTCTAGCGGTTTATCCAGCACATGGTAGAGTCTCTGTGGGATATTTCCCCAGCTCAATATATGCCAATCGAGCATATCCAGTACTATAGAGAGGAGAATACCCTCCAGGGGAAAGTAGAGGATTACGATATATCCAATAACTCTTATGAATATTACAAACTGAACATATTTATTTCCAAGTAGTGATTTCACTTGTTTATGGACGTTCTAATATTTTTATAACTTTACCATTTATTAAGCTATTACTGTACTGGTCGAGGTATATAGGCTGATGGATTGGATTATCTGATTCAGGGTAAAGAATAATCATATCTTCATCTTTTTTGTATGATTTTACCGTCGCTGAATTATCAAGAACAGCTACAACAGTGTCTCCATTATAAATTTCCGCCTCTTTTGAAACAATTATATAGCTTCCGTCCTTCATCTGTTTTCCATCTATGATCTTTCTGTTCATAGAATCACCACTAACAATTAGAGCGAATAGGTCTGATTTATGGGTAAGGAGGGTCTTGTCCACATGTAGCAGGCCTAATCTGTCCTCTTCTGCGATTGCCAATGGCTTTCCTGCGTTAGCAAATCCAAGAATCGGTATACCAATCATATATTGATACTCCTCCTCTTCTACAAGCCTAATACCTCTAGGTTCACTTGTCCTCAATATATACCCCTTCTTCTCTAAAGCCTCTAAATGGTTTACAACGCCCCTTTTCGTATTTATCCTTAATAGTTGCTGTAGTTCAGACAGTGAAGGAGCATTACCCTGCTCCAGAAAAAAATCTCTGATGGTTGTGAGTACCTTTACCTGCTTTTCCGTCAAATATTGATTCATATTTTTACGAATAATATCTTATGTATACATGGTATACCTTTCCTAAAGCTCTTGCAATACCTTGTAGTATATTTTAAGAGTACTTGAATCTTATTCTCGTCTAAACTATACTTTACAGATTTAATATTATATTTTTATTTATCATGGCTGAAGTAAAAGCAAAAGAGGCGGTAAGGCAGGTCTCATTGAGCGATATAAAGTTCAATAAAGACAATGCTCTTATGGCAGCACTTTCATGCATCCCAGTTGTAGGAGCAGTAGTGTTTTTCATAGAGAAGAAGGATTACTTTGTTAGATATTATGCAGCTCAATTTGGTCTTCTCTTTGTTGTAGGTCTAGGACTTGCAGCTGTTGTAGCAGTTTTAGGGATGATTCCTGTAATAAATGTTCTTGTAGGAATTGTAGGTCTTTGCCTAACTCCAGTTGTTGGATTAGGAAGTCTTGTTTTGGTAATTGTAGGTGCAATGAAAGCTTACAAGGGAGAGAGATTTGATATCCCTGTTCTTTCTAAGTATGCATTACAGATGATGAATAAATTCTAATATAGAATTATTCAGTAGATTTCAAGAAGGGAGGTATACCCTCCCTTTTTGTTTTTCAATAATCTATGTGTTAAAATAGGCGCATCGGGGAGTAGTTCAGATGGCTAGAACGCTGCGTTTGGGACGCAGAGGCCGCAGGTTCAAGTCCTGTCTCCCCGACCACTCATTAAGTTTATTCCCAATTAATATATGAATAAACCTACTCTCTATACTTTGATTATTATTTCTCTTGTTGCCTTAGTCACCATTTTCCTACTTCTATCTAATAAACCTAGCGATTCCAATAAAAACTTAGGCTCAGACAATGATACACAGGAGACTCTTTTTGGTAACGTAATTATTACAATTAAGAATCAGAGATATTCTCGAGAGTCAATTAAGGTTGTATTAGGCACTACAGTAAAATGGACAAATAACGATGAAATGCAGCACAACATTGTGAGTGATTCAGGAAATGAGCTAGGAAGCGAGTTGTTAAGTCAGGAGGAATCATATGAGCATACTTTTAACACGGTTGGAACTTTTGACTATCACTGTACTCCTCATCCTTTCATGCAAGGAACAGTTGTGGTTGTAGCTGAATAACTATTTTTTAGAAGTTATTATACTTTCAAGCTGGGAAACCTCTTCACATATATATGTTGGGTGGTTTTTCTTTAGTATTTTCTTTCCAGAATACCCCCAAGTTACTGATGTAACATCAATTCCGGCTTTTCTGGAGGCATCTATGTCCCGAATTTCATCCCCGATATACATAGTCTCTTCTTTTTTCATCTTGTACTTTGACAATAAACTTTTCAATTTGGTGTGTTTACCAAATAATTTTGTACCTCCCGATATATGAACAAAAAGGTCTTCCTTACCCACTTTTTCAAGTAGCAGCCTTAGCGTCTTTTCACCGTTGGATGAAAGAAGATATACCTTATAACCTTCCTTCTTCAACTTCTCTATAACATCTAATACACCATCGTAGAAAGGAAGCTCTTTAAGAACGACCTCTTTTGGGTTAGATGAAATAAACTTATACTCTTCATCCTGAACCTGTTTAACTATGTAGAAGAATGAAAGTAGATTCAGTTTAAACCTACTCTTTATCTCTCTAAAGGATATATTCTTAAACTCATCAATTAGTTCTCCTCTCTCCCTATTCTTAAGGCTCTCAAACTTTCTTCCAAATTTCTTGGCAGTTAAATCAAGGAAGGTTTTTAGAGCAAAGTCGCTGGAGTCATTAATTGTTCCATCGAAGTCAAATATTATATGTTTATACATTTTTTATATTTGTAATATATTGAGCTATAAGGATGGAGAAACCACTCAAGAAAGATCCCCAGAGAATATCAGGTAGTATTAAACTTTTACTCCATGAAGCAAGTATTGCATAGTTGGTTAAACTGAAGGTTGCATATGCGGTTAAACCAATTAGAAATGCTATTACAAACTTCTTCCATAACGGTAGTGCTGGAGATATAGATATTACAATTGTTAGTACAGCAACATGAA
This sequence comes from Candidatus Dojkabacteria bacterium, assembly GCA_016182915.1. Classification (GTDB taxonomy): domain Bacteria; phylum Patescibacteriota; class Dojkabacteria; order SC72; family SC72; genus UBA2022. Next base: position 54,295 of record JACPFP010000003.1, read on the forward strand.
TAAGGTAGAAGAGAAGTGTTGGGAGAGTTCTAGGGTCAGTTATAAGTATGTCTGAGATATATTTGTTATACAGCCTATTTGCAACAAATTGTATCCATACTATATCAAGAAAGAAGAATACAGGTAGGGAAATGAGGTAGTTGTAGAGTGTCTTAAGCATGTTATTCATGGTTATGTTATTTCTCATTATATGATAAAGAGGGAGCATTTCATAATGAAAGATAGATAAATATAAAAAAGTAACTATTTCCTATACCTACCTACTTTTCAAGTATATGGATTTGGCTGTATAATGACTATAGGATTGTTCGGAAAGGAAGGAAATAATGAATTACGGAAAGTATTTAACGTATAAGGTATGGGGGATTAGAATTAAGATTGACGACATTCTGGGGGCGGTGGTCTTTTACATTGCAATACGCTCACTTCTAAGTGAAGCGTGGGGAGGAGTTTTTCTCTTTGCCGCACTGGGTTTAGCATTAGCTATTCCTGAGGACGACGGTCCTCGACAGTGGATGGAGGCCGTTTCGGCTTTCGGAATTATCTACTGTACGGTGTTACTTGCGGACCTCCCTATTCCCCTGATGCCATTTGGTATCGGTTTGGAAGGGTCATCTTTCAAGGTCATCCGCGGAGTTGCACTTACGCTTGGCTGGACCGCCCTTATAGCCAATCTATTGGAGATCCTTCCCGTGCTGGGAAAAGCCCTTTGGGAGCTCTTTCGAAAGCCAGCAGAAGGTGCCGATGAACGACGTAAGAAGGCTCTTGAAAAGAGACTTAACTCGCTGGAATAAGCAGTTGAACAATCCTAGTTACTGCCCAAGGGGGAGTTATACAAATCCAACGCTTTCATGCGTGTATGACTCCCCTTCGGAACCCTTAGTCTATCCTTTCTATAACATACTCCATGAAGTTACCATACTGACTATCTAGTGCCTCATAATACTCTCTTCCATCCTTATAATCCCTATCAAGTATGTTTAAATCTACTAACTTCTCACATATGTACCTCACCTTACTCTCTGTACTTTCCGTTATAGCCACCAATCCTTCAACCGTTACCTCTTCTTCTGTCTCAAATAGATGGTCTAGTATGAGTAGTGCGTATGGATCAGATACGACTTCAAATATCCTCGCATATTTTGTTGCCTGTGCGTATGTCATAAACTAAATTATTTTTAATTTATATACTTAAATAATACCACAGCCCTTGCAATCATAAAGCCTTTGTATATATTATCTAACTATATGAATATTAACCAGGCGAAGATATCTAAGTATTTTAGAGTCCTCTCAAACCCTACCCGTTTAGCTATCTTTCTTAATATTTTAGATACTTCATGCGAAGGTTGTATGGAGAAAGATGAGGTATCGGACAACTGTGTTTCTAAAATTTCTAAGTGTTTGGATATACCTCAGCCAACCGTCTCCAATCATGTTAAAGAACTTGTAGACTTCGGACTCGTAGAATCAAAGAGGAAAGGAAAAAATATATACCTCTTCCCCTCTCCTCTTTTCAGTGATAATATTCAAGAATTCAGTGGGTACGTAACAGGAAAAGTATCTAATTAAATTTAGTATTTGTATACTATGCAAGGAGTTAGATATACTCTTTCACCCCTTACCTATGATTATGATGCTCTCCAGCCCGTTATTTCTAAAGAAATTATGAAATTACATCACGATAAGCACCATCAGGCATATGTAAATGGAGCAAATGCTGCACTTGAACTTCTTGAAAAAGGGCGTACAGGAGTCGTAATTGTGAACCTTAAGTCTGTAATGAGGGATCTAAGCTTCAACTTAAATGGCCACCTTCTTCATGAGATTTTCTGGAAGAATATGAGGAAGTATCAGGATAAAAATGAAATGCCGGAGAAGTTAGCTGAATTACTGATTAAAAATTTTGGCTCCGTTGATGCCTTTAAGAAGGAATTTGTAGAGGCAGGAAAGGCGGTAGAAGCATCTGGCTGGGTAATGCTGGTTAAAGATAGTGAGGGAAATCTAATGGTGACTCAGGTACAAAATCATAATCTCCTTGGAGTTACAGGTTTTAAACCGGTTCTTGTAAACGATGTATGGGAACATGCATACTATCTGGATTATACGAATGATAGAGGTGCATATTTGGAGAAGTGGTGGAATGTAGTTAATTGGGATGATGTAATGGAAAGGATAAATACATAAGGTCATGCTATAATTAGAAGTTAATCCAACTTCTAATTCCTGTGTCTACATACAGAGAGAATACTCCCCAAATAGATTACGCAGAGCATAAAGAAGGGATCGCCCTTGTTGATTCTCAACACTTTCCAGCAGATTTTAATCCCGATACTGTTAATTACTTCAATGTTCACAGGCCTCAAGAGTTAATTCTTGCCCTTCAGCAGAGAGTTGAGCACTTCGATGTGGGATTAATCAACCCTATTTTTGAACATGCTCTTAATGATAGCGTTAATACCTATGAGGTCTCAAAGTCTATGGGGACTGGACATGTGATAATCTTTGTTCAAACCGAAAAGAATGGTGAACTTGTATTAAGGGCTAATGCACTTCTTGACCAACCTGAGATGTATATGGAGCTTGAATTTGATTTTTTAAAGATATATAAGGCTTTAGATATTCCCGTGAATGAACTCGTTTTCGCAGACGCATCACGAAGTAGGTATCCATTTGATTACCAGATTATGAAAAGATTGCCAGGAAGGGATCTAGGCGCTGATTGGGCTGGAAGTCAGGAAGACTATGAAAAAATCTGTAGGGAACAAGGTGCAAACATTGCTCGTATGCATAAGTATAAAGGTAATGGTTGGGGACGTATTAGAAAAGGAGATGAAGGATTAGTTGGTCACTACCCTACTCATAACGATTTCCTTACGGCCTCACTATCGCATGATTTAGATATTATCGGAATCTTTAATCTCCTTACTCCGGAAGATAGGTATAGAATACAAGAATACTTTATCTCTAAAGACGTACAGTCTCTCTTCTCCAGTACAACTTCCCATTTGCTCCATAATGACCCCTCCGATTTGAATATGAGATATTTAGGTAATACTTTCCTCTGTTATTTTGACTGGGAGAACGCAGCTATGTTTGATCCGATTAATGAACTCGGAACAGCTCCAACATGGAAATCAGCCTTCCCCAAAAGGAAATCAATGGTTGAGGGTTATGTAAATGAGCTTGGGTACAGACCAGATAATTTAGAAGAGAAAATGAACGTATACTTCTTAAGGAAAATGCTAGACAAGGTTGCTTTTGCTCTAAAAGGAAGTCGACTAAATAATAGGCATATTGAACTATTTAAGCAGGGATTAGCTGTAAATCATATAAATATAGACCTCACACAGATTGATAGTATTGGTAATGCGATATAGATTACTCGTACCTCAATGCTTTTATAGGATCGAGTTTTGCTGCTTTTATAGCAGGATATACACCAGCAACTACCCCAACAAGAATACTCAATGCTGTTATAACAAGTGCAATCGTTATATCAAAGTTGAAAAATGTTGTAGCACCAAACCCTGCGTTATTCAGCTGATCTACTATTAACGGGTCAGTGAGCTTCATTACAGCGAAGATAAGTAGTAATCCAAAAACACCCCCAAAGAGACCTATAAATCCTGATTGTATTAGGAATATTGTTAATACTTGTGTATTTGAAGCTCCAATTGCCTTTATTATACCTATCTCCTTTGTTTGTTCATATATACTCATAATCATAGTATTAATGATACCGATACCTGCAACAAGGGCAGATACTAGTCCAAACATAACAAGTGCAATTGTTAGTCCTTGTGTAATGCTTCCTAGAATTGAGATTACATCATCGGCAGTAAAGGTGTCGTAATTATACGTATCCTTAACATACTTTTTAAACTCCTTAACATTATCTGTATAGGTTGTTACATAGAGATTATCGTAACCAATCTCCTTTATATATTCATTACTACTCTTAAAGCCACCTAGATCTGCTAGCATTGAAGTACTGTCTTCCACATGTAATATGGCATCATTCTTATCCTGTCCGGGATCGTATACCCCCGTAATTGTATATTCAAACTTCTTTCCAATGATACTCTTGGAGCGGTTTGTTAGGATTGAAGATGACGAAGGCTCTATTGCAACTTTCATGCCGATAATATCGTTAGGGTCATTAAGTTTATAGAATTTTGAAAAGGCTTTAGATACCCATATCTTCCCTGGTTCCACCCTTTCTACATTCCCTGAGAATTCTTTAAAATATGAATTATTTGACTTAACGTCCCAACCAGACATGAAGGCTTGAGGATATGGAACCTTCTTATCGATCAAGGTTATGTTCATGCCTGTAATTACTGTCATTCGAGAGATATCCTCAACATATTCAAAGGCTCTAATTTCATTAAGAACATCTTCATTCATAATCGTTTGTTTCTGTTCCTCCTGATCGTATGTCTGTTCTCCAACTCCTGTAAACATGGAGAAGGCTCCGCCTTTAGTTACAATTATCTGATTTGGCTTAAGGATTGTATTGAACTGGTCAACAAGGAGTTTCTGTAAATCCTGCATACCAAAGATAATGAAGCTAATTAGAAAAACAGCAATTGTTATTCCTAAACTGGTTAGGAATGTTCTCATCTTTCTTCTTAAAACGATGCTTAATGCATATTTAAACATATTTATTCCTGTATTATTTTACCGTCTCTTAGGTGTATCTTTCTATCAACATTATTAAATAGCTCGGGATCATGTGTAACGATTATAAGCGTTGTTCCCTCTTCTTTATTAAGTTCAAAAAGAAGGTCAACTATCTCCCCACCTGTTTTTGAATCAAGGTTACCTGTAGGTTCGTCTGCGAGTATTATCTTTGGTTTTGCAATTAGAGCACGTGCTATGGCAACTCTTTGAGACTGGCCACCTGATAGTTCTGTTGGTTTGTGATCAGCCCGTTCTTTTAAGCCCAGTTTTCCAAGTAGGTATTCTAATCTATCATTTACCCTTCCCTTTCCGAGTTGCTTTCCAAATGTAATAGGTAGAAGGATATTCTCCGCAACAGTTAGCGATGAAACTAGGTTGAATTGCTGAAATATAGTTCCTACAATGTTTCTTCTGTAATAGTTCGTGTCGTAGTCTTTGATGTCTTTACCATCTACTAGAAGACTCCCTTTATACTCTGTATCTAAACCTCCGAGGATATTTAACATGGTAGACTTACCTGAACCTGATGGTCCAACAATGGCAATGGTACTTCCCTCTTTAATGGTGAAACTAATATCGTCAAGTGCTTTTACCTTGACCTTTTTATTCATTACATAAGTTTTGTTTAAGTTCTCTGCTTTAATCACCCTATCCAAGATATTACTTTAAATCTAGAAATGCAAATATTATAGAATTAGCCCTTCAGTATGTACACAACCTGCTTTTTATTAAGGTCTATTTTCTCACTTCTCCACGCCTCAATACTCATTGTTCTATATAACTCTCGTTCTGTCTCAATCTCGATTCCCAGGCTTAGAAGTGTATTTGATTTGCAGGTACTAAGAATATCCTCAAATATATATTGTGCTCGGTATGGAGCTTCAATGAAGATCTGTGATGTATTTCTTTCAATTGAAACTCTTTCTAGCTCTCTAATCTTACTTATCCTTTTCACTTGTTCTTTGGGAAGATAACCATTAAAGGTGAATGATTGACCATTTAGGCCAGAGGCGGAAAGGGTTTGAAGTATCGCGGATGGTCCTGCAAAAGTTTTTACGGCTATATTGTTTTGATGAGCCTTTTGAACTAACTCTGTACCCATATCGCCAACACCTGGATAGCCTGCGTCACTCATCACACCTACATTGCTTCCTTGCTTCAATGTATCTAGGATTTCTTTAATGTTTACACTGGTATTCTCATCTAACTGGAAAAACTTTAATGATGAGGTTTGTCTTTCTAGGTCTAAACCTTTTAGAAATGATCTCCCTATTTTAGGTGTTTCTACTACAAAACAGTCAATCTTTCGTAGTTGCTCAAGAACTGATTCTGGGTATATCGCTACAAGCGGTCTGCCGGCAAGAGAGGTTGGGATTAAGTATAGTGTGCCAGGATTCATTTTAGTATGTTCTATAGAAATTAGTATCAATCTCAGATAGTTTCTGCTTCCATATTGCAGGCCTTCCATGAGGACAACTGTATGGATTTGTGCATTTGAGGAGAGTGAAATATAGATTTAGACCCTCTTGTGGGGTTAAGCTCTGTCCCTTTCGAATACTTCCGTGACAGGCAAGTGTAGCAAGAATATTGTTCTTTGAGTTCTCAAAAGACTTCTTTATATCTCTATCTACTTCTGAGATATCAAAGACAGATCTAAATAGCTCTTCTACATTATATCCGTTGAATATGGAAGGTATTGAATGGATATCTACTCCATTTTCATCAAGTGTGAACTTGAAACCAAGTTTTTCAAAGAAGTCTCTATACTCTGTTAGGTATGTGAGTTCAACTTCTGAAAGAGGTATATTAGTTGGTAGTAGGAGGTTTTGAACATCCATATTTACGTTCTCAAGGCTCTTTTCAAGCTTCTCAAAGTTAATTCTCTCTGCTGCGGCATGCTGGTCCATCATTATTAGCTCGTTTCCGCTTTCAATTAGAATATATTTATTGAATATCTGAAAAACATTACTCGCATTTACCTGATTACCGTGGTTCTCCTCACCATCTCTTCCTATATCTAAAAGCTCTTTTGAGAAGTTTAGACTCTGTTTAATACTGAAGTCTTTGCTACCTTTATCAAACCTTATATCCCTAGAACTTGTGTCATTTTTAAACATACCCTGGTTATAATTACTACTCCCTCTATCCTCAACTTTTGTATATTGCTTATACTCTGGTGTAATGTAGTTTATCTCAGGTTGGTTTGCGGTAAAAGAGTTCTGTGTCTTTACAAGGTTTTGAAGAGCGTGGGAGACAGCCTCCTCAACTGCAGAGTATATTCGGAAGGGGTTTTCAAATCTAACTTCCTCCTTCCTCGGATGTACATTTACATCGACAAGGTTGTTTTTTAGGTGAATGGAGATTAGAAAGGGAACTTTCTGAGTTTGGGGAATATATCTGGAGTATGCTGACCTAATAGATTTTGCAATTCCGAAGTCCCAGATGGGTCTGTCGTTAATAAATATATATTGATTACTAGTTTTCTCGTAGTTATCCTGTGGGTGTCCAGCGTATCCGAATATCTCTGCGCCACTGCCGCTTGATTTGAACATAAACATACGGTCAATATATTCACCTTTTAGCACCTGCTTGATTCTTTGTAGGTTTAACTCCTTTGAGGGAGCATTTTCTACTTGTGCAGGCAAATTGAGAACCTCTTTCCCATCTTTAATTAGAAGGAAGTGGATATTGTCATATCTAAGAAAGAAGGGCTGAAGAATCTCTAGTATCTTTCTGTATTCTGTCTCTGGGGTTTTTAAGTATTTACGTCTAGCTGGAACATTGTAGAAGAGGTCAGAAACAGTTATTGTTGTACCCTGCTCTTTTGCGCTTTTCTTTATTGTTTGGGGAGTAATCCCATCAAACGCTATTTCATATCCATACTCGCCTTCAGTATGTCGTGAGGAGGCTTTTACCTTCGCAACTGAAACAATTGTGGAGAGAGCTTCTCCTCTAAAACCCATTGTCATTATCTCATTTAGGTCCTCAATACTACTTATCTTACTTGTAGTATGAGCATCAAAGACCTTCACTAAATCAACTTCGGGTATACCGGTACCGTTGTCTGTAATCTCTATATTTTTAATGCCCCCTTCCTCTACTTTAATTTTAATTACGGAAGCCTTCGCATCGATAGCGTTATCCACTAGTTCCTTGACAATTGAAGCTGGGCGTTCTATAACTTCCCCTGCCGCTATCTGATTGACTAGTTCTTGAGGAAGCTTTTGTAGTTTGTTCATATTTGTTATTTTAGCATATTATTACAATGCCACGTAGAATGTCCAACCAAATTCATGATGCTCTCGATGGTAATGTGGAATTCGTAAATGAATTAGTTAACAAAGAAATTGCCTTTGAGGATTTCTCGTTTCAAATTACACCTGAAGAAACCTTCTATGATATTCATCTCGTTCAAAGCGGAGAGCATGTAAATTCTGCACGACTTAGCTTTGGAGACAACCGAGAGGGTGTACTAAGTGTTATTGAACTTAAATCGTACGAAAGAGAGAGGGCTTCCTCACATTTGCTCGGGCAACTGGCGCTTGGAATCAAAACTTTTCTGTCGGTAATTGGAGTTCCTGAGTTACCCGTTGAAGTAAATATCGCTGCCCCGATTACTAATCCAGGACATCCAAAGTATATTGCCGATCAGAAGTTAAGGAGTCACTTACAGTAAACTGAACTTTTGGGCAATTCTCTCACCCTCTTCCCTGCTTAACCATCTATTTCTATCCTTTTGTAGTTCTCCAATAGGTTTTAGCGCAAACTCCCAATCGGTACCATCTGCATTATGTGGAAGAAGGTGTATATGTGAGTGAGGAACGTCCCTTCCAAAGGTAGCACTGTCTACATATTTATACCCTAACTTTTTTCTATAGTGGTTTGCTATCTTCTGTGCTGTCTTGTAGTAGTCATCTAGATATTCAACATCCCAAACGAATTGTACGTGCTCTTTTGGTATTAGAAGGGTATGTCCTTCTGTGAAATGAGCAAGGTCTAGAAATGCAAGATATTTACTATCTTCGTAAACCTTAAAACATGGAATTTCTCCATTTACAATCTTGCAGAAAATACAGTTATTTCCCTCCATAGCAGTACTTCTAAATTTATATGTCTATCTTATCTCTTTTTATTATATAATTGTAGTCAATGAGAGAAACATTATTCAATCTACAATCTAAATATTTAACATCAACAGACCAAAGAAGGTCAATTGATTCCCTAGTATCAAATATAAAGAAGGGAGAAGATAGGCAGGTTTTACTTGGAGTTACAGGATCTGGAAAAACATTTGTAATGGCAAACCTAATTAATGAACTTAAGAAGCCAACCCTCATACTTTCACATAATAAAACCCTGGCAGCTCAATTATATGAAGAATTTAAAGAGTTCTTTCCAAATAACGCTGTAAAATACTTTGTCTCATACTATGACTACTATCAGCCAGAAGCCTATATCCCTAATAGGGATATATACATTGAAAAAGAGTCCGAGGTTAACCAGCAGATAGAAAGGTTAAGGTTTTCGGCTATGAATGCTGCTGTGACAAGGCGAGATACAATAATTGTAGCCTCTGTCTCTTGTATCTACAACATCGGAAATCCGGAGAACTATGAAAACAAAGCAATTGTACTTAAGGTAGGTATGGATATTGAAATATCTAAACTAGCTGGTGACCTTGTCTTTATGAGGTATAACCGAAATGGTGAAGACTTTGTATCTGGCTCTTTCAGAATTAAAGGAGACGTTGTTGACATATTTATGCCCTACGATGATTTTCCCATTAGAATTCAATTCTTTGGAAATACAATTGAGAGGATCTCATATATTGAAGCTATAACTACACATCGGGTTAAGGATGTAGATGAGGTAGAGGTATACCCTGCAACCTCCCTTGTGTACGATAATGATGTGATTGAAGTAGCGCTTGGTAAGATTGAAAAAGATCTTGAGATGAGAGTTAATTTCCTTAAAAATATAGGAAAAGATCTTGAAGCAAACAGACTTCTTCAGAAGACAAAATATGATATGGAGATGATTAAGGAGGTTGGATACTGTAAAAGCATGGAAAACTACTCAATATACTTTGATGGAAGAAATACAGGTGATGCTCCATACACTCTTCTTGATTACTTTGATAAAGACTATCTTCTCTTTGTTGATGAATCTCACATAACTGTTCCGCAGGTTAGGGGAATGTACAACGGTGATAGGGCTAGAAAAGATAATCTAATAGAGTATGGGTTTAGACTTCCATCTGCAAGGGATAACAGGCCTCTTCATTTTGATGAATTTAGAAAGAAACAGGGAAACACTGTATACTTCTCCGCGACCCCAGATGAGTGGGAGATAGAAGACTCAAGGGATAAGGTTACAGAGCTCCTTACCCGCCCTACCGGGCTTCTAGATCCAGTTATAACAGTTCGTCCTTCAGAGAATCAAATTGACGATGTTATATCAGAGGTAAAGAAGAATATTGAGAAAGGACAGAGGGTTCTCATAACAACACTAACTAAGAAGATGGCAGAAGACCTATCTTCATACATAAAGGACTTGGGTATTAAGGTTCAATACTTGCATTCAGATGTTGATACTGTAGAGAGGGTTGATATTCTAAGAGACCTTAGGCTTGGTGAATATGATGTTCTTGTGGGTATTAATCTTTTGAGAGAAGGAATTGATCTTCCAGAGGTCTCTCTGGTTATAATTCTAGATGCAGACAAAGAGGGTTTTCTTCGTTCGAAGACAAGCTTGGTTCAGACCGTTGGAAGGGCTGCAAGGCATGTAGAGGGGCGTGTAATCATGTATGCGGATAGAATTACTGAGAGTATGAAATTTGCAATTTCTGAGACTGAGAGAAGAAGAAAAACACAGGAGAAATATAACAAGTTGAATGGAATTACCCCTACTACTATTGTAAAGGGAATTAGAGATAAACTTGTAGAATCTAAGGAGGAAATTGACGCTATAAATTATAAAGAGTGGGTAGACAGTGCAAAGCCTCCAAAATCTGAAATTAAGAGAGTACTTAAGGAACTAGAGGATAAAATGCATCTATATGCATCAAATTTACAATTTGAGAAGGCTGCTGAAGTTAGAGATCAGATTAAAGACTTAAAATCTATTTGAGATTGAATGTCTTATCGCTATATACAAAGTAACCTTGAAGGTTGTTAAGTGTAAAATCTGCCCCATAAACTTGGTTTTTGAAACTTTGTACGCTTTCAAACAGTCCCTTTTTAGTATCCCACTGGGTTATATTCAATCTATCCAAATTATGAGTCTTTTTCTCTTCAATAAGGTACTTGAGTGATGAAACTGGGTCTATTTTTCCCGTAAATCCTATAAAGTTCCAGCCCTCTTTTATTTTGGTTCTAACTTTTGTCGTAACCCTATCACCAGGTAGCATCAATGCAGAAGCTCCTTTTAGATCTGAGTTGCTAACTATAATATATCCGCTTCCCGGCTTGAGCAGGAAGCTGTTTCCTAATATCCCATACTTCTCATCATCTCTTGGTCTAACACCGTTTATCCATTTTCCATCTTCGTATGAGGTGATATATGTAAGTTTAATTTCGTCTATATTTCCTATATTTTGGACTGCTTCTGCGGTTATGTCTGGCGCCGTCGCACTAGTTCCTCTCTTATAGTTTACACTTATAAAGTTGTATCCTGAGTTTAGCTCTTGCCTGAAAGCGTTCTCTACCTTAACTATTTTAATCTCGTTTACACTCTTTGGGGCTAATGGTGTATCTTTTTTAGCTTGATATCCTCTTTTCCCATTCTTGTCTTCGTAGAACCTATATTTTGCATCTGAGTTAATCGGAACATTTGTGACTTTGTAGTCTCCTATTTGAACATTATAGATACCGTCCTCAGGGAACTTTACAACACTCCCGGAGATCTCTTTCACTTTCAGGGTCTCTGCTGCACTTGCTGTCTGTAGTAGTTTTGTAAATATTGCGGTTTGGGTTTTTGATATTGGTATATTTGTAATGCCATCCTCGACAGGAGGATTGTTGGGGTTTACACATCGCGTATTTATTCCGTATTGATTACTGGCACTCTGTTCTTTCGGGCTTGGCAAACCATTTTCGCAAATTTGATCAAACTTTTTACCTTCACAGGCTTCATTTATTTTTACCCCTCTTGGAGTATCTGGAGGAACACCTTCACTTGCTGATCTTACAGTTCCTTCGCAATTCGCTCTCATTTCTGCGTCTGTATTCCCTCTTAGGGGTTCACTTCCTACTGCCTGTACGGTAAAAGCTCCAACGGCACGTCCAATATAGAATGCTTCTGGATCGCTACATTTATTAAAGAAAGTATCATTTTCATAATCAAAATAAATATTGTCTTTGCCTGAATACTTAATTGCACAACAGATTGGCATTACCTCAGTTGTAGATTTATCCTTAATTTCAGCACCAAACTCAACCTTTCCACCATTCAGAGTAGTTCCTGTCTTGTACGCATCTGCACAGCTGGTCGAGGTAGTTCTTTTGCCAATAAAATCTTTCTCCCCTTCAAGTAAAACAGCACAACACATCTCTCTTGGAGTACCAGATGATGGGTTGGTTGGGATAGGGTTTGATGATGGCGGGGAGGATGGTGACGAAGGAGGTGTTGTAGGAGATGTAGTTGGCGGAGTTGTAGGGGTAGTCGTAGGAGGAGGGGAACTTGCACCATCTGTATCACAATCAAGATTAGGCTGTGCAGTTGACTCTTTTTTCATCCAATTAGGAAATGCTCCTTTACCATATGAACTCCACTGCAGCTTTAAATCCTCATAATATTTCGTTCCATAGGAAGTTTCAGTACAATCCCCAGTCCAAAATCCAGTTGCCCATTTAACTATGTCGAAACCTCCTTCTATGCACTTAGTGTGAGGAAGGAGGCCAAACATTTCAGTTTGAGCCTTTATATCCTCTTTTGGAGTTTGATTACATGGATAGGCGGGATAATTCCCAGCCCCTCCATAGCAATGAATACCCATATCTTCTACGCCAGGAAATCGTACATAATTACTGGCAGCAGACTCATGAACCCATATACTTAGAGCTAATGCAGGGTTTATGCCATACTGTTTTGATTTACAGACTACATAGTTAAAACACTCAGCGGCTTGGCTTCCTTCCCCCGCCAATCTGTTTGCATATGAGACAAATTCTGTTCTATTAATCTCTGCAACTTCAAATTTATCATCATCTAAAAAGGCGTTACATGTTCCTCCAAAAGTGCCACCTTCGGTCTCACTTCCGGTCCCTGAAGAGGATCCTTCGGGAAGGCCCTCACTTGCAAGGCGTTTTATACTTTCACAGTTATTTCTTTTTTCAGTATCATTGCTTCCAGAAACGGTAACATCTCCTACCTGTGTAATTGTCCCTCCCCCAGCTTCACTACCAACAGGGAAGCATTTACCACAGGAATTACATGCTCCATCATTTTCGTAATCAAAGTATACATTCTTTCTACCCGTTATAATTAGTGCACAGCAAAGTGAATCGCCTGCTGCAGAAACCTCGGAGATAAAAGAACCTAAAAAGGACTTCCTCAAGGCCTGCATCCTGTCATATTTGAAAAGTTCGATAGATGTATGGCCACTCTTTTCAGGCTCAAACTGGCCCGGAGCTTCTTTTTTATTCTCTATATGGGCAGAAATATATATTTCCTTTTCTGTTGAAAGAACCTCCGCACTTGCTGAAGAGTAGTCTAGGACCCAACCGCCAATATCGTTTACATAAGTAGATACTATACTTGACGTCTTGGTTGTATCAATCTCAGAGTTTGATTTCTGTGCATATACTTTGGCAAATACTATTCCGTCTGAGTATCCCATATCTTCTTGGTCTCTTAATTCCCCTGATATTGTTTGCGGAAGAATAAAAGAGCTTGCTGCTATGTTATTTGTTTTAAATTCGAAACTAGCTGTATTATCTATTGAAAACCATTCTCTATTTTGATTCACATTATCAATATTCCATATGGTGAGCCCGTTTGAGATTCTGAATGAGTATGTTTTATCTGGTTTAAGGTTAGTAATATTGACATAGTGGGTATACCTGCTTTGAATATTCCTTACGGTTTTGGTTGAGGTCTCGTAGATATCTCTCTGGTCGTAGTATTTCTTTGAGTTGAAGTAGTCGGTGATATTATTGCTAAACTTTCCATGATCACTTACAAGAACTAGGCCGGGATTTTTCTCTGTGGTTACCCATGTAATTGTAGCTGAAGTTGCTGTAACGTTAGATATTTTTACATCATGGGCTTGTACAAATAGAAAATTTTTTATTGAAAAGATTGAGATTACTAGAAGGAAAATTCCTGTAATTAAGAGGAGTGTTTTATAATTCTTTTTGTTCTTTATCTTACTGGACTTCATTTAGAGAATATTATCATTTTTTAGAAGGATTGCATACGAATATCTTTATACTCTATTTATGCTTTTTAAGTACTACTTCTATAATTCGAGATGTTGATTTACTTTTTCTATGGTCTTCTCTCTTATAGATCATTGTTGTTCCATAACCCTCTATTATATCTCTATGATCCAACCATTTGGTATCTGTGGTATAGAAAAGGTTTGGTTTTAGTAATGAGATTATCTGTGTAGTTGGGTACAAACCATCCTTAATTCCATAAGGCATAATAATTGCGAAATCGACACACTTTATATTATCCATAACAATGGCTCTATCATTCTCGTCAACTATCGGGCGTCCGGCGCCTTTTCTTTCAGTGACCCTTTTATTTGGTGAGATCCCTACAACAAGTAAGTCACCAAATTTCTTTGCTCTAGAGAGGAATTTAATATGACCAGGGTGAAGTATATCGAAAGTACCGCAAACAAGCACAAGCTTTTTCTTGTTATACAACCTACGTAGATTTTCTAGTTGGTTCATTTGGAGTACCATCGATAATTTTCAGATCTTCGTTTTTCTTTTTTGGTTGCGGGACATGGACTCGAACCATGATTCACGGCTTCAAAGGCCGGTGTCCTACCATTAGACGATCCCGCATATACTCCCGTGTATTATACTATCTTGATTTGTAATATAACAAACTTTCCTTTAAATTATAACTGTATGAAATATAATGCGATCGGAAAGAAAAGATATAAAGAGAGGAAATCCCTAAAACATAGGTTTAGTGTAATACTGGCAAAGATTAAAAGCCGAAAAGGTAGAAAGGGTGGCCTAAGGACAGTTAAGAGACTCCCAGGTAAGTCGATTTTTCGCTCCCTATTTCTTCTGTTCCTTATTTTAGGTAGTATTTTCCTCTTAACTATACTTATAAAATATGTCTCAAACCTTAGAACAGATGTGTTAAGTGGTAATGGAGTCAGTAAGGAGAAGGTTGTAGGTTTCGATGAGGTACCAGAATTCCCCTCTTCATCTTTTATCTTTAAAGGTAACTTGGAAAATGATGATGTAAAAAGGTTTTTAAGCGGCGGACAGTCCATATACCGGCTTGAACCTGGAAACAGTTTTGATGACGTAATCGAATACTATTCTAAAACTCTTCCTGACAACGGTTGGGAGCATGTTCTAAGTGTACCTTTAGAATCTGAAGAGCAAAAGTACGGTGAGTATTGGGTGAAAGGGGATGTTGGCCTGCGTATATACTCAAAGCTTAATGACATTTGGTATCAAACACTTTCTGTTAACGATGCTAAAACCGGTTTGGCAGCACAGGTGAAACAGGAGGTTGAATTCCAGCTATTACTATCAGAAGATGCAAAGCAGGATCTTAGACCTGATTTTCCTTGGATCCTAAGTTTCTCAAATGATTATATCGCAACATATAATGGAACGGACGTGGGTGAGCTTCAAAGTGTGGTATTTCAAAGACTTGGGTCAAACAAAACAGTCAGGATTGACCCATTGGGGTATAAAGGGGCGTTTTCTTATGATAGGTTCCTTGAGAATGAGTTGAAAAAAGTAAACAAGAAAGAGAAAAGCTCTTGGATGATACTTAATACAGTAGTCACAGTCGTTTCTGGACAGGAAGCTCTTTTTGCAAAAATCGTTGATGGGGGAAAATTTGCAGAAGCATATATTGTAGGCAACCCCAGGAATACTATTGTGTATATATTTAGGTCCTCAGATGAAGGCGATCCGTTTCTTAAATATATTGTTGAGAGGATTCAGCCTGCAAAGACTAGTTTGAACTAGTCTCCCTAAGTCGTTTAACAATATTTGAAGAAGTGGTGCTGTTTTTAACTACCTTATCTATATCTTCTAATGTAGCAGATTTTAATCCATCTAGAGATCCAAATGTTTTAATCAGCTTTCTTCTTGTAACTTCCCCTACTCCTTTTATTTCATCCAGCACTGACTTCTTCTGTACAAATTTTCTTAGTTTTCTGTGATGAAGAAGCGCAAATCTATGAGCTTCATCTCTTAATAGAGAAAGAGAGGTTGATTTAGGGATTTGTACCTGTTGCGATCCTTCACCTGTAATAATCCAGAACTCATCCTTAAGTTTTCCTCCTTTTCTTCTATATTTCCTCCCCTTTGTAATTCCAAGTATAAAGATATCGCTTGGAATTACCTCTCTAACTGTCGAGAGTTGGGTCTTACCCCCGTCAATCAGTATCATGTCTGGCTTTTGTACAAGGCTCTCGTCGGTATCGTTTCCTATATGTTTTAGCCTTCTTTCGAGCGCTTCTTTAAGCATTTCAGGGTCATTAGGTGTGTTGAGTGACTTTATCTTAAATACGCGGTAGAGATGGCTTTGCGGTACTCCATTTATACTTACAACCATTGAACCGTATGAGAGTTTTCCCTGAATATTTGATATGTCGTAGCACTCGATGCGTTCAAGTTTTTTCATACCAAGCGTGTCCCTGATCTTATCAGTCTCTACCTTTGATCTTGTATCTCTTTCCTTTATATATTCCTGCTCGGTACTGAAATATGTGAATTTAATCTCTGAACCAAGGTACTTTAGATCCTCAATCTTATCTCTTAAGTCTGCGGCTTTCTCGAACTCCTGATTCTCAGAGTATTCAGCCATCTGTTTCTCTAATTCCCGGATATGTCCCCTATTATTCCCCTTAAGGAATCGAATAATTCCGTCTATATTAGATCTATATTCTTCTTTGGTTACATCTGGTCCTGGACATAGTCCAATTCTAGAATAGAAGCATGGCTTTGTAGGGTCTTTGCTTGTACAGAAAGGGTATATCTTTCGAATGTAATTAAAGACTCTTCGAATTGGTCTTCCACTTGGATATGGACCAAAGAGCAGACCTCTATTATATTCTGACTTATTTAAAGTTCGGATTATCTTTACAGTTGGATACTCATCTTTGGTGGTTATATATAGCCATGCGTAGCTTTTGTCATCTTTAAGATCGCTATTGTACTTGGGAAGATATTTCTTTATAAGGGCAGATTCAAGTATGAGAGCTTCTATTTCATTGTCTGTCTGAGTGAAATCCAAACCATGGACAAAGGGAATCATCTGTATGATTCTTGGGCGATCACTTATGTCTGAGCTGAAATATGAGGAGACTCTACTGTGCAGATTAGTTGCTTTGCCAATATAGAGTAGCTCTCCATTCTCGTCGAGAAATTTATACACTCCCGGTGATCTGGGGAGAAGTTGTATTTTTTCTTTTAACTGCTCTGTCATCTAGGAAAAGGATTGAAGTAACTCTCGACCTTCTTTAGTCATGGTAATTTTATTGTTTATATCGATAGTTCGCAACTCCTTACCTTCCTGTATGAGAATTTTAACAGGGGTCTCCCCTTGATTCTCCTTAATATATAGCTTTAAGAGTTCTATCTGCTTCTTTGTATGCTTCTTCGTTATTTTAAAGATTACTCCTTTAAAATTAGAGCTGAATTTGTCTTGATCTATGAACTTTGCTTTCTCAATAATTACGCTTTTATCATTCTCCCTTTCTGAAACCCTTGCTGCAATTAATATCGGTTTATTAGCCTCAAAAACATCTTTAAGCTCCTCATATACTCTTGGAAATACAACTGCATCTATACTTCCAGATTTATCTTCAACAGTTAGAAAAGCCATCATCTCTCCCTTTTTAGTGGCAATTCTTCTTACTTTTGAAATTAAGGCTCCCAAAACAAGTAATTTTCCTGCTTTCGCCTCCTTAATGCTTTGAATATGTACAACCTGTTTCTGTGCAAAGAATTCTTGAAGATCATCTAGTGGGTGGCTTGAGAAGTATAATCCTAGAAGATCTTTCTCCCATTGAAGCATCTCATGGAGGTTTCCCTCTATTTCTGGAATTGGAGTTCTCATTAACTGTTTGCTAGTACTTGAGTCACCATCTGTGCTAAAGAAATCTATCTGGCCATTAGCTTCTGTTTGTTTTTTCTTCTTTAATTTTTCAAATATTCCAGGGAGAATTGAAAGGAGTGCCTTCCTGTCTCCCCATGTATCCATTGCTCCTGCCATTATTAGATACTCTACAACCCTTTGTTGAAGCTTTCCTCCAATGTTTCTATATATAAAGTCATCCAGTGAGTCGTATTCCCCATCCCTTTCCCTCTCAGTTACAATATTCTTTACAACTTCGTGACCAACATTCTTTATTGCTCCTAGACCAAACCTAATTCTTCGAAAATCTCCCTCCTCAACTGTAAAATATACTCCACTCTTATTTATATCCGGCTGCACAACTTCAATCCCAAGTCGATTACATTCCTGGATATCTAGGGCAATTCGGTTAAAGTTCTCTAAGTCGGCTTCCAGAAGTGCGGCCATGTACTCCAAAGGATAGTAGTATTTCAAATAAGCCGTGTAGTATGAGACCATTGCATAGGCTGCAGCGTGGGATTTGTTGAAACCATAGTTGGCAAACTTCAAAAGAAGCTCCCATATCTCTTCCATACCTTCCTTCGGATACCCTTTGTCGATCCCTCCCTGTATGAATTTAGGTTTCTCAGCCTCCATGATTTCCATCTTCTTTTTACCCATTGCTCTTCTCATGTTATCAGCTTCTGAGAGTGTGTAACCCGCTAGGTCAGTTGCAATTTTCATTACCTGCTCCTGATATGTAATTACACCGTTTGTAACAGCGAGGATTGGTTCAAGATCAGGGAGTATGTAGTGAGGTTCTTTCTCCCCTTTCTTAACTGCCGCATACTCGGGGATAAACTCAATAGGGCCAGGTCTATAGGCGGCGAGAAGGTAACATAGGTCTTCTGGAGTCTCGGGTCTAATTGTAATAAGAGCTTTTGTCATACCTTCACCCTCAAGTTGAAAGACTCCCATTGTGTGCCCATCCCTAAGCATCTGATATACATTCTGATCGTTTACATCAATATCTCGGAGGTTGAACTTTGGATCACGCTCTTTTTTTATTTTATGAACAGCATTATCTATTATATTAAGGTTTTTAAGGCCAAGGAAGTCGAGCTTTAGTAATCCAACATATTCAAGGTCCATCATTTCAAACTGTGCCATTCCAACTCCCTCATTTTTCGAATCTTTTTGTACAGGAATGAAATTATCGACGGGTTCTGGGGATACAACAACTCCACATGCATGCGTAGAAACACCCCTTGCTAGGCCTGCGAGTTTCTTAACTATCCGAGACATCTCTTGTAATTGTTCCGAAGAGTTAATTATCTCTGCAAACTCAGGATCTTTCTCCATCATATAGTCAATTGGTTTTGTTTTTCCGAATTCAACCTTTACTAGCTTTGAGAGCTTATCTGCAATCTGGAGGTCAACTCCCATTACTCTTGATACATCTCTGATTGCCTGTCTTGTTTGTAGTTTGCTGAAAGTAATTATCTGGCGGACATTGGGTTCACCATACTTCTCTTGTGCATACTTAATTACCTCACCACGCCTCTGGTCAGAGATATCAAGATCAATATCAGGTGGTGAGTCTCTTCCTGGATTTAAGAATCGCTCAAAGTATAGGCCCCAGGTTAAGGGGTCTACACCTGCAATATCTAGACAGTATCCGACAACGGTTCCAACAGCTGATCCTCTAGCCCCTACCATAATATCGTGACTCACACAGAAGTTCACAAAGTCATAAACAACAAGAAAGTAGTTGTTATAGCCTTTATCGTCGATAATCTCTAATTCGTAGTCGATTCTCTCAATCACTTCCTTGGTTAGTTCTGGGTACTTTTCTTTAGCCCCTTCGTAAACCAACTTCCTTAAGTAGTCCTTAGGGGTTGTACCATCGGGTAAGTCAAGAAAGTTAGGTTCGACACGTCCAAATGTTATTGTATATTCCTCAACCATATCGACTATTTTTTGTGTATTTTCAATTGCATCCGGAAGGTCGTGAAAAAGTTCCAACATTTGTTCGGTGCTTTTAAGATAGAATTCATTTGATGGCGCCACTCTGTGCGTTGGGTCATCAAGTGTTTTCCCATCCGAGATTGCCCAAACAATCTCCTGTACCTGATAGTCCTCCTTATTTATATAGTGAGTATCGCATGTCGCAACAATGGGGAGATTTAGTTCTTTAGCAAGCTTTAAAAGTTTTTCATTTACTTCTGTTTGTTCATCAATTCCATTTCTTTGTATTTCGACAAAGAATCTATCTCTGAAAAGTTCAGAATATTTTTGAGCATTTGTATATGCGTCCTTATCTTGCCCTAGTTTGAAATGTTTAGAAAGTATTCCACTTAGGCATCCGGAGAGAACTATTAAACCCTCATTATACTTTTCAAGAACCTCCCAATCAACCCTTGGTTTATAGTAAAAACCTTCCATAAAGCCTATTGAGACTATTTTCATTAGATTTTTATATCCCTGCAAATTCTGGGCAAGTACAGTAAGATGGTAATATTTATTGTCTATCCCAGCCTCTTTATCAAATCTTGTTCTTGGAGCGACATATATCTCACACCCAAGAATAGGTTTAATCTCCGAGTGCTTCATCTCATTATAGAACTTGAACGTTCCATACATATTTCCATGGTCTGTGAGTCCACAGGAGGTCATATTGTATTCTTTGAGTTTCGCTGAGAGCTCTGCAATTCTTGTTACCCCATCAAGTAGTGAGTATTCTGAATGTAGATGTAGATGTGTAAAATTCATTTAAGTTTCTTGCTGTCCGATTTATGGTATCTTATTATAATATAATGAATTACCATAACTATATATAAATCTAGTCAGTTAGAGTATTAACCTTCGTCTTTTATGAGTAGATTAAAGTCTAAAACTAAGAATACTATCCTTTTTATACTGCTTTTTGCTGTATTCCACTATGCGATTGGGTTCCGACTTTCGGCTTTCGTTATTGATGCGTCAACTCAATCTGCTTCAATAGAGATTAACAGGTTAACCCCAATAGAAGCAAATAGCTTATATATTTCAAGCTCAGAATCCAGTTTTCTACTTAATAGTGATATTCTTGGAACAACCTCTGATGGAGTTAAAGTTAAAACGACCGATCCCCGTGTAATGGCTATGCGAAAATTCTTGATTGATCATTACTCGCCCTTATATACATATGCAGACATTTTTGTTTCCGAAGCTGATAAGGTTGGGCTAGACTGGAGACTTGTTGCATCAATTTCAGGTGTTGAATCCGCCTTTGGAAACTTGATTCCCTATAAATCCAATAATGGATGGGGATGGCGTGGAGGCCCCGGAGGGGCATACAGCCTCTTCCCGACATGGAAAGAGGGAATTAGTACTGTCACTTCAAGGCTCGCACGAGGTTATGGTACAGAACTAACACCCTTTGATATAGAGCCAACATACTGTCCTCCATGTGGTAGAAACCCGCAACATGCCTGGGCGAATGGGGTTACTCAATTCATGAATGAACTTAATTATTATGTTGAAAATCTTGTTTCTGTTTACTAGTTGTTCTAAAATGTAACTATGATAAGTCTAATACTCCGTCTATTCTATATATTTACAAATTTAGTTGAAGCTCTCATCTCAATCCGCTTCATACTTTTAATGCTTAATGCTAATAAGCATAATTATTTGGTTTCTACTGTTTACAAATACAGTGAGCCTCTTGTAGCTCCTTTTACAGGGGTGATTACCATGAATATAAACCTCTTTGGCTTAAATTTTGATGTAAACTCTCTGGTTGCACTCTTCTTTTTCATGATTCTCGGGTACATTTTAATCAGTTTGATAAAGGCTTTTTCTGTAGATTAGGATGGTCGTGATATAATACAGCATGGCAAAGATTGATCTAAAGAAAACACTTGGCTTCTCAGTAGTAATTGAAAACGGTTTGATTTCGGACTCAGAATTACCATACTCGGAAGCAAAATTTGTTGGAATTAATGAAATTAAGTCTCAACTTCTTAATGGAGAAATTACATGCCCGGAGATTTTTTACGCCAAATATTACGGCTTTGACAAAGATGGAATCTATAAGAAGAAGGGTTTAAAGATAAACCTTCTTCTCCTCCAGTCTAACTTAGCAGGAATAGAGTATGTCAAGACAAGAGCCATTAGAACAAGTAAATACCCTAAAATTATTGAAGTTGTAAACGGAGCTGGAATTTTACAAATGCAGAACTTTGAAGGAAAGTTCGAGGGGGATATTATTACTGCAACACTTAAAAAAGATACTAAGGTTATAGTTCCTCCTGATTATGCATACTGTATTTCCAACACACGTTCCTCCCTTCTTGTAATTAATGAAATCTCGTCCGAGAAGTCCTCTGAAATTGATGAGCTTGATGATATGAACGGTATGGCCTATTATGTTATTAGAAAGAATGCAAAACAGGAGGTTGTTAGAAATCCTGAATACAGAATGGTGGCAGAACCTAGGAAAGTGAAATGGGATGCAATTCTTTCTAAGCTAGGAATTACTCTTAAAACTCCTATTATTAAACAGATACTACGTAAATATGAAAAGTTTGAGTGGCTATTTAAAGAGAATTCTATTACTGTCTAGTCTTCTTTCACTATTTCTGATGTCAATAACTACGGTAAACGCCTCTGAAACCCTTACAAGGACCTCAGATTCTTCCTATTCAATAAGCAAAGAAGGTAGTCTATCAGCTACATATAAGTTTACACTCTCTCAAAAATCTTCAATTCCAACTGTTATTACTAATTTCTCATTTCTAATCCCATTTGACTCCTTTGATTCCCTATCAATCTCTGTAAACGGAAAGATCTACAAGTATAGTTCAACTACACAAGAAGGTTATACAAAAATCTTCTTAAATCTTCCCAATATTATTATTCAAAGGATTTCCCCATTAACAGTTTCTGCAGTTGTTAAAGTTAATAATCATGTTGTAGTTGGAGGTGAGAATTTCTATATATTAATCCCTTCTGTGCCTTCATTCGTTACAGATAGTGCAAGTGTAGAATTTCCAAGTAGCTGGGGAGGCATTGCCTGGTCATCAGTCGAATGGGAGAAGAGTATGAGTGGCTCAAACACCACAGTCCTCAACCTTAAAAAGGACACAAAACACCTTAATCCAAGTATTGCAATCCTCCTTGGTGAGGGAATAGGTTATAATTTAACTATAAAAAAAGAGCTTAGTAATACCGAGGAAGAGAGTCGTATTTATAAAATTTCGCTTCCAAGAGAAGGTGACGGTCAACACGTCTTGTATACCCAATTTTCCCCTACTCCTTTTGATATTGAAACAGATAACAACTCAAATATTAATATCTCCTATATGCTGAAAAAGGGTGAAGAGATCGCTGTAGCTATCGAAGGTTTAATATACTTTGACGATGTTACTCATAAAGTTCCCTCAAGTTTTGACTCCTACCTTAACCTAGACGAATACTGGCACTTTACAGATGAAAGTGAGATGAAAAGACTACTGGTATTTCTTCGAAATCTAGGTTATTCAGATACCATTACCGAAGCTGGAAGTGATAGAGGTGAGTATATAGATTCAATCTACAACTATGTACTAGGAAGGATGAACCCAAGCACTGCACAGCTTGAGGATATAAAATCGTCTCTAAGAAGAGGTAACAAGAGCCTAAGCACAATTGTTTCCTCTGGAGCCTATCCCGATGAGTATACGGATCTTCTAATTGCCCTTCTTCGAAGCACTGGTGTTCCAGCAAGAATGGTAATTGGGTATATTTCACCCTTAAACTCATATCAAAAAGGAGGTTTCTTTCATTCATGGGCAGAGTACTGGGATATAGAGAGTAACAGATGGATAACTCTTGATCCAGCTCTCGAGGATTTCTTTCCAACGCGGTTCATTGATACTCACTATGATCATATTGCGTTTGTTACTAGAAGTAAAAGCTCTGTAACGCCACAAACCTCAATATTTTCATCCGCTGAACTATCCGTTGAGCCCGCCCAAAATCTGATTTCTCCATATAATGAAATAACAACAAGTTTTAAGATTACCGAAAGAGAGGGCAATGTGGCAAAGGGAATCCTTACTATTAAAAACAGTGGGAATAGAATATATAGGTTAGAAGAGGTACAACTTAAAACTGACGGTGAGCTAATAAAACCGGAGAATTTATGGAGCACCCATACGATTGTACCTGGTGCACAGGAGGAAATTGAATTGGTTTTCACAAATTTTAAATCCAACAGCGATTCAATATTTCTCACAATGTTTTCTGATATGGAAGGTAGTGTTTACAGAAAAACAACAGATCTTGAAAGTTCCGTGAAAGTTAATATGAACTCAGAACCGCTGAACTTAATTATTTCCTTTGGAATATTCTCAGTGATTATTTTTACTTTTAAACTACTTTCATCTAAGATAAAGAATAATGGATAATACCTTTAATCTCTACATCTCTCTTATTTTCATTTTAGTAATTCTTTCTGTCTTTGTACTGGCAACTCTAAGTTCTAAAAGGATATCGGTAAGAAGAAAGAATGAAATATACAGACAATTAAAAGATATTAAAGGTAACATAGAGCTTAATCTAACCGCTACGAATAGAGATAGCGTAGTTAGGTTGGATAGTATACTTTCAAAGGTAATGCAGATTGTAAAAAAGAATAAACTTTCAAGCGGAGAAAACTTAAAACTAGTAAAAAGTCTTTCACCTAGAGATTTATATGAAAAACTGTGGTATTATCACAAATTAAGAAATAAAATTGTGCATGAGAACATAGATATAACCAATGAAGATGCACACAAGGCGTACGAAGTATATTATAAGTTTATAACCAAACTACTTTCATGAAAAAACTTTTAATCTCGTTATTCATATTATTTATACTCTTTTCCTCAGCAACTCCTCCACTATATGCACAAGACCCTGTAACAACGGGAGATTATTTTGATGTAGAACTATCTACTGAAACGCAGTCTGCATGGAGTAAAAGCGTTCCAATTATTATTAAGTTCCGTTCAAACATAACGGCTAAAAAGGTGGAAATCTCATGGGATACACCCAAAGGAGTGGAAGTTAGAGAAAGACATCCCCAGTTTATATCTGTGACAAAGGGAGAGGTTTACACGTATAAGGCTAGCCTTAAACCCTCTGCTCAAGGTACATATACAATCTCTGGAAACATAACCAACTGGGAAGTCGATACTAACTATACCTCTTCAGATGAACTTACCTTAAGTTTTGATGAAGAACTTGTAACAATTCCTGAAACACCTGGCTACTCTGGTGCCGTTCTTGTAAAAGGCGCTATTGTTGTTCTACTCTGGCTTGGCGGATTTACAGGCTTATTTTTCTTAGGTAAATATGCTTTTAAGAGACTTACTGAATGGCTAAAACCTCCAGAATAAAATTTAAAATCCATTCCAAGTTTGTATATCCTCTACTCTCGGGATTCGTTATCCTAGCAGTTCTAGCTTCGTTGTTAACTTCCCAGTTTGTAACTAAAAGGCAAAAGGAGTATGAGGCGTTAAATGACAGAAGAAACTCCTATATAGATAGCTACAACTATGATAGCGTTACTTTCAATCGCCTCAAAGATGATCTTACAATAATTACAGTTTCCGACCCTACCTCATACACACTCAATTATCTGGAAGATTTGAATACGATAGAACTGCTAAATGAGAGAATGAGAACAACAGCTGAAACAATTTTGGAGCTAACTAAAAGCATTGGAGACTTAAGTAGTTCAACTATCAAAGAGGATAGCAATAGAGTACAGACCCACGAAATTTATTCTAATCTACTACCTAGTCTCGCATCATACTTCCTTTTCATTACTGATTATACAAATTCAAAAAGGTGCTTCGCAAATATAAATATAAAGAGCAACGATACTGTAATTGTAAATGAGATTGACAGCTGCCTTGAGGATTCTTTAACTTTGCAAAGATACTCAGAATTACAAGTTCCTGAGTTCCACTCCTATTGGGAATCATATATTAGCTATTGGAACGTCGTTAGGAAAATACATAGTAAACCTAAATCTACTGAGCTAGCGAAACTACAGAAAGAATTAACTTCAAACTACAAGACTCTAAAGGACAAAGAAACTCCGTTTTTAACGGCAATAGACAAATATTTTAGACTGAAGTATCTAGAAGAATTACAGGATTAGTTATTTTTTTTGAGTCCCCTCTTTAGTTTTTCTATCTCAACAGATATAGAGGCAATCTTTTCTGAAATCTTAGCGATGGAGTCAATAAGGGAGGCTTCCCCGTTATCCTCTTCAATAAAGTAATTTACTGGTTTTGAAAGCTCCCTGGAAAGCTTAAAAAGGGTGTCAAGTGGAGGATATGTTCTACCTGCCTCATACGCACTTATGGCTTTATCAGAAAGTCCAAGAATCATCCCCAGTTTCTTCTGAGAAATTCCTCTTTCTTCCCTTGCCGTTTTAATCCTCGCAGCGACAAAGCGTGTACCCATAATTAAAGATAAAACAAATTTAATCTGGCAGTAATGTCTTTATAATTTCCAAAATCCTGCTCTTCGTAGCATTGTTTTTTTTGGTTGTTACACTTTCCGGCTGGGAAAAAATCACTCTACTATCTACAACATTACTCTCAGCCTTTTTTTCACTAGAGGTAGGTACAGGTTGGGGAGTTGTTTGGGATAGATTATATGGATTATTAAGTTTCTCTCTTAATTGCTGGATATACTGGTTCTTCTCTGTAAGAAGGTCGGATAGCTGTTTAAATTCCTCCACCTGGTCTTTTACCTGTGATTCGAGCATCGCCACCCTAGTTTCTGCGCTCATAGCTCTATCTTTCATCTTTTTGTAGTCCCTACCCTCATCAAGAAGCTGTTTATGCTCCTTTCCGGTTATTAACTGTCTTCTAATCTCTTCTTCACTTAGGGTAGAGTATTTATAGTAGTTTATATCTCTGGTATCAGGCTTTCTATTTAATACTTCCATGTATACTTTTTCAATCATCTCGACTCTTTCTTGTGGAGTAAGCCTTTTCTCGGTTCCCGGATTTGAAGCGGGTTGGTTCCATGCTCCCCAGCCATTATCATTCCCCCATCCCTGCTGTGCAGGTGGTTGCGGAGTTGGTTGCTGCGGTGGCGGTGTTAAATTTGTAGCTCCCGGAATTACTTGTGGCATTGGCTAGATATCAATAATATACCTTATTCTATCAAGAATAGCCCTAAATGTTAATAGCAACTCCCTTCAGCTTCTCTCAAGTTTTATTTCTACAATTCAAAAGTTATGTTAGTATTGGGATATGGGATTTTTTGGAGTAATTAATAGTGACACTCGACATAGACCTGCTACATTGGCAGAGGTAAATGCGTCTAGTAATCTTGCAGAGAGACTAAATGAATCCTTAAATATTGCAAGGGGGTATCTAGGTCCTGAAACAATTCCTGATAAGCTCAAGAAGGCGGTGGTGACAACTGCGATTGAAGCAGGTGCGTCTCCCGAGAGATCTGCAAGAAACGCTTTTAAAGAAATGTTTGAAACTGATTATGAGGTCGCAAAGGAGATGGGGCTCCCTTCAGAATCGCTTGCAACAGAGAGGGGTATATGGGAGTTAGGTGCTGCGATAGCGGGTAGTGAAAACCCAAAAGATATTGAGCGAAGACTCACAGAGGGAATAAATGAATATATTAAATTTAATGAATCTGGGCTACGCCGTATATATGAACAAAATAGAGAAGATTCAAGGCTAAATTTTGATTTTGAAAGCAGACTAGAACCTAAAAACATTAAAAAGTGGTTACGAACAGTAGGGCAACATAAAGATAATGAAACGGGATTGGCTTTTCCTGAAATCAATGCACAGTTTATAGAAGGGAAAATTGTAAAAAGAAATCCTAGCGAAGTAGGAAAAATTGCTTATGGCAATACAACCGGTGAAATTTCGGAGAGAGAAGCTGGGGCATTTGAGATTGTAAAGTGTCCTAAAAAAGACTTATCTAAGATGAGGGATCTGGAACGGCTAGCTAAAAAACAACCTGTTGCAAGAATAATAATAGTTACTAGATACGAAAAAAACGGAGCGGAAGTAGTTGACAACATACGATTTCTCTACCCCCACTTCTCAATAAATGGAGTACCAGGTGTAGATTTTCTAGAAAGAGTATTCACCCATGGGAAAATAGAAACAGAGGAAAGGGAATTATATAGGACAGAGATATTAAGACAAAGATTTGTAAAAACAAAAAAGGGTATTGAACTCCCGTATTACGATATTCCAGCTTCCTATAGGTTAACCTCAGATGAAATCTTTTTTGCTGATGAGATAAGGAAATCCGTCAACCCCAAAATGAGACGAAGCCAGTTAAGTAATACCCTTTGGCAAGCGACAACAGGAAAAAAGGGAGAGAGTTCAGGTTATGTCTGCGTTGACCCTAAAGACCCTAAACTCTCTAATTTAAATAATGAAGAAGGTGAACCAAGCAAAGCCCCTCCCGCTGAGCTGCAATTGGCTTTGGTTATAGTACCTCCAGAATTAATCGACTTTAACAAGAAGGTCAAAGATACACTAGCTACTTTTGATGCGAAGAAGGTCAGTAATCGGGATAAATTTATTTCAACCCTTCTCGCATTAATAGAGACTGATATCTCAAAAGCTCTCTCTCACCCGAATTTGATTGCACAAACGGAATTTGAGAAAGCGGAAGAAGGAGTAAGTACAGTCTGTTTTCTTCATGCTCATTTGCCAGAAATCGCAAAGAAGCTATTAAGGGGGAGCTATCCTGCAGACTCAGCCATTACGGAAAAGGGGTCTGTGCAAACATCTATGTTAACAACAAAATTACCTGGGATTCATTTCATTTCAGCATTAAACGCAAACCTAGTCAGATCTGATGCAGGAATTAGGGGACCTAATGGTGTGAGAAGGAGTTTAAGAAAAGTAACGGGAACGGATGAGTATTTAGAGGCAGTGGAGGAAGTAGCGAAGGGAACAATGGGAATACGATTCACAAGAGCGGAGGTTGAAGCCTATCTGATGAAAAAAGTAAGAGATGAAGTTAGAGATTTTAGAACTCTCCAGCTTTTTATGGGTTTAACTCAAATGGTGTTAAAGAATAAAGACGGCAAATCCCTGAAAGGAATAGTAGAGAGGGGATACAGAGCGTTCAATGAAATACAAACTGTAGACATAATTTAGGAATTTGGAGCGAGAGACGGGACTCGAACCCGCAACCCTCTGTTTGGAAAACAGATATTCTAACCATTGAACTACTCTCGCTTGTTTTATAGAGCTTATTGAGCAGGTGTTTCGGTTACATCCTCTGTAACTTCTGGTTGAGCAGCTTCATCTGTAAGGTAAATATCTTTAATTTTACTTACTTTCAACGCTCTCTTTCCAACCTTCTCTCTTACATAGTATAACTTACTCTTTCTAACTTTACCTCTCTGTATAATTTCAATCTTTTCAAGTGCTGGAGAGTGCATAGGAACAATTCTTTCAACTGCAACCCCACTAGACATCTTTCTAACTGTTACATTTCTTCCGAGCCCACTTCCCTTTAAACTGATTACCAAACCTTCAAATACCTGGATTCTTTCCTTATTACCCTCTTTAATCTTCATATATAGCTTTACTGTATCGCCAACCTTTACATCTGGTCTGTTTTTTAGCTGTGATGCTTCAATTCTCTTTAGTATATCTGTATTCATTTCACTTTGTATTTATTTAAGACTGCAGATTATATCAGAAAAACATTTCTATGTAATCAACTCCCGATTATATGACATAAGTTTAAAATATACCAGACTTTGTGTTATATTCTATATTATTGACACTGCCAAATGAATAAGAAAGTTCTATTGATAATTATGGATGGCCTCGGAGTTGCCCCTCAGAACAAGGGGAATGCCGTTTCATTAGCGAACCCCAAGAACCTTATCCGACTTTGGGATACCTTCCCCCATACTTATCTTCTTGCCTGTTCAGAGGCAGTTGGATTACCTAGTAAAACTAAAGGTAATAGCGAGGTAGGGCATCTTAATATTGGAGCAGGAAACGTTGTTATCCAAACCTTACCGAGAATAAACAAGTCAATGGAGAATGGCTCTTATATGAACAATCCTACCCTTTGGGAGGCTCTAAGGCACGCAATAAAATACCAAAGTAATGTACATTTGATGGGATGTTTAAGTGACGGATCCGTTCACTCACACATTAACCACTTTACAAAGACTCTCGAATTTTTTGCAAGAAATAACTTTTCGGGGGAGGTATTGATTCACGGATTTACAGATGGAAGGGATACACCTCCTGACCATGGACGCAGTTATTTTGCTAAAATGCAAAACAGTATTGATACATTAGGTATAGGTAGGATTGCCTCTGCAGTAGGACGATCAATTGCAATGGATAGAAGTATGAGGTGGGGAAAAACGGAAACTGCATTCAATCTTCTCACAAAAGGTATTGGAGAAATCTATAGTTCCTGGGCCGAAATCTTTGACAAGAACTATAGTGCGGGTATTACAGATGAGTTCATTCCTCCAAGTATGATTGGAACTCCTGATAATTTACCTATTATTAAAAATAATGATGTAGTGCTTTTCCTTAATTATAGATCTGATAGAGCCCTCCAGCTCTCATTCGCCTTCGCACAGCCTGAATTTACATTCTTTGAGCGAGATCTCCCTCTGAATCTTTTTTTTGTATCGATGATTGAGTATAGAAAAGGGTTCCCAATAAACGTTCTCTTTCCAAAAGAATATATATCACTTCCAATTGGAAAGGTAATCTCAAATAATAACCTAAGACAGTTAAGAATCTCTGAGACAGAAAAATTCCCCCATGTTACCTATTTTTTCAACGGGGGGATGTCTATAAAATACCAGGGAGAGGATAGGATAGAAGTTCCTTCCGCAAACGTTCCGACATATGATTTAAAGCCAGAAATGAGTGCAATGGAAATACTTGAAATACTCAAATATCGTATTTCAACGAATATGTATGACTTTATTGTTCTGAACCTTGCCAATGGAGATATGGTTGGCCATACGGGAAGTATAAAGGCATCTATTAAATCAGTCCAGGTTCTTGATTATTGTGTGAATGAGCTCACAAAAAGGTTTACAGCCCTTGGTGGCACAGTCCTTATTACCGCCGATCATGGAAACGTAGAAGAAATTATTAATCTTAAATCGGGAGAGATAGATACTGAACATTCTTTCAACCCAGTGCCGTTTATAATTGTAGATCCAGAAAGAACGCCGAGAAAACTTCCTTATGGAGCTTTAAAGGACATTGCCCCAACAATACTTGATATTATGGGAATTCCCGCACCTTCAGAGATGGGAGGAAAGTCTTTGATTTCCGAAGCTTAATCCCCTCTTCTAACTTCTCTAATTTTGTGAATAATATAGACGAGTAAAGTAAAGACTCCGATTAGGAGGATAACATTTTGATACTGCTCTACCCATACATATACAACTTCCCACTGAGTGCCAAGATAGTACCCTGAAAGGGCTAGAAAGGCACTCCAAAGCGTGGAACCGACCAAAGTATATATGTAGAATGATATGAAACTCATTTTGGCTAAACCGGCAGGAAATGAGATTACTGTTCTAACAATTGGTATTAATCTGCCAAAGAGTACAACTCCCTTACCGTACTTTTTAAATATATGGACACCTTTTTCTACATCTTTACTTGAAATAAAAAAATATTTCCCATATTTACCAATAAATTTATTAAGGACAATCTCATTACCTAAATAGCCAAGAAAGTAGAAAGGAAGAGAGCCAAGGCTGCTCGCCAAACCCGCAATGATTATAACAAGAAAAATATTCATAGTCCCCTGGTTACTTAGAAATCCCGCAAAAGGAAGGATTAGCTCACTTGGAATTGGTGCAAAAAAACTTTCAATAAACATTGAGGCAAATACTCCCACATACCCTATTCTTTCAATCAATGTTATCAACCAGTTTATAATTTCTACTATCATTTCCACACCTCTTCTAAATTATATAAGCCTATATATGGTATAATACCCCACTTCAATTATACTATATGAAGAAGAAATATTCGTCAAAACTTAATAACTATCTCCTCTACATATTCACCGTAATTATTTGTACGGGTTCTTTTATTAAATCCCAGGAGAGGGTTTTCTTTTTTCTTGAATCAAACCAGGTTAGCAGTGTTTATGCTGCATCCAACCTTTCGAGAATAGAGACACAGAGACTTTCAACTCAAGAGGAGCTCGAGTATGAAGCTATTTCAAATAAATTGGAAATGATGGACGTAGATCAGGTAAAGGTCAGAAAGGTGAGAAGCTATCTCGCCGCAAGAGGCGCCCCACTCGCAAGTAAGGCAGAATACCTTGTTAAAACAGCTCAACAATTCGGCATTGATTACAGATTAGTAGCTGCTATCTCTATAATAGAGTCAAGTGGCGGAAAATACCCCTACAAACCATATAACGCTTGGGGCTGGGGAGGAAGCGTAATTCCATTCTCTTTTAAGAGCTGGGAGGAAGGAATCTACACCGTAACGAGGGGACTCTCCCGATACTACTCATCTGGTCTAGTAACCCCGAGGCAAATTGCCCCAAGGTATAATCCACATACTCCTAACGAATGGTCAAGAAAAGTCGAGTATGTAATGAGTCAAATGTAGTATTTTTCTGTATAATATCAATATTATGAGCAAGAAAGTCTTTGTTGGATTATCTGGCGGAGTTGATAGCGCAGTAGCTTCACTCCTACTCCTTAAACAGGGTTACGACGTAACTGGTGTTTTCATGAAAAATTGGTCTGGAGAAGATTACGGAATTACTGATCAATGCCCATGGAAAGAGGACCTGGAGGCTGCAAGAGAAGTAGCAAAATACCTCTCTATAGAACTTAAGGTCTATAATTTTGAGAAGGAGTATAGAGAGTTGGTAGTGAAAGACTTTTTCTACCAGTACAGTATTGGTAACACCCCCAATCCAGATATTCTCTGCAACAAATTTATAAAATTCGATAAGTTCCTAGAAAAAGCCATAGAAGAAGGCGCTGATTATATTGCCACTGGTCACTATGCCCATACAGACGGAAAGTCCCTTTTCAATGCCAAGGATGCAAACAAAGATCAAACATATTTCCTTCACCAGCTCACTGAAGCACAGCTCTCGCATGCGCTTTTTCCACTAGAAGAACTGAATAAAAGTGAAGTAAGGGAAATAGCGAAAAAAGAAGGATTACCTAACTATGCACGAAAAGACAGTCAAGGAATATGCTTTATTGGGAAAGTTGATATTCAGGAGTTTCTAAAACAGGAATTAAAGGAGAAAACAGGAAATATAATTGATGTAGATTCAAATAAGGTTGTAGGGAAACATATCGGGGTCTGGTTCTATACAATCGGTCAGAGGCAAGGGCTAAATGTTGGAGGGTTGAAATCTCCATACTTTGTATCGAGTAAAGATGTTGAAAATAATATCCTTTATGTAGCACAGGGAAAAAAGAATCCGAAACTTTGGACCTTCAAATACGAAGTTGGTGAACTACACTTAATTAATAATGACGATAACCTAGTAGGAATTGAAGGAGTAATCAGATACAGAGGCACAAGGTCAAAAGTAGAAGCTACAACCAATGGCACTTCGACAACAGTCACTTTTGAAAAACCTCAGTGGGGAGGGGCAGTTGGACAGAGTATAGTACTCTACAAAGACCGAAAGTGCCTTGGAGGCGGAGCTATAACAAAAATAGTTGAATAGTGGTAGGTAATTAATGTAAAATGGGATTTGCGTTTAACTAAAGAAGATTACAATGCTTTCATTCAAGAAATATCTTAACCCGATTATTAGTAGTATTGATAAGCTCCTCGATTTTTCAGATATAGCGAACATTTCTCCTGAGTTTGAGAAGGAGTATCCATACCTTGCCCAAAGTCTCAAGGTTATAAGCAAGCAGATTCAAAGCTTGTTGCAAACTATGGATCAGTTAGAAAAAGAGCTTGAAGTACAGGTTCGAATTATTGATACAGAGACAGGGGATGACAAAGCAGCAGCAGTTAAAATTTACAATCAGTTGCTTAAAAAGATTCAAGAGGTAGTGAGAAGAATCAACATAGAAGCCTCAGTGCTGGATTCCCCATACTTCGGGAAGGTTGTGTTTGACAGAGAAAGAAGCGGTAACTTTCCTGCCGGAAAGATTACTGCTTACATAGGAAAGTTTGCATACTTTGACAGAGAGAGTAAAGCCTCATTAATAACGGATTGGAGAGCTCCAATCGCAAACCTATACTACACAAATTCGGGTCCAGTTAAAAATGTTGAATTTACAAGCCCAAGAGGTATCCAAAAGGGTGACATTGAAGAGAAGAAAATGTTTGAAATTTCTAAATCTAGAATAAAAAGTATCTACGATTCAAAGAGTGGTAATAGTGCTGCAGATGAATTTCTTCTTTCACAACTTAACCAGAAGATTGGACAGAAACTTACGGACATTGTTTCAACAATACAGAATGAGCAGAACTTAATAATTAGGGATACTATAAATAAGCTGGTAGTGTTGCAGGGGGTAGCTGGAAGTGGAAAAACAACAATTGTTCTTCACAGGCTTGCATACCTCTTCTTTGCCTATCCAAATATGAGTTCGAAACGAACTCTAATTATTGCTCCTAATAAACTATTTTTGGATTACATTTCAGGGGTACTCCCCTCTTTGGGAATCGATGGGGTAGAAGCTAATACATACCTTTTCTGGGCAAAAAAAATATTAAAGTGGGATAATAAGTATATACTTTCTACAGCATCTCCCGACCTAGAAAGCCAGAAAGTTAAAGGGTCAAAAGAGTTTTTAGTTGAACTCATTGAAAAGTTCGATGAGTATATTGAGAACCTTCTTCAAACTGCTCCATACTCAGATAAAGAGAAGCTCTACTCAAACTACTACGAAATTAGGAGAAAATCTCCGGGAATATCTACTTTTGAGGCCTTACACCTTTCCCTTGAAAAAATTAAATCTGAGCTCTTATTTAAAAATACGTCTCTTTCAATGAGTAAGCTTGGAATACTGACAGAGGTTATATCAAACAATGTTCTGAAACACTTCAAGGACAATTTAAGCCTCTTTGCTATATATAAGGGGGTTATCGCAGAAATGGAGATACACAAAGCAGTTAAGGATAGAACTAAGAGTACCCTTAAAAAAGCAAAGCGATACTATTATTATGAACTTGAAGATCTTGCCCCCCTTACCATTCTTCACCTACTTCTAAATGGGGCTTCAGAGATACAAAAGGATTACATTATTGCTGATGAAGCACAAGATTTAAGTTTCCCACAGATATACTCCCTCCTTATGGTATCAAAGAACAACAATCTAATGCTGGCTGGTGACCTTGCACAGGCAATCAAAACTCCAAACAATATTGATGATTGGATAGAGCTTCTTGACACCTTTAGACATCTGAAAACCGGGAAACTTACGCTTGAGTACCATCAGCTTAATAAATGCTACCGAACAACGATAGAAATAATGGAGTATGTAACATCAAAAATAGACGGGGTTTTTCCCAAAACATATTTAAGGCCTCAGGCAGTTTTAAGACATGGTGAACCAGTGGTTGAGATTAAAACTGAACATCCCCTCCTTCTCGCAAACTCCTCCGTTGATAGTCTAACAGAAGTGATAATGAAGGAGGTAGAAAAAAATAGAAATACAATCGCCATAATAGCAAAAAGCTCAGAAGGGGCTGAAACAATCTATCGAAAACTCTCAGAAAATAAAGACGTGGCAGAACATCTTGTACCAATGGAAAGCAATAACTACTCATCTGGAATAATTGTAACATCCGTGCTTAATGCAAAAGGACTAGAGTTTGACACGGTTTTTTTAATTGATGTAAGCAAGGAAGAATATAATGCAAATTTTGAAGATGCAAGGAAGTTCTACGTTGCAACAACAAGGGCTCTACATATGCTCTATATTACATATCCAGTAGATAATCCATCAACATTACTAAAAAATGATAAATAAACCTTTTTTCACAAGATTCTTAATCCCTTTACTTATATCAATCTCCTTATTTCTTCTATCTTTCTATTCGGTTAAAAACAGCTCTTACACAACAGATGAAATCAGTCACGTCGCAAGAGGAACGATGCTAAT
The DNA here is from genome assembly GCA_016182915.1 of Candidatus Dojkabacteria bacterium. Classification (GTDB taxonomy): domain Bacteria; phylum Patescibacteriota; class Dojkabacteria; order SC72; family SC72; genus UBA2022. Next base: position 90,383 of record JACPFP010000003.1, read on the forward strand.
AAGAACTGGTGACTATAGAATTAACCAGCATCATCCTATTCTTTTCAATGTTCTGCACTCGCTTCCAATAGCATTAAATGTTGATTTTGTAAGTGAGGATCTAACAAGCACCAATTGGATTGAGGCAAAAAAGGATGACATTGCCTCGGATCTCGTAAACCTAAATGGTGGGAAAGTAAATTACTCCCTTACATTTCTCGTTGATGCACGTTTAGTTGCTTCGGCGCTATCTGCAATCCTACTGTTTGTCATTTACCAGCTTCTGTACAGATACTTTGGCTTAATAAAAGCCGGAATCTCTACTCTACTTCTTGCGTTCTCCCCAACCCTAATTGCACACTCCGGATTAGTTACAACGGACGTTCCAGCTATGTATATGATTTTTATTGCTTCGCTTGCTTTATATAGCGACCTTAAGTCAACAAAGAAGAATCCAAAACACTTCCCTATCTTCTTTATTGTTTCTGCTTTTATAGCGATTATAAGTAAATATACAGCAACACTTCTCCTGCCTTTTTGGATACTTATCTATATATTTGTAGCTTACAAATATTACAAAGAAGGAATACTTCAGATTATTAAGCAAGTTGCCACAATAATTGCGGCAATCATACTACTTCTAACTGCTGCATACGGATTTAGATTTTCTACAATCTTCGACGCTGATTATAATAATCCAGGAAAGATAGAAGCCACATATGATCACTTATATACAATAGATAGGATAGTACCATTTAATAATATTGAATTTTTAAACTGGGTATATCGAGATATTAAGTTCCCCTTTCCTGAATATCTGAAAGGTTTCTACGACAACGTTGTCAAACATAATTTCCATGGGCATAAAACATATTTACTTGGTAAGTCTAGTAATGGTGGTAACCCTCTATACTTTCCCGTTGCGTTTATAACAAAGGAGACAATACCTTTCGTTTTTATTTCCCTGTTTTCCGTTATTTACGTATTCTCTCTGTTAAGAAGAAATAAGGAACATTTTCTTCAAGGGCGAGCAGAATATCTACCCCTTCTTATAACTCCTATCATTCTTACCCTTCTTTCGCTCTCAAGCTCTATTAATATAGGGATTAGGCATCTACTGCCTATATATCCATTCCTGACTCTAGCAGTTGCTTACACAATCACAGAGCTGTACAAGAGGTATAAGCAGTATAGGTGGTATATACCCTTTATTTCTATACTAATACTCGCACACGTTCTCCTTTCGGCTACCCATTTCCCCAACTACATCGGTTACTTCAACCAGATTGTTGGAAAAGAAGAGTATAACTACTTATACCTTCAAGACAGTAATTTTGACTGGGGGCAAGAGGATCATTTGGCAGATATAGAAAGAGAAAGGATTAAGGACACTTCCTTAATAGTTCAGCCCAAAGAAAGTATATCAACAAATATAAAGGCAATAGAAACGTGGGAGGTATGCTTAAGATACAGATACTTCAGTGGGGATATCAAACCGGTAAAATCCATTGGGAAAAACTTCTTAGAGTTTGATATTCCAGATAAAAAAGAATTATGTAACTTTTAACTACTTTCCAATCTTCTCCACAACAAATCCGCTATAATCCTTTATATCGGATTGTCCTCTCATATACTCAATAGCAACACCAAGAATATATAGATTGAGGGCAAAGAAAAGGCCCATTATACTTGAAATACCTAATAAAAGATTATCAAAAAATAGTGAAGTAATTAGGCCTAAAAGTCCAACTACTCCCCAAAATGCCGACAACCAACCAAGTGTATATATAGGGGTATCTCCCATTTTATAGATAATGAAAACGGCTAACATATCAAAAAGCCCCCCTTGCAGTCGACTTACAAATGAAAACTTTCCACTCCCAAATTCTCTCTGCCTGTGAACAACTAAGACTTCCGTTGTTTTCCACCTATTTGCAGAGGCGATAACAGGAAGAAATCTGAAGTGTCCAGATCTTAAGCGGAGCGATTTAGCAAGTTCTGCCTTAAAAGCTTTATATCCGTTATTCATATCATGAACCTTAACCCCAGTTATAGTTCTAATTAGTCTATTTGCAATTTTTGAGGTTAGCATATATATGAAACCGTCTTTTCTTTTCTGCTTATAGCCGATTACGAAATCACTCCCTTCATCAAGTTGTTGTATAAATTTCATTATCTCATTGGGCCTATCCTGCCCATCTCCATCCATTGTCACAATATATTCACCTGTTGCCTCTGCGAAACCAAGCATATACTTATTCGTCTTATCTGTAACTGCCACTCCAGGATGCCTTAGAATATATCCCTTAACCTCAGGATGTTTTTTAGCAAAGTCTTTAACTACGACCGTCGAATTATTACTACTCTTGCTATCTAATACAATAATTTCAAAAGGATGTTTACTGGCTTTGAGCTCATGTAGAAGATCGTCCAGAAAAGCCCTAAATTCACTTCCTTCATTGTAGATTGGAACTATAACCGAAATTTTTTTCAATCTAGCTTCTGATTAAACTTAACAAGAAGAGTATAAATCTTGTGGCCAACAAATGCACTAACTTCACCAACCACGTTAACTAATCTCATACCAACTGCAATTAAAACTGAGTTTGCGGGTGATATTACCGTGAGAAAAGGAAGAAGGGCAAGGAAAACGGCTTCGCGAACACCTGTTCCACTTGGAGTAACTATAAAAAGATAGCCTAACGACCATGCAAGTGCATTTATTGAAATGAGTGTGAGCGGGAATTCGAATGAGGCAGGAACAATCGAGTACGCAAGAAGAATAAAGGAAAGGGAGTATAGTCCCCATGACATTATATAAGCAAGTACAATGATTACTCTTGATTTATTCTCCAATCTTATATTCACGTGTTTACCCAAATTTTTCTTAAATAGACCCTTTAGAATATATTTGTTAAACATCTCCCACATATAGTTCCCTTTATACATAAGAAGAAGCGTGGAAAGAATTATAAGAACGATTAGAGCAACTCCGCTCATAATAACGAGGCTTGAACGTGTACTTAAAAAACTTGTAAGTCCAAGTAGCTGGGGTACATTTTTAATCACAAAGTACATCCCCAGTGAAAGCCCAACGGCAAGAAATGTAATGTTCTCTAAAAACCATCCCCAAAGACTCTTAAGTCTTGATACTCCATTCTTCCTATTAAACTCTCCTCTGGCAAGAATTCCGACAACATTTCCAGGTATATACCTCATTAAATATGAATCTAAATATGTCTCTATCTGAGATTTAAGAGTCACCTTTTCTCCAGATGACTTCATTATATAGAACCAAATAAAAGCATTTAAAATTGTCTGTATAGCATATACTAAGATAGAAAGACCAAGATAGAGGGTATCTATATTATGTATGTTTTCCCAGATGTTTTCAGTTGAGGAAACCCTGCTTACGATGAAATATATTACAATTGCATATATCGATACTTGTAAACCTTTTTTCAGGTATTTCTTTCCCGTCTTTTTAATATTTTTCATGCTCGAAATCATATCATAATCGGGGAATTATGTGTATCAAGATGGGGAAATTATATGGGGTATTTAGATTAGAGTAATAGCAAATAGGAATAGATATCTATTTAGGTAGTATGGGAGAGAACATTTAAACTCCAATTGTACACTCTGATATCATGGGTGGCTAATATGAGTGTACGCTATCTTGAATGGGTTTATATGTTAAAGCTCCAATATATCAAAGTACTGTTTTTGGAGGTGAAATAATAGAGAATGGATTCATGGTTCCACAAATACTAATAGATTTAGGTGGAAGACTCTGCTTACGACAGCAGGGACTGGACGGAGTACTGCCTGATGATAGGATACCGGTAGGTGCATTCTCAAATCATGAGTCAAGGAATAACGCCCTTCTTGTATATGGAGAGGGTGGAATAGAGGCAGTAATGATTTCAGATCTCCCGTCGGCATTTGAAGGGACACAAAATTACGTTGCTGCCTGGAGTAATTTCATATCATACAGTGGAGAGCTTATTGCTGAAAGTTCAGATGGAGCACTTAAAGTGTATATGGGGTAAGGGTAAAAAGCGTTTACATGTAATCCAAAACTTCTACTTACAGTTTTGGACACTCCGACTTGTATAACCTTGTAAGCTTATTTTCACTATAGTTATATGCCCATATTCCCAGCTTATCTTCCTTACAAACATCTTTGAAAACACTACTCAATGTATCGGCACAGGATTCGTCTCCACAAGGAACCCCTAGAAAATGAACGGAAAAGAGTAGCTGTTCACCGGTAGAGTCGCTATCAATAAACTTTCCAAGTAAATCAACTTCAGAATGTAATTTAGTACTAAAAATTTCCTTGGTTGTGAGAGTTTCGATATCAACAACCACTAGTTTAGACTCACTTCCTAATGTAATATCATCAATAAATTTAAAGTTAGAAACCTTATACCCATTAAAACCGCCAAACGAGTAGAGTGTACCCTCATCAATATCCTCCGAAACAGTTTGCAAGGTAGACAAGTATCGATCTGTGATGTCCGTCTGACACACAATCTCACCTCCTTTACCTGCATCGGTCATTGTTAGCCAATAGGAATTTGATAACTTAGAGGATATATTTGAAACTTCAGTATTTAGCAATTCTGGGAGAGCAGCTTTGCTCGCTTTTGTTTTCAGTTCATTCCAAGTACAAACCTTTATAGGATAGAATGACTGAAGGGAGGTAGTGTTTTCCGACCTTTTTTGACACCATGCATATTGTAGATCGTTTAATATAGAATCATTCTGATCAGCACGTTTTATTATCTCTTTGCAGACAGTATTAGCACTCTTTGGAAAAGTTAGTAAGCTAAATTCATCAGAATCGATATAGATGAATCTAAAATATACGAGGGAAAGAAGAACTGGAATAAGGAGAATATTAACAAGGATAGATATTACCAGTAGTTTTTTCACAAACTTCAGACATAAATTAAGCCATGAAATGGTGGGTCGTCTGGGATTCGAACCCAGGACCAACTGGTTAAAAGCCAGATGCTCTACCAACTGAGCTAACGACCCTTACTAAATCTATGCATTATACAACCTCGAATCATAGATTTACAACAAATTTTGAAACGGGTGAGAAACTTTTTCTATGAATTGGAGATATTCCGTAAGTATTAAGTGCGTCTAGGTGAAACTTAGTACCATAACCCATATGCCTTTCAAAGCCATATACGGGAAAATCTAAGGCATATTTTTTCATTTGAGTATCCCTAGCAACCTTTGCAATTATTGATGCAGCTGCAATTGAGTAGTGGTTAAGATCCCCTTTATCCATTCTAAAGCTCTCATACTGATCCAGTGCCTTCACAGACCTACCGTCAATAATTAGATAATCTGGCTTTAAGTTGAATGAATCAATTAGAGCTTCAATTGCCCTCTTCATTGCTAGGTTAACAGCGTTAGCAATTCCCAAAGCATCAATCTCAACATTTGAGGCACTTCCAACACCATATGCAGGTGTAATCTCTGTAATTCTTTTACAAAGCTCCTCCCTCCTCTTCTCACTCAACGTTTTACTATCCCTAACTCCATCTACAACCTGCTCCTCTGATGTGATAATCAAGGCTCCGGCAACAACGGGGCCAGCTAACGGACCTCTCCCAACCTCATCAATCCCAGCAATATATTTATAGCCCTTTGCCCAAAGTTCCTTCTCTAGATCTAATGTTGGTAATATCATAGCTGTATTTAATCATTCTAGACTTTAGACCACAAGGTGTGTATAAAATATAGTATAGATAATTTGTCACTTTACAAACATGGATAAGGCAGGATCATTTATGAAAGGACTTCTCTTGGGAGCTCTCGCAGGCGTTGTTGGCGGAGTACTTCTTGCTCCAAAATCTGGAAAAGAAACACGTGAGGATTTAATGAAGATGGTTGATAAAGTCAAAAAGGATGCAGTTGAATACTTTGAAGAGGCAAGATCAATGGTTATGGAAAAGGTTGCAGCACTTAAAGCCGCGGGAAAGAAACTTGATGAGAAGAAGTACTTTGCAATAGTTGGCGAGGTTGTAAGCGAGCTTAAAGACGATAAAGCAATTACATTAGATGCAGCAAAGAGACTTGGGTCTCAGCTAAGAAGAGATTGGAAAAAAGTTCAAACAGCATTCGTAGGTTCTCCTGAAACTAAATAACTAACTTAATCTAGTATTAAAGATGGGAATATTTGATTTTTTCAAAAAAGAAGTAAAAAGAGAGTTTATAGCAAGGCCAGATGAGTCAAAAGATATGATTATCTATAAGTGGCCAGATAGTAATATAAGGATGTTGACCCAGCTAACAGTACAACAGGATGAGCTGGCTGTTTTCTTTAAGAAAGGACAGGTAGCAGGGACTTTACAGTCTGGTACACATACCCTTGATGGTGCGAGTATCCCCTTCTTAAGTGGATTAATTGACAGTGCTACAGATGGGAATTTTTTGATGTCGGAACTATACTTTGTATCAACCCGTCAGTTCACAGACCTACCTTTTGGTGGAACAATTGATAATGTACTCGATCCGCAGACAAATCTAGCAGTGGGTATTAGGGTCTTTGGGGAGTATGCAATGACAGTATCTGATCCACAGAAATTAATATTAACACTTGTTGGGACTCAGAATCTTCAAAGCAATGAAGATATTACAAACTGGATTAAAGATCTTCTTCTAAAACACTTCAGAGAGATGGTTTCCAGATATGTATCAACTGAAAAACAACCAATTCTTGGTATTGCATCTCAGGCATCCAACTTTGAGAAGATGGTACTAGGAACTGTTGCTCCTGATCTAATGGAGTATGGCGTGAATATAGGGAAATTAGGTAATGTTACAGTATCAATCAAAGAAGATGATGAAGCCACCCTAAAACAGATGACTAGAGACTTTGCATACTCACAGAATATGAGTGCAGCTGATGCTGCAGTTAAGCTGGGTATGGCAAAAGGAATGGAAAGTGGAAGCGGAGCAGGCTCCTCTGCGGCTGATGCAGCTGCAACTGGAATGGGTATTGCAATGGGAATGAATGCTATGAAACAAGGTGAAAATAAGGAGGAGAAAAAGGATGAACAGCCTGAGAAGTAAGTTGAGAAAGTTTCTACAGTACTTTGCTACAGCTTTCCTGCTTCTCTTTTTCTGTACTACTTCAGTACTAGCAAGAGCAGGCGGAGGAGAAAGTTTTGGAGATGGAGGTTTTGATTCAGGAGGCTCCTCCAGTTTTGACTTTGGAGGTTCTTCATCAAATACAAATTACTCATCAACATCGAACTTTGGAGGAGGAAACCTAATACCTCTGATTATAATAATTGTTATACTTGTAATAATAGCATCAGGCAGGAGAAGAGGTGGAGTTTCAACAGATACAACAAGTGGAACACCAAATACTCCTGACCATAAATCACAGAGCATCGAGGAAATTCAGCAAAACCTTACTTCCCTTAAAAAGATTGATCCTAAGTTTGACGAACAAAAGTTTAAAACCCATTCAAAGAAGGTGTTTATGGCAGTACAGAAAGGATGGACAGAGAGAGATCAGGAGATCTGCAGGCCATTTATGGCAGAAGAGGTATACCAGAGCCATCAGATGCAGATTGATTCAATGAAAGAGAGTAAAGTCATTAATGTTCTTGAAAATATAGTTGTAGGGTCAACTGCTATAGCAAGAATAGATTTAGGTGAAGAGTATCACAAGATTGCAGTGAAAATCAGAGCCTCAATGAAGGATTACAAGGTAAATGAGGAAGATCCAAATAAGGTCGTAGAGGGTACTAAAGCACAAACCCCACCTTTTACTGAATACTGGATCTTTATAAGAAGATCAAACCTGAAAACCAAGATTAAAGATGGAATATTTGACAGAAAGTGTCCAAACTGTGGGGCACCAATTCACGTCTCTGTTTCAGGTATCTGTAAATACTGTGATGCAAATGTAGTAAACGGGGATTATGATTGGGTACTATCTGAAATTATTCAAAAAAGTGAATGGATGGAATAGAGGAAAGAGTCTTGAAAATTGAAGAAAGAAACAGAAGGGTAGAATTGGATAAGGAGTGGGAGACAAGCCTGGCAAGAAAAGTTCTTATTGCAATCCTTACATATATCGTTATTACCCTATTCTTCCTTGTTACGCAGAATAGTTCTCCCTTCCTAAATGCAATAATTCCAACCCTAGGTTTCCTTTTATCCACCCTATCCCTTAACTATGCAAAAAAACTCTGGATCCAAAACAGAAAAGTTTGACTCTTCGCAATATAGGAAATATATATGGGAAAAGGAATACAGTACTCGTAAAGCCCTACCCTCTTCAAATACAAACAACCCCTCTTCCTCACTAAGATACTTCCTACACGATTATCCTAATATCAACAAAGATCTTGCTGTAGATATTGGTTGTGGAAACGGAAGAAACGCCATCTTTCTACATAATCAAGGTTTCAAGAAGATTGTAGGTTATGATATTTCTGAAGAGGCGATAAAACAAGGAAAGAGTGAAGTTGCGAAACTCGGTCTTGATGGCTCCATACAACTCAAAGCCCAAAATCTAAGTATAACGCTTGATATCGAAGATAAAAGCGCCGACCTAGTTATTGATATGATGACCCTACACTCCCTTTCAAAGGAGACAAGAGACTCTTGCGTGAAAGAGATTAAAAGGGTCTTAAAGCCTGGGGGATACTATCTCCTTTTTACAATCCAGGCAGATAGTCCTTCCTCACAAGAACTAATTAAAAAGTATCCAGGACCCGAAAACAACTCATACCGGTTTGAAGTAGAGGGAGACGTAATTACAGAGAAGGTATTTGAGAAGACTGAGTTAGAAAGGATATTTTCACCACTTAAACTAGTCTCCTACACTGAATTTGGATCTAATACGAAAGCATATAGCGGGATATACAGCAGAGTATATTGTAATGCTCTATTTCAGAATATATAATCACTTAGCTTGCGAGAGTAATTCAATTGGTTAGAATGTCTCCTTCCCAAGGAGAATGTTGCGGGTTCGAGTCCCGTCTCTCGCTTTTACATATCGTAAACGATATATCGTTTATGATAAAGATTACAAAAATCAAATTTAGACTTTTTCCATTACAATCTCTATTCAACTCCCTTTATAAACGGTAGAATAAGTAATATGAGAAAACCGTTCAAAAAAAATATAAATAAGGTTCAAATTGAAGAAGCACATGGTGGAAGTGGAAGAAGACAACTATTGTTGTCTAAAAACGATCCAATTTCCTCTCAATTAGAAGCTATGACAAAGGGTATTATTCCACTGAAAGGTGCGTATGATTGGCATACGCACGAGAATACAGATGAATTCTTTCTAGTTACTCAAGGAATTGGGGTTATTGAATTTGAGGATGGTACTAAAATTGAATACTCGAAAGATGATTTAATCTATATTCCGTCAAATACAAAACACAGAATTGAAAATACTGGCAAAGTGGAAAACGAGTTCATTTTTGTACGAATTAATCAATAGAATATGGAACAAAAAATATTAGTACTGGCATATCCAGGCTCAGGGAAAACCTATCTTGCTGAAAATTACAAAAATGTTAGTGACTTCGAATTTCAACACTTTCGATATGATTACGGTGAATATAAGCACTTACCACTTGAAAAGCTAAAGGGAAGAATCGAGATAAGAACAAATAATCCAGACTGGCCAAACAATTTCTTTAAGGCGCTAGATGACGAGCTCAAAAAAGACAGAGTTGTAGTAGTTCCTTTTGCGACATCGTTACTCGAAATTTTGGATTTTCTTAAAAAATCTAGTGGAGTTAGAATAATATTTGCAATTCAGGACAAAGAATCACTTGAAGATTTGCTTCAAAGCTTTAAAAACAGAGGGAATAGTGAAGAGTTTATTGAACGAAGAAGGAATGATTTTCAAAAATGCTATGAAATAATAGCTCAATCAAAATTTGAAAAGGTCTATCTCAACAAAGATGAATTTTTAAGCGATGCACTAGTACGTGTCGGAGTTGAATTGGAAAAGGGTGTTGGTGTTAAAAACTATATTTAGTAGAAATTAATTGGTTTTGTATTGAAAATTGTCAACAAAAAGTGAACCCCCGATACTAAGTGCGGTTCGGACTTCCTCCTGTGCCCCGCTCCAAACTTCCCCCACTTTATTGAAAACACCTTGCGATAATACTATAGTTTCAATATATAAAATAATATTCAAAAATTATGGATAAATTTGAGAAACAGTGCCAGTCTTGCGGGATGCCTTTAGAAGAGGGTAAGAAATCTGGTTCAGAAATTGATGGAAGCTTGAGTAAAATGTTCTGTGTAAACTGCTATCAGGAAGGTAAATTCACTCAGCCTGATCTCACATTAGATGGAATGAAGCTGGTTTTAGATAATACCATTGGAAAAGAAGGGTTAAGAGGAAAAATCATAGCCTTTCTAGGTAAAATGCAATTGCCAAGCTTAAAAAGGTGGAAAGTATGAGGCAATTAATTAAGATTACACTTTAATATATTTTATGGATGGATCAAACCAAATAGACAGCTATATTTCATCGCTAGAAGGTTGGAAGAAAGAACTTGTTTCTAGGCTCAGAGAGATAGTACTTAAATCAGATAGTAATATTGTTGAAGAATGGAAGTGGGGAGCACCAGTATGGTCTAAAGATGGCCTTGTATGTAGCGTAAGCGCGTTTAAAAACCATGTAGGAATGAACTTCTTCAAAGGAGCCTCCCTAGATGACGAAGGCGGAATATTTAATAATGGATTAGACTCAAAGAAAATGAGATCTATTAAATTCCTCGAAGGTGAGAAAGTAAATGAGAAGGGAATCCAAGGCCTTATACAAGCATCAATTACTTTAAACGAAGCTGGTTAAATTGACGTTCACTTTAGTCTACGCTTCAACCAGTTCAAATGATTCGTCAACTTCTTTTATTGGTTTACGTGTGTAACCATCTGCATCAGCATCTACAGGCGTTGGGGCTGCAACCCATTGTCCAGCAGGATTATCATAAGAATCCTTCATCACGGCATTCATTGTGTACTTATCATCTTCAACTCCGAAGATAAGATAAGTTGTACCTTCTGCATTTGCAATTATGTCATCAACCTCAAACCTAGCCTGTCGCTCTATTTCACTTATTTCCATAAAAATTCAGATTATAGTTAAAATGCCAGATTATACATTACAAGAATTAGACCATCAACTAAGAAGTCTTCATTCTATTGCATACTATAAGAGCTGTAATGTAATATGAGGTGTTAAATTTGCCCAAAACAGCATGAACGAGAAATTCAACAGCAGATCCCTACTCATCACAGGGTTAATACTTACATTTCTCAACACATTAATCCTCTTCACTATAATTGGAAAAGGCGTTTATGATCAGATAACCGCAAGGGGAAAAGAAGGGACAATTGTCCTTGCAAATGTTAACCCTGAGGAGGCAAATGCAATTTCTAAACAGTTCACATACCAGGCTACAACAGGGGAAACCCAGGAATACTACTCCCCCACTCTCGACACTTTAATTAAATATAATCCAAACACCCTCTTTCTATCAGACAGTATAGATTCTGTATCTATCAGCCGTAGAGGAACATATAATGCAGAAACATATAGTTCCCTAAGGATAATGGATGGAGAGTTCTCCAAAGCAGAGTCGGAAACATACCTTAAATCCCTCTATGACGACGTAAAAATTGAGGAGGAAAGTAAGATAGAAGGGTTAAATGCTATAAGATTTTCATACGTTAAAAAATCATATATTGACGATACAAAAGCGGTATACAATAACCTTTATATTTACAGAGTGGTCGGTGGAAAAACCCTGTATGTAACTATTATATACCCAAGTAGTTTTAATGCTACCTCACTCTCATCAGAAATTGCCAAAGTGATGGTTAACTCTGAAGTTTCCCCAAAGAATGTTTCGGAGAAGATAAAATTAATACTTCCTAAACCAGGCGTTGAGGTTATGTACGACAGGCAGAAATGGGTGGCGAATAGTACAACCGAATACACAGCATACATTGAATATAGGAGTAAGGAATTCGAGAGCAATAAAGATAATCAGTTTGCAATAAATACTGTAAGCATAAATGCTTCCAGCTTTATAGAGGGAGAAAGTTTGGAAGAAGCTCACTCTATATACTATAAATACGATTCCGAAGCATACAAGAAGGACGACTTCAAATTTATAAAAGAGAAATCAACAAAAGAGTTAAACGGAAAGTCATATCTATACACTGAATATACCTATACTTTCTTTGGATCACTAAATACGAGTAGAGTCTACACAACACTAAGTAAAGATGGAAAATTCGCAGTTACAATAAAGCTCTGGTCCTCAAAAGCAAATACTGATGGCCAGAAAGAGGCTGAAGAGCTATTTAAGACCATTAAATTCGTTGATACATCAAGCACAGACGAGTTAAGCCTTAGTAGGTTAACAGGTGATAGTGGAAATGTATTAGGAAGTTCAAGCCTAACGATTGATAAATCAGCATTGATTGCAAAACCATCTGTCGTGCATATCTACAACAAAACATGTGTAGATATTAAGGTTTCGTCGCAAACTGGATTCACTAAAACACCGAATGGTACATACAAGGTGTGTGGAGGGGGATTTGGAACCGGATTCTTCATTAGCAGTGATGGATACTTAATAACCAACGGTCATGTAGCATCTCCACACTCAATAGACGCAGTAGTCTCTTCCTTGGTAAGCGGCGGGGATATAACTTTCTGGACAGACCTTTCGTACGATATTGCAGAACTACTGTACAAAGAGAGGGGTATTAACTTAGCAAGCCTTTCTAACACAGATATTCTTCTTGTCGTACTTTCTACATTCATGGAACTAAATAATCAAGGTGGACTTACATTAACTCCCACCTATAACAATTTCATAGAAAATACAGAACCGTTTGTGATTGATCCAAGAACCTTTGACCCTTCAAATGCTACAGCATTAACAGAAGCAAAAACTATTACAGCACAAGTTGATTCACAATTTGAAGCACAGTATAACTATGCCAAAGGAGACAAATCAGGGATAAAAACACCTGATCTGGCCATCCTTAAGATTGATGACAATAGCAAGCAATTCCCATCCCTCAGATTAAGTTCGGCAGAATTAATTACATCAGGGATGCCAATACATGTATTGGGCTTTCCGGGAATTGTAAATCAGGACTCCATTTTCGCATCTTCCGCATCCCAAATTCCAACTATAACCAATGGAACTATTGGAGCCGTAAAACCGAACTCAACAGGAGCTTTTAAACTAATACAGATTGATGCCTCAATTTCAGGAGGTAATAGTGGTGGCCCAATCGTCAACTCCGAAGGAGAGGTTGTTGGAGTTGCAACATATGGAATAAGTGATGGAAGCAGTTCCGGGGATTACAACATTGGGGTTTCAGCAGAGGAGATAACAAAACTCCTTGCAAGTAATAGCGTGAAGATCAATGAAGGGAAGGTAACTGAATATCTTAATGATGGAGTTGAAAATTTTGAAAAGGAGTATTACAAATTTGCAATAAAGGACTTTAAAAAAGTAATTGAACTATACCCTGATTCAGAGAGTATACTAAATCCATTAATTGCAATATCAGAGAAGAAAATTGCAGATGGAGATGATAAAACTCCGTTTATAGATACAAGAGTTATTGAAAGAGGATTGGCAAAAGTTGGAATCAAGGTAAGTGGTAACACAGTTCTGGTTGGTGTTGTTAGCGCAATAGGCCTAGTTATATCTCTTCTCTTCCTCTTTGTAGTCCTAGCAATGAAAAGACGCAAGGATAAGAAAGAACCTGCACCTGTAATTGGAAATTATGACACACCAGTAACTCCTCCACCTTCAGTTGAAACCCCACCTGTACCAGTCGCAACAGAACCTTCTGTACAAGTAGAACCTGTCCCTGTTCAAACACCTTCCCCAACTCTGGTAGCTCCTCCAACCCCTACAATGCAAGAGGTTCCTGCACAACAACCAACACCAGCCACCACGCCAACACCTCCAGCTCCATTTGTACCTGTTGCCCCTGTAATGACATCAACGCCAGTTCCACAAGCAGATATAGATTCAGCAAATACAGTTGTACAACCTAATAATCAAGCACAAAATACAGTAGTTACGCCTCCAGTTGCTTAGATGCGCACACTCTGTTAGAATCGTTACATAAGTGTTACGCTGATGTAGCTCAGTTGGCTAGAGCGGCTCTTTCGTAAAGAGCAGGCCGGCGGTTCGATCCCGTCCATCAGCTTAGACAGATAATAGCTATGTATACAGCACAATTCACTACAACTCAGTATATTCTAAGTTATATAGTCAAGTATGAGCTCTCACTTGAGAGGATTAAGAATACCCAACTTCCTGAGGTATATTTTAATGAACTTTATGAAAAGCTGCGAGCAGAAGATATCGATAAGTTAGGTGAGATAATTGGAAATAGCATTGGATATAGCAAGGCGTTACTTGTACAAAGAGGCAAGATACTCCCAACAGGAAAGAACAAGGACAGGATATTCACCAATTTCAGAAGTGTCCATGACTTCATCAATGTATACACCGCCTCATCTTTCTATAAACCATCTGCAGAGTTGATGGTACATATTAACAAGTTAATTGCCAAAGGATTAGTTGACGAATGGGAAATAGGAAAACTTAGAACATTTTCAGAGAAACCAAACGACCTATATGACTTCTGGTATAAATTAAGAGATTTCTTCCCAAACCTAAGACCGAAAAAACATCTTGACGATATATTTATGTGGATTAATACTCAAAAAAATGTACCACATAAATTGATACAGCTAGCAATTCTTCTATATGAGATTATAGATAAAGCTCCCTTTACAGCCTTTAATCAAATAACCGGTATAATGACAATATCCGTTGTAGCAAAGGAGTATGGGTATAACCATAAGAATATAATTCCTTTCGCCAAAGCATTAAACCAAGTATCAGAAGAAATTGTAAGCGCTTTTAAAATCAGTAAATCAAAGAAAGACCTTACAATATTCATAGAAACGATATTATATGCCCTTGCCCTCACCGCCGATGATGTGGCACTACAAGTAAGGCGGACGTATAACACAAAGGTTAAGAAATTCAATAAGCTAGACGATAGTCTTAATCCAAGACAGATTAAGGTCCTAGAGATTCTAGAAAAAGAAAAAAGGATTACAAGGATTCAATATGCGAAGAGTATGGGAATTTCCTTTATGACAGCATTCAGAGACCTTCAGGAGCTACTGGAGCATAAGTACGTGCAACAGAAAGGGGTTGGAAGAGGAACATACTACGTTCTGCTTAAGACAAATACTGAGAGTATGCCACAGATACAGAAGGAAAGTATTCTCACTTTCAATTGAAAAAAGACCTTTTAACTGATAATATTAACGACATATGGAAAGCAACTACGAACTAATAATCGGCCTAGAAGTTCACGTACAATCAAAAACTAAATCAAAGATGTTCTGTAGCTGTGATTCCAACTACTTTAATACCCCACCGAATACACATGTTTGTCCCGTATGTTTCGGACTCCCCGGTGCCCTTCCTGTTCCAAACAGAAGAGCGGTTGAACTATGTATAAAGACAAGTCTTGCACTTAACTGTGAGATTAGCAAAGACACTAAGTTTGATCGTAAAAACTACTTCTATCCTGACCTTCCAAAAGGCTTTCAGATATCACAGTATGACAAACCAATCGGGCTTAATGGAAATCTTGAAATAGAAACTGTGAGTGGATTAAAGCGAATTGGGATTACAAGAGTACATCAAGAAGAAGATACTGGGAAGTCTATTCATAACAATGGAGAAACATTTTTAGACTTTAACAAGTCCGGAGTACCGCTGATTGAAATTGTATCAGAGCCTGATTTTAGAACAAAAGAGGAAGTAACTACATACTGTAAAAGATTAAGGCAAATAGTTAGGTACCTAAAAATCTCAAATGCAGATATGGAAAGAGGAGAGATGAGATTCGAACTTAATATGTCCCTTCGTAAAGCAGGTGAGACCTCCCTTCCAAACTATAAAGTTGAAGTAAAAAATATCGCATCGATCTCTGTATTAGAAAAGGTAATCGATTACGAAATTAGAAGGCAGAGTGAGATATTAGACCAAGGTGAAACCCCAAAACAGGAAACAAGAGGATTAATCGATATGACAGGGGAAACAACCTCTCAGAGATCTAAAGAAAACGAAGCTGATTATAGATATTTCCCAGAGCCTGATATACCACTAATTGAGATATCTGATGAGATGATTTCTAAGATTAGAAAGGAATTGGTTGAACTTCCACAACAGAAAAAGGAAAGGTATATAAAGGACTTTGGGATAGAGGCATCTAATGCAGAAACTATTATTTCTGATGTACAAACATATAAAGAGTTTGAGACCCTTGTTAAAAATACTGACAAAGCAGTTATCTTTGAAGTCGCAAAGTGGTATACAGGGGAATACTTTGCACTGCAAAATAACTCCATAAAAAATTCAAACTTCTCCCCTTCCTCACTTGTTGAACTAGTAACACTAGTTACAGAAAAGAAAATAACCAGAGCAAATGCAAAAGATGCGTTAATTGAGAGCTATACTACCGGAAAAACGATAGAAGAAATTATAAAAGAGAAGGGATATGAAGTTGTAAGTGATATGGGACAGATTGAAAAAGTTGTAGACACAATAATGAGTAGCAACCCTAAAGCCGTAGATGATGCAAGAAAGAATCCAAATGCAGCCATGTTCCTTGTAGGACAGGCTATGAGAGAACTTAAGGGCCAGGCTGATGCACAGAGTGTCAAAGATTTAATTATGAGTAAGTTAAAGTAGGATGAAAAAAAACATAACTGTTGAAGATGTAAAAAAGATAGCTATTCTCGCTCATATTGAATTAACAGATGAGGAGGCAATTACTTATGCAAAACAAATAGGTGCAATACTCACTTATGTAGAGAAGTTGAATGAAGTCGACACAAAAGGGGTTGAATTTAAATCTCAGACTGATTTGAAGAACGTCTTTAGAGAAGATATCCCAAAGCCATCACTCGATCAGAAAGATGTACTTAGAAATAGATTGAGTAAGTCAAAAGGGGGGAGTTTAGTTATATCAAGTGTACTATAAATGAAAAATCTATATGAATTAACAGTTGTAGAAGCCCTAAAGCTACTAGAGAGTAGAGAGATAACTTCCTTTGAGTTAGTAACCTCGTGTTTAAATAGGATTGAAGAGATGGAACCAACTATTAATGCTTTTATCCATATTTCAAAAGAAAGTGCATTAGAACAGGCAAAAGCGATAGATGAGAAAAGGGCAAAAGGAGAGAAACTTGGAAGGCTTGCAGGCATCCCCTATTCTCTTAAAGATGTCTATAATACTAAAGATCTGCCTACAACAGCCGGTTCAAAGGTTTTGGAAGGATACGTCTCTCCATACGACGCAACTGTTCAGAGAAAACTACAGAGTAAAGATGCCATATTGATTGGTAAGACAAACTGTGATCCTTTTGGCTTCGGTTCTTCAACTGAAAATTCAGCATACGGTATAACACATAATCCGATAGATACAGAGAGAGTTCCGGGAGGGTCAAGTGGTGGATCCGGAGCTGCTGTACAGTATGGTGGTGGACTTTTCTCAATAGGTGAAGATACTGGAGGATCTATAAGATGCCCAGCCTCTTTCTGTGGAATAGTCGGTTTAAAGCCAACATACGGAAGGGTTTCCAGATATGGGTCAATCGCCTACGCTTCATCCTACGACACTGTTGGTCCTATGACTAAGGATGTACGTGACAGCGCCCTAATTCTTGAGATAATTGCGGGAATTGATGAGCTGGACGCTACTACCTCGAACGACCCAGTGCCTACATATCAATCAACATTAGACACCTCACTTAAGGGGAAAAGGGTTGGGGTTGTAAAAGAGTATTTAGGAGAAGGCGTTGATAGTGACGTTAAAGACGCCATACTAAAAGCTATTGAAGTATACAAAGAACTAGGTTGTGAGATAGTTGAAATCTCCCTACCTAATACTGAATATGCTATAGCAGCATACTATGTTATAGGCATAAGTGAGGCAAGTTCAAACCTTGCACGAATGGATGGAATTAGGTTCGGTCTTGATGTTAATACGAATGAGTGGAAAGAGAAGATAATTAAAACCAGAGGAGAAGGCTTCTCACCAGAAGAGAAAAGAAGGGTAATGGTTGGTACATACGCTCTTTCAGCAGGATATGCAGATAAATATTATAACAAAGCACAACAGGTTCGTGCAGTTTTGAAGCAGGATATGCTAAAAGCTTTCGAAAATGTAGACATTCTCTTAACTCCAACAATGCCAGTAACGGCACCAAAAATCGGTGAAAATACAGATGATCCTCTAAAAATGTGGTTAATGGATGCATTTACAGTAACGATAAACCCAGTTGGTGTCCCGGCCCTATCGATACCAGCAGGTAAAGATAGTAACGGGATGCCTATAGGAATGCAGTTGATTGGGCCACATTTCGGAGAAGATATATTGTATAACTTTGCATATCAGTATGAACAGAAAGTTAAGGAATAGCCCCTTACTTTTGGATTCTTTACAATATTTTGGTAGAATACACTGTACTTTTATGCCGGGGTGGTGAAATTGGCAGACACGCATGGCTTAGGACCATGTGGGAATAAAATCCCTTGCAGGTTCAACTCCTGTCCTCGGCACCATAATCTTGATTAATTATAATATGATACTTAAACAGTTAGTTTCACCCTTCCAGAAGGTACTTCTTGCTAGAAGACTTTGTGTTGGGTGTACACATCCCTTAGATAGGGCACAGAGAGTAATGGCTCTAACAGATAGTAGAACCCTCCTTCAGTGTAAATGTAAAAGAAGATATGTATACGATAAAGAGCTAGGAAACTATAGACGAGCGACATTTGAAGAGGAAAGACTTTTCATTGAGAGAAAAAAACAGTAAAATACACAGACGTGCCGCTATCGTCTATCGGTTTAGGACAACGGGTTTTCATCCCGTAAAGCAGGGTTCAACTCCCTGTAGCGGCAAGATTATTATTTAACTGCCTAAAAAATGAACAATAGCATGTACGAGGTTGATAATACACCTCCAACGACTTATGAGAAGATTTCAAGCTTTTTCGCTGTATTAGGTGGTTTTATATTCTCTAGTATTGAGGCTATAGTTGTTGCATTAGCAATATCTGTTGTTCTTTATCTATTTTTTATGACACCACACGAAGTAGTTGGCACTTCAATGGTACCAAACTTCCAAAACGGTGAACACTTAATTGCAAATAAGATTATATATAGCATATCCAAACCAAAGCGAGGTGATGTTGTTATTTTCAAATACTCAGAAACCCAAGACTTTATTAAAAGAGTAATTGGACTCCCAGGTGATTCAATATCTCTTAAAGATGGTAGATACTATATAAATGACGTCCTCCTAGATGAATCTGAGTATCTCGCATCTGTTGTGTATACGAGTGGTGGTGACTTCCTCCATGAAGGAGAAACCGTAACTATCGATGAAGATATGTATTTTGTATCAGGAGATAACCGCCCTCACAGTTCTGATTCAAGGGAGTTTGGACCTGTTTCTGTAGATAGTATAAAAGGAAAAGCCTGGCTCGTTTACTACCCATTCAGTGAATTTAGAATAGTTAAACACGCAAAGTATTAATACTTTACATATGGGCGTGAAACACACTATACTGATATAAATGAAAGTATTTGTAATTGCAAATCAAAAAGGTGGAGTAGGGAAAACTACGACTACTATCAATCTAGGAGCTAGCCTTGCAAAAGCAGGCAAGAGGGTTCTTCTCATAGATCTAGATCCACAAGCCAACCTGACTTCCGGAGTAGGGTTTTCTCAACAATTTAGTAAAGATAGTTGGCAGAATACCGACACAGCACCATACAAAAGTATCTATGATGTACTCATTGAGAAACTACCTATCTCTTCAGCTTTTGTAACTACTTCAATAGAGAATATGCTCCTAGTCCCCTCTCACCTCTCACTTGCAGGAGCAGAGATAGAGATGGTTAATATGCTTTCCAGGGAGACGCTTCTTAAAAACGCCATAAAAGACTTTAAGGAAGATGTTGATTATGTACTTATAGACTGTCCTCCATCGCTTGGACTTCTAACAATCAATGCGTTGTGTGCAGCTGATGAGCTAGTCATCCCAATCCAATGCGAATACTTTGCTTTAGAAGGGCTTGGACAACTTCTGCATACAACTAAGCTAATAAAGACTGTAAATCCACAACTGAATATTGGAGGTGTAGTATTAACTATGTTTGATAGTAGAACAAAATTATCTGAGAGTGTTGTTAATGACGTAAAAGAGTTTTTCAAAGATACAATGTTTCAGACAATTGTTCCTAGAAATGTAAGACTATCAGAAGCACCTTCGCATGGAAAAACAATTGTAGAATATGATCCCAATTCAACAGGTGGAATTGCATACGCATCACTTGCCCATGAGTTTATTAAGCGATTTTGACTAATTTGTTAACATTATTGTAATGGCAGAAAATCAAAGATTAGGGAAAGGATTGGCAGCATTAATAAGTTCGGAGAAGATATCAAACAGTTCTGGAGCATATAATGAGAACTTTGATATAACAAAGATATCACCAAACCCATACCAACCTAGAATGCACATAAATCCGGAAGAACTCATTGAGATTGCCGACTCTATAAAAGAGCACGGAATAATTCAGCCATTAATTATTACAAAGGACGAGGGATCTGATAGGTACTTTTTAATTGCAGGAGAGAGAAGATATAGGGCCTCACAACTTGCAGGGCTTAAAACTGTACCTGTAGTTATAAAGGATGCTTCCCCACAGCAGATGCTTGAGCTGGCTCTAATTGAAAATATACAAAGACAAGACCTTAATCCCCTTGAAGAGGCTGTAGCGTTTAAACAGCTACAAGAGGAATTCAACC
This sequence comes from Candidatus Dojkabacteria bacterium, assembly GCA_016182915.1. Taxonomy (GTDB): domain Bacteria; phylum Patescibacteriota; class Dojkabacteria; order SC72; family SC72; genus UBA2022. The sequence goes on from JACPFP010000003.1 coordinate 111,327, forward strand.
TAACTCAAAGTGCAATTGCTAAGAAAGTCGGGTTAAGTAGAGTCGCTATTACAAATAAGATTAGGCTCCTAGGGCTCCCTGAGGAGGTCAAGGAGGCCGTACTTAATGAAAAGCTGTCAGAAGGTCATGCACGTGCTTTACTAGGCATTACAGACCAATCATCACTCGTAGCGGCCGCTAGCATTGTAATGAGAAGAGGACTAAGCGTAAGAGAGACGGAACAGATGGTAAGAAAGATTAATTATGGAAGAACAACGTCCAAGCAGACAGATGAAGATGTGATGAAATATATTAGTGATGTTGCAAAGAGACTATCTTCAAGGATTGGATACACCGCACAGATTACCAAACTAAGTAATGGTGGGAAGATAGTAATCAGATATAATAGTACAAAGGAATTAGATGATATAGTAAAGAAAATGGGAGTATAAAGAGATTATTTGTATCCCTTTACTTCTTGCTTAAGCTTTTCATAACAAACCACTGCAGTTGCGGCGCCTACGTTTAGTGATCCAAGGCCCTCTCTCATAGGAATAGAAATATTCTCATCTACTCTCTCTGCAACCCTAGATGATATACCAACATCTTCAGCACCGAGTACAAATGCAACTGGACCGCGAAGATCAGTATTGTAGTACTCCTTACCCTCCATACTTACACCAAAGATTTTTATCCCTTCCTTGTTCATTACTCCCATCGCTGAGAATAGGTTCATTTCGACAATTGGAATTCTTGCCGCTGCACCCATAGAAACCCTTAAGCTCTCATTAGTTAGGAAGTTTTCCGACTTAATTGGGGTAATGATTCCATTTACTCCACTTGCATATGCAGTACGTAGGATAGCTCCAATGTTTAGGTCATACTTCAAATGGTCAAGGAGAAGAAAGAATGGATATACACCTTCCTTATGAATCTTCTCAAGAAGCTCATCAAGTCTCCACATATTATCAGCCTCCATGAGTCCGATAATACTTTCAATTGATGCAGTTTTAGAAAGTCTCTCCATAAACTTACGGGAAACTTTCTCAACCTTTATTCTTCTCTTTCCAGCTATCTGAATAATCTCCTGTGTCTTAACATCTTTATACGCGTTTAATGCGGCATAGATCTTCTCAAATGATTTCCCCTCTTGAAGTAGCTCAAGAATTGCATTCTTGCTCTCAATTTGAATGAATTTGGTCCTTGGCATTAATTTGCAGGTATAACATCAACATAGAATTGATTTCTTTTGTATCCAGTCATACGTCTAAACTGGACAAGTCCTTCTGCTACTGCGTATATACTAAAATCGTTACCCATCTTTGTATTCTTTCCTGGGTGGTATATAGATCCTCTCTGCTTAACAATGATATTTCCAATGATTGCTTTCTGACCTGCAGATTTCTTTATTCCAAGCCTTTTTCCGGCTACATTTGGACCAATTGTAACTGCACCACCACTTTTTACGTGCGACATTTTCTATATTCGAACAATTTATATCTTCTTTGATAGGACAAAAATATTGCGCTTAATAATACTATTAGATCGCTTCCAATGCAAGTCCCTTTCTACAAGATTACTATCTACTCGCCATTTTTTACTCACAATACTATTTAAGCTCAGGGTTAGCCAGCCGTTATGTGTCTTATATGATGGGATTACGATAACAGCCTTGAAGTCGGTTAGTTTGATATGTTCAAGGGTCTCAAAAAGCTTCTTATACATCTCTTCTACCCCAACTAGAAGCTTATTTGCTTTAGCTTGTGAGAGGGGTTTGAATTGAGGGGGGCCCATAAATGGCTCACAAACCACACCTTTTATGGTTGTTCTTCTTAAGTCTCTAACGGTCCTGCTGTCTGGATTCAAAACATCAAATTGAAAGATATTAACACCAACGCTATTCAGCTTATTGTCCGCAGCTAACCACTCAATATTCTTTTTTGTACCTGCTACAGCCTCAGGATCAATATCAGATCCAATTACATTATACCCGTTCATTAATGCAACAAGGGGAATAGTACCGGAGCCACAGAATGGATCCCAGATTGTTTCCCCAATCTTTAACCCCAGGAGGTTGACCATTATAGTAGCTAACTTTGCAGGAAGCACCCCCATCTCCTTATTGGTATATGGTTTATCATATTCGACTGTTGCAAACCTATTTATATCCTGAACAGCAAGGGTCTTTCCGTAGAACTGTTTCCCTTCGTAGTCGAATATTACAATTTCAAATCCCTTCTCAAGTATTTTATTATGTATTACCTGAGCACTATCAAGGAGAAGACCGTTAGGTATAACGTAACGTGAGGATACACCCCTGCTTTTAAGTAGGTCCTTTACCTGCTCAAGTACGTCTTTAATATTGGATTTAGAATATTTACTTGCTTTGTCTGTATATATGCTAAGTCCAAAGGTTATCTTGGTTCTATCTCCCACCTCATCAAGAATGAGGTCGATGTCATCATATCTCACTCCGCATGAGATGAAGCCCCCAAGCCTATTAAAAAGGCGTGCTATAGCGTCAGGCGTCTCTTTACTATCTAAAACAATGTAGTCTGGCTTGAATTCGAAATTGTGTACAGAGGGTATATTTGAACTTACCACAGAAATTAATTCTGCTTTCGATAGGTCATAATTCCTTCCTGGTATGAAAAAATATTTCATTAACTACTTTTTAGAATTTTTAATCTTCTTGACTTCTAAACGAGTTACTAATGGTCTACTTCCGTAGGACCTTCTATATCTAGCCTTAGCTTTATATTTGAAGATATCGATCTTCTTTCCCTTCTTCTGTGAATCTATTACAAATTCAACAGAGGCGCCGTCAATATATGGCTTTCCAATCTCAACGTTCTCTCCATCTGCAATGAGCAATACCTTTTCAGATACATACTTATCACCTTTCTCACCTGCAAGTTTCTTTCCTTCAACCATATCTCCTTCAGAAAGTCTGGCTTGTGTTCCATTGATATCTACAATTGCGTATTTCTTTGTAATTTCTTTTGTGGTTTCAGACATAACATTGGATTTTAATTTAATAACTGCTAATTGTCAATAAAAAGCTTATGATTCATTATACTTTGTATAAGTCCCAATGAGAAGAAGGTGGCGAGCATTATACTCCCTCCTGCACTTACAAGGGGTAGTGGAATTCCAGTGGCTGGGGTGATGCCCATATTCGTTCCAAGGTTAATGAATACTTCCAGAAGGATTTTCATACCTAGCGCCACTACTAATGTTGTAGCAAAAAGATCTCCTTTTGTGATAATTGGGAATCTGAATATTGCAATAAACATGGCAATATAGAGTAGGACGAGAATTGTAGATCCTAATAGTCCTGCTTGCTCAGCATATGAGGCAAAAATAAAGTCGGTTTGATGTTCTGGAAGGAAGTCTCTGCTTGCCTGTGTCCCCTTTCCAAAACCCTTTCCAAAGATTCTTCCCGACCCTATCGCTATTTTAGCCTGATCTACATTAAATGTGCTACTTGCATCTGCACTTTCCGGACTGATAAAAGAGGTTATTCTTTCCTTCTGATATGGAAGAAGGATTGAATTCCATGAATAGCTTAAAAAGAGGCCTGAAAAAACAGATATTGAAAAACAAATGGCCGCAAGTGCCATCCAATTTTTTCTTGAGAATGCAGAGTATATGAATATAACAATACCGAAAAAGAGAAGGACGAGGAAGAAGTAGTCTTTGAATACTAAGATTCCCCATATACCTATAATAGTTGAGAGAATTATTGCTAGCATAAGGAAATTTCTAAACTGCTCACGAAGGGAGAAGAATATTGTAATAGCCCAAATTAAAAATAAAACGAGTGTCATACTTCCATGAGGTTGCATATATACCAGAATAAGGATTGGAAGGACAAGTAGGAGTGAAATTGGAACTAAGGCGTATTCACTATATTTATCCTGTAAAGTCATTACATATGCGGTAACTATAATTACAACGATTTTTGCAAATTCTGAGGGTTGTAACTGAACACCACCGAATGAGAACCACCGTTGGGCACCTTTTACCTCTTCTCCAAAAAGGAGAGTGAGGATTAGAAGAAGAATAGTAGAGCCATAAAGAAGATAAAGCAAAGGTTTGTACTTAAGATATGAATGGTCAACATGGCTTAGGAGGTAGTAGGAGGTGATACCTATAAGGACAAAGATAATTTGTTTAGTTGCAATCGCGGGTATAGCACCGCTTGATATGAATTCAGGCCCTGTGGAAATTAAGGTAACAATACCAATTATTGAAAGTATAATAGCTGGAATAATCAGGAGAGGAGATATCTTAAATCTTTTTTCCTTTCTTATAATCTGCATACTGTCTAATAACCTCAATTAGTAGGAGTAAGGAATCATCAAGGGTTCCAATCACAGGTAGTCTATCTGGTAGAAAGTCTAGTGGAACAAGCACGTATATTAAAACTACAATCAAGAGCCAATGCTTCTGCACAAATGATGGTTTGGTATCTTCCATCTTAGCTTCTTAATTTCCTCATAAATGCCGGAACATCATCAATATCATTACTTTCCGAATTATCATCTGAAGGTACTGAATAATCGTCGTCTGAGGCTAGAAGTGAACTCATTTCATCTTTAGGCTCGGTTTTTGTTTTACCGTTATTTGATGATTGTGAAACACTAGATATTGACACCGCTTTTGGTTTGCTAAATACCTGTTTTGCCTCATCAAAGCCGGTTGCAACAATTGTGATACTCATTTCGTCTCCTGCAGCCTCATCGATTGTTACACCAAAGATAACGTTTGCGGAAGGATCAACGGCTTCCTTAATTAGTTCAGCGGCCTTATCAACTTCCTGCATCGTAAGGTTTAAGCCACCTGTAATATTGTAAAGGACTCCAGTTGCACCTTCGATTGATAGCTCTAATAATGGGTTGGTAGTTGCTTCTCTCGCAGCTTTCTCTGCCCTATCGTCTCCAGATGCCTTACCAATACCCATAAGGGCAGTACCAGCGTTAAGCATTATCGATTTTACATCGGCAAAGTCTACATTTATAAACCCGGTTCCTGTTACAAGGGTTGAAATACCCTGTACTCCCTCTGCAAGAACATTGTCCACTCTCTTCATAGCTTCAAAGAATGAGATGTTCTCCTGAACTATCTCAAGAAGTTTTTGATTTGGTACTACTATTAGTGTGTCGACTTTATCCCTTAATGCTGCGATTCCTTCCTCAGCAACATCCATTCTATGCTTTCCTTCAAAGGCAAAAGGCTTTGTAACAACGGCAATTGTCAAAGCTCCCATGTTTTTTGCAACACCTGCGACAACAGCGGCAGCTCCTGTTCCTGTTCCTCCACCCATACCTGCGGTTATAAATACCATATGTGCACCTGCAAGATGCTCGTGTATCTGATCTAAACTCTCCTCGGCTGACTGTGCTCCCAAATTATGGTTACCACCTGCTCCTAATCCTTGCGTTAGTTCCTCACCTAGTTGTAGTGTTACAGGTGCCAATGAATTCTTTAATGCCTGTTGGTCAGTATTAAATGCCATAAATTCAACACCCTGAATATTGTATTCAGAAATCATTGTATTTATAGAATTACCACCAGCACCTCCAACTCCAACTACTTTTATCTTGGCAACTGGATTTACATTTGTTGAGACAAGCATTTTGAATTATGCAAAACTAAATTAAGGTAACAGAGATTTAAACCAAGTAACAATCTTTTTAAAGACATTACCGAATGAGAAACCTGCATCACTTGTGCTACTTCCAGTGTCTACATCATCTTCCAGCGCATGTTTAATAAGCCCTTGTACTGCTGAGTAGCTTGGGTCTGATATCTCTTCAACCATTCCAGATAACCCTGTTGGATAACCCATTCTACAAGGGACTTTGAATGTTGATTGACCAACCTTTGTAGCATCAGTTACTAATGCCGATCCACCGGTTAGTACAACTCCGGCTGGCATAGCAATATTATATCCTGACTTCTTTACTGTTTCTTTAATAAGTTCAAATATCTCCTCCATTCTAGCCTGAACAATCTGCATTAAGAATGATTTAGATATCTCCTTTTGGCTCTTGACGCCTAAGAATGATATATCCACTAAGTCATCCTTCTTGCTATCGTCTTTCTTTGTTTCTACCTTCTCATCAACTTTCCTTAGTAGGGCCGGGGTTCTGTCATCAGATGATACTCCTATAGAGGCGCCGTTATTCATAATCTTACTCATATTTACCTTTATCTTTTCAGCCTCTTCAAGAGAAACCTGAAGACCAATTGCTAAGTCACTAGTGATATTTGCACCACCAAGGGGAATACAACCGCTATATACAATTGCTCCCTCTTCAAAGATAGAAACGCTGGAGGTACCAGCTCCTATATCTATAAGGGAGACACCAAGTTCTTTTTCGGTATCTGTTAAAACGGCAAGGGAAGATGCCCATGAGACAAAAACAACATCGTAAACATGAAGGGCAAGCTGTTCAACGCACTTCTTTATATTCCTCCAATATGAGTTAGGAGCCGTAATAATATGGGTCTCAACCTCTAATCTACTACCTGTCATACCAATTGGATATTTAATTCCACCCTGATTATCAACTACAAATTCTCTTGGGATAATGTGAATAGGGTTTAGTGTATCTGGGAGGGAGAGGGTTCTTGCATTCTCAATCGCTCTATAGGTATCTTCTACTGAGATTTCGGAGTCTGAAACTGCAACAACTCCCTTGTTATTCAAACTGGTTACCTGTTCACCGTTTATTGATACAAACACATCTGAAACGGTTACTCCTGCCATTCTTTCTGCGGCGGTTACGCTTTCTGATATTGCATTTGTAGCTTCCTCTATGTTAACAACAACACCTTTTTTAATTCCTTTACTTGGGTGAGAACATACACCTATTACTGTTGGGGACTGCTGATTTTCATCAACAGTTGTTATTACTGTCGTAATCTTACTTGTTCCTACATCAATTGCTGTAATTATTTTGCGTGCCATTGTTGTTTGAGGCAGTGTTATTTTAAGTTATTTCAACCTATTTCTATATCAATATATTAGAAAAAATAGATTTAATCAAGTAACTGAGTATGATTGTTACAAAGCATAGAAGTAATGTCAACATAATCCCTATTCTACCTTTATTACAGGCCTTTCATATCTTAAGTCTAGGAGGGAGAATTTGATATTTTTGTTCTTAATCTCCTCTGCTATAACCACAAAACGAGCAAGTTGTTTTTTTAGTTCCTGATTAAAGGATATAACAACAATCTTCTTGTCTTCTAACTGAATCTGGCATACTCCATCCTTTATTGAGAATCGATCTGGTTCATAGCCATACTTTTCCAATATCTTGGTAATATCATTGATACTGTAGGTGTAGTAGAAGGAGGACTGTGTATTAGGGGTTAGGATAGGAAATGGGGCTACATCAACTGAAATAAGGTTCATTTTAGACTGATACTCTGTACAGGCTTCTTCATTTTCCAAGACTTCAAGAGTGTAGGCATCTGAATCAATAACGCCACATTTCCCACCCTTTTCCTTAATTAGATACACCGGAACTCGTTCAACTATATTCACCTGTACTTTGTCTAAAAGAGTTTTCTCTATCCAGAAGCTTTTCACATATGGATTTTTACCTGTTATATCGGATATCGTTTCACTGGTAATACTGAAGTATGATTTGCCAACTAACTGATCTTTTAGTTCTCGCTTAAACTCCTGGGTTATATACTCTGTCTTTTTATATTCATGATTTTTTATATCTACTCTCTCTATATTGAATATACTTATCCTTGGCAATACGATAACTGCAAGACAGAGGAAAACTAGGTACAGTATATACTTTAGGTATTTAGAATACTTTCTAAGTATGAACTTCCCTTTGCTTATTTCTCTATTTTTACTTGTTACAACATCCATAGGAATATATTAACAAGTGGGTGGGAAGATTGATAGAGGGCTAAATTACATTTAGAGAGGGATTTTGGAGCGAGAGACGGGGTTCGAACCCGCGACCTACACATTGGCAATGTGTCGTTCTAGCCAACTGAACTACTCTCGCACAAAATGCCGAGACCCAGGTTTGAACTGGGGACCCTTTGTTCTTCAGACAAATGCTCTACCAGCTGAGCTATCTCGGCATGTATTAGAATATATCAAAATATACTAAATTATTCAATTTTTAGGGAATTCCTTAAGTACTTTTAAAAACAGTTCTTCAAACTCTTTCATGAAACGACCCTTATCGAATTTCCTTGCAAATTCATTCATCTTCTTTGCGTTGAAGGCGCTTTTAGAATAGTAGGCGTCGATTCTATCCATTGCCTCTTTAAGTTTCTCAGGTGATGATTCAGTGAAGAGAGTTCCATTTACACCCTCTTCTATATAATCCAAGGCTCCACCTGCTTTAAAGGCAACGACAGGAGTACCAGAAGCTATTGCCTCAAGAGGTACAATACCAAAATCCTCTATACCACAGAAGAAGAAACCTTTAGCTCTGGCAAGGTTGGCCCATTTCTCCTTCTCTGTAATCCATCCCAGAAATTCAATATTGTTATAACCCTTCGCAAGCTTCTCAAGCTCCTTCTTCATACTCCCCTCCCCCATAATCCTAACTTTAAAGCCATATTTAATAGCGGTTTCCACAATTAGCCTCCCCCCTTTATTTGGTTCAAAAGGTGCAATGGCGAAGTAAAAGTCTTCTTTCTTCTGAGTTGGGTCAGCCCTATCTACATATACAGGAGGAAAGATTATTTGATCTGTCTCTCTTCTATAGTATTTTCTAATTCTGTTTTTTACAAAGGTTGAAATAGGTATTAGGTAGTCAATTCTATCCGTTGAGGTTACATCCCAAATTCTAATAAAGTGAAGGAATATAGGTATTACAAGTCTTTTCCACCAACTAAAATTTTCAGGATTGAAATAGTCTCTAGACTGATCCCATGCATATCTCATTGGTGAGAACATATAACAAACATGAGGAGTATCTACACCTGTAATTACACCCTTTGATACACATCCACTAGTAGTTATTACAAGGTCGTAGTTACGAAGATCAAAATTCTCTATAACCATTGGCCATAGAAAGTAGGTATATCTGTAGAATTTCTCTATAAATGGAAGCTTATTTAGGAAGGAAAAGGTGACCTTTCGGTTGGCGATTGCTGGAGCATACTCCCTAACAAGCTTCATATTCCCAAACATTGCATAGAAGTCTGCCTGAGGGAACATCTCACAGAAAGCCTCTACACACTTCTCCCCTCCCCTTACCTTATAGATCCAATCATGAACTATAGCGACCTTAAGGCCCTTAAATTCATTAATCATAGAGAACGACTGTTCTCATCTTACTCTTTGACCTCTTTCCTAGTGCAAGGTATAACCAACCCGCGCTGATGAGGAGGATTCCTGCGGCTAAGGCCCCCCAGCTGAATGATACTGCTGTATTTGGAAATGTAGGCGTTGGTGTAGATCCCGTACCTGAAGTTGTATACGTTGCAGTTGCAGGTTTCTTTGTTAATGCATTTGTAGGAGGGCTTCCATTCTTCATAATCACACTCATGAAGTCTTTGTTTGTACCGTCATGGTTCCACTCAAGTTTAATTGTCCCAGCCTTTTTAACCTCAAACTTCACTCTTGCAAAAACATCTGCTCCACCCACCGTTTTATAAAGGGTATCTGTACCTGTTTGACAGAATCCAGTCAACATAACTACGCCATATTTATTGTCTACACTTAATTGATCTGTTGGATATGAACAGAAGAGGGATGCGTTATATTCTGGTTTTACAACTTTTACCATTGTAGGGTCGAAAAGAAGAGTAGCTCTTGCCTGAGCAATATCAAGTCCTGCGCTATCAATTAGGACATCAACGGTGAAGGTTTTCCCAACCGTTACCACTCCCTTACTCGGATATATTGAAAATGAAGGATCTGCAGCATATGTTCCTGCCTCAAAGAGGAAGAGGATAGCTAGGCTTAAAAGTAGTACTAGTAGTTTTTTCATTATAGAAATAATATCACAAATATTTCGAAATTATTCTATCAAAGTCTTTCATTCTTTTCTCCCAGCTATTTGAACGTGCAATGGAAAGTCTCTCTTTCAACCTTCTCTTCCACTCGTTTGGGTCATCAGACTTCATCTTTATCCAATACTCAAGCGCATTTATGAACTCACTCTTTGTATCAGCTATAGACCCAAGATTAGGGTTAACTGAGAACTCTTTTAGTGATTGAATCCCGGTAACAACGACAGGCAGTCCACTTGAAAGATACTCAAAATACTTGAGCGGGAATCCTCCCTCATTCGCTTTATTCCTTCTTCTCGCAATCAATGCAACGTCCCAATATTTGAAATATGAAGGTAAGGTCTTGTATGGCTTAGGACCAAACATATAGACGTTGGAGAGGGACTTTAAACCTTCAATATTAGTACTGGTTTCTCCAGAACCTACTGGTCCCAAAAAAACATAGTTGTATTTTGGGGTATCTTTTATAACATCGTATAGAAGTTCTAAGTTCTCTTTGTATGAAGCCAGATTTCCCATAAACCCAACGGTTGGTTTTCCCTCTTTCAATATCGGCTTCATGTCGCTTGGAATAGATAATTTCTCTTTTACAGCCCTATTAAAGTATGAGAAATTAGCTACATTATTTAGGTAGAATACCTTTTTAGGAGGAACTTTTTCCTTGAAGGAGTCTGCAGTAACTGGGGAAACAGCAAATACAATATCTGCTTTCTCCAAAATCTTATCCTGCTCCGAAAGTACATACTTTTTATCAACATTAGGAACCTCGGAGTAGTCGTCGACGTTGTGATAGATAGAAACACTATGGTCCAGAGTATCTATCAGGAAATGTCCTGTAGGAAGAAAGATCCAAAGGATAGGTTTTTCTCTTAAGTATTTCCTCGCATACTTACTCACAAAGTATGTAATTAGTTTCTGATTAATCCTCTTTATAATAGATATATTTTCAAATGGGAGTCTGACAAGTGAAAGAACAAATATATTCTTCTTTGGCTTTGAAAGTCCCTTGAAGATGAGGTTTGCGAAGTCTAAAAGCCTTTTTCCAACCTTATATGCTCCAGTACTTCCTAATACAGGGTTTGTTTTAAGGCCTAGGCTCTCTACGAATAGTACCTTAGCACCACTTTTAGCAATCTCATCCGTAATTATCTGAGCATTTAGGACATTTTCCGTATGCATTGTATAGTTGCAGGAAGATATCAGTACTACATCCCTCTTTTTAAACATATTCCTAGGTATCAAAGTATGGTATAACTGTCTATATAATACAATGTTATAGGTAATAATGACAATTGATAGAAGGGTATCATACTTTGTTCATAGTTTCTTTGAAAAGTATCATATAAAAGGAGGAAAAAGGGTTGCAAACATTATCTCCAAAGTCCTCCTTCCAAAGCCTAAAAACAGAATAGTGGTAGAGAATAGAGAGGGTTTAAAGATGATTCTAGATCCCAATAAGGATAAGGGGATTGAGGAGTCACTATACTTTAGTGGGACGTATGAGGCAGGAGTAGTAAATGTAATTAAAAGGTTTCTCTCAGAGGGGGATACATTTCTAGAGATAGGTGCTAATATTGCCCCTCTTTCAATGGTTGCAAGTACTTTGGTTGGTTCTAAAGGAAGTGTTTACGCTTTTGAACCTGACCCTATGGTAAAAAAGATGATTGATAGGAATATTAAACTTAACCTTATAGAGAATATTAATACCCTAAATATCGGTTTGGGGGATAAGAAGTCTTCTATGAAATTGTATATAAAGCCTGAGATAAACAGAGGAGCTTCCTCTCTAATAAAAGAGGACGGAAATAATGCAGTGGAGGTAAATATTGAGGTTTTGGATAGCATATATAAAAACATTGGCATCAAAAGAGCTGATATGATTGTGATAGATGTTGAGGGCTGGGAGGAATACGTGTTAAATGGTTCTTCAAAATTCATAAGGAGATTCAAACCGCTAATCTCTATGGAGTTAAATAGTAAGTATAACCCTGAAGTTATATATAAAAAATTGATATCTTTCGGATTCTATAAAATATATTCACTTAAAAGACCAAAAGAATATATTTCAAAGCTAGTTCAGGCAAAGAAATTTAGTGAAATAAGGCTTGATGATAACGTATTTGCCTTAACCAAGGAGCAACGTGTAAAACTATCTCGCTACATTATCTAACGGCCTCTTTAATAGAAATCTCATCGCAGTTTTAATTAGTTCTAAAAACAAAGGTTCCCTAAGTTTATACGAGATAATTAAGTATAGTACTGGAGCTAACAAAACAAGAATTGGTGAATATAAATAGAGAATATAGCTGGTTATAAAGGTGAGGCCATTCACAGCAAAAAGCTTCATTAATCCTGGGATTAATAATTGGAAATACTGAATACCTACATCTCTGAGAATTACCCAATAGGTTAGGATAAATGTAGTTAAAGAATATACCCCAACACTCAAGGCAACTCCGATTATTCCAATTGATTTATATGTAGTTAACATAAAAAGCACACCCAAGAGAACTGAAACTGTTGCTGTTGAAATAACCCCTTTCCAGTTCTTGGAACTATACATAGCAGACATGAGTATAAAGATGGGCGATGAAAAAAGAGTCGCAACAGAGTAATATGAAAGGGCCATCCCGGTTACTGTCGTGGCTTCAGCAGTAAATGAACCTCTTTGGTATAGAATCTGTATTATCTCCCTTCCCCAAAGAAGAAAAAGAAAGAAAAGTGGAATACTGATTAGAAATGAAAATAAAAGGGATTTATTAAGTATCTCCATAAACTTATCCTTCCTCCCCTCCTGGATATATTTAGCCATAGGAGCAACAATAACCGCTCCGAGTGAATATGCAACAATACTTTTTATCAAATCACTTGTTCGATCCGCATAACTCAGTCCTGAGATCACACCCTCCCCAAGATGAGATGATATAAGTCGTGTCATAACTATCATTATCTGAGGGATAAGCGTAGCAAATACCATTGGGAAGAGGGAGAGGGAAAACTGCCTCAATGAGGTCCAATCAAGGGTAAAACCAATAGAAAAATGCTCTTTATGAGTAATAATGGCAGGTATCTGAACAATAACTCTAAAGATTGAAGCAATTAGAAAACTCATTGAGAGAATATGAAGTGCATTTCCTTTACTCGCAAATATTATTCCGACAACTATCACAACTATCATTGCAAAATCTTGTGCACCGCTATATTTATACTCCCCTTTGCTATTGAGCACAGCTCTAACTATTGACGAGAGTGCATAGAAGGTACTTGAAAATGCTGTAACTCTAAGCACATACATCACATCAGCACGAATTGCTTCGTTAACTCCACCTACAAAATATGGAGCTAGAAATATCGTAGCTATTGAAATTATGACAGAAAGGAGAAAGAGCAGAAGGAGAAAACCATTTAGCTTCCTCTTTTCTGACTCACTTTTACTCTCTAGCACAAAAGATATTAGGATTGGAATAAAGGCTCCCCCGCTAAAGATGAAGAGAAGGGAGTTTGAAAAGGCTATTCCAGAATTAAAAGCATCAAGTAATAGTCCAGCTCCAAAAAAATATGCAAGGAGTATTTCACGACCAAAAGCCATTGCCTTTGCAAGGAGGGAAAACATTAATAGTATAAGGGCATTAATCTTTATATTGCTCATTTGTGATACTCATAATCGATATTAATATGACTATAATCATGGAAACCCTGATATCTGGAAGTATATTAGTAAACATTGCATTAAACAAGATAAAAAATAGAAGAGCCCAGTTCCTAAGTACAAACGTAAGCACAATCTTCACATATTTCTTTATATAGATAGCAAGGGTAAGAAAGGGTAGAATGCCAAGCTCTACTATCCATTGAAGGTATGAATTATCTACGCTGTTAAACCGACTAAAGTATTCATTAACGGTTTCCTTTAAATGTATACCTATTGATGAAGGTCCTAAACCAAACAACCAGAACCCTACGTCTTTAAGTCTTGGGATTATAACTTCCAAAAGTGTTATCTTCCAAAGGTTATATCTCCCCCCCACTCCGCCATACTCGTTGAAACCATCACTTGTAAGGTTCACCCTTGCAAAGTATTCCCTTAATGACTCAACTTGAGAGGCGAAGAGTGCACCATCGAAGGTTACAGTCTCAATAAATCTGACCAATACACTCCACATTAGAATCTGTTGGTAGGAGAATAGTCCAAGAATTAGTGCTAGAAGGGAACCAAATACAAAGGAGTATAGGATTGGTAGATAGATAGATTTTTCCTTAATTCTAAAACCGACGATCAGTGAAGTAACTAAAATCATTAGGATGGCTAAGTATGTTGTTCTTACTAAAGATAGAACGATAAAAGCCATTAGAATCGCACCGACTAAGGTATGAGTATAGGTCCACTTCTTTCTATATGTATCAACGAGCAGAAGTAGAGCGGCTCCAATTAAGAATGCGAAATGGGAAACGTTTGCAAAAACTCCGTGTACTCGAACTGCAGATCCATATATCCAGTTAAACTTCCCAATTCCATTTACTTTCTCAAGAATTAATTCTGGATCATTAAAAATATTTCCCCAAAGTCCTTTACTTATCTCATACTCAACACTCTGCGAAACAGCAATTTGATAACTGGTAAGGATGACCATTAGTAATGCACTGCAAATAAAAGTTATAGCTACCGAACTTCTCCTAATCTTAGTGATTCTGACTGTCTCAAAGGCTAGAAAGAGTTCTAGAAAAAATAATCCCCACCTTATTAACTCTTTAATATTGAAAGACTCAAAGTTAAAAAGTGTCGAGAGAATAACAATAAAAAAAAGTATAAGAATCAGAGAATATCTTTTAAGTAAATCAGATGTTGAAGTATCTCTAGTAAGAAACCAATGGTAAGTGACTAAGATAGCAATTGGAGGCAATATCAGCAGTGCAAGGGTAATACTAATACCAGAGGTTAAGTATATTTGATATGGGGCAACAAAAACCCATACGAGGAAAAGATATATTAAATACTTTTTATAGTTAGCTATAAACTTCTTCATATCTCTTTATCTGAATTGAATTTGTAAACCTCTTCATAACAAGTGATCGTCCATTTTCCGATAGTTTCTCCCGTATCTGTGGATTTTCCAGAAGGTACTTAATATGGCTAGCTAATTCATCAATATTATCAATTTCAAAAAGTAGCCCGTTTTCACCATGAATTAAATACTCAGGAATTCCCCCTACCCTAGATGCAATTACGGGAACTCCCCTTGCCATTGCCTCTAAATTCACGATACCAAAGGACTCCTCTCTTGATGGTGATACAAGAGCAATAGCCCTGTTCATATATTCGAAAACCGACGAGGTAGTGCCTTTACCTACAAATTTGATGGTGCTACTGTCTTTAGCAATATCTTCAAGCCTGTCACTCTCACTACCATCTCCAACAATATAAAGTGGTGGGAGATTACTGATTTCGCCTGTCAGCTTTATATATGCATTAATCAGGATATCAACACCTTTCTTCTCTACAAGTCTCCCTACATAGAGTAGATACTCTTTTTTCAAGTTCGAAGTTTCTCTCAAAAAAATATCGTCCACTGCATTATTGATAATTCTAACCTTACCTTCTACGATACTAACCTTTGTAACGGCCTTAAACTGTTCATATAGGGTATTTGAGACAAAGACAACAGTATCAGATGCCTGAGTTGTCTTAATAACGGTGTTTCTATGTAGTTTTGACTTAACCATAAACCTATTAATATCACTACCGTGCATAGATATAACTAATTTACATCGAGGGAGAACTTTCTTTGCAATGTAGGCATAAACAGTTGAATTATCTGCAAAATGTAGGTTTATAACATCAGGTTTGAAAAGAAATAGATGAAAAAGAAAATGTATAAGTGTAAATGGGAAAAGGAAAAAGGTCAGAATGTTCCTGAGAGTTGAGATGCCGAAAAATATGAAGTATGTCTCCACTACCTTATAGCCATTCTGTATATACCCAATACCAAGCAGCGCCCTTAGGTGGTTAATGACGGATTGCGTAAGAAATTCCCCAACTGAAGAAAGTCCTGGTTTAGATGTTCTATAGACGTTAGTAAGGACCCTAATCTCAAACTTCTCTGAAAGTCCGGAAGCAATTTGATTAACCACGAACTCCACCCCGCCAATCGATGGAGATATTCTAGAGGAGATAATTAGAAGTTTCTTCATATTTTCAATTACCAGTTTTCTGTATCCATAAATTGTAACTCAGAAGGGTTAGGGGTACTCCCACTTCTTATCCAACTTCTCCAAGAAGTTCCTCCATTATCACTATATCTTACCCAAATACCGTTATCTAAACCAACAACCGCCATTGTGATCCGATTAAATTGGTCATTGTAAACCAGTTTTATAGGTTGTTTGGTTTGCCCGCCTTTAATCCATGAGCTCCATGTTGATCCAAGGTTGGTGCTATATCTTGTTTGAATCATTGAATTTGAATCTGTAGCACTTTGAACAAGACGGGAACCTGTGTACACAACGGATACGTCACCATATGTTACGGCATCAGAAGTCCATGAGCTCCACGACCCACCTCCATTTGTAGAGTATCTTGAATATATACGATTGTTTCCTCCTCTAACATATAGAATCACTCTAGAACTTGCTGTAACTAACGTCACATTACCTGGGGTAGATCCGCCTCCAGACCAACTACTCCATGTATTTCCCTTATCAGAGCTATATCTTGTGTAGATAACGCCATTTAATCCTCTAACTGCCTGCACAACCCTACTTGTTCCAGGGTGATACACCATAGAAATCAAGCCCTTGGTTGCACCACTTTTACTCCACCCTCCCCATGTAACCCCGCCATTACTACTAACCCTAGTATAGATAGCATTATCTGTACCTCTTATTGCCAATACTATTTTATCCCCGGTATCAACGAGGGTAGCGGACGAAACAGTATTTCCAAGTTTAGTCCAACTTCCCCAACTACTTCCAAAATTTGTAGAGGTTCTCACATACAACCCATTCGCCCCATTCCTTCTTGCCTGCAAAAGTCTTCCGCTTGATGCGTTATATATAAGTGAAGGCGTAGAAACAACACTTACAGGAGTTAAAAGCCAAGCGCTCCATGTTTTTCCATGATCATCTGAATATCGATCAAATAGCTGATTATTCATACCTCTAACGCTCTGATAAAGACGTCCTTTCTGTGTCAAATCACGATTTGAAGAATCAACTCCTCTAACTGCATTGTAGGCATTAAGTATCCCATATCCAATTGCAGAACTGAACTCTGAAGATTGAGTTTGAACTGCACTCATCTTTAAAACATATCGAACTTGCTCATTGGTCCATGCAGGACGCATTGTCCAAACTAGAGCCGCAACGGCAGCAACCTGTGGAGAAGCAAATGATGTTCCAGCTGTTAAACCATTTGAAAATTGAGTAAACTGAGATGTAGCATCGGGTCTTGGATTAGATGTTAAACATGGGTTGGCATAGGAATTGCTTGCAAAGTAACAGGTGTAGGATTGTATAGGAATACCGCCACTTACAGGAGCTACAAGTTCAAGTGAAGTTCCATAGCTAGAATATGAGGCTCGCGTACCATTCATACTCGAAGCTCCAACTGCCATAACGTTTGTATAGCCAGCAGGGAAATCAACAGTACTAGAATTCCTATTCCCAGAAGCTGCTACAAGAAGAACATTATCTTCCTCATATGCCCTCTCCATTGCAAGCTGTTCGTATGGATCTGGAAGCGTACCTCCAAAGCTCATATTTATAATCTTTGCTCCTGCGGAGACAGCGTACTCAATTGCTCGTGCTACAAATTCTGAAGATCCTGAGCTTGAACCATTCTGCCAGGATCCAGCGGTGGAATTATATACATACTGGAAAATACTAATAGGAAGAATGGTTACATTTGGTGCAATTCCCGCCCCTGCAATTGAGTTCCCAACTGCTCCCGCTATCACTCCCGCCACGGCTGTTCCATGCCCCATTATATCGTTTGGGTGACCCATCTCAGTAATATCACATCCAAAATGGTTGCTTCCACTATCAGTCACGGTTTCACATACCCTCTGTGGTACACATTTATATGTTGTATAGGGTGCATTAGAACAGTTGGATGCACTACTAACATTTAATGGATTCCAATAGTTATTAAAATCCACAATGTTTAGTCCATTCACATCATCAACATAGCTCTTTGTCCTTTCGGATGGGGATTCACACTGACCATTACCATTAGCGTCTAGACAGTACAGTGTCCCTGAAGGGGCATTAAATGCATCTTCAATTGCGCCATTACTGTCGTCATCTAAGTCATTGCTTGCGATTTCCCCTGCGTTCACGTAGGTATTTAGTGGATTATCTGTACTTTCGGTAAAGCCCCAATCTCCTCCGGTATATGGGTATTTATTTATGGCCTCATAAGCGAGCCCTGTATCAATAACTGCAACAATAATAGAGTTGTCACCCTGCCAGTTCTTTCCTTGAGCATCCAGATACTGCCAAGCTCTCATAATATCGATACCGTAGCTTCCTGAAGCAGGCCTATTTAAGTACCACTGGTATGAACTGGAGTATGTTCCTGCAGACGGATACATAGGGTCATTTGGGACTGAAACAGCTGATGTTTCCCTTTTAACAACCTGTGTTATAGCAAGAACATCGGGATTACTTTCAAGTTCATTAAGTACCTTATCTACATCATCACTCCCACCAATAGTTATTGGAACGGCAATGGCTTCCCCATATTCACCGCCTACATTGAATGACTGAGTATTTCTCAAAGCAGTAGCAACATTATCCTTACTTCCTTTCTTAAAGAAAACAGTATAGCGATTAGGTACAACATCGTCTCCACTTGAGAAAATTGTAGTGTTTAAAGATACTTTACGGCCATTTCTAATATCTTCAGCAATATTTACAACTCTCTTTTGAGGAAAAACAGCCTTACTACTTAAAAGATCGGATGAGGCAGAAAGAGCAGGTGATAGCGATAGGAAGGAGAAAAGTTGAAGTGTTAATATGAAAACTGAAAATATTTTTCTATATCTAAATGATTTTGACATTAATACTTATGGTAATATTATATCTCTTTCTGGATTCACATTCTCAAACTCAGCAACAACAACTTCAAAGTATTTTTTTGCATTCTGAATACTTGTCATCGTAATACCACTTCTAGGAATTACCTTCCATGCATTATTCCCGATTTCAGATATAACATCAAGTTTAAGCTCTGAAATTATCTGTAGGGCACGGGATTCGGATGTACTCATTGAGAACGCTAAAATATATGGACCCCTCTGGAATTTATCTCTAAGGGTATTCCAAAGATCATTACTTCCGGCATCATAGCCTAAAGCCCAAATCCCTATTCCTCCAAGTTTTGCACTTCTTACATAATCATACTTTGCACCAAGACTCCTTGGATCATCATAGTATCCATGTCTCCATTTACCTCCATAAAGGTAGACATACCAGGTAGCTTTCTCACTATTATTCCATTTTATAGAGTTACTGTTGTGATATACGTCAAACTCAGGATCCACAATACTACCGTACGTCTCAATAATTCCCTTACAACCGGAATAATATAAAATTCTTGCGTTATACAAATCTTTATCGCTTGTCCTTACCTCAAAATCTATGCCATAGTATGGGATACCCTGGAGTATCTTCTTACTTGGGGCCTGTTTAGCAGCTTCTGCAAGGTGATATGAGACATTCCAGTTCGTAGCAATTGCAGCATTTCCATACAATGGTGACATTGGAAATATTCGCTTACCGTCATAGCAAGATGTAGTAATATAATCATAGTTCATAAACATGATGTAATCGATTGAAGTAGCTCCCAGTCCTGCAATATCGTATGCTGAGTATCCTGCTGCGGAAGAGCCAAAAACATCCGTGCTTACTATAGAGCCGGGGAACTCAGTATGCATCCTATCCGCCAATTTATCATGCCACTTAACAAAATTAGATCTTAAGGTTGTGGTAACAGGGTAGTTACTATCTGGTATGTACTCAAAGTCAATATTTACGCCATCAAGGCCTTTCGAACGGACAGCGTTTACAATGTTTGTAATCAACTTATCCCCTGCTCCTCCAGTGTTGGCCACAAGATCTCGGATGCTTCTATTATGAAAATTCTTTACAACAAGGATTACCTTTGCATTTTTCTGATGTGCAAGTGTTACCATGTTCGTAAAATTTCCAGAGTGAAAACCTGAATAACCCGAATCATTTGTTACCCACTCCCCGTTGTCATAGCAGGTAAGGGCAAAATATGCCACAGAGGTAAGCTTGTCATATTGCATTGTACTGTACCTAGAGAGCTGCCAGTATGGCAAAAAACCCATAACTTCCTTATCGCTATTAGAATTTGCGTACATCAGTTGTCTATCTTCAACACTCAAAGACCTTGTATTACTCACTTCACTCCCACTCTCTTCCCATTTATAACTGCCTTTTGAATACCTCTCCTCTTCAATCATATGGATTGTTTTAGGTGAGTCTACCTTTTTTACAACCTCTGTTTTGACTATCTCCTCTATCTTTCTATCTATACCTTCCAAAGAGACTGATGTCTCACCCAAGATCTCCCCACTATCTACAGTGTCACTATCGACTCTATTATAGGTGTTTAGAACAGAAAGACGGTTTGCCTTGGTTGAAAGGTTGGTAAATATAATCCCCAGAAAAAGTAGAGAAAAAATTACCCCAATTATGTATACTATCTTCATACGTTTCATTCTAACTTAATAGTACCAACTCAATGACTCTATTACAAACCGTTGTGCTTGCTGTTGTACAAGGAATTACAGAATTACTACCGGTATCAAGTTCTGGGCACCTCATTCTAACCTCTAAACTCCTTAGCATTGACTCTATTTCAACTTTTACACTCACCTCTCTTCACTTGGGAACAACAATTGCAATAATTCTTTTTAACTGGAAGTTCCTCTTCACGAATATAAATTCAAAGATAAAGTTGTATAGCTATATTGTCGTGGCAACTATCCCTGCAGCGATTATTGGAGTTCTTTTTGGTGATGTAATAGAAGGATACTTAAGAGGAACTTTTGTTGTAGCAACAATGTTAATAGTAGTAGGTGCAATTATGCTCTACGTAGATAGAAAGTTCGTAAAGGTAGGAGTAAAAGAGGAAGTTAAGTTAGAGGATATAACTTTTAAACAGACTCTTGTAGAAGGTTTGGCTCAGTCCATAGCATTAGTTCCTGGGGTTTCAAGATCAGGAATTACGACTATTGCAGGTATGTTTTCGGGGATTTCGCAGTATACAGCGATTCGTTTAAGTTTCATACTTGGTATTCCAATTCTCGTTGGATCATTCACATATGAGATGTTTAAGACCGAAAATAGCTTAAATCTTTTAACCCAAACAAATAGCTTAGTTGCAATTATCATAACCTTTGTAGCCGGTTATATGTCTCTCTGGTTCCTTGATAAGATGTCTAAAACAAGATTCCTAAGGTATTTTGGTATATATAGAATAGTGGTGGGAGTTTTGATATTAATTTTATTCATTTAATACATATGGGATACATGGTCGAGTTAAATACACTACTTGGATTACCCAACGAGTTCGAGACAAAATCTCTCGCAGTGGGAAAACAGTACAATATTGTTAAGAGCCGAGAGAGAGCATTTCCACTACATATAGCAGTTTTAATGGTTGATACAGATTGGAATTTTTATGGGTATGCAGTAGTACATTCAGCAGTAGTAAAGGACCTGAAGACTGAGTTTACATTTGAAGTAATAAGCCTCTTTGAAGCTAATGTAAGAGAGCTATATAAACAGAACTTTATATTTGCTGCTAAAAAGACGGGGGAAGTTAAATAACACTTATAGTATATATATGAAGAAAAGTAGGAATTATAAGGCGTATTTAGTCATTTTAATAGTTGTAATACCTCTGCTCTTTTTACTTTATCTAGGTTCTAAATATATATATAGTCAGTTTGTAACTAGATACTCATCAGACCCTCTTAACAATCTTCCTGGAGAAGTTATTGCAAAAAATGTAAAACAATATGCAGTTACTAAGTCTGGAAAAACAGTTTTTTATTTAACGGAAGAGAAGAAGGATGACAGTTACTACTCCAATATCAATATCTACATGATTGAGAGCGGGATATATGATATCACTGTCAAAATAGATACAGTTCGCATAGGTGGGGGATACTCGAATTCCAAGGCTCACATAATACCAGAGGAGGATAATTTGATGTTGTATATCGAGGGCTACGCACCCCCAGGGAGTAATCATAGTAGTAATCTTTGCAGAGAATATAATCTTAAAATTTCTCGCTTTGAGAAGAAAGAAAGTCTCTCTAATACAGGCAAAAGTACATATCTAGAATGTAAAGAGGCATTTATAGGTAAATTCCCTGGTCTCATAAATCCCTTATACTCCACAGATATAAATTTCGATAGTACTTTTGAAATCGAATATCCAACATCTATAGATTTTAAAGAGTTTGATGGGGCTTTGAAGTCTGAAACCTATCTATACATCCCTGATTCCTCTTACCAGAAAACTATTTTAAAGCTTGGAGATAAGACATATAGTGCAGGAGGAGGATTCTCAATTAGTTCAAATGGCTATTTTCTTGATAATGAAAGGAACCTTTATGTCAAAATTGGCTCAGATCTACATAGAATTTCGGTAGGGAAACAAATAGTGTTTCGGTGATATAATTGGATACTGCCTACTAATCTTGAATATGAGGATGTATGCCGGATGCAGATGTCGACTTAAATAATCCAAGAGAAGTAGCAGATTTTCTATTTCCTGGAGAAGGAGATATAGGGGAAATTTTCAATTGGATAGATTCTCTCACAAGAAACGACCTGATAGATGCCAAACCTCAATTCCCACATGACAAAGGCCACATTGAGATGGTAAAGATGTCTCTTGAAATTATGGCAAACGCATGTGGACTCACAGACCTTGAGCTACAAAACCTTAAACTAGCGGCTGACTTGCATGATATTTCATATGGTTTAGTAGAGGCTGGACTTGTTCCTTACGAACATCACAATATTGCATCAATGATAATTGCGTATATGAGAACTGGAAACCTGGATGTTGCAAATATGGTTTTTTATCATAATAGTGACAAAACGGGTCTGCTACTTAACTCACTGAAGGAATTTGAAGATAAAAGTAAATCACTCTTACCAGTACTATTACGAGATGCCGACCAGATAGCGCTTCTTTCTGATTCAGGACTAATCAGGTGGGCATACTGGTTAGGCTATAGGCATCCAGATATGGACAAAACATTTCCAGAACAGAAAGAAAGCGGGACCCTTTTCGATCTAAAAAATGATCTAACTCTTAATGATGGAACCTATGAGGAAAAAGTAAGAGAAACGGTTATGAAAAGTGTAATTCCTTGGATAGTTCAGAATGCTCCAGATAGTATAAAAACTCTTTGCCAAGATTATTTCCCCCAGAATAGGAACAGATTCTTTTCCCATATCGATGTGTACAAGGCCTACTTACGAGACCTAAAACAAAACGAAAATCTTTATCAAATGGCCTTGAAAGGTCACTACAGTATTGTTGATTTTGAGAAAAGGAGTACAGAGGCAGACATTTATACGATAGAAGGGATGAGAGAGGAGTACCTCAATATTTTTCTACCCCTAATTACGAGAGAGTTTACTCTAGAAAGTATTTTCGAAGAACTCTGGAGGATAAAGACACTCTGGACTAAAAATGAAACTGAATTTCAAAACCTTGCAATGAAGTATTTAGAGAATGGCTGCAGAATTATTGGACTTAAATAACACTTAGTATATCTATTCCTGTCATTGTTTGCGGTTGCTCAACACCTAGGATATTTAGAACAGTTGGAGCTACATCAGCAAGAATACCCGTTACATTTGCATTATCCCCTGTCCCTATCTTAATAAGCCGATTTGGATCAGCCTGCGTAAGCTCTTTAATATCACTAAGAACTATAAATGGCACAGGATTATTAGTATGTGCAGTATCAACCCTTTTCGTGACTCTATCAATCATAGTCTCACAATTTCCGTGGTCCGCAAGCATAATTAATGCCCCGTTCTTCTCTAATACCTTAAATGCTATGTCCTTTGCACACTTATCTATAAACTCGTTCGCTACAATTGTCGCTTCTAAATTACCCGTATGCCCTAACATATCAGGATTAGCAAAGTTTATAAGTATAAACGAGTATTTCTTTTTATTGAGATTATCTAATCTGTATAATACTTCATCCTTTACAATCTCGGCACTCATCTTAGGAACCGTAGAGTAGTCGAAAACCTTTGGAGAGGGGATATTAAAGAAGTCTTCCCCTGGATGAGGCTTCTCAATACCACCATTAAAGAAGTATGTGACATGCATGAACTTCTCCGTTTCACTAATATGAAGCTGATTCATACGATTCTCAGAAAGGGTTGCCGCAAGAGTTTCTGTTACCTTCTTTGGAGGAAATACAACATGTGTATTCAAATCCTCTGCGTATCCCGTCATAGTTGCAAAATATAGATTCTTTGGTTCATTAACCTTAGGAAATTTGTCAAAACCTTCCTTAATGAAGACTTTTGTAATCTGTCTCGCTCTGTCCTCACGAAAGTTATAGAAAAGGACGACATCGTTGTCTGCAATCGGAGCGACCGGATTACCCTTGTCGTCAATCATAGTAGTTGGGATTACAATTTGATCGTTCTCCCCCTGTTTATAGCTCTCCTGAAGAAGAATATATGGATCCTTCGACTTCCTTTCACCTAGTCCAACCATAGCATTATAAGCACGCTGTGTTCTCTCCCATCTGTTGTCTCTATCCATACCGTAGAGCCTTCCCATGACGGATGCAAGTTTTCCTACACCTGTCTCTTTCATCTTCTGCATTAGTTTGCTCACATAGAAGTATCCATCTGTCATGCCTGTATCCCTTCCATCCAAAATTGCATGTATGTTAGGACTTATACCTTCATTTTTTGCCAAATCAATTAAATAGAAAAGGTGTTCTATATGACCATGTACCCCACCTGCACTTAAAATACCGAAGAAATGGAGCTTTGAGCCTCTTCTTTTGACTTCATCAAACATCTCTTTAATAACGGGGTTCTCATGAAGATCACCCGTTTGAATAGCATCATTAATTCTAGGGAGACTCTGATAGACCACCTGACCTGCACCCATATTTATATGCCCTACCTCACTATTCCCAGCTTCATCCTGGGGAAGTCCAACGTGTGTTCCTGAAGCATGAATTAGGGTTGAGCGCCCATATGTCCAAGCTGTATCCAAAAAAGGCGTCTTTGCCTGCAATACAGCATTACCCAATTTATCAGGATGAACTCCAAATCCATCCAGAATCATTAAAACTACAAGATCTTTTTTAACACCCTGTAACCCAGTTTTATCTTCCTCTCCCTTTTTATTCTTGAAAAGCCAGCTAAACATGAGATAATGGCAGTATCTGTAACTTAATGTTTTCTAATAATACAATAATATGGAGTTTTTAAGCAAAGGAGACCTGGAAGAGCTACAGAAAGAGATTCTAGACACAGTATCTTCATTAAAGATTGACGAGAAGATCTCAAGATTAGGGGAATTGCAAACAGAATCTATGGAAGAAGACTTCTGGAAAGACACGAATAGGGCAAAGAAGATTCTTTCAGAGATGGATATGATCAAAAATGAGGTGGAATCCTCCAAAAAACTTACAGACGATATCGATTTCCTCCTTCAGATGTATAACGAGACGACGCAGTCAGGACAGGAGGAGATTATAGCTGAGTATCAAGCATTAAAAGACCGCTTCACAAAATTCCAAACCATCAAATTTCTAAGTGGAAAGTATGACTCACACAATGCAATTCTCTCCATACACGCAGGACAAGGCGGTACAGAGGCAAATGACTGGGCACAGATGTTAATGAGAATGTATGTAAGATACTGTGAAAGGTTAGGCTGGAAAGCTGAGGTTATACATATGGTACAAGGGACAGAGACAGGGATCAGCAGCGTAACAATATCAATAAGCGGTCTATATGCATTTGGAAAGCTTAAAAAAGAGATGGGAACCCACAGATTAGTCCGTCTTTCTCCATTCAATGCTCAAAACCTCAGACAAACCTCCTTTGCAGGAGTTGAGGTTGTACCTGAGATTGAGGAGGACGATAGTGATATTGTTGTTAAGGATGAGGACTTAGAAATAAAGGCGGTGAGAGCTGGAGGGGCCGGTGGACAACATGTAAATAAAACATCCTCAGCTGTACAGCTAACTCACCTCCCTACAGGAATCACAGTTCATTCCTCTGAAAGAAGAGACCAGTTCCAGAATAAAAGTGCAGCTATTGCAATCCTTAAAGCCAAACTCTGGCAGATTGAGGAAGAGAGAAGAAGTAACGAATTGAAAAATATAAAAGGTGAACATAAGATAGCCGGATGGGGAAACCAGATACGAAATTATGTCCTCCATCCATACAAATTAGTAAAGGACTTAAGAACCGGAGTTGAAACAAGTAACGCAGAGGCGGTCTTAGATGGCGATCTGGAATCCTTTGTTGAAGCGCAGGTCAGATTACAGTAAAATGGGGTTATGGATAAAGATATGAATCTGCCAATAATTAATTTCTTGGACGTTTCCAAAGTATATGCTGGGGGAATCGTTGCACTAAATAAGGTGACCTTCGCAGTCGAGCCTGGGGAGTTCACCTTTATCGTAGGCCCCAGCGGTGCCGGAAAATCGACCTTAATCAGTCTTCTAATTAAAGAGGAGAACCCAAGTGATGGAAAGATATACTTTGAGGATATTAATGTTCCTTCAATCCCACGTAAGCTTCTATCAGTATATAGACAACAGTTAGGAATTGTATTCCAGGATCTAAAATTAATAGGCTCCAAAACAGTTAGAGAGAATATACAGTTCGCACTAGAAATTACAAATAGTAGAAAGAATGAGGAGATAGATGAGACAACTAACTACCTACTAGATATTGTAAACCTTAAAGGTCGTTCTCACCTCTTCCCTGAAGAGCTATCCGGTGGTGAGAAGCAGAGGGTTGCCATTGCACGAGCATTAGCCAATGATCCTAAGCTGTTTATAGCAGATGAGCCTACAGGAAATCTTGATCAGGAAAACGCAGAAGAGATTATGAATATTCTGAAGGCTATTAACGAATGGGGAACTACTGTTGTAGTAATAACCCACGACAATGCAATTGTTGATAGAATGAAAAGAAGAGTAATAGGTATGAATCAGGGAGCCATAGTCTCAGATGAGAAGAGTGGTGAGTATAAAACACAGACAGGAAGAAAACCTTCCTTCCTGAAGAGACTAAACGAAAAAGCCTCAACTGATGATGACACCAAGGACAAGGAGACGGTACTTCACGATACAAAAGAGCATAAAATAGATAGAGATGTAGATCCTGTAATTCACGAGATTAGGAAAAGAGATAAGAAGCTTGCTAAAAAACTTGCCAAGGATGGTATAGATTCATTAGAGAAGATACTAGACGAGTCAGAGGAAGAATTAATCTCCAAAGGATATAAAAAGAAACAGATGGATATATTGGAAAACGTAGTTAAAAACTATTATAGTAGTAAGTAATGGAGAACATAAAAAGAATATTCAAGACAACAAAAACAAATATTGTAAGAAATAGATGGCTTTCACTCTCTACTATCTTTGTTATAGCTATCGTGTTTACAATTTCTGCCTCCTTTATTATGCTGGCAGTATTAAGTCAGAAAACAGTATCCTTCTACGAGAAGAAAGCCCAGGTAATCGTGTTCTTCAAAAAGGAAACTCCTGAAGAGGTAATCTTTAAGTTCAGGGATACAATAAACGATAAAGATATTGTTGAAAATATTGAGTATATTTCAAAAGAGATGGCCTTGGAGATATATAAACAAGACTTCGAGAATGATCCTGACCTTGTAGATACAATTACAGCAGATACCCTACCCCCGAGTTTGAATATCAGAGCAAAATCAATCGGAGATTTGGAAACAATTATTAAATCGATTAATGCAGAGAAGGAAAAGAATGCCTATGTAGATGAGGTTTTCTACTTCAAGGATGTTCTAGATAATATTAAAACCCTTTCAAGGTTTATAAGTATTGCGGCCGGAGTATTAATTACGGGATTGGCTATAATCTCATTCGCACTAATCATGGTTACTATTGGTTTTAATATTCTTTCACATAAGAATGAGATTGAGATTATGCACCTTGTTGGTAGTACAGATCAGTATATTAGGGTTCCATTTATCCTAGAAGGAGCATTTTACGGGCTTATGGGTGGAGTTATCTCTTCTACTTTAATCCTTCTTCCATGGTATCTTGCAATGTACTACTCCGTTGGAACAGACTTTCATTACTGGGTCTCACAGATTCTTACTGACCTCTCTCTTGGATACCTTAAAACTTTCAATTTACAGTTCACATCTATCTTTACCTTCACACAGATCTTTTTGGGAATTTTCTTCGGTTCAATAAGTAGCTACTTTGCAGTTATTAAGTACTTGAATTTAAGAAATAAGTAGAATATAGAATGAGAACTCAACTTTCGAAAACAGTTTTGTTTTTAACGGTTTTTACATTTGTATTTATTGGCATCTTTTTACTCCTCGACAGGTCCTCTATGGGAATTAATAAGGTTTCTGCGTATGCAACATCATGTCCAAAAGAGATAGAGAATACACCAGAATGCCTTGTCTTCCTACAGAAACAAAAGGATCTTATTAATGCTGAAAAGCAAGGATACAGTAGCGGACTCTCAAACGAACAGTACCAACAGCTATCACTTCTAGACAAAATTAAATATATAGACTCCCAACTTGCTGGAATGGAAAACAAAATAGATTCCCTCGAGGTAGAGATAGAAACAAAGAATGTTGAGATTCGGATACTTGGAAGAGAAATTACTGAGATTACAAATAATATTGAAACTATCTCGCAGGAGATTCGTAAGCTGGAAAACAGCGTAAATAAAAGGATCTCAATTTCATATAAATACTCTTTCATAACTCCTGTGGAAATGATATTTGAAAACTCAAATTTTGAGACATTACTTAGAAAACTTAAATACCTTTCTGAGACAAAGAAAAAAGACAAAGAATTACTTGCTGAAATGACAAGACATTCCAAGTCCTTAAGTGATGAGCAGAAACTTTTAGCAAAAAAACAGAAGGAAGTTGAGGAGAAAAGAAACCAAATTGAGGAAGAAAAAACAGAACAGTTCGATCTCAAAGAACAGATGGCAGCCCAAAGATCAGAAAGAGCCATTTTATACGCAGAATCAAAAAAGAGAGAACAGGAACTTCTGGCAAAGCTAGATGCCGCAAGAAGGGCTGAATCAAGTGTTGAGGCATCAATAATTAAGTACATTCAAGATCACCCTGAAACGCTTGTTAACTCTGGATCTGTCGTAGCAGGTTCGTATATTGGTAGAATGGGAAGTACTGGATGCGCCTCAGGTGACCACCTACATTTCACTATAGAATACACAAGCCAGCCAATTGGTTATGCAAGTATTAATCCATGGAATGGATATCTTAAAAAAGGTCCTGACTACTGGGCTATATATGGAGGGTGGACATACTACAATATTCATGCCGGATCTATGGTTGTCCCCCTAACTGGAACAAATGTATTTCTTACACAGGATAGGCATAAGGGCTGGTCCGGTGGGATGGGCAATGCAATTGATTTGTCGAGTACGGATGGATCTTCTACCTATGTAAGAGCAGCTAAAGCAGGGACTTTATATAAGGGGGTAGAACCAATTTGTGGAGGGAAGTACGCAAAGATTGTACACTCAGGTGGTATTGAGTCTTTCTATCTTCATCTGAAATAATCTAGGATTTCACTTTGATTTCATCTTCATCCTGTACCATTAAGGTATGGTATATGACCTCTCAAAAAACAGATGGATCGGAATAATACTCTTCAGTGTTATATTGGCAATACTACTCGCTCTTAAAGTCAGGGAGAATTATGTATTTGCGTCATCTTCAGTCGTTTTCAATGAAATTTTCTATGACCCAAGTGGAACAGACAGTGGTTATGAGTGGATAGAGTTGTACAATCCCCTCTCCGTTGAACTTCCTATAGGAGGATGGAAGGTTCAGGTAGCAGGAAGTATCTTTACTGATGTGGCAACCCTACCTATAATCTCAATTCCAACGAAAGGTTATCTAACAATATGCGAAAGCAAGGTTGTAGAGTGCGATGTCTACGTAAGTAAACTCACTATACAAAATGGAGGAGAGTCTTCAGATGGTATTCAACTATTAGACAGCAAAGGAAATGTTGTAGATACGGTTATATACGACTCTCCAAATACCAATAACCTCACAAAAGAGAATGGAACCGTAGTTGGAAATAACGAGACTGCTTCAGCAAGTGGAAGTGGAAAGAGTATAGGGAGAAAGAATATGATTGATACAGATAACTCATATAATGACTTTTATATTTTCGACACCCCGACTTTTGGTAGTATAAACACTACCTCTGAAGTTCTCCTTCCGACGGGTGAGTTTCCTCTATTGATTATCCTCATTCTCCTCTTTATTCTTCTAACATATTCTGATAGACTAAACGGATATAGAATAAATTTATTAGATAGTTTAAATGCCACGAACAAAGTCAAAAGCCTCTTCCACATCAAAAAAGGTAGCTAAGAAAGCTGAGAAGATTGTAAATGAATTAAAGGGTACAACACCGGTTGTAACTTCATTACCAAAAGGGAAACTGCAGGTTAAGTTAGATAAGAAGAAGGTAGTAAAGGTACTTCTCTATACTCTCCTTTTCGTTCTTTCCTTTGCACTTATCGACCTCTTTGTACAATACCTTAACAATGGATACAGTGTAGCGGTTGTAAACGGACAGAGAGTAACCAAGAGTGAATACTATGATAGACTTTCAAAGGGATATGGTCTTCAGGCAACATCTGCTTTAATTGACGAAACACTCATTGAACAGGAAGGAGAGGCTAAAGACATTACTGTAACACAAAAGGATGTAGATGATAGAGTTAAGGAGATCTCTGATCAGTTAGGTGGAGATAAGGTACTTGAGGAAACTCTTAAAGCTAACAACATAACAAGAGAAGATATTGAGAGACAGATTAGGTTAGAAATTATTACAACTAGAATTCTTGAACCATCACTTAAATATGAAGATAAAGATGTAGAAGCATTCTTTAATCAGTATAAAAGCGTTCTATACCAGGATGAGGACGTAAAATTCGCAGATAAGAAGGTTGAAGTGACAAATAGCTTCATAAGTCAGAAGGTTGAAGAAGCTAAAACCGCTTGGTTGGAAGGATTAAGAGGTAAAGCAAAGATACAGAACAATATCAGTACTGAGCCAACATATGGGGCATTCAAAACCATTACAAATATCATCAACAATATGTTAAAAGAGATAAAGAATAAGTAGTTTTGATACTGTTTGATTATAAAAAAGGGAGCTTTAATAGCTCCCTTTTCTTTTAGTCACATATACCTTAGAGACTTAGATTCTCCGATGGCTCAACCATAACATACTCTCCGTTTGGGGCTGAGTAGATCATTGATATTTTGCCTGTTTCAGAGTTCTTAAAAAGAATCTGCATATCTCCCATAAGTTCCATCTTCTCGATTGCCTCTCCTTCAGACATTGGTGTCATATTCTCAAGTTTAACTCTTCTAGCAATTCGAGGTGCATAATCAGCAAAACTAGAGATCTCCTCCTCTATCGCCTCTTCTATAGTGTCCTGAGCCTCTAAAACCTTCCATGGAGTAACTCCTTCCCAATTCTCTTTCCTATCGTAGTACCTTCGTAGTCTTCTAAAAAGAATATCGGTTCCTTTATCAATAATTGCATACATATCTGGTCCTCTTTCCTCTACTCTTACAAGTGCTTTTGGAAGAAGTACATTTATATCCAGGATAAAATCTTTATCTATCCCTTTAGCATGTACATTCTCCTTGAATACAACGTCAATAGTATTAATATCCTTAAATAACTCCTCATGTTTACTTATCTTTTCCTCTAGATATTTCTTTAGAGCAGCAGAATGCTCCATTCCAGTAAATGAAATGTTCATATTCATCTTGGGGAAAATAATAATTTAGCTCTTCTTAAATACAGAATACAATCCATATCCGAGAACTGCAAGCAAGGCTGTACCACCAATTATCATAAATACTGTGTCAGTAGCTGAAGATTTATATTCTGGTTCCTTAACCACGATGTCATATTTATCAGAGAAGTATTTAATGATTGGTTGATCGCCAACTAAATATTCGGTATCACTTACTATCATAAAAGGTACTCCTTGATCTGATTGAGGGGCGTTATATTTCTTAAATTCTGCATCTAATTTATCAATATTCTCTTGATTATTTAGGGTTTCTATAATCTCCACCTTATCGTTTAAACTATACTGATTCAAAAAGGCCTTAACTTTTGCACAATGTTGACATCCTTCTCTTACATATAATTTGAGTGGGGCTTCCTCTGCATATAATGGAGCTAGGGAGAAGAGAAGAAAGAAGATACCTGCAATAATTGTAAGTATTTTTTTCATATTTGATAGTCTAAATGTTATACTTTATATTGTAACAGATGAGAGAAATATAGCAAAGAGAGATAATATCTTTAGAACTTAATTAGATTTATATACAAATGCCAAAAGTACCTATAAATACGCTTGGGAAAGAAAGATTTCAACACTCCCCTGACGCAAGCAGTTATGTCCTCCTTTATCAGGAAAATGTATACCTACCTAGAACTCCAAGATATGAAGGAATTCCATTCGAATTCAAAATTGTGGAAGTACAGGGAGGGTATAAAGTTAACTTTGTAGAAGGTCCATTAGTTGAGACTCCTGAAAATGCTCAATCAATACAAGAGTTAGTTTTTACAGATATTGTTCAGTTAGAATTTGCTATGGAGGCTGAAGAGGTTAACCTCTATGCTTTAGTTAATAAGGCAGACGGTAACTATATTGAGTTCGTTTTATAATTATTTTTCCTTTTCTATACGGGTTGCCAAATCAAAACATGGACTATATAATGCTATAGATATTCCGCGGTAGCTCAATGGTGGAGCGGCTCGCTGTTAACGAGTAGGTTGAAGGTTCGAGTCCTTCCCGCGGAGTAGTTATTTTCATTCTGTCTTAAGAACCTTTTTTAATACTTCTGAAGTGGAAGACATGTTCATAGCATCTATTTGAAGAAATTCAATGCCTAGTTCTTCGGCTATCTTCTTCTTTCTGAAAACATATTTATCCTTTACTGTAACAGTTAACAGGAATGTTGGTTGCAATTTTCTCCAAATCTCGGTATGTATTAAAATGGCTTCTTTACTTGCAAAATCATAAATATCATCCACTCGGAAAATATAATCTATAGATTTCAACTCGTTCAACTGCTCCGCCCTATCCACAAACGTGTTTATTGGTCTTCCAACTCCTTTTGATAACTCAATAGATTTGTCATTTTCTAGCCCAATAAAAAGAATATCGACTTTATTTTTAGCTTCTTTGAAAAACTTAATATGACCAATATGAAGAATATCAAAGCAACCAGTAATTAAGCCAACTTTCTTACCTTCTTTCCTATACTCTTTACTTAAATTGCATGCTTTTTGAAGTTTGATAATCACTGACTATAATTATAGCTCAAAATTCAATAGTCTGCTAACTAAAGTCCAATCTACTTCAAAGTTAAACTTCAGGTTAAGGAATATGTCATATACGGGGAGCCATATCTTCTATGAAACTTTTGTTCCCTCAACCAAAAGGGTGTCACAATAAAACATATAAGGAGGATTTGCTTCTTTCGTATCATCAACGACACTGTCTCCATCAGTATATTTCATATTGAAATTCGGAAATGCATTATTTAGCATTTTAATTGCAGTTTCTTTTGTGTACATAGGTTCTTCACCAAAAACTAATCTTTGTCCTTCTCTATCAATTCTTTTTATATTAATTGAGAATTCAATAGCTATTTTCCCTCCAACTCTTAATATTCTTGATATTTCAGTAGCCATCACGTTGAAGATCATTTCTGGAAAAAGGTATAACGTACCCGAATTAAACACCCCATCGTAGCTATTTGAGTCTAATGGAAATGATTTTACTAGATTAAAAACTTTTAACTCCAATTTTCTTTGCAGATTGACCGGAGTATTTGCAAATAATTTATCTAACGCTCCTTGATCTATATCAACATCAAGAACATTATCTGCAGTATTTGCTATTAAATTATTATATCTTCCGTCTCCAGCAGCTAAGTTTACCCAGCTTGTACCCTTTTTTACAACCCGCTTTAGAAAATCTACTGTTGCCGTATCCTCTTTTCCCCATATTGAACTTTTTGAGGTTTTAGAATAATCAATACCTTCTGAGAATACAAATTCCTTTTCATTTGCAGGAACTGGTTTGGCTTTTGGCATTTTTTGTAAAACTAAAGTTATGATTAATTATACAACAACATCTGGTAATTGACTTAGTTGATTGTAAATCAGCCTTAAAGTTAAGAAGTATATAGTATTGTAGCATTACTTCTTCTTTCATCATCTAGCTATAAATTAGTGATATAATTTCGCATGATAAAAATATCAAAAGCAACAAGGAAAGATGACTTAAATAAAGAATGGAAAGAGTTCTCACATTTAAAATATGGTCAAGGGGCCAATTGGATTGAAAAGATCTACAGATTTAAGGCGGTAGAAGATGGGAAGATATTAGGCACAATAGAAGGTAAGTATGAGCCAGGAGTTATATATATTTCAGCCCTAATGGTAACAGAAAACGCTCGTGGGAAAGGTATTGGAAGAATGCTAATTGAAAAAACAGAAAAGTGGGGAAAGACTCTAGGTGCTCATAGAACATGGTTAAGCACAGGAGCCAATTGGTCTAATCGTTCATTTTACGAAAAGCTAGGATTCAAAGTGATTGCGAACTTCTCCGATTTCTATTTTCATAAAGACTTTGTAATTTACAGCCGTTTAATAAAATAAAATATTATTTAACTATTCCACATATGAAAACAATATTAGTAGATGCAGTTGGAACATTTGTAGTAGATATGAAGATAAATGAAGAGATGCATAAACTCCTTGAACAGTATCCAAATAGAAAGATAATCTTAACCAATGCAAATGATGAACAGTTAGCTACTTTTGGATTAGTAAACATGCCATATGATATGTTCACCCTTAAGCATAACCCAGACAAAACGGATCCAAAGTATTTCGAAGCTATGTTAAGTAACTTTAACCTAACTCCTGAGGATGTAATATACTTTGAACATAGCCAGGAAGCAGTAGATAGTGCGAAATCAGTGGGTATTACATCATACTTCTATGACGCAGAAAAGAAGGATTTAGAATCATTGAAGACCTTCCTAGATAGCAACTGCTAAAACAATAGGAGTATAATCGGGTATGAATAAGCCCAGATTCTCAATTACACATAAAGATCCTCAGTTGTTGAAACTAATCTCTGAAACTGAGCAAAAAATACTTGCTATCTGGGCAATTGAGTGTGCAGAACGAGTTCTGCCATACTTTGAAAATATGTTTCCACAAGACAAACGACCTAGAAATGCACTAGAAACCCTTCAAACATGGATTGAGACTGGAGAGTTTAAGATGTCAGTTATACGTAAAGCCTCACTAGATTCTCACCGTGCAGCACGTGAAGTTGGAGATGATAACCCCGCTCGCTCTGCGGCAAGAGCTGCTGGACAGGCTGTAGCGACAGCGCATGTCCCTAGACACGCCTACGGACCTGCAATTTATGCCCAACAAGCTATATTCAGAGCCTCACCTCCTGAAGAGGCTGAGAAGAGGGCATCTAAAGAAAGAGATTGGCAATATAATAGATTAGTGAAATTAAGAAGTCGGATTAACTAAATATATATTCACTTTATTTATAGTATTGCTATAATCAAAAGTTTAATACTAAAAAATTTCATATGGAAGATACAATTAAGCTAGTAGGTATAAAGGATCTACAAGCAGTCTACAAACTTGTAAGAGCATCTGCAGAATGGATAAAAAAAGAATATGGGTATACACATTGGGAAGAATATTACACTTACGAGAAAGTTGAACAAAATTTCAAAAAAGGTGATGTTTACGGCTTATATATTGGGAACAGATTGCTTGCAACATTTAGCGTAGGGTATAAGTACCCCGTTTACTATGCGGAAGAAGATTTAGCCCATTTTGAGGATCCCAAAGCACAAGCCTACTACCTAACAACTTTATGCGTATCTCCACAACATCATGGGAAAGGATATGCAAAGTCCCTTATAAAACACTTAGAGAAGTTAGCCCTAGAAAAAGGCGTTAAATATATCAGGTTTGACGCTAAGGGTGAATATACAGAACTAATAGAGTTCTATAAAAGACTGGATTACAAAATCGTAGGTGAGTTACTTGACGAAGGTGAAATTTACTACCTATTTGAAAAGAAGATGATATAGTAAATGGATAATACTACCTACCCTCTTGAATTACAGTAGTATTCTATGGCCTCACTGAAAAACGGTGATAAACCTACCTTCACTTTATCTATATTCTTCGTAAACCTAACATCCATAACATAACCCTGTCCTAACCCCCTTAGTATTTCTAGTGTACAGTTATAGAAACTATCCGAAATATAATCCCTCCACTCTTGTACAAGAGCCTGTACTTCAGGATCAGAGGGCTCCCTGTCCATTAGCTCAGAAAGCTTTTTAAGTATCTTGGAACCTCTCTCTAATATCTCTTTTAACTCCTCTTTTGAATATTTCGAGGTTCTTTCATGACTCTCTTTATACGCATCAGAATAACCAAACCTATTGAAAGTTTCTTCCTGGTACTTCTCCTGATGTTCAACTGGATCTAATTCCTCTTTTTCTTTATATTCGTCTAATATGTTCATAGCATATCAATACCAAAATACAGATATTAATTCAACTTAATATGCTTAAGCACTAGAGGATATTGACAAAGTTTGAAGAATATTTTAATTATTAATTGGAGTCATTTAGCGACTAATCTTGCTAGTTAACGTGGGATGAGTTTAGCAAGTACAGGCACTGTGAGCAATTATATTGTCCGTGCATTCCCTGTCAGCTACGTGGCTCCACTTTTCGTCTAATCCTTTGCTATATTTACTCTCCCTCCATTGAAGTATGCAACATATACTTCCCTATTATCAATGTATATTCTTTCTATTTGCCTAAACTCTTCTATGGTTCCCTCACACTCATTCGTATACTTCATATTACCTTCTACATACTCCATTGGTCCTCTATGAACTAAATCACCGTCAGGACCTTTTGAAAGTGCTGATTTTAGAAAAGCATAGATATCTGCTCCTCCTATAACCTTTCCCCAATATACACATCTAAAAATATCCTTACCATCCTCCCAAATAGTCTCATTACCAGAGTATGGTTCCCCACCATAGAATTCATCCTCATAGGTATAGTTATCAATTTGTAGTTTTAGAACATTTCCATTCTTTCCGTTGCTCTCATACTTTGTATTAGGATCGGTGTATCCTTTAAGATTAAACTGTAAAAGAAGGGATCTTAGCCTTTGTGCATCAATCATACAGGTATATGGTTAACTTAATCTTGATACATTATATACCAACTTTAATAGATATTTATTATAGGGTGTAGACAGGTATCAAAGAATATAGTATTAATTATTCGGAGTCATTTCTAAACAGACCCTACC
This sequence comes from Candidatus Dojkabacteria bacterium, assembly GCA_016182915.1. Lineage (GTDB taxonomy): Bacteria > Patescibacteriota > Dojkabacteria > SC72 > SC72 > UBA2022. The sequence continues at coordinate 149,063 of JACPFP010000003.1, forward strand.
AGTTAACACGGGATGCGTTTGGTGGGTACTTACAGTATGAGTGATCATGTTGTATGTCTATTCCCTGTATTATAAATGGCTCCACTTTTATTGATACACCACACTTATGCAAACCTTCATAGAAAAAATATATTCAATTGCAAGTATGATACCCAAGGGAAAGGTATCTACATATAAACAGCTTGCACAGTTAGCAGGAAACCCAAGAGCATATAGAGCAGTTGGAAGTGCCATGAGGAAAAATCCCGATACTACAATAGTTCCATGCCATAGAGTGGTTGGAAGTGATGGAAAAATGCACGGATATTCAGGAGGAGAAGGTATTGAAACAAAGATTATTAAACTTCGTAACGAAGGCGTTAAGGTTGTAAACGGAAAAGTTAATCTAGATACTTTTCTTTGGAATAAAGCTCCAGAAAAAAGCCTTTAAGCCCTTCATACTCAAAATCATTAAAACTGTAAATCCAAGAACTATAATCAGATCTATAAATACATTTATGTGTATTCCCCTTAAGAAAACATAGAGAATTATAAGGTGGTAGAAGAAGATCTCATAGGAATATCTAGCCAACCAGGTTACGATGCTATTAAACACACCCTTGAAAGCTATCCTCTGAAGTATTATCCAGCTCAATGAGATTGTTGCAAGATTATAAACGACAAAATATGGAGTTGGAGGATATTCATTATGAAAAATACTCAGACTTAGTTTGAACGAGTATAGAATGCCAAGAATAATGACGGTCATAATTGCAGTAGACCTGAAAAGAAACCTAAGATTCTCAGTACTGTAGTGCTTTTGAAGGAAGTAACCTGAGATATAGATAATAAACCAACCAAAAACAATACTTGCCTTATCCAGAATATTTATATCAAGGAAGAGAGTAACTGCTGAGAATAGGATTGAGAGAAATAGAAAGAGTGAGTACCAGGTATACTTTGATTTAGTAATCCAGTTTAATACCAAAGAAACAGTTGTTAGAATTATGAAAAGCCTTGGAATCCAGTTATTACCCACCCCACCTATTAGAAATATCGTGTCAAAGACATATCTGAAGTCCAGTTTCGCAACTACCTCCCCTATCCTTCCCATCAGAAGCATTGAAAGCAGAAAAAGGATGGCAAAGGTATAGTATGGGAGTACAATCCTGTTGAACCTCTTAAGAAAGATAGTTAGGAACTCCCAGGAGTTTGTAATCTTTACCTCACCCGCCGACATAAGAAAACCGGATACAAAAACAAAGATACCTACGCTAAAATGGATGAGTTCCCATGCAATATTATATCCAGTACCCTCCCCTTTATAGTTTGCAAGAACATGGGTTAAAACAACAAGAACTGCAGCAAAAGCCTTTAATTTATCAACCTCCGGATAGAATTTCCTATCTAAATGCATCAATTAGTAGCTCAAGTTTAATCGTGATGCTCGGCACTCATAGCATCCTCTTTTGTAACGTGTTTTGTACCAGGCTTATGATTAGCAGGTGAGTATATTGTATACAACTTTAAATCTTCTGTCACCGAAGTATTTATAAGATTGTGAAGTGTACCTGCTGGTACAACTATCGCACTACCGTCTTTAACAGCATTCTCCTCCCCATTCATCACTATCTTTCCCTCTCCAGACTCAATCCTGAAGAACTGATCAACCGTGTTATGAACCTCTTCCCCAATCTCCTCGCCTGGTTTTAAGCACATAACTACTAACTGTGAGTATCCACCGGTATGCAACACTTCTCGAAAGTTTGTGTTACGAAGGGTAAGTTCCTCAATATTATCTACATATCCAGTCATAGTATTAGTTATTTAATTTAGTACATTTCTAGTATAATACTTCTATGAAAATATTAAATAGTTGGAGAGATGAGAGATATGGAGCTGAAAATACACTGTATGAGCTCCCAAATGGAACTAAACTCCTACACTCACTTGACCCAAAAACAGTTGACAGTATCTTCTCTATTTATACCAGAATTGGTTCATTATATAACCCAATTCTAAAGGTAAAGGGGGGAACAGCACACTTCTTGGAACATATACTTGCGGGAAATCCTAACGAAACCTTTAAAACAAAAAAGCAGATAGATAACTTTGAATTCGGTTCTAAAAGGTACCCTAAAATATTTTCAAACGCTTGGACTAACAGACTTGGAATGGCATTTCACGGGACAGCAAATAGTGAAGGTGAGGCACGTCTTCTCAAGAGAGTGGCTTCATTCCTAAACTTCAAGTCTGAGACCTTTAGCAAGTATATTGAGAAAGAGAGAAAGATAATCCTTGCGGAGTTAGGACAGAAGGATAAGCCTGAAAAGAACGCCTTTCTTCAATTCTGTAGTTTTGCATTTAAAGACCTAAATCTAGAGTATCAGAAGTATGCCCTAGGTACAGAGGAAGATATAAAAGAAATTACTGCAAAAGATCTTTCAACATTCTATTCATATCTGTTTAACAACAAATCAACGATTCTCTCCCTACAATCTTCAAAACCAATATCAAAGAAATCCCTTAGGTACATTACAGAGATGGATAGTTATATATCCAAGATTGAAAAAACTCCTGAGAGAGCTCCTTCAGAGACCCTTATAAATAAATTTATGTATATGCATTTTAAAGACGAGAAGGCTTCAAATATCGGATTTGAATTAGAGACTTTTGATAAGGACTCTTTAAAGACTGATTACAAACAAAAGGCAACACGAATGCTCTCATATAATCTCGTAAATCACATAATATTTGAAGACCTACGTGAGAAGAAGGGATATGTATACTCCTCTGACACCTTCTATGAAGGAAATCTTCTTGCAAGCCACAATATAAGAGGTATGTATTTCTCGACCAGTATTGAGAATTTCAAGAAGGCTGTAGATTCCTTCTACAAAATAATTACCGAAGGGGCTGGAAGGTATCTAAACTCTAGGTCGGGTAAGAAGTGGTTGGAGAGTCAGATCAGTGGAGTTCTCTTTCCCAACACATCAGCATTTGATGATGACTATGCTCGTGGGAAGGCAACAAGTTATATAGGGGGATACGATATTTATGACTACACAAAGTTTAAAGCCGCCGCTTTGAAGGTAACACCAGGTGAGATAGAGAGCTACATAAAAGAGAGTATTCTAAATACCCCTCACATTGTATGGATTACATCAGATAAGGAGGATAAAAAGATAGAAGATCTGTTCAGGAAGACCAAACTCTTTAAATATCAAAGCTCCCTCTCCCCTAGCGTGCCTCTTTAAGGAGCTGTAACAGGGATTCTCGCTCATTTCCAGTAGTTACATATGTTTTCATATCATTATCATAAAGGGTGGTTGTAACTTTTGTTTGAATAACCTTACCATTATACAGATAATGACTTAGAATTAATCCCTGCCTTGTACCAATCCAGTATATCTGGTCAAAGAAGAGATTCCCCAGTCCATAGAATATCATCTTGTTGTTATATATCTCGTAGGTTTGAGGCTGGTGAGCCTGGGTACCAATTACAATATCGGCGCCATAATCAACAGCTTTCCTAAAAACTCCCTTCTGATCAGGAGAAGATAGGGCCCGATAACAAATTGGATAGACCACATCACTTGGAGGATATGAATAGCACTCCTGAAATTGGAAGTCTACAATTACAACGTCAGCCACCTTCCTAGCCTCTTTTATATCTCTATCCATCTTCTCGAATGAGAATGAGTTCGCCCCTGCTCTACCAACTCCGGCTACTGCACCAGTCCCCTGCATTGTGTCGTAGTAATTGTAGCCGAGAAAGGCGACTTTATTCCCCTTAACCTCTTTTATGAGGAATTTAGCAGCGTCTGTACTATCAACTCCCCCTCCAAAATGCCCCCAACCAAGAGTATTATATAGTTCAATAGTTGATTTATTGTATGTAGCTCCATAATCGTTATTGTGGTTGCCCGTTAGCTCAACAATATCTACTCCGCTATCTTTTAATGTCTTTATCGTTTCGGGTCTTGAGCAAAATCGAAGTGCTCCTTCAGCATATTTACAACCGGAAACAAAAGAGACTTCATTAGAAACATGTGTTAAATCAGCATCCTTTAGAAACTCGCTTATTTTTGAAGCTGGATATCCGTAATCTCCTGTAGCATCCATCTTATTTGCTAGAGCTCTGGTTATTGCTGTAACTCCTGTCATGTTTATTTTAGCAACCTTATCGGTTGTAAATTCATCTTCTCTTAAACTCACTGTATTTTTATAGATTGCCTCTTGAATGTGTTTTGGAAGATCCCCAGTTATTGTAAGGCCGTAAACTAACCCTCCCTTTGCAGGATCCTCAAGAAAATAGCTTCCACCAATACTCATAATCTGCAAATCTGGAGCTAGACTATCAATAGGGACAAGACCAAGGTACTCACTCTCACTCTTATCTTTTAGCTCAGCGGCAATATCTTCTACCTCAGCAACATTATATTCTTTAATACCATAGATATCGGTAAGAGTTTCTTTTACCAGGTCGCCATTTCCGGAAGTTGTTAATATTTTTCTTTTAGCAATATCCGCCCCTTTAATATCCGAACTTATCCAATACATATGCCCTACAGGAACTAGATATGATTTATATAACCAAACTGCACTACTTATACTAGTAAACTCAACCTTAATCTCGGCATCCGATTTGTAACGAAAACGTGGTACCTCACCTAACTTCATCTCACCAAGAACAAGCTTTAAATCTGTGAGCGTTTTGCTATCAAGATCCTTCGAAATTGCAATCTCATATGTTTTATACTCTGGAATCTCTACTTTTCGAACAGGTAGTAGGACTGAGTTGATATCAATGTTGGGAAACTGATCCCATATAATATATCCAAAAAAGGCTGTACTAGCAGCAACGAGTGAGAGGACAAAAAGAAAAGGTGTAGTTAGCGAAGACCTTCCTTTATACTTACTCTCTTTCACAGTTTTTTCTTTGAAATTCAGAACTACTGACACAGCACTCTACTTTAGTTTATACTTATTAAAGATATCTTTTAATACAGTGTACTGCAAGTGATAAACATAGAGACAACAAAACTAAGAAACTATACCGTTAAATATACCAATTCAAAGGAGTATCACTTAATTAAAAATGAGATTTTCAACTCCGAGCTATACAATGTAGATTTGAAAGAAAAGAAACCAGTAATCGTTGACTGTGGTTCACACATAGGATTATCGATACTATATTTTAAATCAATATATCCAAATTCAGTTATATATGGGTTTGAACCAAACCCTCATGCATTTGCCCTTCTTGAAGAGAATGTCTTTGTGAATAACCTGGAAGAGGTATATGTGGAAAATGTCGCTGTAGACACGAAAAAGACCGAGAAAGAGTTGTATATAGATAAAAGTGATGGTTGGTACTCAACAGGAAGCTATACAAAAGGGAGCTGGAAAGGATCAGAGGAAACTGAGGCTATATCTGTAAAAACAATTGACACAAAAGCAATGATTAAGAAACTCATTGAGAAACATAACCGTATAGACCTTCTTAAGGTTGATATTGAGGGGTATGAGTATAAGCTTCTTGCACATATACAGGAAGCTCTAAGTGAGGTTGAGAATGTAATTGTTGAATACCATCCTGTAAATAACAGTAATTTTCCAAGGATACTTTCCATACTTAGAAAATACTACTCCGATATTACTTACGAACAGGAAGGAAAAGAGGTAACAGAGCCTGATCTAAAAGGGTTATTCGTTATAAAAGCCACTAATTAATATCTTTCACTAACCAGCTGAATAGTGCAAAATGATTCTTTCTGAAAAGATTATACAATTCACTACCAATTTTTCTATCACTATGCCTGATTAAACTCCTCTTTAACTCATCTCCCTTCTTCTTTTTGATCTTGATTCTCGAAATAAGGTCTGATCTTATAACCGTTAAACCTGGAAACGTCTTGGAATTAATATCGTCTTTAAATGGAGCCTCCCCATCCTTTTTATAGATATCCATAACTTCCTTAGGAATGTTTCCGTTGTTTATTAAGAGGTAGTCAACAGGTCTCCCGATATATTTCTGAATCTCCAAAACCATGTCAGAGTGATTAAATCCACGAGTTTCACCCAATTTACTCATTAGGTTAGAAATATATACAATCTTACCCTTTGTCTCACGCAAGACTTCAGGTATTCCGGGAATAACGAGATTTGCAATTAAGCTCGTGTAAAGGTCTCCTGGCCCGATTACAATGAAGTCAGATTTAAGGATTGCATTAACAGCCTCTTCATTAGCTTTTGGCTTACTACTAACACTTAGTTTTACAATCCTTTTATCCTTGTTGCTCTCGTCGATAAGGTGCTCGCCAATTAGTTTACTTCCATCACTATACTCAGCTACAAGCCGAACTTTATCTAAAGTTACTGGAATAATACTTCCTTTTATATCAAACAGTTCAGAGCATGCCTTAATTGCTTCAACTTCGGAACCTGTTAAATTAGAAAGGGCGATCATAATGAGGTTTCCAAGAGTATGGCCAGAGATTCCAACTCCTTTGGAGAAACGATACATGAACAGCTTTCTGAACATTTCATCCTTATTTCTTCCTGATAGTGCAATAATTGATTTCCTAAGGTCACTTAAAGGGAGAAGACCGAACTCATCCCTCACGCTTGCATTACTTCCACCATCATCTGTCATTGAGACTATTGCGCTGAGGTTCAGGTCCGGATACTCCCTAAGACCTTTAAGAACTGCTGTAGTACCTGTACCACCTCCAATCGTTGTGATATTCATTGCGAACATTATATCGGATATTCGTAATTGTAAGTAGGGGTACGGGAGTTGTTAAACATTGTCTATCTGACTATACTATATTCAATTATGCATAATGAGATTGAAGCCAAAAGACGAATATCTATCCTCAAGAACCTTTTAACCATTATCCTTCTTCTCTTCTTTCTCTGGGTTTTATATAGAAACCTGGACGACTTTAGAACTCTATACAATACAATTCAGAAGGCAAATCCCCTCTATTTATTAAATGCAATGTTCCTGGGAGTTGCGAACTTCATACTTCTAAGTTTTGTATTTCAGAGCAGTTTCAAACTGATTTCCAATGACACTAAATATCCAAATCTCTTTGCTAAATCAGTTATATATCATTTTTTAACATTAAGTAACCCATTAGGAACGGCAGGAAGTAGTGCATACCTGATTAACTACCTAGTTGAGAGAGGGCTCTCTCATATCAAAGCTGTATTTGGCATTCTTGTTGCAAACCTCTCTTTGAACTTTTCCTTCCTCCTTATCCTCGCCTTTACCCTATACAATTTAAGTATCCATAATAAACTGGAGGAGTATCAGTGGGTAGCGGCAGGATTGGTTTTTGGCATTAACTTAGGGCTCATTCTGCTTATTATATTCTTCGTAATTACGCCTAAATTCAGCGCAAGGATGGCATATAAGATTACTGCTTTCATAAACAAGATTACAACCTCAATTATAAAAAAGGACTTATTCTCTACCAAAACAGTTGAAGAGTATACCCATGAAGCAAGGTCCCTCTCAGATAGGTTTGATAGATCTATTTATAACTTCATTAAAAACCTTCCTTTACCTCTGGCATATCATGGTATCAACATTCTTATCCTTTTCCTCTCCTTCTATTCCTTCGACATTTTAATACCTCTAGCTGGAATACTAACTCTATATGGCGTCATTATGCTTTTTACTGTGGTATCCCCTACTCCTCAAGGCATCGGGATAGTTGAAGGCCTCTCTTATACAGCCGCAGTATCGGTTGGGATAGGGCCCTCAGAGGCACTCTTTGGAATTCTTATCTATAGGGTTGCAGTTGTGTGGATACCAGCTTTACTCGGATTAAGCCTTTTTAAGTGGAGTACTGGAGAAAAATCAGGTTAGCGGGCTGTAAGCAATCCATTCCAATCAAAGGTATATCCAGTTGACACTTTATCTTTAGCACTAATATCGCCGTTTAACATGACTTCTCTACCAAGCTTTACTACTCCCTTCCACTTACTGTTAACCCTATCGATAGCAGCGAAGATTGAAGGATTATACCCACTGGATCTAAACAGAGACATCTGATTTCCCTTTGGCCTTATATCAGAGAGATATATCCCCGCCTTTTTATATTCATACCCTTCCTTGTATACCTTTCGCAAAGCTGTGACTGCACCTCTAAGAAGATCTGTGGAAGAGTCCGTATATTCAGGGAGTTCTACGCTTAAGGAATTCGAATATTGCTTTTTATTACCATTATGGTAGTTTGTTCGAATATATACGCTTAGACATCTAGCCTCCAGCTTCTCATTTCTCAATGTTTCTCCTGCGCTATGAACAAACCTTGCTATAACCCCAGAGAGTTTAGAGAACTCGTTGAAAGTGTACTTAAAACTACGCGAGATAACTAGACTTTTCCTAAAGTCCTGATGTGAGCAATCACAGTCGATATTAAAAAGCTCCTGCTGAGTCCGAAAACCAGTAACTCCCATATGAGAGCGTACCCATGAAGAGGACATCTTCATGAAATCCGATATCGTTGAAACCCCTAGAGAGTTTAGCTTCTTGGAAGATCGATACCCAATCCCCCAAACCTCCTGTACAGGGAAACGCTTGAAGACATCTGTTTTTTCCCAGTCTAGAAGCATATTAAAATCCATTACTCCACCATAGAGAGGTTCTTTCTTCGCAAGATGATTTGCAAGTTTTGCCAGGGTCTTGCTCCCCGCAATCCCTATAGATACGGGAATCCCTGTACACTGATATATGAGATCTTTAATACGTCTTGCAAGTAAATTCAGATCTTTATCCCTCATAGAAGAGAGATCTAAAAAGGCCTCATCTATAGAATATATTGAGACAGAGCGGACCTGTTCTTCCAGAAGACTCATAACTCTTCTGGACATATCAGTATACAATCGGAAATTAGCAGAAAGAGCTTTAACACCGTTTGTTTCTAAGAAAGAGCGTACCTTAAAATATGGTTCTCCAACCTTTAATCCCAAAGCTCTAGCCTCAGAGGACCTTGCAATAATACAACCATCGTTGCTGGAGAGAACCACCACAGGAATCTTCCTGAGTCTAGGGTCAAAGACTCTCTCACAAGAGACAAAAAAGTTATTACAATCTACTAATCCATAAACTTTGTTCATACTTTTTTAATAACATAGGTTACAACCCCCCAGACTTCAAAATCGTCACCCTCCTTTACAACTTGAGGTGCATATTTAGGATTTTCAGGGGTTAGAAAAATTCTACCTCCACTCTTTATCAACCTTTTCACTGTAAAACCGCCGTTATACATTGCTACAATTACACTATTGTTTGAAGATGGAAGTGACCTGTCTACAACAAGGATATCCCCATCATGTATACCAGCATTAATCATTGAATACCCGTCAACACGGGCAAAGAAAGTTGAGGCGGGATGCTTGACACAGAGCTCATTTAAATCCAAAGGAACACCGGAGCTTTCACTAAAAGTGCTTGTAAACCCAGCAGGCACTTTATCATCCATCAGAAGAGACACATTACTATTCATAACCATATGTATACATCCTAGCTATATCTATATAGTATACTATATATACTTCTCTAATTTAGTGTCAATATTTATGAGAAGTTTTAATATTAGAGGCCATTATAACCGACTCTAGGGTTCGACTATTCCCCTTAAAAATGGTATAATAGTGACATATTAATATACCTACCAATATATCCACATGGAACTAAAACTCCAATCAAAAGTCTTTTATCCATCTCACGGTGCAGGCTGGGTTAAAGCTCAGAAAGTTATAGAGTTCTCAGGACAACAGAAGGAATATTACGAGTTTGAATTTATAAACTCACCTCTAACAATTTCAGCACCGGTAGAGAATATTGATAGGTTAGGAATTAGAGAAGTATTAAAAGAGAAGGAGATAATCAAAAAGATTATGACCCTCAAGAAAACAAAGACAATGAATCCTAAAACTAAGGATTTTAATGAATTAATGTCACTATTAAATACCTTAGAATCTAAAGGTGATATAGAAACATATATCCAAATAATTCAGTATTGTAACAGCATTAAAAAGCAAAGGGACGCTGAAGGAAGACTTATCCCTATAAGTATAGATAAACATGTAAAGAACTCTGTAGAAAATATTGTAGCTGAACTTGCTGTAACATCAGATACAGACCTAGCTAGAGCTGAACTGAAGTTTGAGAAAGCAACGGGTATGAAAGTATCTGAGCTCTAAAGCTCATACTTCCGAAATTGGGTTTCTGAACTTCATCATCAATTCCATTATCTTTATACGAACCTGCTTCATTGCTTCCGATTCATTTGGAGTAGGGACACTAAACTCATCACTCATTATTTCCAGCTCGTCCTCAGATAGTTCAAGAGGAACAGGATCCAATTGAGCGTCCATACCAGCCTTCAACTTGTTTGATAGATGAATTTTCGAATACATTGCTAGATCAAAAACCTCTAGAAGAGACTTCAGCTCCTCCTTCGTTAGTGTTAAGACACCTCTTTGCATATATCCCTACTTAACAAATTTAAGATGAAGAGTATACCCATCAACATTCAAAGATACCATACTTTCATCTTTAGCCTCAAGAATATTTACATCTGAAACCGTAACATCTGTTTTAAGGATCTCTAGGTTACTCCTAAGCACATCTAAAGCCTCTATTTGGTCCGAATATACATTTACTCCAACTCTCTCCCCTACCATGAGTCCAGCTTCCTTTCTGGCATTCTGCATCGCCCTTACAAACTCTCTGTACAACCCTTCTGCCTTAAGCTCGTCTGAGATCGTAGTATAGAGGGAAAGCTTGAGCCCTCCATCTTCAGATGTTACCCAACCTTTACCACTTTCAACATTCTTAACGTGCTCCTTTACATTGAGTTCGTTAAGTAGAATATCAAGATACTCCTTGCTAAAGTCAGCGCCTGAGACTGAGAACTTCTCTAATGGCTGTCTAAGTTTTAAACCATGCTCAACTCTTAAACTCTGGCCGAGTCCTGAGAGTATTCTTACATTTTCCATGCTTTTAACTTCCATTCTCTCTTTTTCTGTGAGCTCAGGGAACTCTGGATAGTTAGTTAAATGAACTGATTCCAACAATGAGTTATCTGTATCTTTAAGAACCTGATATATCCTCTCTGAGATAAACGGAGCAAAGGGAGCAAGTACTTTAGAAAAGCTGAGTAGTATGTAATATAGGGTGTTGAAGGCATTTAGATCGCCATCAACAAACCTATCTCTTGAACCTCTAATATACCAACGGGAGAGTTCATCTATAAAGGCAAATAATGGTGCGGTACTTTTTTGAAGATTATACTTCTCCATATGGCCTCTAACCTGCGATACTAACTCTTTGAACCTCAAAAATACCCATCTATCCATAAGGTGCTCGACTTTAGGTTCAGCATCCTTAAAATCAGAGAAGTTATGAACATTTGCATAGTTAACAAAGTATTTTACAGAGTTCCAGAGAGGGAGGATAAAGCTGGCATTCACTTCTTTTAAGTATTTCTCATCAAAGGCAACATCATTAGCTCTAACAATTGGCGAATTGAGGAAGTACAGTCTTAAAAGATCTGCTCCAAATACATCCAAAACAGTATTAACATCTGTATAGTTCCTCTTACTCTTAGACATCTTCATACCATCCTTTGCTAAGACCAAACCGTTTACAATTACATTCTGGAAAGCCTTGCTATCAAAAAGAGCTGATCCAAGGACGTGAAGGGTATAGAACCAACCACGGGTCTGATCGATTCCCTCTGCAATGTACTGAGCTGGGAATTTCTTCTCAAACATCTCTTTGTTTTCAAATGGATAGTGGAATCTTGCAAAAGGCATAGCTCCTGAGTCGTACCAAACATCAATAACATCGGGTACCCTACTCATCTCTCCACCACACTCACTGCATTTATAGTTAACTTCGTCTATGAAAGGCTTATGCGGATCGGTTATCTCAACTCCAGACTTCTCTTTAATCTCCGCAAAAGAGCCAAGAACTTCGACATGATCACACTTTGCACACTCCCAAACTGGAAGTGGTGTTCCCCAATATCTTTTTCTTGTTAGTGCCCAGTCACGTGCTCCTTCTAACCACTTACCGAACCTACCGCTTTTAATATGAGATGGGACCCAGTTAATCTCATTATTCTCTTTGACCATATTATCTACGATTGCAGTTACTTTTACATACCAGCTTTTAACTGGTTTATATATCAATGGAGTATCTGTTCTCCAACACATAGGCATTCTGTGAGTCAGATCAGAGGAGGCAAAGAGAAGCTCTCTAGATCTAAGGTTTTCCATAATTACCTTATTGGCCTTCTTATAGAAGAGGCCTTCATACTCTTTTACCTGATCTGTAAAGTTTCCGGTGTCATCTAAGTAATCAAACATTTTGATACCCATGCCGTTCATAAGAAGGAAGTCTTCCTCTCCGTAGGGGGCTTGATGAACAATTCCAGTACCGTCTTCCAGTGTTACATGGTCTGCATGGACTACTTTAAAAGCTCCTTGCTCCTTCCTATCTTTATAGTATGGGAAGAGTGGTTCATACTCCATTCCAACAAGATCACTACCTTTATACTCCTTAACTACCTTCTTTCCTTCTCCAAGAACCTTTTCAAGAAGATCTCTTGCTAAGATTAAATTAACTCCCTCATGCTCTACTTCCACATAATCAGCATCATTCATAACGGCAAGAAGGAGGTTTCCTGGAAGGGTCCATGGTGTGGTTGTCCAAGCAAGGAAGTATCTATTCTCTGATCCTACAACCTTGAACTTTATTGTTACAGCAGGATCTACAATATCCTTATACCCACCAAGTGCAACCTCTGAATTAGAAAGAGTTGAACCTGCTCGAGTCGAATATGGAACAACTTTGAAGCCTTGATATAGCAGATCTTTGTTATACAGTTCTTTCAGTGACCACCAGACGCTTTCAATATACTGAGCATCCATAGTTGCAAATTCTTCGTCACTATTAACCATTCTTCCCATTCTCTTTGTTAGATCTAGAATATCTTTCTGGTGGATCTCTACAGACTCCCTACATAACTGGTTGAACTTTTCTACACCGTAATCTTCGATATCTTTCTTATGTTCAAACCCTAATTTCTTTTCAACTTCATACTCAACAGGAATCCCCTGACAATCCCATCCCAAACTTCTCTTAACTTTATAGCCCTTCATAGTCCAGTATCGTGGAACGGTATCCTTAATTACCATAGTTAACGCATGTCCGTAGTGGGGCTTATTGTTTGCAGTGATAGGTCCATCGTAGAAAGTAAAGGGATTGTCATCGGGCCTTTGATCAATTGATTTTCTAAGGATATCGTTCTCTTCCCACATCTTAAATGTATCTAACTCTGATTGAACTGTATTAACACTGTTCATCTGTTCAAGTTTTTTTGCCCAGTCTATCTTTTTCATTTCAATATTTATAAATTTAAACAAAAGCCCCTCTTTAGAACCGAAGAATATTTTACATATATCTTAGACTCTAAAGAGGGGTGAACTACAAATTCACGGTAGTACACGGTACCACCCTCACTTTTTCTTAACCACATTTCCATATGGTTTAGTCTTTTATACGGTGACTTCCGTCAGATTCTACATCTAGGTATTCCTAGACTTCTTTCTGATACTCCCCAGTGATTGCTGGTTCAAAGTACTTGTTGCTATTATAGCAGATACGGGGATTCAATCAAATTCTTTAAATATACTTGTATGTCATTGTAACTGATCTGTGTAATTAGTATCATTTGTAAATTAAATAACAGAACTCACTATGAGAAAAGAAACTAACAACTGGAACCTTGCACTCCTCTACAAATCAGATAATGATCCCAATATTGCCAAAGAGAGAGAGAAAGGGATAAAAGCAAATGCAGAATTTGTTAAGAAGTGGGGAAAAGATGACTCATACCTTAAAGATCCAGCAATTCTTCTAAAAGCCATTGTTGAATATGAAAATATGATTGCAAATGATAATGGTTACCTCTCTAAAGAAGATCTCTACTACTTTCTTAGGACATCTGAAGACAGTATCAATACTGATTTAAAAGCCAAGGAGAGTAAACACAGCGAGAGAACAACAAAGCTCATGAATGATACTCAGTTTTTCACACATAAAATATCTAAAATTCCACAATCAGAACAGAAGAAGTTTTTAGAATATAACCCACTTTCAACATATAAACATTTCCTTGAGAAACTTTTTGAGCAGGCCAAATACCTTCTAACAGAGCAGGAAGAGAAGCTACTTCTGATTACATCTAAAACCTCCCACAGCAACTGGGTAGAGATGGTAGAAGAGTTCCTATACTCTGACGAGAGAGAATTTTCTGTTGAAAGGAAGAAAGAAAGAATGGGTTTTGAAAAACTTCTTTCAATTGCAACCGTAAACAAAGATGAGAAAGTTCGAGACCGTGCCGTAAAGTTGGTAAATGATATTCTCCTAAAACATACCCTTATAGCAACAAAAGAATTAAATAGTATCCTTCAGTACAAAAATAGAATCGATGAGTTAAGAAAAATCACAAGACCAGATCAAGAAAGATTAATGGAGGATGACGTTGATGAAGAAGTAGTAGACACTTTAATCAAGACTGTCTCCTCACGGTATGATATTCCCCAAAAATACTACAAATTGAAAGCCAAGCTACTTGGGAAGAAGAAACTCAAATATAATGAACGCAATCTTCTAGTTGGATCGTTCAATAGAAAGTATAAATACGAAGATGCTCGTCAGCTTGTTTTAAGTACATACAGAAAGATTGATGAAAATCTGTACCACCTGGCCAAAACCTTCTTTGATGAGAAAAGGATAGATGTCTTCCCGAAGAAAGGTAAAAGAGGCGGAGGTTTCTGCACAATCTCATTAGTCAATGACCCTGTATATATTCTTTTGAACTATACTGATGAGATAACGGATGTAACTACATTGGCTCATGAGCTTGGACACGGAGTAAATCACATAATGATGAAGGAAAACAATACAGAACTTAACTATACAAGTTCAAAGAGTACTGCCGAGGTAGCAAGTACCTTTTTCGAGGACTTCACCTTGGAAGAGATAACAGAAGGACTAAGTGAGGAAGACAGGTTCACAATACTTCTTAAGAAACTTGATGGTGATATAGGAAGTATATTCAGACAGATTGCGATGTACCAATTTGAGCAGGAGTTACACATGCAGAGCAAGGAGAAAGGATATCTTTCCGAGAAAGAGATTGGCGAGATATTTCTCAAACATATGAAGGAATATATGGGAGGGGGTGTATCGTATGAGAAAGGGAGTGAGAATTGGTGGGTTTACGTTAATCACTTTAGACTCTTCTTCTATGTATATTCCTATGCCAGCGGTCTTCTCATATCAAAGTCTCTCCAGTCAATGATAAAGAAGGACGGGAAGAAGATTGAAGTGTTTAAAAAGTTTCTCAGAGAGGGAGGGAAACAATCACCAAAGAATATATTCCATGATATGGGTATAGACATAACGTCTTCAAAGTTTTGGGAAGAGGGAATTACTCAGATTGAAAACCTTCTAAGCAAGGTTGAACAATTAGCCGTAAAACTTGGTAAGATATAGTATGGATGTAAAGATAGAAGAAAGTTGGAAAGAGGTATTAGAAGATGAATTCGATAAAGAATACTTCATTGAGCTCACCAACTTTGTAAAAGATGAGTATAGCAAGAAGAAAGTATACCCTCCTCCATCTCAGATATTCAATGCTTTTAACCTTTGTCCTTTTGATGCAGTTAAAGTGGTAATAATTGGACAGGACCCATACCATGGTAAGAATCAGGCAAACGGTCTTTCATTTTCTGTTAATGATGGAATACAGATCCCTCCATCTCTTCAAAATATCTACAAAGAAATAAAGAGTGACCTTGGAGTAGATAGTCCTAAGTCAGGAAATTTAGAGCGATGGGCAAAACAGGGAATCCTTCTCTTAAATGCAACCTTAACAGTAGTTGCAGGGGACTCAAGTAGTGCAAACTCACATCAGGGATATGGCTGGGAGAAGTTTACAGACGCGGCTATAAAGGCCGTATCCGAAAAGAAAGAGCACGTCATATTTATTCTCTGGGGAGCATATGCTAAGAGGAAGGGAGAAGTCATCGACGAATCTAAACATCTTGTAATTAAATCCCCTCACCCATCACCTTTTTCAGCAGACAGAGGGTTCTTTGGGAGTAAACCGTTCAGTAAAACAAATGAGTATTTAAAAAAGTATGGCCTCTCTGAAATAAATTGGTAATAAATCCATTATGTATAATAAAAAGAAGGTAAAGATATCTTGTGTTATCCCCGCATATAATGAAGAAATATATATCAATAGAGTTCTTGAAAATGTAATTGGTTACCAAAATTTTAATGAAATAATTATAGTTAACGACGGTTCCACAGATAATACCTCTGCAATAATTGAGCGTATAGCAAAGAAATCCAGCAAAATATCATTACTTACCCATCAGAAAAATTTAGGTAAAACTCAATCCATAATGGACGGTGTTAATATGGCTAAAGGAAAACTTATTGTGATTGTAGATGCTGACTTGAAGAATTTAAACCACACTCATCTTGATAAATTGATAGCTCCGGTAGTTAATAGCGAAGTAGATATGACGATACTAGATAGAGGAAGTGACCAGTTCAGCCCAATTGGGTGGAGCTCATTTATTATTGCACGAACAATTGGAGGAGAAAGAGCATTTTGGAAAAGCGATTTTGAGCAGTTAGCCCTCAAGGGAAATGAACGGTACGGGCTAGAAGTAATTATGAATATGGCTTACATTGCAATGAATAAAAGGATACGAACAATAAGTGTTCCCGACCTAGAATCTTTGTATCAGTTCAAAAAGACAGGGAGTTTTTCAAAAGGACTCATAAGAAGCATTGGTATAGCCTCAGACATAATTAAAGTCAGTGGCGTTAAAAACTTTATAAGCCAAGGTGTAGAAATTGAGGAGGAGCGATTAGATAAATTATATGAGATTAAACGAAAAAGCAAAAGGAAAACACCTATCTTGGCATTAATTCTAGTATCAGGGTTAGCTCTTTCATTTGGGACATTCTGGGCACTTAACGTCAAAAGGGGAATTAAAAAAGTGGGGGAAGGTTTGAAACCTAGCTAACTCCCATCTGCTTCTTAGCAAAAGCACTTAGATTCTTTCTCTTTGACCACTCTCGCTCTGTTCTAGTTAAATACTGCTTCCTCATTCTAAGATTCATTGGGGTAACTTCTAGTATTTCATCCTCATTTAAAAATGAGAGCGCAAATTCCAATGTTAGGGGGAATGGTTGGTTTAAGCTTACCTGTGTTACCTCGGCCTGATTCATTCTTACACTTGTCTTATGCCTTTCCTTACATGCATTCACCTCTAAATCGTCTTCATACTTATTAATACCTATAATCATACCTTCATACAATTTATCACTTGGCTTTATGAAGAGTACTCCTCTATCCTGAACCATGTTCATTGCATAAGCACGTGCATCTCCAGTATCAGAAGATACTATTACCCCTTTTCTATAAATATTTGTAGCAGGCTGTTTTGGTACATACTCTAAGAAGGTTGAGCTGAAAACAGCACTCCCTTTTGTTTCGGTAATAAGGTAGTTTCTTAGACCAAAGATATTTCTTGTTAAACACTTATATTCAAATCTAGTTATTCCATTAAAACTTCTCATATCAACTAACTCACCCTTTCTCCCGCTTACTTCCTGTGTGACAACACTTAGGTACTGATCAGGGACCTCAATAAAGAGGGAATCCATAGGTTCCATTTTTACCCCATTTATCTCGCGGACAATGACTTCAGGCTTTCTTACCTGGAATTCATATCCTTCTCTTCTAAGTGTCTCAATTAAGATTGAAAGCTGAAGCTCTCCCCTACCCGAGACAATATATGCACTACCACCTGCGTCTTTAATATCAAGACTGGTATTTACCTCTGCTTCATTCTGTAACCTCTTCTGCAAAAGAGAAGCTGTTACAAATTTTCCTTCCTGCCCAACAAGTGGGGAGGTATTTGCTTCAAACTTAATTGAAACCG
The DNA here is from genome assembly GCA_016182915.1 of Candidatus Dojkabacteria bacterium. Taxonomy (GTDB): domain Bacteria; phylum Patescibacteriota; class Dojkabacteria; order SC72; family SC72; genus UBA2022. The sequence goes on from JACPFP010000003.1 coordinate 167,105, forward strand.
AAGGAGGAGAAATCTTTAGGCTTGGAAGGGGTTCCACCTTACCAAGAGCACAGATTGTTCCTCCAATAGCTGTTGAGTCAATTCCTGCAATAGCAATAATATCCCCAACTCCTGCCTGGGTTACCTCTAAATAGTTCATACCTTCTTTTGTGAATAATTTTCGAACTCTTCCTTGTATCTGTTTTGCATCAGGTTCATCATTTACGACCAGTATAACGGGATCATTTAGTTTAATAATCCCTCTATTGATTTTTCCAATCATATATCTCCCTGTATGAGCATCAAAATCCAAGGCATTTACTTGCATCTGGAATGGACCATCCATATCTCCTTTTGGAGAAGGTATATAGTCTATAACTGCATCAAGAATTGGAGTTACATCACCTGTAGTTGAATTTGGTTCGAAAAGATTCTCTTTTGGAAGTTCTTTAAATACCTTTCCTTCCCTGGAAATACCATAGAAAAGAGGAAAGTCTAACTGATCATCCCTAGTAGCAAGATCTAAAAATAGATTCTGAACTTCATTGACGGTATTTTTAATATCAGCAAGCTTCTTATCAATCTTATTAACAAGAACCATAGGTTTTAAGCCTAATTCCAAAGCTTTTTTAAGTACAACCTTCGTCTGAGGCATAACTCCCTCCTGAGCATCAACAAGAAGTAGGCAACCATCAGCCATGCTTAATGTCCTCTCAACTTCACCTCCAAAGTCTGCGTGTCCCGGTGTATCTATAATATTGATTTTTATATCCTTGTAATGGATAGATATGTTCTTTGCAAGAATTGTAATACCTTTCTCTCTCTCTAAGTCGCCAGAATCAAGAATCTGAGTTTGATTCATCTCATCCTGATTATCTCTAAATAGATGACTTTGCTTCATTATAGCGTCTACCAAAGTAGTTTTCCCATGGTCTACATGGGCTATAATTGCAATATTTCTAATTTTATCTTGTGGTATTATTGCTGACATGACCCCAATTATATCAGGAATTTGATTATATAGCCAAGAACGGGATTATGTACTTGGAGAGTACTTTTGCAAACCAATTACCATGCATTCACTAAACCTTCGAGAATACGTTCGTTACAGTACTTATAATGTAGGTATCTATCTTTGCCAAAAGAAGAAGGAAGGATTTCACAAAAAGCTCAATCCCAGAATCCTTTTCTATCTCATCTTCCCTGTTAACAGAATCCGTAGCTCCAAGAACTGTAGTACCGTTTCCAAAAAAGATTAACTTTTCGTCATCTTCTACTACTCCAAGGACATTATTATCAAGGAGATCATTCTGAAGAGCTTGCTCTTCTGTTGAAAGCTTTTCCGTGGTTATTAAATATGAAACTTCAGGGAAACTATCTGCTACATTTGTACCATTTCCATCATTTGCTAATACCATAGACGAAGGGAGAAACTTAATTTGAGCAAGTCCAGAGCTTTTAGCTTTAAAGTATACTGTTCCTAGGGTTCCTTGAGCTTCCGTAAGACCGGGACTTGGCAATCCACCAGTTAATCTTACATACCCAATATCGTTGTTAATCTGCTTCTGAAGAAATACTTTAGCAAATGAATCTTTAATTGAAACTTCAACAACCTCTACCTTATCTGGATTAAAACTAAGATCAGCCTGTACCACATTGATGGGGGTCTTTACCCCCGAGATGTCTATCTTTACAGGAAAAATTTCCTCCAACCTATATTGACCTTTAGAAGGTATACTGAAACTAACACTCTTATCCACTTCCTTTTCAAAAAAACCTGCTTCATTAAGTGCCCTTAATTCAAAATATACAATTAAGACGGAGATTATAGTTACTAGAAGAATCAAAAGGGCATTATAAGCTACAGATCTAAAGTTTTTAGGTTGACTACCAAACTGCCTAGAGACCTCATGCTTACATACCTGACAATATTCCCCCTCTTTTTTAAACCGACAAGAGAAACATATAGATAGTTTAGGAAAGAACATCCACCATATTGGATAGGCTATAACCAAAAACACACCTGATACAGCGAAGACATGTACAAGTACCCAAGAGAGGATTACATAGAGAATAATCCTAACACCTACAAGGAGAGGCCATAATTTAGCAAAATTGTCCATACTATTCAGAATAATATAATGAAATAGATAAATCAACTAGATTACAACGATTATCATTATTAATATCACAAAGAGAGTAGCTTGAGTCCGAGTTGTCTATCCTTTCATATATGTATTCGTTCCATACCCGTACCCACGTCTTTATAAAGTTTACAAATTCATCATTGACAATAAGACCGTCTCTATCAAGATCAAAAAGTCTCATAATAATAGGTAGTCTTAGTGCAGGGTTCTGTACAGGAAGGAATGGGTTAACAGATACTACAGGGGGAGTTTCATTATTCCCCTCCTCTGGTGGTGTAGGCGGTTCTAAAGGAATAACAGGGACGCAAGTGAGCATATCATACTCACAAGCAATATCGCACGTTGTAGTACCAGTGTAAGACCCAATATCAGAGCATTGGAAAATTTCCTGATATTGAGGTTCACAATCCTCACTCCCTTCAACAATTCCATCTCCACATAAGCTTAGCTTAACATTAGAATCTATGCCCACTTCCGTTGCGGCATATGAAAAAAGTGAAAACAGAGAGAATATGGTAAAAAACACAATTAAGGCAATAAGTATCTTAATTGTTTCCCTCCATTGGTGTATAACCATTAAAACTATCTCGATTCATTTGATTTTTTTGGTTTAAGTTCAATTTTTATATAATTTCTACCCACCAAATATAGGACTACGAGCGCAAAAGCGCCGGCGACTCTTTCAGTCCAAGGAGAATATAAATTCCAAAGTGATAGTAATCGATAGTATATACCTATGAAAATATTGGCGGGAGCGACTTCAAAGTACAGCTTTGCTGCAGCAGCTATTCCAACTGAGGAGCTACCCTCTTCATTTTCCTTTATGGGAGATGCCTCAAGAAAGGCAAAATACTCCCCTGGAACAACCTTAAGTGGAAGTTCTATTGTCATTTTAACAATCTGAACTTCACCAGGTTTTAAATTAAACTTCTGAGGCTCGAATTTAATCCACTCCTTTGCAGGTTTTAATTCTGATTGATTTTCGTGATATGAGACGGATACTTGATATGCAGAATCCACATCTCCTGTATTAACTACAGAAAGCGGAGGGAGCTCATATATGATACCTGGTTTTAAGTCTGCATCTACGCGTATTTTTCCCGTACCTATTCCTACTCCTAGCTTTGCATATAAAGGAAGAGACGATGTAAGAAGTACTAACAGAGCAAATAGAATCCAAATTTTCTTCATAAGAACAGACTAAATGTTATTACGGCAGTGATACCAAGACCATTACACCTACATTCTGTGAAGTAAAGTTGGTAGAAACAGTTGGAGTTGTAAGGTATAGATCCAAGTTTACAGTTCCACTTGCAGCAACACTATTCGCAAGAGTTGCATACGAAGTAGTCAAAGCAGTGTAGTTTGTAGGAGGTGTACCACATGTTGCAGAGCAGAATTTATGAACATAGGTATCCGAACCTGCAGTACCTGCCAAGGTCCAATTTGCACTATTCTGACCTTTAATATCAACATCAACCGTCACGTTACTATCATTTGTAACAACCTGTGTATCAGTTCCATTAGTACCTACAGATGTATTTGAAGCAAGTGTTCCATAAGCAATGGTTCCGTCCGCTACAGAGACAGAGATATTCTGTACGGTTACGGTCGCAGCAACTGACGCTTCATTTGCGGCATAGGTTGCAAAACCCATAAACAAGAAGAGAAAAGCTAATAGAAGACCTGTTAAATGCGTAAGTTTTCTTGGGACAGACATAGGAATATAAACACTTAAATAAGATTCAATACAAAGTTATACCAAATTCTAAAGTGTGTCAACATGAATATTTAACTAATAAACTTCTAATTGTAATTTTAGTATAAATTATTTAAACTAAGTAATATATATGAAATTCGTAACAAAAAAGCTCCTAACATTTGGACTAACGATAGTACTTTTTTTTAGTAACTGGTTAATACCTTCTGTCGTCAACTCCCCTATCTATAATGGCAAAGTATTGGCTGCAACAGAGACATTCACAACAAGTGGAACATGGACAGCTCCTACGGGTGTAACGACTGTAACCGTAGAGGTTTGGGGAGGAGGAGGGGCAGGTGGTGGTGCTTCAGGAAACCCAGCTACAGGCGGTGGAGGGGCAGGTGGTGCATATGCGATCAAAGTCATAACAGTAACTCCAGGTAATGGCTACACATATACTGTAGGCGCAGCCAAAACAGCCACGGCAACATCATCACAATCAGTAAACACTGGAAACCCATCTTGGTTTAGCACCACAGGGACTGTATATGCCCCCGGAGGACAAGGAGGTGCACCAATGGCCAGCAACAGTGCCAATGGTGCAGCAGGAACAGGGAGTAGTACAGGAGCGATTGGAGACACTGTTTATGCAGGTGGAAGCGGTTCAGTCGGAAGTTATACCTCCGGTTCAGGTTATAGTGGGGCCGGTGGTGGAGGTGCAGGTTCAACTGGAGCTGGTGGGAATGCCTCCACAGGTACTGGTGGAAGCGGAACAAGTCAAAATGGGGGGAAAGGAGCAAATGGTGTAGGAAACAGTAGTACCGGTGCAACTGGTTCTAACTACGGAGGTGGTGGTTCTGGGGGAAAGGCTAACAACACAACAAATCGTCCAGGTGGGACTGGGGCTCAAGGGCTAGTTAGAATTACATATAACTCTCCCCCTACTATAACAGTAGATACAACAGAATCTTCAGATCCTATTACAGTAGGTGATAATGTAACATTCTCTGCTACAGCGACAGATGCTGAAAATAATTGGTACCTTGCCGTTTGCAAAACCAACTCTATTACCGCTGGATCTCCCCCAACATGTGCTACTAGCCAAACATACTGTGTATCCTCTTCAGCTGTGGCTTCTGGGGCTCAAAATACCTGTGTATGGACATCAGATACCGAAGGCTCACTCAACTGGTATGCCTTTGCATGTGATAATGCCTCTGTAAATCCTTTATGCTCACCTGTAAATACAACCAACTCACCTCTTCAAGTAAACCCAAGCACAATTGTTTCAATTACACTAACAACAGATGGAACAATTGCTTATGGAACACTTGATTCAAATACAGCAAAGACCACACTTGATTTAACTGATACCCAAACCGTTCAAAATAACGGAAATGTAACAGTCGATTTAAACATTAAAACTTCGGCACCAAGCGGTTGGACCCTTGGAACTAGTACAGGAACAAACCAGTTTGTTCACCAATTTTCAACTAACTCAGGAGGAGCATGGACATCCTTAACAACTGCAGATAGCTTCCAAACCCTATCCACAGGATTAACGGAATCAAGCACCCAGAGTTTTGATATGAAAATTATATCTCCAAATCCATCTACAAGTTCAACAGAAAAGTCCATTACCATAACAATACAGGCAGTACAGCCTTAATCTTTCCGAAAGTTTGAAACATATCAGTGGTTGCCGGACAGGGACTCGAACCCCAATTAACTGCTCCAGAGGCAGTCGTCCTACCATTAGACGATCCGGCAATAAAGTAAGCAATTATATCAGAATCTGGTAATATTTTTAAGGAATTCTAGCAAACCATTCCAGTTATCGTTATTTAGAAACTCATGGTTTCCTGGTAATTCTGTAACTTTCTTAAAGTTCATAGATAACAAATTCTTATATTCCTCCTCTTTTACAACGGAATCTCCCTTTGCCCATGCAAAGTTTGTATTATACGTATCATCAATCTTTCTAAAAAGTTCTCTGATATCAATATTACTTGCCTCTTCCCAAAATTCTTTAGGGATAAGGGTAACTGTACCATCTGTACGAACTAGCTTTGATATTCCATCTTCATTTATAATAGACCCCTCTCTTTTACTAAATTTTTGTTTCTGCTTCTCAACAATGTTTCTTCGGATTAGTGGAGACAGAAAGATTAGGTGCTTAATTTTATATCTTGTTTCCGTAAGGAGCATAGATGTAATATAACAACCCTGTGAATGGGCAATTAGAATGACTTCTTTCTCAGGGTATTTATTAATCATATTATCTAAAACGGTTTTAAGGACCTCAACTTGAGTGGAGTATTCCGGTACGTAAATTGTATTATTGATATTGTCTATGGTTCCGAAATGGAATCTAACAGTCAGGAAATCATTCTGAAATTCCTCACACACCCTATTGTACATACCTCTTGAATCACTCTTAACACCAAAACCATGACAACAAATAAGTAGTTTGCTGGAATTTTCGTTTCCGTATATCTTACCTACAATCTGTTGAGAGGAAGGGGACATCAGTAGTAATCGGTCATCGATTATTTTCATAGAATTCCATCGAGATATTCAATTAACTTCTTCCAATTGTCATTTTTAAAATCATGATCTCCATCCAATTCAACAAAATTTGTTGGAGTTATAGATTTTATAGCCTCATATTCCTTATTTGTCAGGACAGGATCATTCTTTGCCCAAACAAAATACGTATTGTAGTTGTCATCTACGTGTTTAAAAAGAGATGTGGGATCAATTAATCCAGCCTCACTCCAGAATTCACTTGGTACAATAGTAGTTGAACCGTCGGATCTTTCCAACACAGTCTTTCCAGAGGTATCTATCTTTGTACCTGGTCTTTTTTCAAAATACTCTTTCATCTTAAGTGCAATATCAGAAGTTGCAGGTGGGGCTAACAGTATAAGTTTATCAATCTTCGAGTTATACATCTTTAGAAATAGTGGAGGTATAAAGGTTCCCTGAGAGTGTCCAATAATTGTAATTGTTCGGTTTGGATATTTCTTATTGACTCTATCAATAACTGTTTTAAGTTTCTCTACCTGTTTACTATACTCATGTACATACGTAGTACGAACAAATTCATCTACAGAAACAAAGTTAAAGCGAATTGTTAAATACTTTTCCTTGAAGTGTTCACATATTGTTTTGTACATTCCCCAAGAGTCACTTGTTACCCCAAAGCCATGGCAACATATAAGGATTTGAGAGGACTCTTCATTGCCTAATACCTTACCTACAATTTGCAAACCATTTTCTGAAATTGTAAGAAGGTCATAATCGACTATTTTCATCTCTACTTATTTAGCCATGTAATAGCTTGTTCTATAAAGCTTCTAACCTTCTTCCATCCCATTATTTCATAACAATCAAGAAGCGGAGGACTCTGAAGACGACCAGTTGTTGCTGATCTTATAGCTAAAAATAGGTCTCCATGTTTCCAACCTAACTCATCCGCATACCCTCTTACTACCTTCTCCCATTCCTCATGGTCAAACACATCTTTCTTAAAGATTTCTTCTAACTTAGGTAATACATTTTCAAGAGCAGTAGCTAATTCAACCTTTGTATGGTTCTTTGTATTCCAATCCTCATCTTCCCAACTTAACTCCTCTTCATAGAAGAAGTCTAATGCAGCAGGAATTTCCGCTAGCATAGAAATTCTTTCATGTTCAAGGGAAAGTGCTCTCTTGAAGTGCTCTATATCTGCTTTCCACAGTGGAAGATACTTTTTAATAGCATCCTTTAGACTTCCCTCCCACTCTGCTGGTTCCGTATACTCATCGCTCATGAATGTTCCTAATACATACTTTTCTGCCCACTGGAATACTCTCTCTACGAGAGCATCGATTGATAGGTTTCTAATATGCTTGGAGTTAATATAGTCAAACTTCGCTTGATCATACCTTGCAGCTGTTTTATGCACTCTATCAAGATCGAAGAGTTGAATTAGCTCCTCAGGAGTATAGATCTCATCCTGATGTGCCTCCTCAGGCTTTGGTGCCCAGCCACAAAGAATAGAGTAGTTCATAATGGCTTCTTTCAAATATCCTTTTCTCAGAATTTGGCTAACAGGAAATGCTCCATGCCTTTTACTCAATTTCTTTCTACCGTCTGGATTAAGTATCAATGGAAGGTGGGCAAACTGTGGAGGTTCCCAACCAAACATTTTAAATAGTACAACGTGCTTAGGATAGCTTGGAAGCCAGTCAACCCCTCTAATCGCCGTTGTTATACCCATTAAATGGTCATCAACGACAACAGCCAGGTGGTAGGTTGGAAAACCGTCACCCTTCATAAGGACCTGATCTTCAACATCACTGTTTTTAACGCTCACCTTTCCAAATATTAGGTCTTGGCATACTGTTCCACCCTCTTTTGGAAATTTCATCCTAATCACATGAGGTTCTCCCCCATCAACTCTCTTCTGTGCTTCTTCCCTTGGAATATTTCTACATAGTCCGTCATACATTGTCTTCTGTTTATTCGCACTCTGAGTTGCACGAAGTTCTTCAAGCCGCTCTTTTGAGCAGAAGCAGTAGTATGCATCACCTTGATCAATCAGCTGTTTAGCATACTTTCTATATATTTCCAACCTCTCTGATTGGACATAAGGTCCAAACGCCCCTCCTCTATGTGGTCCTTCATCAAATGTAATTCCTACCTCTTCGTATGCTTCAATCATTGCCTCAACACCATTGGGAACAAGTCTCTTCTGATCAGTATCTTCAATCCTTAATATATTTTTTCCACCATACTTTTTTGCAAGAAGATAATTGGGAAGATATGCTCTAATTGTACCAATATGAACCTTGCCTGTTGGGCTTGGTGCCGCTCTAAATCTGAATTCACTCATAGTTGTTGCTGATATAGATTACAATTGATATCATTATACCATGACACTAACACAAGCCGCATACTGGACAAGACGATTTGGAGTTTTAGGAATTATAGTAGTTGCTGTTTTCATAATTTCCGTAATAGTTATCCTCAGTCTACCTAGCAAGAATGCTCCTTCGGAGTATCTACAGGCAAACTTTGCATGTACTGAGTTCAAAGATGAGTTCCTTGCAAACAAGTTAAGCATCCCTTCCCTAAGTCTTTCAGCTGGGTCTGATCTTGTCTTTGAGATTGAGACTGTAACCGGAAAGATTGATTCCCTTCCAAGGATTATTAATGTTCATAAAATAAATAATCTTGGACAATCTCTTAACTCACAAGGTGAGGCGAAGACCCTCGCAGGAAAGCTTGGTTTTAACCCTGATGAGATACAGAGAAGGGGGTCAGCGGAGTATGTATGGTTTAACTCCTCAAATTTCAAAACCTTGGTAATTCAAGCAAGAAACCTTAACTTCACTCTTACAACCGATTTCTCAAAACCAACCTCAATTCCTTCTAATGCACAACTACCTTCGGATAACCAAGCTATAACACTAGCGACATCGTTTCTGAAGACTAAAGGGCTACTAATTGAAGATTATATTCAACAAACTCCACAGGTAACATATATTAATATCGCTCCAGATGGATCATTCTCACAGGCAAGATCAAAGGTTGAAGCAGAGTTAATAAGGGTAGATTTCTATAGGAAAGCGTCAATGATATCTATCCGATCAGATTTAGGAGGAGCCGAGGATATGAAAAATGAGCTTGAAAAGAAGCTATTCCAATCCACAACGACTTCTATGCTTACAGATAAAGGGAGAATAGATATGTATAACTTTGATACAATAGTTGCTTTCCAGAACCCAAACCTTCCAAATGTGTCAGTTTATGTAGGAGCACCAAACCCTCTTGAAGCATCCTCTGATACTTCGAACAAATCTGTTTACGCAGCAAATTTCACATATTGGCCAATTGAGCCGCTACCGTGTGGTACTTATCCTCTAATCCCTCCTGCCACAGCAATTGAGGTGGTACAGGCTGGAAAAGGGAGCCTTGCCTATTTAAATGACAAGAATGGAGATGATGTAGTCCCATATACTCCAAGGAAAGTTAGAAAGTTTACGATCTATACAGTTACAATCGGATACTACGAACCAACCGCGGAACAGGACTACCTCCAGCCAGTATATATTGTTTCTGGGGAAGCAACCTTTGATACAGGAGTCATTGGAACCTTCCACTACTATGTTCCAGCTATAGACTATGCAAATGTTGGAGATAAGATTGTGATAAAGGATCCCCAGGAGGTAGATCCAGATGCAGGCACATTTTTAGACAACTAACTAAGAATTAGATATACAATGAGAAAGATACTGCCGCTTCTTTTTTTTAATGTAGTACTCATATTCATAATTGGGTACTTTTCTTTTAATATAAATGCTGTAAAGAAAAACGCAAGTGAGAGAGAGCAGAAAGTTTCAAATCAACAGATTCTTGTAAGTAACGAAACTAAATCCCCAGAGGTATTAGGAATTGAACCTGAAGAGATAGATTTAGTATATCCAAAGATTGATCTCTGCTACTCAGGAAAATGTATAGCTCTTTCAACTGGAATTATTGAATGGATCAAAGAAGATAAGGTGAAGGAGGAGGAGAGAATTATTGATTACATGAGTAGTCATATAATCCCCTTTTTTCAGAAAAATTTTATGAAAACTTCTATTGCTAAAAATGCTAAAGGTTCTTTTATGTACTTTTCATCAGACAAACTTCCAAACCTAAGTAACATTGGCAATCAGCTTACGGATAAAATTTCTACATTAGAAACTTCTGACTCAGATATCAGAATAGATATAACCGGAGTTGATTCCCCAGGCACAGATGGAACGTATGCGAAAAGATATATTGAAGTGGATAATTCAAGGCAGAAGTTATACTCCTGGATAGATGGGAAGGTAGATAAAGTAATTAAACTTTCGGGGCCAAAATATGGATATCAGGTGTATGGTGTTTTTCCAATTGTTGATAAAGGGATTGAGCCGATTGCTCCTGGAGGAAAGTATATGCCCTATTGGATGGCCTTCTACTACTCTCCATCACAAAACTCCTGGTATGGTCTACATGCTTTAATATGGTGGCATGACCGTAATAACAACAAGATATATGAGTCCCTCTCGAGTATAGGGGAAAGGCGTAGCTCAGGTTGTATAAGAATGCTTCTAGACGAAGCAAAATACCTTTACGACAACTTTGAAAGAGGCGACTATGTCCTGATTCACGAATAGTTCTCCTTAAACGCTGAAATCCATATTCTCTGATCCTTTGTTAGGTTGCGCTGCTTTTATAAGGTCTGATCCTTTCATAATGATAGATGCAGTTCTTAGCCCACAGTTGAAGGCAACGGTATCTTTAGTATACATTGCTTTATCAAAGTATAGATCCATCTTTAAGAGCCTGGCAAAAGGTGGAATACTACCAACTTTTAATCCTGTGTATGCTTCAACATCCTTAGCAGGTGCAATTTCAAACTCCTCTCCAAGGGTAGTTGCAACTTTTTCTAGGCTTAACTGCTTATCAGCAGAGAGTACGAACATAACATATCTGTTCCTATATTCTTTAGACCTTACAATCATAGCTTTTGCACCGGTTGAAAGATCTACCCCCCTGACCTTTGCCGCTTCTTCTGATGTTCTGACCTCTTCATGTTCCAAATACTTGTAATCAATACTCATTGAAGTGAGAATGTCCTTAATACTGTTTACAGTGTCCATACCTTTATCCAAAACCTCAAGGTGTAAATCTCTAAGAACCTCTTTTGAAACAGGGGCTGGAGCATCCATAACTGCGGTTTTTCCTGAAGCTGACATAGGGAAAGGTATAACCTCTTTTAGTGAGGTTTCTCCTGCAAGGATCATGACCTGCCTGTCTAATCCCATTCCTATTCCTCCATGAGGAGGAGTTCCCAACTCAAAGGCTTCAAGCATATGTCCAATACTATCCTGAATCTCTTCTTCGCTATATCCCATGATTCTAAATGTCTGCTTCAATACTTCCGGATTATGTGCTCTAATACTTCCTCCTCCGGCTTCTAAACCGTTACATACGAGGTCATATTGTGCTGTAACTATCTCACCAATGTTCTCACCCTTCATATGCCACTCCATATGTTCTGGAATCGGACTGCTGAAAGGATTATGTGTGAAAACCCACCCGCTTTTTCCATCGAGTTTCTCTGCTGCATCATCAGCATCAACTTTCTTGAAGAATGGGAAGTTAACAACCCATGCAAAGGCAAGAACGTTCGCTTTCTTCTCTTCTTCGGTTCTAAGGTCAAATTTGTCAGCACCATATTTCTCTAGAGCGTCTTTATAATTAACAACGGGAAAGACCTCGTCCTTAAGTTTTCCTCCAACGGCTTTCACCGCATTCTTTATAATATCCTCAACTGTTTGCATTACCTCTTTCTGGTTGGCAAAGCTCATCTCCATATCAATTTGAGTATGCTCGTACCCCCTATCTGCTCGGAGGTCTTCATCTCTAATACATCTTGCGAACTGAAAATATCTTTCTATTCCAGCCGTCATCATTAGCTGTTTATACTGCTGTGGGCTCTGTGGAAGGGCGTAGAACTTTCCAGGGTTATATCTTGAAGGGACAATGAAGTCTCGGGCTCCTTCTTTAGTAGCTTTAGTTAGCATTGGAGTTTCTATCTCAACAAACTCTCTCTTGCGCAGCTCTTCTCTAACGGCTGCAATATAATCAGACCTAAGTCTTAAAATCTTCTGCATCCTATCTCTTCTCAAATCCAGATACCTATATTTCAATCTAACCTCCTCGTTAATATTCTTTCCATCATTGTTTACAGGCATAGGCAACTCTTTGGAGGCGTTAAGTACCGTATACTTCTCGACCTCTATCTCCACACTTCCTGTTGCTATCTTTTCATTCCTCATACTTTCCGGTCTCTCTTTCACAGTTCCCTCAAGCTCTATTACGTAACCCTCACCAAGGGTTTCTTTAAGTCCTCCGTTTACAACACACTGCACATATGCCGTTCTATCTTTAAGCATAATAAATGTGATCTGGCCGTGGTCTCTTACGGTTGTAACCCAACCTGAAAGTGATACCTTCTGTCCAATCTTTTCACTCGTCTCTATAATTTTTGTTCTTTCCATACTTGAGTATATATTGTTATATAAAAATAAAAAATCCCCGATTAAGGGGACGATATAATTACCGTGGTGCCACCCCAGTTCTCAAAATTGTTAAATAATGAGCACTTGTATGGTATTTAGTTGTACTTAATGTCACTCTTATTTCCAAGCTTTCACCGTTCTTGGTCGCTACTTCTACGTGTAAATAATATCACTTTATTTTATCAATCACAATGTTTTTATATTGCAAACCTCCACTCCTTAACCTGAATTTCAACATTTCTATATCCATTCCACTCGTTCAAGGTTATATTTGATGCAACATCTATAACGGTACCTACGTTTAAAGTCTCAACATCATCCGAACAGTTGAAAAGAAGTGCAGTTACTTGAACACCCTCCCTTTCAAGTTTTAGCTTCAAATGTAATCCACCTTTCATAACCATCTTCTCGACGATTTTCATGCCAGTGAAAGATACAATTGGCTTCGGATTACCATATCCAAATGGTTTAAGCTTTTCAATTTCATTGTATAGACCAATTGTAATATCATTGGGCGAGATATCCGCATCTATCTCTAAGGTCCTTTCAAGAAGGTCTGTTGAAAAGTTCTTATTTGCGAAGTTAACCAGTTTCTCTTTAAAGTTTTCTATCTGCCCTGCTTTAACTGTAAAGCCAGCGGCTTGTGAGTGCCCACCGTACCGTTCAAGAGAATCTGTAAACTGGGAGATGGCATCTGTAATATTAAATGAGGCAATACTTCGTGCCGACCCCTTATACTTTCCGTCTTCCGTCTTGGTGGCCACGATTACGGGTTTTCCAAATCTCTCTAATATCTTACTTGCAACAAGACCTATTATTCCTTCATGCCATGAATCACCTAAAACAAAAAGAAGATTATCATCATTGTTTAGAAGTGAAACCGCCTGATCAAGAATCTCCTGTGTCTTTTCCTGCCTTTCAACGTTAAGGTTATGGAGAATAGAGGCATACTCCTTTGCCTTCAATTCATTCTCACTTAAAAGAAGCCTTAGAGCTTCTATAGCAGAGCCAATCCTTCCGGCTGCATTAATTCTAGGACCTATTATAAAGCCGAGATGATAGGTATCGACACCCTCAATTGACATACCTGATATCTCTAGTAGTTGTCTCAAACCGTGTCGCTTACCCAGTTTCATCTGCTCTATCCCATACTTAACTACGGTTCTATTTGCCCCCAAAAGAGGCATCATGTCTGTAACTGTCGAAAGGGCTACAAGATCCAGACCTTTCGAATTAGGAGTAATTGTATCATCGACTCCTAATTTATTTCGAATTGCATTAGTTAAAAGAAAGGCAACAAAGGTTCCTGATATTTTTTCTTCTGGAAACTCTTTACCTGGAAACATCTGATGAACGATTGTGTATTTAACAGTATTAATATCCTCTGGGGGTTGATGGTGATCAGTAACTATAAACTCACATTTTACAGTGCTCATATACTCCTCGATTATGGATCTATCACGGACCCCACAATCCACAGTTATAATCAGATCCGCTCCTTGTGAGATCATGGCATCAACAGAGGATTTAGATAGTCCATAGCCCTCATCAACCCTATCGGGGATATATGGATAAACATCAACCTTAGTTTTAAGAATTTCAGCCACCTCTCTGTAGAGGAATTCCCACATGACGGCCGTTGCAGATATGCCATCTACATCAAAATCCCCATGGATAAATATTTTTTTATTATTCTTAACTGCTTCAATTATCTGTTTAGCAGCCTTCTCTGCACCAAAAAGTTTCTTCCAGCTTGGAATTGTGGAGAGCTTAGGGTTTAAGAACTCATCAACCTGCTCACCCTCTACCCCCCTACTTTTAAGGAGATCATTAACAATAGTGCTCTCTGTAGATTGTATCTCAGGTACAACCCATGTTTTACTACTCTCCAATGTCATCTCTTAACCTACTTTCCAATTTAGATATCTGATCCCATGAAAATCCCTTTCTTGCAAGAAAACCAACTACTTTGCTATCTTCATTTACATCAAATCCCTTCCCTCCAAATTTCTTTCTGTATACATCATAAATCATATCATTATCATCAACCGTTTCAAGAACAGATTGAATTATCTCATTCGAAATACCTTTCAATCTAAGTTCATTTGAAAGGACTGACTTTGAACGAGGCTTGCTTCTTTCCCTTGATGATATAAATTGACGAGCATATTCAAAATCATCAAGAAAATGATACTCTCTCATTTTCAAAATAACCTTGTTTACTGTGGACTCAATATCATACTCAAAATTTTCACCGAACCAATCTTTCTTCTTCTTAATATAGACTCTCTTTAGGTACTGCTTAACCTGTTTCTCACTCTTAACGACTCCCGTTACATATGTAATAGCCCTATCGTAGAATTTTGAAAATACTTCATGGTCCCTAACCTGTGTCAGTTCATCTTCTGTTATCTCCTTTCCTTTATATAGATTGAAGAGAGTTATACTTGAAGAGCCGACACCTAAGACGAAGAGACTATCAATATATAGGTTGAATCTGGAGGGAATCTTTTTTTGAACAGATATCTCTGTAATTTTCACAGTACTATTTTAGAGTAGCTCTGACTTCTTTTTCAATCTTCGTCGCTAAAGCTTTATCTGTCTTAAGTTCTTCAATAGCAGATTCCCGACCCTGTGCAAGTTGAGTATCACCATACTTCAACCATGCTCCGGCTTTCTGAATTATCCCTCTACTAATAGCCGCATCTAAAAGACTACTCTCTTTATCTATTCCTGTTGGATAGATAATACTGAATGAAGCCTCCCTGAACGGTGGGGCCAACTTGTTCTTAACAACCTTGACCACACGTATATGTCCAATTAGCTGATCACCTTTCATAATTTTCTCTTTCTGCCTTATATCCATACGGATTGAAGCATAGAATTTAAGAGCATTTCCACCCGTGGTTGTTTCAGGATTACCAAACATTACTCCTATCTTCATTCTCAACTGGTTAAGGAAGATTACTGTAGTTCCTGCCTTATTAGCAATGGCTGTAATCTTTCTAAGAGCCTGGGACATAAGTCTAGCCTGGAGGCCCATATGACTGTCTCCCATATCACCTTCAATTTCAGCTCGTGGCGTCAGAGCGGCAACAGAATCTATAACTATAACTCCAAAACCCGAAGATCTAACAAGCGTTTCTAAAATTTCCAAAGCCTGTTCTCCAAAATCAGGTTGAGAGATAAACATCTCATCAATATTTATTCCAATTGCCTTCGCATAGGTAGCGTCAAAAGCATGCTCAGCATCTATAAAGGCAACTGCCTCACCCTGTTTCTGTGCTTCAGCAAGGATATGCATAGCTAAAGTAGTCTTTCCAGATGACTCAGGACCATAGATCTCAATAATTCTACCTCTTGGAATTCCACCAATACCTAAAGCGAGATCAAGAGAGATTGCCCCTGTTGGAATAACAGGGATATCAACCTTATGACTGCCACCAAGTTTCATTATAGAGCCTTGACCGAACTGTTTCTCAATCTGCTGCACTGCCATTTCAATCGCTTTTCTCTTCCCTTCATTTACAGTATTTACGGTTGATTCGGCTTTAATTGGGGGAACTTTCTTCTCAATAGGTGACATAGTTATTTCAGGATAAATTTATTAGTATATCTAAACATAGCAGATAGTATACCTAAGGTCAAAGGGGTATACTACCTTGTAATTAATTAGCAAGAAGATACTTAGAAATGCCTGTGACAACAGCATCTCTTAAGTCATCGTCCTCCCTAATGTACCTTGCAATTTCAAGTTGTATAGCCGGAATTTTCCTTTTCTTTGCAACGAATTCTGTCAGTGTTTCCTGCTCATCATCCTTCATATTAAGAACTACAACTAGAGAGTCACGAAGAGGTCCCTTTGAAAGTTCCTGAGCTAGCTCGTAAGCCGCTTTCTGTGATTTCAAATATCTTAAAGGAAAGTAGATTGCAAAATCGTAGCTATATCTATCCGAAAGTCCGTGTACATCAACAAAGAGCTTAATCCTATTTTTCTTTATTACCTTATCTACCTCCTGTTTATACTTATTATTATCGTAGAGATCAAAGTTAGGATCAAAATCCAAATCTCTATCAACTAATATCCCGTTTGATCCAGATTCTGTCACGGCATTCTTTACAATGTAATCTGTCCAAGGCTCTCCTTGTTTAACAACAAAATTAAGATTTTTTCTATAGTGATTATAAACATGAGGAGCCGAGAGTAATACTGTATTCTTTCCTTCTATTAATGAAAACATAGTATAAGCTAACATATTAATTATCACTATTGCAAACGAAGGTTAAATTATGAATAATGGAGTGAGTTCAAATAATTTTTAATAGAATATCTATGCTAAAAAGAGCAATATACGGGGCAGTAATATGTCTGTTATCCGTAATCCTACTTTCACCTACACAGGCGTTTGCTATTGAGGACACACAAACAGATGAGGATGTAATACTATATGACAGTGAAAATACTACAACACCAGAGGATGATGCTAACCTCTATGATAGTGAATATGATTGGGAAAGCGCATGGAATGAGTTAGGCACAGGGACTGATACAAACGTTAACTCTCAGGATCTAACAGATGAAGAATTAGAAGCCCTTGGGGTATTTGGATTCCTTTTTGGGACTGTATTTATTGTAATTAGCAGTGTAGTGCTACTTGTCAGCTATGTTTACTCAGCCCTCACTTTATCCGTAACAGCAAAGAAGTTAAATGTTCCAAATCCATGGACTGCATGGGTACCATTCCTAAACTTCTATACAATGATTCAATGTGCAGGAATTAGTCCTTGGAACCTCCTATGGCTAGCAGTAGCACCAGTCTTCGTTGTCTATGTGTATATGAAGATAGCCCAAAGAAGAGGATTTGAGCAGTGGTTAGGTATACTTATGCTCGTTCCAATCGCTCAGATTATTGTACCAGGTTACCTCGCATGGGGTGAGCCTAAGAAAGTAGAAGTAGCACAGGTTTAAGACTTTTGTTTGTAATATGAAGACCGCTCATTTACTGAGCGGTCTTTTTTATGTAGGATATATCAATGATTACAAGTTCAGACACAATTGAATATAAAAGGGTAGGATTTGATAACAGTAAGTATAGAGATGCTCAACAGAACGCACTCAAAGAAAGAATTTCTAAGTTTGATTCAGGAAGACTGTATCTTGAGATAGGCGGGAAGTTCCTGCATGACCCCCACGCATCTCGCGTCCTCCCTGGCTTTATCCCTGAGGTTAAGATAGAGATATTCAAAAATATAGGAATTCCGTTTGATATTGTATTCTGTATAAATGCAAAAGACCTAAAAACCAATAGGTTCCTGAAAAGTGACGATACATCTTATATCGCATACACGGATAGGATGATTGCAGATTATGAGAAGCAATTTTCCCAAAAGCCGTTCATCTGTCTAAATCTAATTAATGAAGATAATCGTGTGTTGGCAATGGAATACAGAGTTAGGATGGAGGGATTGGGATTTAAAGTATTCAATAGATACTTTATTGAAGGGTATCCAAATGCTGAAAAAGTTGTTTCAGCGGATGGGTATGGAAAGGATGAATATATTCCAAATTTAAGTAAGCTGGTGCTTGTAGTTGGCGTTGCTTCAAACAGTGGGAAGATGTCTACATGTCTTGGACAGATCTATCACGATAAACAGAGGGGAGAAGATTCAGGATATGCTAAGTACGAGACCTTCCCTATCTGGAATCTTCCAATAAATCACCCTGTAAATCTCGCTTATGAGGCCGCAACGGTGGATATTGGTGATTTTAATATGATTGATAAATACCATCTGTATAACCACAATGTAACTGCGGTTAACTACAACAGGGATGTAGCGGCATTTGGGATAGTTGAGAGTATCATCAAAGAGATTGTTAATGGTGAAAATTTCATCAGTACTTACAAATCCCCTACTGATATGGGAGTAAACATGGCGAAGGAAGGAATTACGGATGACGAAGTAGTTGCTGTTGCAGGATATAACGAGATTATGAGAAGAAAAGCCTGGTACTATGAACTAAGGGAGAAGAATCCACAGGCCCAGAAATGGAGCGAGAGGTGTGATGAGATTGGAAAGAAAGCGATGAAGTATATAGAGAATAAGAAGTATAACTTAAATTTAGAACTTTAAGCGATGAAGTATGACCTATATGAAGTAAAAGTACTTATGTTTTTGAGGAATAATAAGGGTGAGTATCTTTTTCTAATGAATGACCATGAAGACAGCATTATAAAAGGTTATGTAAATCCTCCAGGTGGACATATTGAACCTGGCGAAGGGTTCCAAGAAACTGTAAAAAGAGAAGTTCTGGAAGAGATGAGCGTCAAGAACCTTGTTAACATACAATTGAAAGGGACTATAAACGTAACGGGATTTAAGGAGAACCCAATTATGATGTTTATAGTTACAGCAGATGTGCCCGAAAGTGAGAAGCCTGTCACACAAAATGAAGGTACTCCTGTATGGGTTGATTTAAATGATACTGCAAAATACAAAATGTTTGAGGATGTGAAATTAATTGCAGGCGCAATTAGCAAAACACAGAAGGGAACTTTTAGCGGTAAAAGTACCTTTAAAGATAAAAAATTCGTTTCATTTGAAGTTGCTGGAGATAAGTAATCATCCCTCCGTTTTTATTCCGAATGGTAGTAAAAGATTGAGAACCTCTGGTTCACTAAAAGTCGCTCCTTTACAGATATTATCATTGGGATTAAATATATAGTTAATTGCAGAGGTAAAGTCTGAATCTCTAATGTCTGTTTTATAGAATATTGTTTTTAAAAGATTTGATTCTTTGAACGAGCACTTCCTAGCCTTAGATAGTGTAAAATCAGCCTCCTCAATCTTACACTTAAGGAAATTACTTCCTGAAATATCTACTTTGGTAAAGTTACAGTAACTAAGGTCGGAAGATTTACAATCCAATTTAATCCCTAACTCTGATCGGAGAAGTTCAAAATCAACTCCGAGCAACTTAGAGGATCGGAATTTACAATCAGTTAGTCTAGTATTTCTTAACTTTACATTACTTAGGTTACTATTATCAAAGATGCAATTTTCGAAAATACTCTCAGTTATCTTTGAGTCTGAGAAATCACAATGTATGAATTTACACTCATGAAATTCACATTTAGATAACTCAGAACTTTCAAAGAGAACCATTCCAAATTCTATATTTCGATACTCTTTATTAGAAAGGATAGTTTGCATTTTATCCTATTAATTTTGGCTGTTCTACATTATCATCATCTGGTCCTTCTAGCCTTACCTTTTCCATGATTCTATTCATCTGATTTACTCTAGTATTGCTCACAACATCATACTGCTTAGATAGTGACTCTATTCTGTCTCCAACCTTTGTAAACTCTTCAGAGAACTTTACATACTCTTTTTCTAATGTCTTAACATGTGTAACTATCTTCTGAATATTCTCCTGTACCCTGAAATTATCATATGATTGTTTAATCATTCTAAGAAGGGCTGAGAAACTGAACGGTCCTGCAAGGATAACTTTCCTCTCCATTGCTTCCTTCCAGACGGAATTTAACTGGTCGTATATATATGAGAATATCATTTCGTTAGGAATGAATAGTATGACGAAATCAACAGTCTTATCCTCAGGGTTAATATAATCTCTGGTAGTTACCTGTTTAATCTTCTCTCTTACATCTCGTTCAAAGAGTTTAAGGTAGTCACGCTTCTCTTGATCGGTTGTTGCTTCACTACTCTTTTGAAGGTTTGAATATGGGAATTTTGAATCCACATTTATTCTAGTACCATCGGGGAGAAATACACTGAAGTCCGGTCTTGTTTCAGAGCCAGTCTGTTCTTTGTTGAATTCGTAATCTACCCCTCTGACAAAGCCTGCCATTTTCAAAAGCTCATCTGCAACCTGTTCTCCAAACTGTCCCCTCAATTGATTATTTGAAAGTACCTTCTTCAAACTTTCCGTGCTTACAGCAAGCTGATCCGTAATCTTTTTATATTCATCCAAAGAGGTCTTAAGGGATCCAAACATATTAACTCTTTCCTTCTCCGAGTCATTCAGCCTATCCTTACTGTCCTTTAAATCATTTTGAATTGTTTTAACTAGTCTCTCAATTTCCTGTCTTTTTCCTTCCATATCTGCACGTATCTCCTTTTTCTCAGCTCCGAGTTTTTGGTCTGCCATCTGTATTACCTGCTCATTAACAGATTTCATTAGTTCGGGGAGAACCTGCTTTATAGAGGCTTCCATATCTTCCTTACTTGTATCCTTTCTTTTTAAGAAGAAAGCGATGCCAAATCCGACAACTAATCCTATTACAATACTTATAACTAGATCCATACATATTTATTCATAATTAAGGTATTTTGATTATACATCATAATTTTAGTTGGTTGATGATATAACTCAAAAACTTAGTATATGAGATATATTGGTTTTGGATATATCGTTTGCTCTACTCCTTGCTTTTACCCTTAGGTATAAAGCCCTTAAAATACCGGCCCGCAGCAGGGACTCCAAGTGATAACGCAAAGGATACAGAAACAAAGAGGAGAATTATTCCAATTCCTGTTGCACCCGTTAAATTAGCATCTGTCATATATTCTACAGTTTCTCGACTAACTGGACGGCTTTCAATTGCATGAAAATAATCCATTTCAAGAAACTGTTCTTTAAGCATTACATAGTCAGAGCTATTAAATATTCTAATAATATCCTGAAATTTATAAGATATGTGTTCGGGAAGGTCTTCAGGTCGACCAAAAAAACCATAGGACCCCATATCAATTCCCACCATAATGCGAGATGGGTCAAAAGGATTCTTAATAGCTTCAAATTCTATGTATGTATCACCATTTTCTGCCTCACCAGCGTAATATAATGATTGGGATCCAGTATTAATTGACTTAAAAGCTCCAAATTGAAACTCACAACCTGAAACATCTGCACCTGGAATATTTCCCAGTAGCATCCTACATGCCTCTGTTACTCTGATAATATGATCCTGTGGTGCATATGCCCTTATAATATACTCTCCTGTAGGGTTTCCATCCGGAGTAAGTAATACTTTTACACAAACATGTTCAATATTACGAGGGGAGTCAGGAGGAAGAATATTATCTAGATTCGCTTCAATGAAACCCGTGGGGCATCCATTCCATATCGAATCCTCTAAAGGTTCTCCATAGAAAGGTCTCTTTCCTGAATCATCAGGGGGCGAAACTTCCATTGAACTAATCATATCTAAAGAATTGGAATACATAACTGTATTATACTACAGGATAGTGAAGGGATAAATATAAAACGAGGAGGTTAAGCTTACTAGCTAATTTCCTAAGTCCCTCCATGTATCAGTCGTTTCGTCACTTCTAATAACAAGGTTACCAGCTTCATCAACATAATAAGTGCCTCCCTCAACTGTAAGTGCTGTTATACGACCAACAGCATCGTTTTCAAAAACCGTTGGGCGGTTAGTAGGATCAAAGTCATCTAAAGATAACTGTGTAGCTGTTTCATCAAGCTTAAAGTTAACTAATGGGAAGTCAAGAAGTTTCTCTGCATAGGGGTTATTCATAGTTACTAAGTAATTAACAACTAAGCTAAGTAATATCTCTGTTAGTTGCATGACACTTCAGTGATTGAGTAGCACTAACCAACTGAGCGAATTACCCTATATTAGTATTCCATACTCATTAACTTTTCAACCCTCTTCTCTGTTAGAGGATGGGTTGAGAATAATTCCAACGCTTCCCTATTACTAAATGGACTATGTATGAATAGTGATGCTACAGATGTATTTATCTCTCTATTTGGGGTATCCCTCACACTACTATCTATAGCTATTAACGCTGATGCTAGTGCTTCAGGATTTTTAGTATATTTAGCTGCAGTTGCATCGGCTTCATACTCTCTAGATCTTGAGATTCCAAACTGAAGTAAGATTGCAATGATAGGTGCAGTTATGAGAAGAAGTATCGCTAAAAAGGGATTCCTCTCCTCCCTATCTCTTCCTCCAAACCCTCCCCAATATGCAATATTTTGAATGCTTGATATTGCACTTGCAAGAACAGCCGCAATTGAAGCAATCAGTATGTCATAATTTTTTATATGTGAAAGTTCGTGTGCAATTACAGCTAAAAGTTGTTCTTCTTCAAGCTGACTAATAATTCCTGTAGTTAAACAGACAACAGCATGCTTTGGGTTTCTTCCTGTAGCAAAGGCATTAGCCTGCGCTGTTTCCATTATGAATAGTTTGGGAAGAGGTATTTCCATATTTTTACAGACTTTCTCTACCTCTTTTTTTATTCCATTTAAGCTTCTCCAATCACTCTCCTTTGCATTAGTCATAGCAAGAACCACTTTGTCGCTAAACCAGTATGAAAAGAAGTTAAGTATCAAACCCAATATTCCTGCAAATATCATTCCATCCTCACCAGCAAAGTAGTATCCAAAGGCTATAAATATAGCTGTTAAACCTGCCAGGAGAATAGTGAGTTTTAAGTATGAAGATATCTTATTCATATACTTAGTATTATACCAAAAAGTAGTGATATACTTGGGAAGATAAAATATTAGATTAAATACCGATGGGAGTAATTAGAAGAACATTAAGTGAGTTTAAAGATTTCGCCGCAAAAGGAGATGCAATTACCCTAGCAATAGGTGTCATTATAGGTGCGGCATTCAAGGGAATAATAGACTCATTGGTTAACGATATTATTATGCCTCCAATTAGTTTCCTCACAACCAAAATAGATTTCTCAAACCTGTTCTGGGTCCTTGGTAGAGGGAGCTATTCAACTTACGACCAGGCAAAAGATGCAGGTGCTATCGTAATTAGATATGGGAATTTCCTTAATCAGGTTTTAATATTCCTAATAACTGCCTTTGTTATTTTTATAACCATAAATAAATTACAGAGGATGGTTGTCAAGAAAGAGGAGGAAGAAAATTCTAAAAAGTTAAAGAACACGAAAGCATGTAAATATTGTTTAATGGAAATACCATACAAAGCCACAAAGTGTGGACACTGTACAAGTACGATTAAATAGTTTCAAATCTATCTATGTGCTTGAGTTCCGTGTTGGTTATAGAATTCAATTGCAACTTTTAGTTCTTCTTTATCTTTTGCGTACTCTTCTAATGGTATATTTGCCAACCATGCTTCATATGCCTGGAATACAGCTTTAATACCTGCTCCTGTTCCCATAGGATGTGAATGTACACCCCCTCCCATTGTTACAATGAAATCTATTGATCCAAATACTTCTATAAAGTCTGGAAGAAGAACAGGATTAAGGCCACCAGAAACGATCGGGGAGGTCTTTTTTATTACCCTCCACATTGTATGCTCCTCTCCGACTTCCATTGTTAAATTCTTTGTTCTTCTTATTGCAGCAAGCTCTCTTGTTGGCATCCCCCAGAACATATTCTCTCTTGCGATCATCTCCTGCATATCTGGATCCCTATCTGGAATCTCTGCCCAGATCTGAGTAAAGAATTCTCCTTGTGCATTGAGTCTTAATGCTTGTTTTGCAGCTCCTATGTCTTCCTTAGCACTTCCAGACATCTTTCCGACACCTGCTGTACCTGTATGTACACCCGAAGCGCCTGCAAGTCTTGCAAATTTAGTGAGAACTGGAACTGTGTATCCAATTGGATTTTCTTCTCTTGTAAAGGCACCATGCCCTGCCCTATGGAAGTGTATAAATACATCGGGATAGTGTCTTCGCATAGTCTGAACTGCGCTCCATCCAGCAGTCATTCCGTCAACGAGGAAAGAATAGCTTCCCGGTTTCATAACCCTTCGAATATAATCAGCACGCCTAATCATTGTGTCAAAGTCGGCAGCGGAGACATTAAAAGAGTGAACTTTCGTTCTTCTAGTTTCCAACTCTGCTTTATCCATAGCCATTCGAACGGAATCTACCATTTTTTCAAAAGGTGCAAACTGCTGGTCCGCTTGTGGTTCATCATTCTTAACAAAGTCACCACCACCTGACCAAAAATCATAACAAAGTTCTGCATATTCAGTGGAAGTTAATCCAATTTTAGGTTTAATAATGGTTCCAAGGATTGGTCTATCATATACACCGAGATACTTTCTCATATCATCAAGTGTATAGCTTGGACCGTCATACTGAACAAGCATTTGTGGTGGGAACCAGACATCCAGAAGTTTACATTCCTTTAGATTTCCCATTCCAAATATATTACCAGCTATAAAGGTAAGAATGTTCTGGATATTTCCTCCCCTATCAAACATTAACCATGGGTATGCTATGTAAACAAGATTCTTCTCTTTATCAATATCGTATACAATGGCATCCAATCCCATTGAATAATTTGTAGCCGTAGAGACTTTGAGGTTAGAACCAGAGGAAGACTCAGCAGCAAGTTCTGTTGCCGCACTTTCAATGCTCTCATCCCCATATGGGACTACTTTATAAACGGTGAGAAGGTATTGACCATTGTGGACAGATTGATCTCCAAGTCCTAAATATTGCTCTTGCATTTGTTATTGGCAGTTAAGTTATTAAAGTATAGTAACAAGTTAACATATTCGGTAGGCAAGGACAATGTCATTAAGGTTAGATTAATATCTTGATATCTTTTTTGAAAAAATATAGAATCAATTAATCATGAGGGGGTTGTAGTTCTTAGTCTCGTGCTAAGCGCCAAGCCCCCACCCAATTCCAACTTCCCTCTTAGGTCTTCTAAATAAACTTTTCTGTCCCTGTATTTATATAGTAGAGAGGATTCCGACTTGCGAGATGGAATTAACAACCTCTCTAATTTATTATCTTTATCCAATTCATCGTATAAACAGAGAAAGTCCCCGTCTCCTGATATAAATACTGCCCTGTCATACATTGGGAAGAGAATTTTTGCAGAATGTAACACAAGTTCGGCGTCAACATTTCCTTTTGTTTTATTCTCCCCAATACCTACAACAGGTTTAAATATGATCTGAGACCCAAAACTTCTTAATCTTGTATACATGCTCTCAAACTTAGGTATGTAACCGAGGAATAAATAGACTTTATTTACCTTCCACTTATCCACTAAATATCTATGAAACTTTTTAAAATCTAATTTCCAACCCAAAGATCTAATTCCCAGGTTTAAATTCTGGGAATCTATAAATGCGTATGTAATTCTTGTGACCTTCATACTTAGATTTTAGCAGGATATTATTAACTACTTATGAACAAATTAATATGATAAAATCGCTTCGTGGTAAACATAAAGGATATTGTATATACAGTTGAAGACAGAATGATTCTTGATCACATAGATCTCGTTATAAATAACGGCGAGAAGATTGGTCTTGTCGGTGTAAACGGGGCTGGTAAATCAACCTTCCTAAAGATTATAACTGGCATTTTAGAACAGGAGAAAGGGATTATTTCAACAAATGGAACTATTGCATATCTAGAACAGGAGATTAAAAGGAACTTAGATAATACTGATAATGATTCATACACAATTGAAGAGTATCTTGTTTTGGAGAAGGGATTAGATATACAGGCATGGGAAGTATCAAAGTACCTCAACCATATGAATGTAAGTGATAAAAGTGCAGAGAGTATCTTTGGGTCGCTCTCAGGTGGGCAGAAGATTAAGGTTGAACTAATTGCTATCCTTTTCCAAGAGCCTGACCTTCTTGTCTTAGACGAACCAACAAACTTCCTTGATATACCGACAGCAGAGTGGCTAATGAGGTATCTATCAGAGTATAAGAAGTCTGTTCTTGTTGTATCACACGACCTTAGGCTCATGAATAAATCAATAGATAGGATATGGTACCTAAATGAGCATACACATAAAATTGAGAGTTTTAATGGTAACTATGACCAGTTCCTGACCTTTAAAGAAAGACAGAGTGAGTGGCTTGTAAAAGCGTTGAAGAATCAGGAGAAGCAGGTAGATAAGCTATTTAAAACGGCTCAGGTTCTTTCTAGTAGAAAGTCTGCAGCGGAAAAGATTCGTGCATCAAAACTTTTTGCTAAGGCAGAAGAGAAGAAAATCGAGCTTGAGGAGAAGAAAACCGAGGGCTCTAAAAAGTCAAGAAAGATGAGAATTGAATTTGAATTAGAGAGGTTAAGTGGGAAAAGTGTTCTTGAGGTTTCCAATATCTCTAAAAGCTATAATGGGAAAAAGATCCTTAATGATGTTTCATTCTCTCTTCTTAGAGGTGAGCGAATGATTATTGTAGGAAGGAATGGGATTGGGAAAACTACTCTCCTCAAAATCCTCGCAGGAAAGATTGAAGCGACATCAGGTTCATTTAAGTATGGTTACAATGTTGATCTAGGATACTATGCACAAGAGTTTGATGGCTTGGACTACAGTAAGAGTTTGATACAGAACTTTATGGAAGATAGTAAGGCAAAGCAATTGGGTAGGAATAGGATATTAGAGATTCTTTCAATGTTTATATTTAAAAGTGACAGGTTAGATCAGAAAGTTGGAACGCTCTCAGGAGGAGAAAAGACTCGTCTTGCTATTGCAAAACTCATGACTATGAACTGTAACACTCTTCTTCTTGATGAACCGACAACATATCTAGATCCTGCCTCACAAAATACTCTTTTAGAATCACTTAAGAACTATAAAGGAACAATTGTACTTGTAAGTCACGTACCTGAATTCGTGGAGAAATTTAAACCTGACAAAGTTCTGCTACTTCCTGAAGAGAAGTTTACATTCTACGAGGAGAAGTATTTGAATAAAGTGAGGGCTGAGTAGATTACATCCTTTCTTAAGTGGATTTTCAAAATACCATTTCATCTTGATTTAATCTCTGTCGTTTACAATAGATATAGATAACTTTATTATTTATAACAATGAGTAAACAAGAGCTTGATACAATCAAAAATATGATTACACTAGGGTTCGGAGGGATAAACGATCGGCTTGATAGGATAGAAGAGAGATTAGATAAGATAGAAATGAGGCTAGATCATCTGGAAACTCGGATGGACAATCTGGAAGCCAGGATGGACAATCTGGAAGCCAGGATGGACAATCTGGAAGCCCGAATGGACAATCTGGAAGCCCGAATGGATAAGTTGGAAACCAGACTAAACTTACTTGTGGTTAGTTTTGAAAGGTTGGGAGAGAGAGTGGATACATTAGAGACAACCGTAAATTCTTTGAAAGGTAGCGTTATGACACTTCAAGATACAGTATTTGGAATGGATAGTTATATTCAGGGAGAATTGTTTATAAATCTTAAACAGCTAGATACTCAGGATAGAAGATTGGGAAATAGGATTACAAAGGTAGAGAAAGTCGTTTTTAGCTAGTTTTTATATGTTTTTTGTAGTAGTAAAGGGTGTTTTTCAAGATTGTCTTAACCCTATCCTTTCCGAAGGTATCTATTTCCAAATGTTTAACTTTTATAGTTGGGCAGTAGTACACACCATATCCTGCTTCTCGAACTCTTTTACATAGATCTTGATCAGCGTGGTACCACATCTTTGGGTCAAATCCCCCTACTTCTTCAAATACCTTACTCTTGACGCAGAAGTTAGCTTCTGAAACCCAATCTACTTTTCTGAGGGCGTGTTCTGAGAATGATATATCAAGATTAGGAGATATATTTGGATACTTTCTTTTTAGTTCCACAATCTTTTCAAGATTGGTCCAATGTTTTAGCATTAGGTTATCGACTTTCCTGGCCTTTGTATCTCGGGATAGATTCATTTCGTATCCCCAGTTCCACCACATAGGTTCATCCTTTTTAGTTATAATCATTCCACCGACTAAATCTATTGATTTGTCCTTGAAGAGCTCTTCTATCTTCTCGGTAACATCTGCAACTAGTATCTCCATATCTACATCCACGAAAAAGATGATATCTCCATGTGGGTATTTTAGGATCCTGCTTCTATTAGCACCTGGACCTACATTTACATTATTTTCAATAACGGTTACTTTAGGGAAGGTTTTAGCTATTTCAACTGAATTATCCGTTGAGTTATCATCAATCAGATAGATTTGATCGAAGTGTTCATTTGAAAGCTGTTTTAGGATATTGGATATGTTTGAGGATCCATTGTAGTTAGGAACAACGGCGGTTATTTTCATCTCTATATCTTGCAGTTATGTTAGGTCTAGTATCTAGAGACATTGTAGCATATGGGAAGAGACAAAAGGCGATAGAGAGGATCAAAGAAAAAATGAGATTTTCCCTAGTGTATATATGTTGAAAACGGCTCAACTAGTTCTGCAATATAGTTAACATGGACCTCTCTCTCATTACTGTTAATACCCGGTAGATAATATCCACATGCTTTATCGACTCTGTACCTGAAATATGTATCAAGATATTTATTTGTGTTAGGAAATATTCCAGTCATAGTTGCGTAGTTGGCAATATTTAAATCAAATTCGTTCTTAACTAGATTGTTTGCTGTTATAGCAAAGTGTTTCTTCTGAATATTTCCTACGAGAAGTACCTTATCAGATAATCTCTCCCACGTATTACTATCTTTTGAAAATTCCGTAAATCTATCTTGGGTTGTAGTTGTATATGAAGATTTTGTTTCAGAGAAGAGTACCCATACTTTTTCATTTTCTGATTGAGCTTTTGAAATAAAGGTTTGGAGTATATTTGGCCTACAGAAAACTCCTCCATATCCCCAGAAGAATTTCCCTATTTCTTTCTCTTCTTTCTGTTTTATTTTAATAATTTCATCTAATGAATATCCACAGTATGGGCCTGCTTTCATTAGAAGAATATATTTATATGGAAGCATAGATACATTCTACAATTAAATGGAGGGGAAATGTTGAAAATGGTGGGCGATGAGGGATTCGAACCCCCGACCCTCTCGGTGTAAACGAGATGCTCTAACCAGCTGAGCTAATCGCCCTAATGTTTCTGATTATACTACAAAATATATTAAAAAAGAAAATGGAAATATATATTTTAATAACCCACCCTACAATTAGGATGGGTTATTAATTTTAAATCCTAGTTATCTTTCCTATTCCCCTCTGCGTTCTCACTGCTTACTACCCAACTTACACAATCTCCTTGATTTCTAAATACTACAGATGAGAAGCTTCTCCAACCATCTGATTTACACATATCTTTAGATGTTGGGAACTCTGGTTCAACAACTGGTTCCTCAAGTGTAAACTCACTAGTTAGTCTTATACCTGCTTCACCTGCATCTTCAGCTGGATTATAAATAAAGCAGTACATTCCTGGGTCCATTGCAGACATATCACCTGTAAAGGAGAATGTCTGGTTTGCTGGGTCTGTACTATCAATTGTGGCAACATCTGTCTTACCATCTACATTACCAAATACTGTATTTGTACCTGCTGCACATGTTCCCTGCCTTACAGCCCATTGTATAGAATCGACCTCATCATCAGTTAGGAATGCTGTAAAATCAACCATACCTGATACGGTAGATCCTGGCAATGGAGAGGTTATTTCCGCAGATCTTACAACAGGTTCCTCAGCTTCAACTCTAAATGCTGGAAGATATCCTCCCCAACATCCTGCATCTAATCTAAATGTTCCAGTTCCTAAGTTTGAATCACAGTATGCACCACCCCATGTAGAATTCAAATATGCATCCATCGCAGTTGGCATTGGAGTCCCAACGGAAGCTGCAGGACTAGTTCCTACATTCAGTGAGTCATAACCACAACCTCCATCTTCTGTGTAGCAAGGAGCATCATTTCCTAAAGGTGCAAGTCCATAGTGTGAAGTGTTATATGCAACGCCAATTATAAATTGATCTGGAAGTACTACCCCAACAAACTCTGCACTTATCTCAACTGCATAACCGTTAAAACAAGTTTCTCCATTATACCAACCACCTGAAGTACATTCAGGATCCGTTGATGGTCTATATGGTATGTCGTATGATTGTGTGTTGGTAGCTATTAATGTTCCAACCGTATTATCTGGTCCTACATTATATAGGTTTATGGTAATTGGATGAGAGAGTTAACTCTCTCAGTACCAACTAATGAGACCTGTCCTCCAAACTCACTTGTAGAGGTAGCTTCAAATCCAAGGCTTGGTACATTACCTGGAAGTGGATCTGGAATACTGTTATATACTACTGCAGAGGCCGCTTCTACCACTCCTGTCACCTTCGGTAGTACATACCCTCCTAGTGCTACTAGGAATGTAGCTACTACAGCTACAATAAGTAATCTTCTAAACATGTTAAATAGATTAAAAAGTTAAATAAAAAAACCAGCCCCTAGGCTGGATATACAGATAAATTATGTCTTCATTAAGTTTGACATACACTCAATGGTACTCACTTTCCTTAGCCAAGTCAACCCTATAGAAAGATTGTAACACAGGGATAAAAGATACGAGGTTTGGTGCCGAGGACAGGACTTGAACCTGCAAGGGATTTAACTCCCACTACCACCTCAAGGTAGCGTGTCTGCCAATTTCACCACCTCGGCTAATTCAATACTCTCGTATTCTACCAAAAACAATTGCATCCAACAATAATTTAAGGTAATAATATAACTGAATAACTTAAATATAATAACAGATGAACAGTACAAAAGCTAAAATGACGCTCATGATCGGAGCAGGAGTGGCATTAGGATTGATCTTGATCTCCTCCACCCTATATTCCATCAACTACGGGACCATTGGTGTGGTTACAAGGTTTGGAGAGATTGTAGGGAACCCTGCAAAACCAGGATTACATATGAAAATACCTTTTGTAGATAGAGTATTGGTGTATAGAACCCAGAAGATTATATACGAAACACTTGCTGCAGATGTATTAGCAAACAGCAACTCAAATGCAAACTACCAAGACTATGCTATAGATACTACAACCAAAGATGGACAGCAGATATCAGTTAGGTATACGGTTAGGTTCTCAATAAATCCAGCAAAGGTGAAGGAGATTGCAGAGAGACTCGGAACTGAATCAGAGGTTGTAGAGAAGATTGTAAAGACAGATTCAAGAATATGGGCAAGAAATATGCCAAGAAGCTTCTCTGCTTTGGATCTCTATACAGGTAATATCCAGGAGGTGTCAGAACAGATTGCAGAGAAGTTGAAACCGAGCTTTGAAGAAAATGGAATCATTCTTGATGAGTTCGGTATTAGATCAATCTCATTCCAGGAGGAGTATGTAAATACAATTGAACAGAAACAGATTGAGAAAGAGAAGATTGCTACGGAGGAGTATAAGGCTCAACAGGAAGATTTCAAGAAGAAAGCCTTAATCACCAAATCACAGGGTGAAGCTGAGGCACAGAGACTACAGCAAGCAACCTTAAGTGATAATCTAATCAAGAAGTTATACCTAGAGAAGTGGAATGGAATACTTCCAGAGGTTATGACAGGCACAAACTCTAGTTTCATATTAGATTTGAATAAGTAATATAGATAACTGCCCAATATGATAATAAAGAGTGTAAAAGCTATTGAGATTCTGGATTCCCGTGGATACCCTACCATCTCTACAAAAGTAACGTTTGATAACGGGACTTGGGCAAAGGGAGAAGTTCCTTCAGGAGCATCAACAGGTGATACAGAAGTTTTGGAGCTTAGAGACGGAGATAAATCTAGATATAGAGGGAAGGGGGTACTCAAAGCTGTAGAAACTGTTAATAATCAGATTGCCAAGGAATTAGTAGGAAAGAATTTTCAGACACAAGAGGAGTTCGACAAATTCCTCATAAAACTTGACGGAACAAAACTTAAAAACAACCTAGGTGGTAATAGTATTCTTTCGCTCTCTATGGCTTTCTGTAGAGCAACTGCACTTGAGAAAGCAATTCCCCTATACGAGTACTTCGCCAAACTCTACACTAAAGACAACTATCATAAGTCTGATTTAAAGATGCCAAATCCTATGATTCTTGTTATGGAGGGTGGACTGCATGGCAACTGGGCCACAGATTTCCAGGAGTATATGGTAGTTCCTGATGAATTTAGATTTGTAAATTTCAAGGAGAAACTTAGAGCTAGTGCAGAGATATTCCATGCTATTCACGATATCCTTGTAAAGAAGAAGTATAGTGCAAACGTTGGGTTTGAAGGAGCATACGCCCCTAGCGAATTACAATCAAATAAGGAGGCTTTTGACATTATCCTCGAGGGCATTGAGAAGGCAGGATATAAGCCATATATTGATTTTAGGCTTGCAATTGATGTTGCTGCTTCCGAATTCTATGATGATAAAAAGGATAAGTATGTATTAAGAAGAGAAGGTCTTGAGCTAGGGAGAACTGATTGGTTAGAAAAACAGTTAGAATGGTTTAAAGAGTATCCAATGTTCTCAATAGAAGATACATTCGATCAGGAGGACTGGGTGGGTTGGCAGTATCTAATGAGAAAAGTTGGAGACAAGTATCAGATTGTAGGTGACGATCTTCTAACTACCAATGTTGAAAGAATAACCAAGGGTATTAATCTTAAGGCTATGAATGCCGTCCTTATAAAGTTAAATCAAATTGGTACTGTGACTGAAACAATTGATGCAATCAGATTAACACATGAGGCGGGAATGAAGGCCGTAATATCTCATAGAGGAGGAGAGACAAATGATGATATGATTGCAGATCTAGTAGTTGGTACAGGAGCAAGCCAGAGTAAGTTTGGGGGACCAGATAGAGGTGAGAGGCTTGCTAAATACAATAGACTATTAGAGATAGAGAGTGAATTAAACA
The DNA here is from genome assembly GCA_016182915.1 of Candidatus Dojkabacteria bacterium. Taxonomy (GTDB): domain Bacteria; phylum Patescibacteriota; class Dojkabacteria; order SC72; family SC72; genus UBA2022. Next base: position 200,711 of record JACPFP010000003.1, read on the forward strand.
TATAAACTAACTTAATTGCATAAACAAATGGGAATACCTACATTTGAGAGTACAGCAATATCATTAAATGATGCGGTTCTAAAGTTCGTACCAATAGAGCACTTAGGAAGCGAAGATTATAGAGGGATGAAAGGAGCACTGGGAGAGATTAGAGAATATTTAGAGACATACCCCAATGAATTAAAAGGTCCAAGTATTATTGGTGATAAAAATTTTAGAAATATAGTAGAAGACATAGCTGGTGGAAAAAGTGAATACTTCACTAAACTATACGCTTTCGCTACTAAATACCCCAAGCAAGAGATTAAGGATTTGAAACGTGATGAATTTAATATGGTAATAGAAATAGAAACTCGAAATCCAGGTGAGGCTATTAGAATAGGGAGAATGAATCCAGCCACATTCAGTGGAGAGTCAGACTCAAAAACATATGGAATCGCTTACGTGAAAGATGGAAAAGTAATTTCTGGTATAGCGGCTTCACCAAGAACTGGTGGATATTTAGGAACTTCGGTAGGTGCGGAAATTACAATAAAAGAGTAACACTAAAGTTTACAAACCAACAAGGACATTAAGGATTAAACGAATTATTAATCTCTATATGAATTTGCCTGTGTATTATATGCATTGGCATATACACCATTAAGTTCCATTAGTTTTCTATGACTACCCTCCTCCACTATCCTACCCTCTTTCATTACAACAATCCTATCTGCCTTCTTCACAGTAGAGAAGCGATGAGAAATTATAACCACAGTCTTTGACTTTAATTCCTCGAATAGATTACTAAAAATCTTCGACTCAGAGATTGAGTCCAATGCTGAAGTGGGCTCATCAAGAATTATAACTGGGGGATTTCTATACAAGAATCTCGCAATTGCGATTTTTTGCCACTGACCTCCACTAGGAGAAACTCCATTTGTAAACTTAGGATCAAGGATTTGTTTCAGACCAAACTCATAACCTTGAACAAAGGTGTCGGCATCTGCGAGTTTCAAGGCTGACTTAATTCGTTTATCTTCGACACCATTTAGTGAGATATTTGAAGCCAGACTGATATGTCCATAAGTATTAAAGGATTGTAGTAACATGCCTATATTTTTATACCAGGAATCCATAGATATTTTATTTATATCAACTCCATCAAGTAGGATTTCACCCTTAGTAACAGGGTAGAAGCCTAAAAGAATATTCATTAGAGTAGACTTACCTGCTCCATTTTCCCCAACAATTGCAACTTTCTCCCCTGGTTCGATAGTTAAGTTTAGATTTCTAATAACCGTCTTTTTTCCATTAGGATATGCAAAGCTGACATTCTTAAACTCAATCAAAGGCCTATGATCCCTCTCCATCTTAACAAGCTCCACGGTATCATCATCCGCAATATTCATCGCTTCCAGTTTCATAGGATCTTTAAGACGCTCCCCACCCTCCCCAACTGCAACCACCATTCCCATGAATTCTTTTAGATTGGAAATAAAGGATTGGCTGGCAATTATGTAGAATGTTAACTCTCCAATTGTAATATCTCCACTCAAGTATGACTGTAGGGTGATATAGATTAATCCTGAAAAAGCAACTAGAAGAAGAATTTCAAATACAACAGCAATTGCAGACCTTTTGTACCTCATCTTAAGCAATGTATCATAATACCAAGTATGGAAGTTTTTATACTTGTCTATGAAAAATCTGAAAGAGTCAGTCATAATTATCTCCTTAAGAGTTTCTACATTTGATATAACCCCAAAGTGGCGAGAGGAGATCCTTTTATTTTCCGTATGAAGAATACCAAACTGCCAATCTCTTTTAAGTTCACTACTGTAGAAGAACATTCTAATGAGAGTTACAACAATTATGATCAGTGATATCTGCCAGGAGACCTGGAAAACTATAACTGAAGAGACCACTGCCGTAACAAACTTAGCCAGTGTAATTGCAATCTTATTCGTTGAATCCCAGAGACTACCGTAAGAGTCATTAACTCGGTAAACTAAGTTGGCTATATTTGGATCCTCCAACCTCCTTATCCCTAGATTACGAATCTTTCTTACAAAGTAATTTGAGTACTCAAACTTACTTAGAGATTGGAATGCATTATCAAATCTGCTCCAAACGCTTCCAATAACAAGTGATATGAAAGTAAAGAGGAGAAACCATAGCGTTTTTTCTGTAATTTGAGAAATATTTTTGGAGATAACGGCATCAATGAATGTTGCCCAATAAAAGGCATATATAACTCTTTCGACAGAAGTAAAAACGGTTACAATATTTTTAGCAAAAACTAATCCAGGAAATAGTTTAAAATTTAGTCTATAACTCCAGAGTATGTACTTAACGATATCAATAAGGGATGTTTTCAAACTATTCTCTCCCTCATCTAGGCGTGTTAGTGTAGGATTTAGAATCATGGTTATACTAATTAGAACTAGTTGTTAACTATTATCGTAACAGATATAATTATACCACTCCCCCAATTAGATAATTACTTTTGTATTTATATGTTCCCTTTCAACTTATTTAGAACGAAAGATACGGTTCCAACGGAAGAAAATGAGGAGAAGTTCCGAGCATTTATAGCTGAGTTTAAAACTGCAATCTCTGCAGTACGTTCGGAGCTATATCAATACGAAGGAATTTTGAATGATATAGAACACTTCCCAATTCTTAAGGAGAAACTAGATAACCCAGATCTCTACAATTATCTATTCACAATGGCTTGGATATTCGAACAGAATCACCAAAGACTACTTGAAGAGAAGCATGTTGAAGATCAGATGCTGAAAAGAGGTATAAACATGACGTGTGAGTGGATAGAATATAAAGAGATCGTTAACGGGGCAATGCAGGTATGTTTCTACGATAGTGATGGGCATTATGTTTTCGAAACTATAATATATATGGACGAAAGTCGGGCGGTGTTAGAGATTAATCCACCAGATGAAGGTCATGAAGCAATAATTCTTTTATAGACTCAACCTTGGATCCCTATCAACATTCTCGATTTCAGCTAATGTTGTGATAACCTCTCCTCTTTGTACAGAATAGTAGCCTGCAATACATATCATCCCTGCATTATCACTTCTATAATCTCCTTTTGGATATAGATATCTCAAACCCCTATACTTAACAATCTTCCCGATACTTCTTAAAATATACTCACTACTGAATACTCCACCTCCTACAAATACACTTTTAACTTCAGGGTACTTTTCGATTGCCATTTCTAGTTTAATAACTACAGATCTCTCTATAGAGTTAACAAAAGATCTACATAAATCGTATACCCACTCCTTCTGTGGTATATCTTTCTCCTTAAACTCCTTAATTTTATAAAGCACTGCAGTCTTCAAACCCGAGTAACTAAAATTAAGATCCTTGGATCTCTCAAGCGGGATTGGAAGAGGTATAACCCCAACCTTTCCTCTCTTTGCAAACTCCGATACAACAGGTCCACCAGGATACCCGAAATCTAACATCCTACCAACTTTATCAAAGGCCTCACCGGCAGCGTCATCCAATGTTAAACCCAACTTTCTATACTGTCCAAATCCCTCAACGTATATAATTTCGGTATGTTTACCGGACATTAGTAGTCCTAAGGCTGGAAAGAGGTCTTCAAGCTCTTCATTTGCCACTAATCCTACCCCTTTACTGTTTAGTGTAAGGGAGGAGAGAAGATGCCCTTCCATATGGTTGACTGCTATTAAAGGTTTGTCGTATTTCCTACACAACTCTTTAGCAAAAGTAATGCCAACCTCAAGGTCGATAGCAAGTCCAGGTCCCTTTGTGACAGCGACATAATCAACATCTTGAATTGATACTTTCGCTTTTTTAAGAACCTCTTCATACACACCTTGGATATTCTCTTCATGAGCCCTTTTTGCAATCATAGGAACTACTCCTCCCCATTCTCTGTGGATCTCAACTTGTGTGGCTCTGATACTAGATAGCACTCTTCTACCAACAGATATGGCAATGGATGTTTCATCACAACTGGTATCAATTCCCAATATTGTGGGTTCTTTTTCCCTCATAATATTCATGCGATTATTATAGCACAATAGACAGAAGACTCCGCCCTATAGTATAATGAAAGATGAATTGTCCCTACTCTAGTTGTCCCTTTAATATAAGGGAAACCTGTACACCACACGACAATAAAGGCTACATATCATACAGTGAGGCGGTTTATATTCTTGATCAATGCGAGAACCCAGAGTTACACATAAGAGCTCTATCAATGCTCAATTTTATAGCAATATCTCACTACAGGACACTTAGTGATTTGAATGGTCAGATCCCATTTCTTTACCTTGAAAAAGATATTTGTGATTATATGCTCGACGAAAGAGAAGATTACCTCCTCCCCGATTCTCCCATCTGGCTATCACTGTTTAAAGGGGAAGAGTACCTTTTAGATTTTATTAGTGATGACGTTAGTTAGTCTCGTACACAGAGATCTCCCTTTCTTCAAAGGATAGATATTTGAAGTTAACTTTTACTATCTGTCCTCCATATTCTTTTACAATCTTTTCAAGTTCATTGTAGTACTTATCTGCCCACTCTATAACTACAATATCAGATTTTTCCAAGTACTCTTGTAATCCAGATCTTTCAAACTCATTACTATCCTGTATTCTCCATGTGTCCATATGGGCAAGAGTTCTATCTTTTCCATTATCAGTGTATTTATACTCATTAATTATTGTATAGGTAGGGGAATTAACAACATCCTCAACCTTAAGATAGTTACCAACTCCCTTCGTAAACTGGGTTTTTCCGGCTCCAAGCTCACCACTGAGAGCAAATACTAGAGGTCCGTTAGTATGTCTCTCTGTAAAGACTCGAGTTATTTCCTCTCCAAAAGCAATAGTTTCATCAGGAGTTTTAGTTATAAGGGTTGAATATAGCTTAGACTTCTTAATAGCCTGTTCAAACTCAATCTTTCCTTCCCTCAATACCTGGAGACTGTTCATTGTAGTATCAAGGACTGTTGATGGAATATTCTTTGGAAGCTCACCTGCATCAATTATCAAGTCAACAGACTCAAAACTCTTCTTGGGGGTTAGTTTAAGATACTGCTCAATGCTGTATGGAACAGGTTTATATGAGACATTAGCAGAGGTAGCGGTTATTGGCTTTCCAAAAGCTTTAACAATCTCTATAGGGATACTGTGGTCTGGTATTCTAATACCAATAGTTCCAAATTCGGATTCAACTCCTTTTGCAACTCCTCCCTTGCTTGTAGAGACAACGGTTACTGGCCCCGGCAGATAGTTTTTATACAAGTTATCTGCCATTTCATTTATATCTACATACCTACTGGCCATTTCCTTATCGGTAACGGCCATTGAGAAAGGTTTTTGTCCTCTAAACCCTTTATACTCGTATAGCATATCAACGGCTTTCTGATTGGTTGCGTCAACGGCAATTCCATAGCATGTTTCAGTTGGATATATAACAGAGCCACCAGCTTTAAGTACCTTAACAGATTTAATTACTATTTCTTCTAGATTACCCCCTGTTACTTTTATAATCTCCATGTGTATACTATGGTGTATTGACTAGAACACATTCTAAATGTAGAATATGTTCTTGAATATATAAATAATCTAAATTATACCACTTACATGGAAAACCTAGCAGTTACAGACAGTACTTTTGAGCAGAACGTTCTAAATAGCAAAGGATTAGTTATGGTAGATTTTTGGGCAGCATGGTGCATGCCTTGTTTAATACTTGGACCAATAATTGAAGAGATTGCACATGAGAAAAAAGACTCAGTTAAGGTTCTGAAGTTGAATGTTGATGAGAATCCTCAGACTTCAATGAAATATCAGGTAATGAGTATTCCAACCGTTATGCTTTTCAAAGATGGAAAACCTGTTGAAACTTTCATAGGAGTGCAGCCTAAGGCTGTATACGAAAGGGCAGTAGAGATTCATTCAGGGAAATAGACATATTAGTGAATTAAAAATCTAGATAGAGATAGTTACCCTACCCTTTCCCTCTCTTTTAGCCTTTCTCAGTTTTTTGTCTAAATCATCAATAACGTTCTCCCAATCCTTCTTCCACTTTCCATCTCTGACAATTTTCGATATAAGTCCAGGTTTAATGTAGTGGGCACCAATTGAAACGGATACCTCCCCATTACTATCCTTCCTCACTCTGTTAAGTATCCTATTAGCCATATCCTCAACAGTGAAATCTTTAGTTGGATCTATACGGAAGAGGGCAAGGAATTCATCCCCACCCAATCTGACAAGAAGATCATACTTTCGAAGGGATTGGGTAGCACATTTGGCAACAAAGGCAATTGCGTTATCTCCTCCTGGATATCCTTGACTAGTGTTTATGTGTTTTAGATTATCAACATCTAAAAAGACGACACCCAAACCAAGGTTTAATCTTTCTAAGTCATATATCAACCACTCAAGTAGCTTCCAGTATGCATACCTGTTTAATGCTCCTGTTAACTGGTCTGTATATGCGAATTCTTCTAGAGATTCTGTAGTAGCGATTAATTTATTTATTTCATCCTGAGCTATTGCTGTAACAAAGTATGTTGTAGGGGAACGGTATACAATTAGGGTATAAGGGAGCTTCACTCCATTTTTCAGAATAAGGAAGGTCTCAAGTTGAATGCTTTGATGGTCTCTTAAACCTGATATGAAATCTTTAATGGCAATCTTCTGATATTGGATTACATCATAGAAGTTACTTCCTTTAACTCCTCTTACAGTTGAAGAAAGTATATTTAAATCAAGGTCAAGGAGGAAGGTTTCTATTTTTAATACATCAGATGTTTTCAATGTATAGGGCAGTATTTATTAGTATAAACTCAATAATATATTTCTTTACTATTATTGTAAATAGAGGGGTTGTTTGATATACTTTTCAAGCATTTTATGGAGTGGTAGCTCAACTGGTTAGAGCATCGCACTGTCACTGCGAAGGTTGCGGGTTCGACTCCCGTCCATTCCGCCATTCTTCATAGATTCCCACAAGACTCGTTTGCTATGCCCCAAAACCTTTATGGGGATTAGGTTAGTTTGCATCAAAAAGTGAAGTTTTCAAAACTAAGGCCTAGTAGACGAAAACACCCACTTTAAGGCCAGTTTTCAGTAACTATTGGTTCGATGTATAAAGCCTTTTGTGGCTTGGTATTCCCCTCTCTCCCTGATATAATTCCATCTACATGGCAACAGAAAATAACATCATTTCTGAAGATTTCGTCAAAAACTCGATCATTAAGTGGTTATCTTGCAATGGTTGGGGTTATTTCAAGTTTGAGGATCTCCACACTCATGGAGTAGATATCAGAGCTAGAGCAATAAATTATGCAAGAGACTAAATATTACTGTAAGAATTGTAACATGGAACTTTTACCCGACGAGAAACCTTGTGCATCATGTGGATCTGAAAAAAGAAACATCAATTTATTAATTGCTGAGAAAATACAAATGCATGAATTATTAAAAACAAAACAGAAGCGTAAAATCGAAAATAAAACAAAAATAATTCACGAGCAAAAGATCGGAGACGAATTATTCAAAAAAGATAATGCATGGAGATACATACATAGAGTTTTTGACCATATAAAAGATAAATATTCAGAGCTAATAATTGATAAAGCATCAGGTAAAACTATCATTGATAAAAATGAGAAACTCTCAAAACACTATAATCATGGGAGCGCAAAATTTAAGAAGCCTTTGAGATAGTAAAAGTTGAACAAATGAGAGATAATTAGGCCGATTTAATTACTTAAAAGACAAAATGTTAAGAGTCACTCCTTCTACAAATCCAATTTCTTTTCATAGTTGGAACAACTATGACCCTTTTCATTATACAGCGATTATCACCGAAATTCCCATAGAAACCGAACTATGGTCCTTGCTTGATATGGTCAGTGAAGTCACAGAATATCGTAAAAATCTTCTTAAACAAAACAAACTCAGCGATACAAAAATCAAAAGTACATCTCCAATTGTTCAATCTTTCATTCGGCAGGCAAAAAGGTATTGGTATTCAGCAAGAAAAACTGAAAACCCATCTAATTCTCTCTTATACTATTACTCGTTTCTCAATTTAGTGAAGGCATATCTCGCATCTAGGGATCTAATACTGACAACATCGGATACTCACCATGGACTACATACCCAAGATGATCCGAAACCGAAGCCAATTATGTCTAAAAAAATAACACTAAAAGGCCATTCACCAAGTAATGTTTTTTCAAATTTTCACAATACAATCTTTAATTCAAACTTTTTATCACAAAAGACACATGCTGTAACTTTGCGCGAATTGTTTAAATATTGTGAAGCGATAGGGATGGAAAGCAATTCAGTTAATAATACTGATTTAAATCTCTCACATTTTAAAATAATTTGTGACCATAAATCTCAAGACAAATATAGGATTGTATTTAACGTAAAGGGAGGTTTTCGTATAAACAAAATTCCCAACATAAATACATATTTAAAAAGTTTTACTAAGTACGAATATAGACATGTCGCAATTGATGTAGAAAAAGCATTTCCTGCAATTAATACAGCTAATATTGATTTATACTACGGTTCAGAATTTGACCCATCAAAAGAACAAACTAATAAAACAGGCTTCTTGGAATCCTTTAATCAATATATATCTCCTACATACTCTCCCGATTTATCAACAGGAATCATTTATTTACCTGCCAGAGTGAGATGTCAAAATACAATGGTAAATCTACCAATATCTCAGGATCAAGCTATTTATTTAATAATGTTCTTTTTAAGCGAAACAGTAAGATATAGACCTAATCAGCTTGATGATATTGCAGACAAAAAAGAACTTTGGCTTATTAACAGCTTTTTGGATAACTGTCCAATAATTTTCTTAAAGGCAATAACAAATTTGATATTAAATCAAAATTTCATTATAAAAGCATAAAATTAATATGAAGGAAGATGTCTTATTAAATATTTTTTTCGCGATCATCGACAAAATACCCGGAGCAATAGAATTGCTATACAAATTCATTTCTCCGATTAGGATTGAACCTGCAGAATTAGAATTCAAAACAAATGTATGGAATGAGAAGCTCTCATTTACAGTATCGAATTTGGGGAGAAGAACTATTTATGAAATCTATTTATTAATACCTATTGAAAATACTGCTTTTGATGAAATTAAAATCAAAACAAGCGAAGAAGAAAAAACTTTAAATCAGGAAAATTTACGAAACATAAGCCTTAACTACTCAATTCTTTTGCTACATATTACAGCAGAAGGTAAGAATTTTGTTTTGTTAAAAATCTATGGTCTAGATAAACAAACATCTAATAAATTCACTATCAAGACAAAAGGCAGATTTAAATCTAAATTAAGCATACTTCAATTCCAAACCAAAGAACAAGCTGTATTATCTAATGCAAAAGAAATAGCGATACAATTTCAAATCCCTAAAAAGTTTCGCTATAAGAATATTAAACTAGCAGGAACGAGCATTTTACTAAAAAGAGACAATTAAATACTCTATTTTTTATACGTCTCATTTGTCTCATTCTCATTTTGGGTTCCAGACTCGTATGTCCCGTTTTACGGAATACACATTCCCGAACTATTCAAAAAGGTTGTTTTCGTAATCATACTAACGATTCGGGTTTCCATATTCCGTTTACTAGGGTTGATGAAACTCCGAACTCTAAATTCTCATAGAAACCTTTCTGGGCCAACCAATTTGAATAAATGGGACATCTTTACACAAAGATTTTCTAACACTATTTAATAGATCAATCTCTTCTATTGAACTTTCTTCTTTCTCTCCCACAACTAATATGTTTGCTATTCCCTCTTCATGAGCCATCTTAATCCTTTTTCCTACACTCTCTGCTCTATCATCAATATCAATTCTAATATCGTTATTCTCCTCTATCAGTTTCATACCAAAATCAACAAATTTTTCACTCACAGGAATAATTCTTAGTTGTATTGGTTGGAAATCAATTGGAATGCCTTTATAGTTATCAACTAACATATATATGTACCTTTCAATACCACCAGGAATAGCAGAATGAATAATTACTGGATATTTACTATCTCCATATTTAATTCCTAATCTTTTTGCATTTCCAACATCAATTTGAATGCATCCAATTTCTCTAAACTGCTCAAGCTTATCAATAATTCCATAATCTATATCTACAATCCAGTATTTCTCTTCCCCACCTAGTTTGATATCAACAAGAACTTCTTTATTATTATTCACAGCAATCTTTATAATTTCTTGTTTGTATTTCTCCCAATTTTCATCAGAACTAATCTTTGCAATGTTTACACATTTCTTTCCTGCTAGCTCAAAAGCTGAAAGAAGTTGTTTTTCAAATTTTGGATACCATTCCCATGCCTGATTAACATCTTTGAAGTATGGATGGATATCAGGCATAAAGAATCGCCTGTTTCTGTATAACAACATACATTCGCCACTTTGTTCAAATCTATAACAATCGGAAAGAGAAAAATGTGCAAATGGAAAATCTTTTTCATTTAATCTCATCTTTGAAGCAAGATTAAATTGAGGGTAACTGGCATCATAACTCATTACCATATCGTTTGATTGAAATAGCCTATCTCCAAAGAGTCCAGCATATGCTTGTACTACTGGGTGTTTCAAATCAAAGAAGTTACTTCCTTTGACTTCATACACTGACATGCCAACTTTATTAACTAGATTCCTTGCATATCCTTCTACCAATCTTCTAATTAGATCAGCTTTATAATTGTAATTAAGAAACCCTATTTGCGAATTGTCTTCCCAACTAAATCCCAGTTTATTAGCAATGCTAATATAATCAGACATATTTACTGATTCCCACTTTTCGCTAAGAACTTCTCTCCTAATACAGATGTTCATTTCATATGAGCACTGTTTTAGTTTTAGATACTTTTCTGCTTTATATATTTTTCCTTCTCTATTTATTACTAAATACTTATTTTTCATATTATTAAATTAAACAAATTAAATTTGAATTTCTTCTATTTGGGGTATGAAGTTTTTAGTTTGAAGAATAAAAAAACTCCCGATTGTGGGAGTTGTATTCGTTAAATAATAAAATATATCCCAACAATCAGACCCTTGTTGTCTGAGTCGTTGTTTTTAAAACTATATTTTTATTATTCATATGATTTTTCATATGAATAATTATACCAAATATTGATATTTTTATGAACAATATTGTTTTAGTAGATTATTTATCTCTATCAATTCTATATTCAAGCATTTAGTTCGGGTACACTTCCATATCCTCAGTTTATGTTTATCAACATGAACATAGCTTAGATTTATCAATAAGTATTTTCCTTTTTTAATTGGAACGACTTCCTATGGGATTTCGTGAAAACAACAAAGCGATTGACATACTATTCCTGAACTTGGAACTGTGGAATCTTTTGCATGACATCAAAAAGTTGTTTCAATGAGACATTGAAAACTTCTGAGAATCTTCTATAAATAACATTGCCTATTGATACATTAGGTATCTTACCCTGTGTGAAATCATGTAACGATCCATAATATGACCACAAGTATGCCTGAATAAGTAAAGACATAAATTGACAATTTACATAGTCATTTTCCTGTAGCCTTGAAGTTCCTGAATTAAGAATTAAATCATAAGCAGGAGTACCACTCAACTTTTCTAGTAGATTAAACTCTGCTCTATTATCAAGCAAATGCCCTCCAATCCTATTTGAATACATTTTCCTACCAAGTTCCTTATATGCGGAATCTAAATCAATCGCTTCTAGTTTTATACCAATAATTGGTTTAAGTTGCATTGGATCAACGACATCATAAGCGTAATATCCGTCTTCATGATAATACGGAGTTCTTGCGAGTGCTTGTGCGTGACCACCAATACCTGTTGATACAGCATTTGGGGCAGTATAGTGAATTACCATTGGAATACCTAAATCATCTGCTATCCAGTTTACAATTTCTGCGGGAATTTCTTCTCCGTCTACTAAGGATTTCAACATTTTTACTCTTGGGTGGTTTTCATCATACACAGTAATATTTAGACCATCATTTGTTAACTCCTCATCAAATATAAGATGAACATCCTCTTCCCTATCGATTTCCAAACTTATACTATCCCAAATGTCTAGCCCATCTTTCAAATCTTTAGGTATTGGGAAGTTTCCTCTGATAAAGTCTTCTCTTGCTGGTGTACCTTCTTCAAACATTTTATTTCTAACAATATCTGCCAGGTATGAAGCAACCTCAACATTATGTTGACGCCATGTTTCTAGATCTTCTTGACTTCTTATTTCATCAAGTGACATAGCGAATCGTTTTGTATCCCATTTGGGAAAAATCTGCACTAACTCTTCATCTTCATGTTGATTTAGTATTTTTACATCTAAAGGTAATGCCATAATAACAGTATATCAATTATCTATGTAACAGGAAATAAGTTCTAACTTCATTCAATCTGTTCCGCCATACTTCATATGCGTCCAAACTATTGATTACTTTGTTACTATTGAAGAATGAATAATCATCAGTAGTAAAGCCGTAAAGTAATATACTATTGAGAATCTACTCCCACATTTGCATAGGCTATAAGTATTTTGGAGTATATATACAAATCTCTACAAAGGATATATATTTTACTGGCTAAAACCTTTATTTTAATAATCTATTTATATGTCTAAATTTCTTGATTTATTAAGGAAGCTAGGAATATTCAGATCGGGATCAGTATCAGGAACATATACTAATGCTAAAGATAGGCCATCGGAATTTCAAATGGATGGAGTTTTCAATGCAAAGAAGGACCTTGTAAATAAGGGAGATTTTAAAGGATTCAGTTTATCGAGAATCCTACTAATTGTTGCCATCCTTATTGGGTTACTATTCATCATTGTAGTAATTGGAAATGCTGGTTTTTCAATATGGACAATCATTATGATCGTATTATGGTTATATATTTTCTGGAGGTTCTGGCACATAGGTTTAAGTATTTTGATGATGGTTATATTCTTAGTTATTTCAACCTCCTTATCACTAGTTGTTCTTACAATTTCAAACGCTTCCTCCGATACAAGCAACGATGGGAAGAATACAACATTAACAGATGCTAATTTTGACAAAAAAGTTTTAAAGATCACGTCAAGCGACGGTTCTGTTACAGGAACAATCGGACTTGTAAAAAAGAAAAATAATGTAAAGAAGGAGTATCTAGCTGCTACGTTCAACATGCTTATTAAAACAAATCTAACCCTTAATTCAAAATGTGGTACACCGGGCTATATAATGGGCATAAGCTGTACTAAAGGTTATGAATATGCAGGACGACTTGTCCCTGTTAAAGATGCAAATGAGAAGACTAGCACTGGGAATGTGAGTGCTGTTTATTGCAGTAACTACCAGTTACCTGAACCATACAGCATATCTGGAACAGGCAATACAATGATAGGATGTATAAATGGAAATACAGACAATATAACAACAGAAACATTTGCGACAAACTTCCAGATAAATTTCTACTCCTACTCTGAGATTTTGGAAATAACCACTTTTGAAATATATGATAGATCCGACTTCTGGGAGCCCACAAAAGGAGTCTCTGGATCATTTACAGGGAATAATGATAAAGCAGTTCAACAGACAAATCCTGTTAAAACTCTTGTATTTACTGTTACAGAGTAAGTAGATCGCAAATATTTGCACGCCATCCTCTCTGCATTTGAAAGATGAATCTGCTCGGCTTTAAATGATTATTCTCGTATATTCCGTCTCTTGAAACCTTTATTTCCGAAAGATCTATTTTCCCAATTTATGCTTTGTCTAAAGCATTCTGGTATTTAAGCCCTATATATGAGAGTTTAGGAATTTCCGAACTCCTCTAAAACCTATATAATCATGCTATGAAATTAATAGATATTTATAAAATAGCTGACTCAAAAGATTCATACACAAAAGAGGAACTTTTTGAAGTAGCTTTTAAGACATCCTCTCTAATTCAGGAAAGCAAGTTCAAAGACAAAATATATAGAGGTAAGGTATCGAACAAAATAACTTTACTTTTCCCAATTTACAATGAAGAAGCTTTTCTTGATTATTCTTTAGAATCTTTCTTCAACTCTTACGCATATCCAAAAACGTCATACCAGGTCATATTCTTCTTGAATTCCTGTACAGATAATAGTTTTGAAAAAACAATAAAGATATTACAGAAGTACAAACAAGTAGTTAAAAGGACTATTGATAAAAAAGAATACAAAATGTTAAGTGATCCAGGATTGGATATCACTTTTTTCTATTCCGAAGATAGTAACTCATACCAAATCATAAGAACAATGACGAAAGGAAGAGTCAACGCACTAAAGGTCGCAACCAGAATGGCAAAAATGAATAAATCACGGGCCATAATATCACTTGATACAGATTTCGTTTTGGACCCACTTGCGATATATAGTTTATCCCAAGAAGCTATGAGACATATAGTGCAAAAAAAAGATACTATTGCATTAACTGGTTCACCTATTATTGTAAATAATAAGAAATATACAAAAGTACAAAAATGGCTACGAAATCATTTTGTATGGAAAGATCAAGTATATAATTCCCTGTCTGGATGCAGTTTGGTCTTGGAACCAAACTGGTTACATAAAAATATAGAGGATAATATAATTGAGGATTATGCCTTGGGTGTAAAAGCAAGATACCAAGGATACAAGGTATTGAGAGTTGAAAGCGCAAGAATGTGGGGATATAGAACGGATTATAAGGATGATCTAAAACAATTAAGTAGGTCTATAAAAGGACGTTATCAATTATTGAAAAAACATCCTGAATTTTCGGATATTATTCTAAGAGACCACTTCTTCATTCGACCGTTCTTCAAAAGAATTTCTTATATCCTAAACTCCCTCTATAAGAATCCGAAACTAACATCTAAGTGGCTTTGGACATTTATATTTGTGGAAATCGCGATATTAAGGGCAAAAAGGGATTACAAATTGAAACCGAATGAAATTGATTGGACACCTTTAGATACTGGTCGTTAAAGAGACTTCAGTATCATCAAAAAGTCATCACTACTCTCTATTTGTATGTATTTAATGCCTAATCTAGTAATATAGTCATCTTTATCTACACTATCGTCTAGAAAGATGCAATTTGTAGGGGGAACGTCATATTTAGAGAAAAAATCTGCAAAAAATACGGATTTCCCATTTTTAACATCATTCTTCAGGCCTTTTAAGTAAAACGAGTTCAGTATTTCATCAAACTGGTCCTCCAACTTCATAAAAGGTAATGTCCACCTTGTAAAACAATCCATGTTATTAGTTGCAACAACAACATAATATCCCCTACTCCTCAACCCTTTTATAATATCAGGAAGCTCATCAGACACGAATGTCATAGATTTACATCCTTTAACAAACTCCCTTAGGAGTAACTTATATTCAGTTTTGGTTTCCTTTGCTATCTCTTTTAAAACGTCTTCAGTCGTAAAAAGTCCCCTCATCCAGTCTTGAATGTAGGCCTTTGGCCTTTTAAACAAAGCATTATCCCATATCTCGTAAAGTTTCCTAATTTCCTCCTTCTCAGACTGTCTCATATGCTCCCAAAAAAAAGAATTTGATAAAGTTCCGTTCCAATCAAAAAATACGACTTTATTTTTTACTATTGAAGTCATCTAAAGTTTTTTCATAATATGTTATTAATGCTTGCGTTCTTTTTTCATTTCGAATCACCTTGTATAATATATTAACATTTTTCTTCATTTCCTTATATTTATTACTCGATAGATTTAAAATCTTTTCTACTTTATCTTCCAAGTCATTGCTATCAGAGTTTATGAATATATAACCGGTTTCATTATTAATAATCATTTCTTCCAGACTTGAGTTATCGGATCCAATAACGGGGATCCCTAAACTAATCGCTTCAATACAGGCATTAGGTGAATTATCTATTCTAGAGGGGAATATACAACAATAGGAACCTTGAATTAACGAGAACAGTTCTTTTTTTTCCAATTGATCTTTTATAATAATCCTACTAGACTTTTTGCCAATCTTTTCATTAATATATGTAGCAACAGGTCCATATCCGGGAATCCCATAATCTTTTCCAACAAATAAAAAGAGTATGTCTTTATATTTATTTATAAGATTAGGGATAATATCTACTATTAGATCCGTACCTTTTAGTCTACTCAGACTACCAAAGTATGTTATAGTTTTAAAATTTCTTAACTTCTTTTTTGTAGACTCTTCCAATACTTCATGCCTATTCAAAAAACTTCTATCCACAGGGGTTTTTATAACCGTAATCTCTATTTTTAGCTTAGTAAAATATATCTCCTTTAGCAGTTTACTCGGAGAGAATACTGAAAAAGACCTATTTACAGATAGTAATTCTAGGGTATCTTCAATATTATTAATGAAATTATTTTTTTTACCGTAAGCTTCCCTATATAACTTTGCATAGCTCGATATACGGCATATAATCGGAAATTTATTATTGCGAATAAATAGTAATGGTGAAAGATAGTTAGGAGCCTGCAATATGTCAATCTTCTCCCGTCTATTAAATTTCATTACTACCCGACTGAATTTATACGAATTAAGTAAGACTCTGAAAACACGAAGGGTTTGATTTAAAGCATTGCCGTCTATCCCTTTCCAATAATCCTGAGCTTTAAAAGATATTAGATTTACATTATTTACCTTTCTAGTAAAATCTTTTTCTCCGGCAATAATAATACTTACTACATGCCCCAAATCTGCTAAGCCCTGTGAAATCTTACGAGTATATTCCGCAATACCTCCACTTTGAGAAGTTACCCCTGGATATTCTGTTGTTAGAAAGACAATATGCATACTATTACAATTTTAGCTATATATTACGTAAAGCATTAAATACTTGAGACCTATTTAAATCAGTCGGTAAAGACTTATTTAGAAAATCGATTCCAGTAGAAATTAGTTCATCGAAAGTTCTATCGTTAACTATCCTGAGGGCATTTTCTGGCCCATAAATTCCGATTATTTTTTCTAGAGCATAATCTATTAACTCAGTAGTTTCCCATTCATTTAAGAAATCAATACTCGCGGGCCTTCTCTGAATAATTCTTTGCCTAAGAACTGATTCACTGCCTGGCGATAAACAAAGAAGAACTTTAGGGACAACTATATCTTCTGCTTCAGATAACCTCTGGAACACATCCAAAGAGTACTCGTATACATTTGGTTTCTCTGGAAATCTCTTAAATAATACATACTCATAAAGGACATATGTCCATAGAGTTCTATCCATAACAACAGTATTTCCTCTTTGTGCTTCCTTTAATGCCTCTTCACTTCTTCTTTTTTCCACCTCAGCAAAGAAGTCTAGATTTTTCCTTGCTGAATCAAAATCCCAAGGTTGGCTGGGAAACTCATCAACATAATAACTGGGCTCATTAATTACAGAATATCCATAATTAGCAAGACCTTTTGCAAGCTCAGATTTTCCACTAAACGAGTTCCCTTCAACACCAACAATACTCATCTTTCTGTTTTTCTTTTGATAATATTAGTTCCAATAACTACGTTTTTAAATACATCCGCAAAACCTAATATCAGGCCCCAACTATGTGTCAGATAAACAGGGAACACGGATAACCAATCTAATACACTTAGCTCTAAATTTGTTTGTTCAGGAAATAGATATGGGTATTTTTTTATACTTCTGAAAGTCAAAACCCATGATAACAATGAATAAAAGAGAAAACTTGAGAAAGCTATAGAGAATAGCTTAAGATCAGAAATCAATATCGGATATAGAAATATAAATACCCAATAAAAAGAGGTCAGTAGCCATTGGACGCTTCGTAAGACGCCTCTTGTTGCCCAGAAAAAAGCATATATCTTATATTTAGGAGATAGGTTGAAACTTTTTAGTGCATAGGTATAATATTTAGGGTAGTAAGCAACTCCATAAAACCAAGTTCTATACTGAGTAAAAACACCCTTGATTGTGGAAGGAGTATCCGCGTTCTCAAGTGATGGATAAATATCTACAAACTCATTATTAACTCTTAACATATAACCAAGTGGAAGATCTTCGTTGAAAAACTTTGTGGGGAAATCTCCAACTTTCTCCAAAGTCTCTAAGTCTATAGCTAATCCGTGCCTTACAACATGAAAGAGTTCAAGAAAATTAAGTATGTTAGATTTTCGCTGAGAGTGAATCCGTGGGATTTCGTGTGCCAAAGTCCATCTTGACTGTAACATACCATTTCCTTTTAAAAAAGCTTTTCTGAGGGAGCCACTAGGTTCTTGGAAATTTTTTAAAAATAGTGATGATTGTTGGATTGTATTTCCAGATATATTTTGAAGAATCTCTAGATGATTCTTCTGAATAACAGAATCCGCATTATAAATGCAAATCATGTTATTTTGTCCCGAGTATTTTTTACGAATATACGCACAGGCGTAATTTAACTGATGAGCCATTACTCCCTTGATTTTAGGGTATTTTAAAATTTCAACTTTATCGTTTGGCGTTTTCGCCAACATAACCTCTAGTATATCCTGAGTCAGGGGTTTTTCATTATACATTTTTAACAGGAACTGCTCTTTCTGGTTATCTGGAATATTTTGTAATCTCTCATATACCTGTTTTGCATAACCTTCGTAAAAGTAGCCTAATGAGGCTTCTAAAAAGCCATCCAATGAATTAAACTTTAGAATTTTTCTAACAACATCTTTCTTAAAAGTCCCCCGATTATTCTTATGTTCAAACTCCTCCTTTTTTGAAGTAATAAAAATGAGTTTATAATCTCCGTTCAGTTTTGAAAATATATTTAGAAGACGAGGGAGAACCTCCTGTTCTCTTAAAAGAGGTATTAAAATGAAATAGTTCCTAGTCAGGAGACTATTTGATTTAGACATTGCGCTTTTATATTTCTTATTTAGTATCTTTACGGAGTTTAGGATAGAGATGTTGGAAATGAGACTCCTTAAAAACCCGTATATTAATAGCACAATATAAAGATAGTAAATCACGGGCCAATTATACTACAGGTTTATTTGGAAATCTATTATTACTTATCCCATATTCAGATGGTATACTTTTCCCAACAAAGATTTTAATCAAGTGGTAATCTAAACATTATGAAAACTCAATTTAAAACATTCAACTGGGGTGAAAATACAGAAGTACGATTCCAACCTTTTACAGAGATACCTAAAGACATCCCAGTAACCGCATGTATGGTAATGGCAACAGTTAATAATGAATACATGGTTTTATCAAGCCCACAGAGAGGTTGGGGATTGCCAGGTGGACATAGTGAGGAAGGCGAAACGCCACAATACACAGCTATACGCGAACTTCGTGAAGAAGCTGCTGTTGAAATAGATAAGAATAGTTTACAAGTTGTTGGTGGATGGCTTGCGAAGAAGGTTCGTAAAACTGCTAAAAACAGTAAGTATCCTGAACTCGCCTATCAATTATTGTTTATAGCTGATATCACTAAAATTAATCAATTCTCAAAAAGATTTGAGATTTACGACCGTATCTTTGTACCTATAGAAGAAGTAACCCGATATGCTGGAGGAGAAAACTTTATACCAATATTCAACTATGTAACTAAAACATATAAAGAAAGGTTTACAAAAATAAGGCAGAAAGACAAGGATTCAATCATCATTCCCTCTGATAATGCTAAAAATTTAAATCAAACCCAATAGGAGCGCTCAGAAATCTATTACTTCTTCTATGTTTGATTTTGGCCTCCAGAATCTCATTCTCCTTTTTGGTATAATAACACTATGAAGAATACTCGTATCTTTAAAATGTCCTTTGCAACTGTATACCCGCTATATATCAAAAAGGTAGAGAGAAAGGGTCGAACAAGAGAGGAAGTAAATACAATCATATATTGGTTAACAGGATATAATCATCAATCCCTACAGAAACAAATTAAGAAAGAGAATGATTTTGAGACATTCTTTAAAGAAGCACCACAGATAAATCCTAATGTTTCCCTAATTAAAGGTGTAATTTGCGGATATCGTGTAGAAGAGATTGAAGACAAACTAATGCAAAAGATCAGGTACATGGATCTATTGATAGACGAACTAGCAAGAGGAAAGACAATGGAAAAGATATTAAGAAAATAAGGTTTTACATTGACTATATTCTCTCATATCAATATAATCACACTCGAAATACTATGTTTTAAACAAGTATCGATAGTTAAATCTAATACTACCCCGAAATAAGTTTAAGGAATTAAGTAAAATGGTAGATCTTTGGGGAAAAGACGTAATCATTATCTACAATACATCTCCTGAACATGAGGATTTAGCGGAAGAGTTAAAGCAGACTGCCTACGAACTACTATCAGAAGATAAAAATACAGTTGTTAAACAAGTTAATCACCAAGAATTAAAAGATCTAAGGGTAGGTGGGGTTAAAAGTTTTACATTCTTTACGATGAATGCACAGGATAGTTATAACTTAAAGGGATATTTGCAAAGTAAAGGCATATGGATTTCTGCACAGGACTCCAACTTGGTTAGAAGGTTTATGGTTTCAGGTCCTGAAGAGATGATTAGTAAGTTAGAGTCATTGAAAGATGGAGTCATGGAGTGGGATGAAGTAACGGAGGTTAAGAAGAAGGTTTAATTCCACTTCAGTAATGATGTAATACGTAAACTTTTATACTATAATGCGCAAGTGGAATCCTCAACCAGAAAATCAATGGATCGAAATGTAAAACTCTATATATGGATTCAACCCCTGTTGGGACTACTCTTCACCATTCCCGTCTGGGTCGCCTTTCAGCAGAGATTTCTTTCGTATACCGGCATGGCTCTAATGGAGTCCTCCTCCTTCCTTATAACAATGATATTTGAACTTCCCTCTGGAGTATTAGCAGATCTAATTGGTAGAAGAAAAACGATAATAATTGGGTGGGCAATGGTATTCATTGGTTATATTGTTGAAGGGTTTTCTTTTAATTTAGGACTAATGTTAATTGGATACTTTCTTGTTGCAACTGGGGCTGCTTTTGTTTCTGGGGCAGATGAAGCTATATTTTACGATTCTCTGAAAGCACTTGGTCGTGAATCTGAATTTTCTGCATTAAATGCGAGAGGTCTTCTACTCTACCGATCGTCAATGATACTTGCAATGTTTACAGGTGGATATTTTTACTCTATTTACTTTGGTCTCCCATATATATTCAGAGGACTTGGTGTCTTAGCTGCAACAATACTTGCCTTCTATATGATCGAGCCATACATTGATACACAAAAGTTCTCCTTTAAAGGATATTATGACAAATTAAAATCAGGTGTAACCGAATTACTTAAGAGCAAATATACCAAAGCTCTTTCAGTTTATTATGTATTAATGGCTGGGGTCTCCTGGTCATGCCTTTACTACTTCAACAACCCACTTGCTAATGATGTTGGTTACACACCAATTCAACAGAGCTATGTATTTGCAGGTATCTATGTAGTTACAACTACCGCACTAGCTATTATTGTGAGCAAGAAGAGGATACTTGAGAAAAAGTTTGTATTTATTGCATTCCCAATTATTCTTATGCTTGGACTACTACCTGGAATATTTGCAAACAAGATATTGGTAATACCAATGCTTGCACTTGTAATTATTGCAGGCGGAGCAAGGTTTGCAATTCTAAACTCATATACCAACGAAGAGATTTCATCTTCTAATAGAGCTACATCACTTTCAGCATTAAGCCTTCTTGTAAGTATATTTTGCGCTTTGATAATTAGTATCCTAGGTGTAGTTCAAGACAGATATGGTACCCAATTAGTATTCACCATTCTTGGATTAATAATCCTATTTATTGGGATTCCTGCAACAGTATTAGTAGTCAACAAGCTAAGAGAAAGAGACCTTTCCTAATCTTCTACTACTTTCCTCAACTCATTTAATAGGTTATCTTCAACATCAATCTCCCCAGATTCTATTACTTGCTTTGTCATTCTATCTCCTCTTTCACCAGGAATCATAATTTCACTAGTTCCAGGCGTTTTCCTTGATTCTTTAATCCGAGCTACGATATTTGAAACTTCCTTCTTGAAATCATCCTTCTCTCTTAACAGGTTTGGATCGATTGCTATAACAAAGTTTCCTGCATTATCACTATCAGAATTGAAAGACTCTGCTGAAACTAATGCACCTGCCAGTACTTGAACAAGTAGCGCAAGGCCAGAACCTTTATGCCCAGCCATTGTTTTGATTGCTCCTCCCATAATTGAGGCAGGATCAGTAGTTTCAGTTCCTTCTGAATCATAGCCAAAAGTCTCTGGAAGCTGCCTCCCAGCAGTTTTTGCCTCAATTAGACCGTAATATGCTACAGCTGAAGTTGTCATATCGAAAACAATCTCACCATCTTGAGATGGTATTCCGTAGGCCAAAGGATTTGTACAGAACATAGCTTCATTTGAACCGAAAGGTGCAGTTGTTTTAAATGGAGAAGCGGAAAAAGCGAGACCTATATATCCGGCTTTTGCAATTTTCCCTGCGTAGTATCCAATTGCTCCTGTTGATTCTGCAGTATTGTAATTTCCAACGATGGCAATTCCACTTGTCTTTGCTTTTTCAATAGCAATATCAGCAATTGCATTCATCACGACCATAGCATGAGTAAAGTTACCGTTAACTAAGGCAGAAACAGGGGTATCTTTAACAACCTCAAATGGCTTCCCTTCAGTATTTCTAGGGATACCTTTCCCAATCAACTTAACTATTCCCTGATTATTTCCTCTCATCTGTGCGTACATTAAAACTTCTCTTAGAACTTGGGCCTCTTCATCTGAATATCCATACTTCTTTAGAGCTTTAGAAACGAGTTCATTTAAGTCATTGAGTGCAATTTTCATAGAGGTACAAGATTATTTTATTACCCATAGTTTATAGCAAAAATATTAAAAAGGCCAACCCGTAGACCAGTTAGTTAGGAGGAAGAAACGTTATCCTTAATCCATTGTATAGGGTTATCTTCAGGATTGAATACAAGTGTCTCTTCATTATCTGATGGTGGTACGAATTTCAGTATAGATTCCTCAAGCTTATCTTCAGATACCGTATGTCGTAACTTCATCTTTATATTCCCATCTCTTCTCCCTTTAATAATTTCTATAGGAGTACTCAAATATATAACTCTAAATTCAGCATCATTTCTATTAGCGATACTTCTAAGACGCTCTCTTTGATCTGGTGTATCATTTAAAGAATCATATGCTACCGATTTTCCACGAGAGAGTAGATTTGAAATATCTCTATCTATAAGCTCGGTCACTGATTCATAAGTAAGATTCTTGGTACTCTTTTCTAATTCTTGCCAAACGTTATCAAATGAAATTGTTACGATATCTGTATTTTCAGATATGGATTTTAACAGGGTTGACTTACCTGAGAATGGCAAACCCGACAGTGCAAATAGTGTCTTCATAACGATTATATCGTGACTTAATTAGCCCAGATTACAAACGTTAGAACTTTCCTTCCTTCACCTAAATCTCGCTCATAAAGGGAGCTATGATTATCTGAAGATACCCTTATTGCCTTCCCCCACTCACTTGCATTTGAGCTATCAAAATCTACGAAACCATTTCCTCCACGGGAAGTCTGAGAAATTGAGCTAAGTGAATCCAAATGAGAGTATATACTTACCAACTGATCGTAGTCATGTTGATTTGGGTGTTCATTGTTTAACGAGCCATTAGTACCAGCAGTCCCTGAAGGATTACTCGTATAGTCCATGCAAGAGCCTAAGTTTGTATTATCAAAGTTCTCATCCTGGTGGTCTAGACCAAATATATGCCCTACCTCCTGACACATTACAAATCTCTTCCACGATGGAGTGTTGTATCTTGCAGTATTAAAATATGTATCATTCAATTTTACAGTTCCCTTTGTTATGTGTAATCCATTGATCCAAATAGATGCTATTCCCAACCATCCGTTCCTCCCATACTTGCTATTACACACCTCAACTCTTCCATCTGCCACTTTACACGTCTTTGGACTTGTTTGACCAGCAACTACTGTTGTATCAAGCACCGAAGAGGCACTCCAATCACTTGAGGCAGTTAATAAGTATGTATCCCAATTCGTTGATACATTATCTCCAAGTCCAAGAACCAATGGATTTACACTTCTCTCCCAGTGATATCCTCCCCATGAGTGGTTTGCATATACAGAGGGGACTAAGGCAGAAACAGAAAAGATATCTATTAATACTAATATTGCTAAAAATCTCTTTATAGGAAAGGTTTTAAGGATATTCATATTATATTAATTATGCCTTACAATTAATTACTTAAAATGTAACATTTACGATTGAAGATCTCAATCATTTAAAACGCTTATAACTAAAGGAAAAACTTTCACACAAACCTAGATATTTAAAACTAATCTTTTACAGTATAATCTAGATACAACTGCCAAAAAGATTTTAAAGAAATATTATTGAATAAACAGACTTTAGAACGAGAACTTGCAGCAACAGCTCTGGTTGATGGCAAAGACATTCATGATTACGATGGATTAACGATAGTATCAAATAACCAAGAGCGAGTTCCTATAACCCATCGAGTAGTTGAAGTTGGAGGCAGTTTAAAAGCAGGAAAAACAAGTCTTATTATGAGCGTTAGAACAAAATTCTACCCTGCTCTAAACTTCGTTCCAGAAGATCCAAAATCTGCAATTGAAAAGGCTGGTACTTCTCCCTACGCAGTTGAGATGACAGAACACTATAAAGATTTTCAAATATTAGAAGTTCTAAGTACAATCAGTGAAATCGATGAGCAAATACTTCCTCCTTCACCAGTTATCTGTGAGCGATCTTTGATTGATCATATAGTATGGAAAAGAACGTTAATGATACTTGGGCTAGCAGATTTCCCAGAAATGGGTTTAAACTTAGAGCATACATTATCACTCTTACATCCCGACGAAGTTGATTGGTCCTTTATAATGCTTTTAAATCAGCCACAAACATATTTCCAGAGAGGTGGACACAGTTTTGATATTGAGTTTCTGGAGGCGTTGAATAAACAATATATGAGGTTAGCAGAGGAGATAAACGATACGAGACCAAAATTGAACTTCTTATGTCTTGACACTTCAGGAGAATTTGAACCCTATATTTCCACTTTTAAGAATGCTGTACAGATGCTCATTTTTAACCATTAATATCGACTGTCTACACGGAGAAGGGGCAAGCTTCTTACGCTTGAGTAACTTCAAATTATTATCTTTTGTGCTATCATTACCCAATGAGAAATATACAGATTCATAAGGCTGCAGGAATAATAATAAAAGATAGAAGATTACTAACTACTAGAGCCTTTGATAGCAATATATACATTGCTCCAGGAGGAAGTATTGAGGAGGGAGAAACAGGTGAAGAAGCATTGATTAGAGAGTTAAGCGAAGAACTCTCAATAACAGTTTCAACAGAAGACCTTACCTTCTTTGGAACTTTCTATGCAAATGCAGCTGACGATAAGGAAAAAATGTTACAGATGGATGTATATACAGTTCAGAAATGGGAAGGAGAACTAAAACCAACAAGCGAAGTTAAAGAATTGAAATGGATTAGCTCAGAAGATTTGAAAACAACAAATGTAAGTTCAATTTTTGCACATGAGGTTGTTCCAAGACTTAAAAGGATGGGAATAATAGATTAGCCTGTTCCTTTTTTTGCTATACTAAAATATAACTTTACTACCTAGTAAATTGAACAATATTCTTTTAGCACTTAAACCCTTCATACTTAAGTACAAAATCCCCCTAATTATTCTTTCCACCTTCCTCCTAACATCAACTCTTTTTCTCATTTTCAAGCCTGAAGAAAAGATAAAAGAGACTATTGATAAGGGTGGTGAACTCATAGAGAATATAACTGAAGAGAATGATTCGGAAACAGGCAAAGGATCAGATAGAGAATCCATATGGCAGAAAGATTGCGAATCAGATGAAAGAGTATCAATGAAAAACCTCCCTATGAACCTAAGTGATGTAGGAACAATCATACCCCAAGGAATGGTGGTGGGAGGTCATGTAACTCCAATAGATCACCTATACTTCTCCCCCATTATATTTAATTCACCAAGAGATAAATATCCTGTGTTTGCTATGGCCGATGGATATATAGTTGAGATAGGGACAAGGGAGATGGTTGTGGGAACAAAAGAGAAGAGAGCTATTGAATATAGGATAATAATGCAACACTCATGCCAAACCATCAGTTACTTTGACCTTGTTACAAGTCTAGATGATTCTATCCTTTCTCAAGTTCCTAATATAGATACCACAAAGTTTGCCTCTGATATTCGAATACCTATTAAAGCAGGACAGGAGATTGGAAGAATAGGTGGACAAACTCTTGATACAGCAATATATAACATGGACCTCACCCTTCCAGGGCTTTTAACTCCCTCAATGTATGGAAGTGAATTCTGGAAGGTACATACTGACGACTTCATTACATACTTCCCAGAGAATCTTCAGAAGGAGATGAATAGTATAAACTTGAGGAAGTTCAAACCGTATTCAGGAAAGATAGATTACGACATTCCAGGAAAATTAGTAGGGAGTTGGTTTGAAAAGGGAACAAACGGGTATGGAGGCATTCAGGGTGAAGGATATAATGCATACTGGTCAGGTCACCTACATATTGGTTTTGATGCAATTATGCCTGAAAATATATGGATTTCCATTGGAGACTTCGCCGGAAGCGCAAGACATTTCTATGTAAAGGGAAATACTCCTAATCCGGAAAAAGTTGGTGTATCAGATGGTATTGTAAAATATCAATTGATTGAGCCTGCTAATTTTATGTCACTGGAACAAGTTGCAAACTATAAAAGGAGTGAGGGACAGGTTCTTGGAGTTATACTCTTACAAGTTCTTCCAGATGAGGAATTAAAAGTTGAGATATTTCCAAATAAAGTGGGGAGTGCCGTTAGCGGGTTTACAAGCAAAGCGAAAGTGTATGAAAGATAGGGAGGTAAATTATTATATTTTAAAACAAATATGAAAAACAAAAACCTTATCACAATAATAAGTATCATTGTTACTCTAATACTTCTTGTTTCGGGATACTTTCTATATAGAAGTTATAGATCTCAGAAATTTGATACAGACCAATCATCAACTGGGGTATCAGTACAGGTTTCAGATATAAGTAGTAAAGGGATTAAGTATATTGTTGTTAATGGTACAGATAAAAATATATATGTAACTTCAAAGTCATGTGCCGGTCCATCCGCTACAGTTGAGAGAAAGGAAGGAGATTGGTCAAACTATACCCTTTCAGAATTTGTATGCCTGCTAATGCCTGGACTAATGGAAATTAAATCTGGTGATACATACGAATCTACTATTGATTTAACATCACCACTTCCCGTTGGAGAGTATAGATTGGTACTTAACTATGGAGATAAAGGGGAAAACGACTATCAGATGTTAGATCCACAGACAGTATATTCTAAGACCTTTAGAAGATAACTTCTGAAATAAGTTCTGGCGCTTTTCCCAATAGATACAGGAAAGATTAAAATATTTCGTTTAAGTCGTATCCTAAATCGAACGCAGGGAAGTCTATAATCGCAAACACACAACCCTCCTCTCCTGCTTTGAATGAACATATATCCTGATTCCCAACCACCATGAGCTCACTTTCAGGGGTATACTCTTTCATTTCACCATCTCGCACACACCTTAAGGAACCTGCCATAACTTTGTATATCCTCTTTGCATTAGATACTCCATTTACATTTCTAATATATGGTCGGTGAAATGCATCAGCCTCCATTACACCGAAAGCAACTGAATGTGAGAGGTCTTCTAAACCATATTCTGCTTCAAGGATGGAAATAAATTCGGCTAAATAGATATCGGGCACAACGTTTTTTAAAATAAGTCCCCAGGGAGTAATGTGCCTTTCTTCGGCATAGCGATTACACAATCCATAAAAGTCTAATACCTCTGCTGACATTTTTAACCCTACAAGGTCTTTTTCTAGATTTGAATACATGAGTAATTATACCAATACTATAAGCTATCTGCACTATATTACTCCATAATTCAAAGTGCTTAGCTGTTAGGCAATCTACCCTATATCCTCCATCTTCTCTATCTTTCTTGCTAACCTAACAATTCTGTCTCTCCAGTTCTGAGCGGTCAAAAGAGAATTCACCCTCGCATCAATTATTCCATCAGTAACTTTTCCACTCTTGTCCCTATGCTGAACACAGATATATTCATTATCCCAAATACCAAAGTCCTCTTCACATCGAATCGTTTTGAAGTCCTCATAATCTATAAGATAGACTGTTATCTTTCCCTTCAAATCCAATTCAATCTGTTTCCTCAAGACAGGTCTTTCAAGGTCTTTTGGATTAACAATTATAAAGACACGGGATAAATC
Source organism: Candidatus Dojkabacteria bacterium (assembly GCA_016182915.1). Classification (GTDB taxonomy): domain Bacteria; phylum Patescibacteriota; class Dojkabacteria; order SC72; family SC72; genus UBA2022. Next base: position 229,183 of record JACPFP010000003.1, read on the forward strand.
TAGCCCCTTTTTCGCTAATGCTCTACCTCCCTCAAAATATTCATCCTCAGGATTCCATTTATCTGCATTTGACATAAATGTTGCAAAGCCTCCTTTAGTAAGATTCATGAAATGAAAAGTCCCTTCATCATTTAGCTGTTCGGGCGTCATCTCTATAAACTTACTGCCTGGGTGTCTTAGACTCTGGACGGTATCTTCAACCTTTTGCCTGTATGCATATTTCTGGTAAAGGCTCAGGTCAAGCCTTGTAACACACAATTCATAAACAAGTGGAAATTCATTCATATTAACCTCAGCATTTAAATGCCCTGCTTTCCTAACCATAATATGTGAACTTCCCATTACTTTGGCAAAGTGCAAAGCACGGTGTGGTTCTATATACGGATCTGTGTCAGAGTATAGGACATAGGAGACTGGGATATATTTCTGTAGAGTATCGTAATCAAAATCTGTTTTATAGAACGTTGAATTTACCTTATCATATTTCCAATCTGCCTTTGGAAGCCTATCTAGGCATGGAGATACAAAGATTGCACAATCAACTTTTATACGGTATTTCTCAATTACATGAAGGATGAATACATTACCAAGTGAGTGCCCTATAAAGCAAATCTTCTCTCTTCCTTTAAGATTGGGTAGAACTTGTGCCTCAAAGGTTTTCATCCAGGAATCGAGATTTTGAACTGTGGGAGCATTAGGATCTTTTGAAAGATGTTCTTCATCATCAATTGGGTATTGTGGGCAGTATACTGTTTGCCCCATATATTCTAATTTTGATTTGAGATTTGGAAACCAGTTTCCATTTGAAGATCCAAAAGATCCGTGAAAAATAACGAATTTCATAATTACATCTGTAATATTTTAATTGTTATTTCTGTCACAAATCTTGTTAAACAGAGGCATTATAGCATATTTATAGGACATTAAGAAAAGGGGTATTACTTTGAGGTTTTTGAAATTAATATGAAGATATTGCTATCATTCTAATTTCAGGTGAGGAGTTTTAGCTCCTGAATCTTTCGATTCTCCCTCCGGATGATTTCTCACCCTACCTTTTTTGGAAAGAAATTACTTCTTTCCTACTTTCTTACGGGTGCGGCGTTTCTTTTTTGCCTTTTTCTTACTCTTTTCGGACTTTTCAGCCATCGGAATTCTCCTTTCTTTGGAATTTCGAAACACTATTTGTTCCCTTTCTTCTTCCTGCGCTTCTTGCCCACAGCACTCACCTCCTTCATAAAAAAGCATCTAATTATAGGCCTCGTTCCATCACTTGGGAAGAGTAGAGGAGAAAGGGGTAACGTTATTAATTACCAATATCCATATTCTAATACTTGTTGTCTAAAACAAGAGGCCCGTCAAAGACGGACCTCTATTTGAGAACGATACTTGGTATCTCTCTTACTTACTAAAGAATCTCTCACTGAACTTTAGACCCTTCTCCAAAAGATCTAATCTGAAATTTTCATTAGCACCGTGCATATTACAATCTTCATTGGCAAGACCAACTGAAACCGTATCAATACCGAAAAGCTCTTTTACTTTCGCGATTAGAGGGATTGCACCTCCAACGTTATATGTGAAGACCTCAGTACCGTATGACTCTTTAAGAAGCTCTCTAACCTCTCTAAATATCTCAGCACCGGTATCAAGTTTAACAGGAGGATGCTTTCCAGAGACCTCCATCTCATACTCAACATAATCAGGAGTATTTGCATCAACAAATTCTGTTATCGCCTTAACTACCTCATCTGTATCCTGCATAGGTGCTGTTCGAAGGTTGATCTTTGCCTCTGCTATAGCTGGAACAATATTTGAATATCCGTTACCAATATACCCAGACTTCAATCCTGTAACCTGCATTGTTGGTCTTAGGCCTGTCTGTGTATAGAAATCATATTGGTTATTCTCAGTTCGAAGAGCTTTATAACCAGGATGAGCGAGTGCATCCTTCTGCCCAATCTCAGCAAGTCTTCGGTTGTTCTCCAACTCTTCTGGAGTAGCTTCAAGGACTCCCTTATAGAAGTCAGGGAATGTAACCACATTATTTTCATCATAGACCTTGGCAAGAAGCTTGGAGAGTTCGTATGCTGCATTTGGAACCGCTCCTCCATACAAACCAGAGTGGGTATTGTTATTTGCAACCTTATAACGGATTGTAATACTGCAACCCCCTCTATATGAAGACTCAATGGCGACCTGGCCACCAACTAGCTCTCCGTCCGAGACAAGAACATAATCAGATCTAAGAAGGTCTACATTCTCTTCCATCAGGGTACCTATATCATCTATATTTCCAGTCTCTTCATTACCTTCTATAAGGAATTTTACATTGTATTTAAGCTTGTTTGCTTTAATGAGTTCAAGGACTGAAAAAATATGGATAAGATTCTCTCCCTTGTTATCTACAATACCTCTAGCATATAGTCTTCCATTATCTTCTGTAAGTTCGAAAGGTTCGCTATTCCATCCTGCTTCTTTCTCTGCAGGCTGAACATCGTAGTGGCCGTAAACAAGTACTGTCTTAGTTGCCCCTTCAGCCTTATACTCTGCAAATACAACAGGATTGAGTGTTCCATATGTAAGGAACTGTGTCTGGAACTTATACTCTTCAAAGAGTTTTCTTAACCACTCTGCGGTCTGTAATACCCCTTCCTTTTTATCAGGATCAGTGGAGATACTTTGAAAGGAGACATACTCTTTGAGCAGCTCTTTATACTTCTCTATATTCATAAAAATAAAAGATAAATTTAATTATTATATTAAATACATAAACACGATATACTTATTCTATCACGAAGCTCTCCGCCAGTATCCTATCTTTAACCAGTGAGTTGAACCTCTTCTTTATCATCTTTGAATTACAGTATTCATTAAGGTAGTACATACCAACCAACCAGTTATAACGGACTTTTTCAAAAGCATGATTCAGACTTTTATACTTAAACTTTATATTCTCACCTTTAAGGCTAAACAACGGAATCTTTTTAGACATATCTTTCATGCCAAATCTAAACTCTCCACTCGAATCGAAGAAGAGAGCCACGGTTCTATATGAAGAGCTATTGAATCCTGATGTTGCTTTAAGACCATAACCAAGATGAAATGGAACACCATCAGAGTTAAGAACAGATATCATCCTAATATGACCATAGTATGGCAAGCCATCAATCTCTAGCATAAGATTGTCAACATACTCCTGTAGTATTGGAGAATTATACTGTGCGAGAAGTTCTGGCGTTATATCTACAGTGGGCAATCTTAGAACCCCTTTGCCTCCTGTAGAACATAATCCCCCTTCTTTCAAAACAACCTCCTTTCCTAGATCTGTTTCTTGAACCTTCTCATTCTCGCTCACAAATGTAGTCTTTGGATACTCAATTCCTAGATTATGAAGCTCCTCCATGCTCTCATATATTTTAAAAAAAGAACCTTTCGCATTAATAGCGTTCGAGAGATACATCACCCTCTCAGACTTATTCCTAAGATCAAAGGTCTTTTGGTTGCTATGCTCCCATAGATAGGCATACTGATCGAAGGACTTTGTAAGGAGCTCTTTTACAGAATATATACCATCAAGTTCGTCTACTATACTTTTACTTAACATGAACTTGGCTTTATGTTTCCACTTAGGACTGTACTCAATTCGAGGGTACTTTCTATCTTCCAATTCAACAGTATTTAAACCTCCTTTCACTTTGTATTTTCCATGAATCAAAAGTCTATACAACGTATTACGCTTCTCTTTCCCAAGAAGGGCAGAGAGGGATGCTAATGGAACTACTGCAAAGAGACTACTATTGTGATGGAGGTCATTTAAAACTCTCACCTCGACCTTTGGAAAGCTCTTTTCTGTAAGGTACTTGATTGCATATCCAAAATCACCTTCAAACTCTACTTTGAAAGAGGCATACACTCCTGCTTTAGGGATATCTAGATTTGTCATTGCGTTTTCTATAAAATCACATACCCCACTGAGCAATGGGACCTTAAATCCAGAGATATTTGTATTACGACTTACGTTAAGGTATAGCTCCTCAACCAGACTCACTCTATGTTTCGCCCACACCTCCGGAAGAAGAGCAGACCAAAGAGTTGGGATTTCAAAAACAGTTTTTGCAAACTTCGAATCGTTCTTATACTTAGAAGAGAACTTATCTCTCTTCTCCTTCATCTTCTCTAACGTATTCTTTATAGTTTCAAATAGCTGGTCAATGTGAGATGTATCACCAAACATATTAAAATATCCACGATAGCTTTCGATAGCTAACTGTTCACACTCTGGCATTTTAAGAGATGGGAAGGATTCCTTGAAAAGCTGGATTAAATTAAACTTAATTCCTTCTGGGAGATCTAAACTCATGGCTTTAACTTCTCTTTCCTTATATAAGGTATTAAGAATATTTCTAAGCAACCATGGAAACATCCCTGCAGAAAGGACATTAGGGTCAATATGCCCTCCCTCAAGAGTTTTATAATCCATTACATGTTCAAACTCTGCCAGATGTATATTTACGCTTTCTAATGATTCCAACTTAGAAAGAACTTTTTTCTCCTTCTCTATCATTTTAGTTTATAAAATAATTTAGCATTCTTATAGAAAACATTATCTTTAATCTCAGACTGTAAACAGTTATCTAGAATTCTGATAGTGTCATCATAGCTACCTGAGAGTTTGCATACTGGCCAATCAGATCCCCAGACAATCCTATCCGGTCCAAAGTACTCCAGTACTGTTTCAAGGTATGGCCTGAACATTTCGATATTCCATGAATTCCATTTGGCTTCTGTAAGAAGACCGGATAGCTTGCAGTATAGATTGGGAAATTTTGAGAGTTCAATAATCCCCCTTCTCCACTCTTCATCAAAAGCTTTCCCATCTCTAATTCTAGGTTTGGCACAGTGGTCTAACATAAGCCTCCCTTCACCAACAGACTTCAAAAATTCCAATGCTTTGGAAATCTGAGTCGGGTATATAAGGATTTCATATATATAATCCTTTTTAAGAATCTTTTTAACACCATCAACAAACTCACTATCTAACATTAGGTTACTATCAGGTTCGGTCTGTAGAATATGTCTAAACCCTTTTAAGAGAGGGGCATCACGAAACTTTTCTAGATCAGTTTCTAAAATTTTAGATTTCAGATCTATCCAACCAATTACTCCAACAACATCACGACTCACTCGAGCAGCTTCAAGAAGAAAGTCCGTTTCCTGAGTAGTCTGCCTCGCTTGTACAAGAATCTTCGAGGTCACTTTCCCAACCTCACTCTCGCTGTTTAAGGCTCCAACCAGATGATCTTTCCTCAATGTTTCCATATTCTCATCAATCCATCCATACTCCTCTTCAGTATACTTCCAGATGTGTACGTGAGTATCTATATATTCCATTATTTATATCTCTTTAAATATTTTGATCCTAATTCATTCCAAAACATATATCGAAAGGTCTTTATGAAGTTCACAAGAGGTTGTCCCAGAAGCTTTCCACTTTCAGTTAACATTGTCTCATAGCTAGAAATCTGGAAGGTTAGTTGATCCAGAAGGGAGTGGGTGTTTGAAACCCTATCCCCCTGGTTCTCCTCATCATATGTTCCATGCTTTTTAAGAGTGAGAAGGTCAAGAGACAAATTAAGTTGACCTGCTTCAAGTGAGGATAGACTTCTCCATATCCCAACGGCTCCAAGAAGGTCAAGAGTGTCTGCATCTGTTACCACTTTTAACATTTTTGTTAATTTCGGTGCCCTGAACTTATTGTTGTGCCATTTAACTACATAAACGATTGCCTCAATTCTTTTCTCAGGGAGATCAGTTTTAGACCTTAGGAACTTTGAAACCATTCTCGAGCCAACCTCCCCATGTTCAGCTCTAGTACAAAGTCCTAAAGCTACATCGTGTAACATAGCGGCAATTTCATAATCAACGGTTCTTTTAATCCCCTCCCGTTTACAGATCTCTTTAGTCCACTCAAGTGTTCGAAGGGCATGTGAGTAGTCATGCCCAGATTCACGACCCATATTCTTTCTACAAAATCTCTCTATTTTTCTTTTTAGTTCGTTATTCATATTCTTTTGAATCATCTAAATGTGTATATCCACCATCCACAAAGACCCATTGTCCTGTGAAGTGGGAACTTTTATCCGAAAGCAGAAATAATGCGTAGTTAGCAATCTCTTCAGGTTGGGTTAATCTATGTCCAAGATTTATCTTCTGCACTATGTGAGAAAGCCGTACACTCGCCGATTTATCCTGAGATATCCATTTCTGATATTGAGGAGTCATAACCTCAGCCGGAATGATACAGTTAACATCAACGTTATATGGAGCAAGCTCTACAGCCCACTCTCTTGTCAGGGAATTGATGGCTCCTTTTGCAGCCGCATACCCTGAAGTTCCTCCTTGGCCTGTGAGAGAAACCTTCGAAGATATGTTAACTATTGAACCTTCCTCCCTTTTTATTTTCTCAATAAAGCCCTTTGTCATTTGAAAGTAGTGGGTGAGATTCTTACAGAGTGAAGACTCGAACTGTGAAATGTCTGCATCTAACCCAACTCCATCATTTACCCCAGCATTATTAACCAAACCATAGATTTCTGGATACAGATTACATATATCCTCAATTACACTTTCTGTCATCAGATGGTCTGCCAAATCACACTTGAATACTCCTGGAGAGTTTATACCATTTAGTTCTTTTGCAATTTTCTTTGCTTTCTTATAGTCTTTATCTACAATTACTGGTAGAGCACCCTCAGCATACAATCCGCGAACAATCGCTTCCCCAATTCCATTTGCCCCTCCTGTCACTACAATTACTTTATTTTTTATTCCTAATTTCATATTTTTAGGTATATATAGAAAAAACTCCCATTTCTGGGAGTTATAATTTTCGTTTAATTTGGTTTGGTTTAAATGAATCTTATATCTCCCAATGGTATGAACCTAAAAATAAAGGCCCAAAGGATGCAAGGAAGATATGTATGTTTAATAAACTGATTCATTGTTTTTGCATTTTATATTAGCTACCTAATACTGTCAATAGTTATCTTGTATTAATAGAGCTAATTCACGTATTTGAATAGGTAGTCTTTCAAATCTCCTTCATCATGATATTATTACCTTATGGAGAAAATAATATTAATATTGATTATATTTTTTGCTGACTTCCTTATCTCTCCATTTCTAATAAAGAAACTAAGGGATAAGGGATTCTATAAACGAAAAGATCTTCCGAAAGAGAAACAAGTTCAGAGAAACGAGAAGTACTATAAACATTTGCTTGATGATATGAGTACTCCTTCAAGTTTCGGTATTTTCTTCATCCTGAATCTTCTAGTTTCAATCTTTCTTTTTACATTTAACCCTACGACACTCTCTGTAGTAATTGGCTCAATTTTACTTGGCTCACTTGGTCTTGCAGATGATATCTATCAGTTTTTCTTCTACCAGAGGGCTGGACAATGGGGATTTAAAGCCAGGTATAAGATGGTTTTACAAGCTATAGTCTTCTTCGTTATCACATATCTCATTTCTCAATCGTTGCTGTATTCTGTTGTACTATCACTCCTCTCAACCTTCATACTAAACTCATTTAATATTACAGATGGTCTTGACGGTCTTGCAGGAGGAATTGCAATACCTGTGTTTATACTTTTTGCATATATTGAATACTCTACCTTCGGTTTCTCCTCATTCTTCACACTCATCCTAGTTACGGTTTCCTTTCTCCTCGTCTTTATCTTTTTCAATATTAAACCTGCAAAGGTATTTCTAGGAGATAGTGGCTCATATACAATTGGTGTAATACTCGCCTTCCTCACATTCAGATACAATCTTATGTATACCCTTCCGCTAATATCTCTCTTTCTCATAGAAGGCCTCTCGAGTTTAATTCAGATTGTGAGTATTAAAGTATTTAAGAAAAGAGTATTTAGTATTGCCCCACTACATCTTCACCTTCTAAATTCGGGTTGGTCACAGTGGAGAGTAATCAAAACTGCATGGGTTCTTCAAATAGTGATTACTATATTAATATTTGTAATACTTCAATATGCTTGATAAAAGGTTAAGGAAAATTGTAAAGGAATTATACGCAATTCCGAACGCTCCATACTCATTAAAACTAAGATCTGAGTATATAAAACTGAAAATTAAAGATGCCGGCTTAGAGTATAAGGAGACTCCATACTACATCAGTGCAAAACTAAATCATGGAGAGGATAGGAGGAAAAAGATCTTGTTCATTTCGCATCTAGATCACCCAGGATTTGTTTTTAAAGATAGTAAAGAAGGAATAGCTTTCGGATCACTGTACCTAGATAGATTGAAAAATCTTAAACCCTTAAATATATACTCACCAGAAGGAAAATACCTTGGTGATGCTGAGATATCAAAGGTCTATGGTAGAGATGAGAGCAAGGTATTAATTAATGCCGATTTCAATATTCCAAAGAACTCCCAAGGACTGTGGGATGTGGGGGATGTAACTTTCGATGAGATTAATATATCAGGAAGAAGTCACGACAACGATATCGCAACCGCAATCCTTCTTAACAATATGAAGCGTATCGAATCACATGATTTCGATATTATCTTCCTTTTCACAAAACACGAAGAGGTTCTTCAACAGAGTTCATTCCATATATCGAAGAAGAACTCTTTGAAACTTACCGGTGAGGATATCGTTATCAATTTAGAATCTATGAAGGTGTATCCAACGACTGACGATCCTCAATATTCAAGTTTAGGATATGAGAATGGGCTTGTTCTAAATGTATCAGAGACTACCTGTATATACTCATCAAAAGGAGATATTTCAAATCTCTCAGAAAGTTTAATAAACAATATTGTTGAAGGGACAGGACTGAATATACAAAGGGGAATGGCTGGGGGAACGAGCGATGCAAGGCCACTAGCTATACATGGTCTAACAAACAACCTTGTCACGTTAAACGTTCCTAATGAGTTTAAACATAATAGTGATGGGATTAATGTAACAGCTGAGAGGGTTAAAATCCATGATGTTATATCAGTAGATATTATAATCAGGAGCATTCTGGAAACTCCTACACTTCCTTTAGAACCTAACTCGAAGGATATCTCAAAGGATATTGTAAAAATATATCCAAATTTCAATACCCAAACCTCTCAGTCGTATATAAGAATTAATAGTAGATTAGATTATGCCTTTAGAGATGTAGTTAAAAGAGGATACTACTTTCCACAATCGATATTAGATACTTTAAGAGATCTATATTGGAAAGTAATTTCATATATAGACTACTTTGTTTCGGGTAAAGGTACGAACTCAACGGTTTCTAAAGAATAGTTAATAAAGAAAATATAATGAAGAGTTTCTCAATAAATGATACAGGGCGTGAAGAGAGTATTAATTGCATACTATTAGAACAGAATTCCAAAGATTTAATTATATTCATTGGTGGTGATGGTGATACGAAAGATACGTACCTTGAACTTGGAAAGAAGATCTCTGATAGTTTAAAACAAGATTTGCTACTTTTTTCATTCAGAGGAAGAGAAAGTGGGAAGAGTGATACCCCAACACAGTTGATATCTGACCTTGAAGAGTTAGTCGCATACATAAATAGAACTTATAGATATAATTCAATCTCACTCATTTCTACAAGTAGCGGATCGATTCCAATGACTTATGTTTTGGCAAATCAGTCTTTAAGTAAACACTTTAAGCAGGCAGTATATCTTGACCCTGCTGATTACTATACAACTCAGGAAGGTCTGAGTATTCATCCTGACACATGGACTGGTATAGAAGAGTATAACCCGAGGTACGAGACTGTGAGTACTATGATGAAACAGATTAGCTCGGGAGTTAAAGTTTATGTTGTAAATTTCACAATCAGAAATACTGAAGGGGATCGTTATGTGGAAGTAGAGCGAAGAGGGCTAGATAATCCAAACAAATATACAAGATTAAATAATGATATGGTTAAGAGCTTCTACAGTAATACTCCTGAAAGAAACAGAGGTGAATATATAGAGGAGAGTACACTTCCTCATGCTTTTGAAAGAGATGGAAATATCTCAAAGAATGAGGAGAAGATTCTAGAGATTTTAAAACTTACTTGTAAGTAGCAATAACTTTAATTTCAGTAAGTTCTCTCAGTCCCCATCGACCATGCTCACGTCCAATTCCAGACATTTTACAACCACCAAATGGATCATCAGGTACTACATAGAAAGCCCCATTCACACTTACCATACCAGTTTTAATATCTCTAGCACATTTTTCACCAAGTTCCTTGTTCCCAGTGAACACATAGCCTCCCAAACCATAAGGAGTGTCATTAGCAAGTTGAATTGCCTCTTCATACGTTTTAAATGTTAGGACTGGTAGTACTGGACCGAAAACTTCTTCAGACCAAACTCGCATATCTGTAGTTACATTTCGAAGAATGGTTGGCATGTAGTATGCTCCTTCCATGTTCTCACTCCTACCCCCTCCAATAACTACCTCCACACCTTTCTCTACTGCGTCTTTCATTTGAGCATCGAGAAGTACAGCCTGCCTTTCCGCAACCAAAGGTCCAATATTGGTATCTTCATCAAGAGGGTTTTCAACTTTGATTGACTGAAGTTTTGCTTTCATTTTAGAGGTAAATTCGTCTACAACGGATTCATGTACAATCATTCTCTTTAATCCATCACATATCTGCCCACAGTTTCCAAATCTGTTAATGAAAACTGTTTCGACAGCATTATCAAGATCCACATCTTCAAAACATACTCCTGGTGCTGACCCACCTAACTCTAGAAGAACTTTAAGCATCTTTTCTGCTCCAACTTTGTAAAGATACTGTCCTGTTTTAGTACTTCCTGTAAAGCAGATTAAATCAATGTCAGAATGGACAAGTTGATCTCCTGTCTCTCCTGCCCCAAAGATGATATTGAATACCCCATTAGGCAATCCGACAGCAGAGGTAATATCTTCGTACATTTTAGAGGTTACAACAACTTCTTCAGAATGTTTGAATACAACGGTATTCCCTACCATAAGGTTTGGAATAGCTCCCCAGATTAGGTTGGAGAATGGGAAATTCCAAGGCATAATCACTGCAGCAACTCCGATTGGTTCGTAATATACCTTATGGATTTCAGTCTCATTTTCAAAGCTCACCTCAGGTGATAGGTATTTTGATGCATTATCTAGATACCATCTAAAGTAGTTAAGACCTGAATCCAAATCAACTTTACTTTCTTCAATTGGCATCCCCATCTCTTTTGATTCCAAATGTGCAAGCTCTTCCTTCTTCTCCTCAAATGCACTATATAGCTTTTCCAGGTATTCTTTCCTTTCTTCAACAGTCAGTTTGGACCATTGTTCAAAGCTTTCTTTTGCAGTTGAAACGATTTCTTTTATCCTTGATTCAGAAGTTATCTCAATCTCACCTACGACTCCTAATGACTTATCCGGGCTAGTAGAAGTTATTTTTGACATAGAATGAGTAGTAATATTATTGTTCTAAGTTTACTTCATAATTCGTATATCTTCAATTGGATTGAACCAAAATATTATTATACTAACAATCTTCCCATATTTAGCGTATAGTGTAGGGTAAATTAAAAGTGAAAATAATGGGAAGATTCAATAACGATAGAAACAATGGGAGAAGAGATGGTGGATATAACAGAGATAGATCTGAAAAACCAACTATGTACGATGCAGTATGTGATAACTGTGGAAATGACTGTAAAGTACCGTTTAGACCAACTGCAGGTAAACCAATATACTGTAGTAATTGTTTCGAAAAATTAGGAAATTCAACAAATGACAGATATGAAAGAAACGATAGATATGAGAGGAATGATAGACGAGAGTCTAGAGATTCTGACACAAGAGTAATGTACGATGCAGTATGCGATGATTGTGGTAGAGCCTGTAAACTTCCTTTCAAACCAAGTGAAGGAAAAGCAATATTCTGTAGCAGATGTTTTGAAAAGAGAGGAAATACACATGAGGGAGTTAAGGATGTTAAAAGCTATACCCCTATTGTCAAAGCTGATAACAGTGCAAAGATACTAAGAGAATTAGGTGAGAAATTAGATAGAATAATCAAACTTCTTGAAACGAAAGCCGTTGTAGAAACAGTAGTAGAAGTAAAGACTCCTGTTAAGAAAAAGGTTGAGACAAAGAAAGTAGAGATTAAACCTAAGAAAGTTGCTAAAAAGGCAGTAAAGAAGACACCAAAAGAGTAAGATAGAACTTTCTTTCCCAATGTATTAGAATCATCTTATGGCACTAACCATAAGTGATATTGCAAACAATCCTCCTCTACTTAGATATGAAATCCCATTAAACAACAGTAAGGTTGCGATATTTAGACCTTTAGAACAAGGTGACACGGAGGTATTATCCACTTTTCTAGAATCACTCTCCCCTACTACGCAAAGATACTACACATTAGACAGTTTCGATTTAGTAACTGCTCAACAGATGTGTAATGATATAAACAAGTATGACAAAGTTAGATTCATAACGATAGTTGATGATGAAGTATTGGCTTTAGTTGAATTCAGTATGGATTTAGTTCAGAAAGATATAGATAGGTTCAAAGGATATAACATTAAACTCAAGCAAGGAGAAGACTGCAGGTTCGGCCCATGCGTTTCCGATAATCATCAAGGAACTGGATTAGGTTCTAAGATTTTTCCATATATTGTAAAAGTAGCAAAGGAGATGGGACAGAAAAGAGTTATCCTATGGGGAGGAGTTTTTGCAGACAACGAAAAAGCAATTAAGTACTACATTAGGAATGGATTTAAGGAACTAGGTAGATTTAAATATGATGAGAACTATGATTGTATAGATATGATTCTAGAACTATAACTCTATTGAGTATCTCAATACCCAATGATACTATGAATATATATTAATTATATACCTTGATTACATATGAAATATATCCATCTGTTACTCTTCCCACTAGGTTTTTTTATATATTCATTTGTAATGGATAAATCTGCAGAGAACTTCTATGACCTCGTTGCAATTATCTGGGGAACAATCGGCGTAGTCGGTTCAATTCTCTCGATTGTAATCTACAACCTAACAAGAAAGTATAATAAGGAGGATAAATGGTATATTAATGTTCTAATTGGACTTGGAGGTTGTATATTAGCCTTCCTGTTACTAATGGTATATTCAAGAATCAACGGATAGATAAATATAAATGGAAAGTAATCTCCTAGAACTCTCCAATACAAAATACAAAGTCGCAAATGAGATTCTCAGATCAACTGGTGTTGTGGAGACCTTTTCAAAGTTAGGGACGGTTGAGATTGTAGGAAGTGTAAAACTAAACCTCATGTTCAGAAACGATATAGATCTCCTTGTAATAGCAGATGAGATTAGTAGAGAGAAGGCAATTGCTGTAACAACTGAGCTCCTACATAATCCTCAATTCCAAACCGTAGGATTTGCAGATTACCAATCCCATCATGAAGAAGGCTATACCAACGGATACTACTGGGAACTAATTGTTATACATGAGAATGAATCATGGAAATTCGATATCTGGTACTCAACTCCTAATGAAGAATATATTAAAGATGTTCTAGCTATAACCCCAAGATTTCTTGACCTTCTGGAAAAGAACCCCGAGAAGCGAGAGCTAATATTAAAGATAAAGAATGAATATTCTGATGGAATTAAATATAGGAATAATGTTAACAGCATAGACATATATAAGGCTGTACTAGACTACAATGTATCTACAGTAGGACAATTTCAAGACCACATAACAAATCTTTTCGCTTAAGTGCTACAATTCTAATATTAAATTAATATTAAGAATTATGAGAGAAAAATTCAGAGACGGAGCAACAAATGCTGGATACGGGTTGGGCTTCCTAGGTGCCCTCATATATTTTTTAACAAGTGCAACATCGTTTTGGATGGGAGTTTTGGGAATTTTCAAGGCAATGGTATGGCCAGGAATATTAGTCTATGAACTTTTGAAATTTCTAATAGGATAGAGATTTACTTATTCGTCTCATTCCATTATAATTGGACATCACGATGAGAGGACTACCAAAGGTTAACCTTGTTTACCGCGGGAATGCCTCTCATTTTCTTTCTCTATACCCAGTTTATCCTTTAATGAATATACATCTGTGATGTATGGGGCATACTTACGTAGCAATGAGGAGTACCTATTGTTTGGTGTAATTATCTTTTTCAACTTCTTAATCTTCTCTAGATACTCAATTAGACAGTAGAAATCACCATCACCAGAGACTATGACCGCCGATTCGTAGTTTGGCAGTTCAATCATAGTATGAAGAACGAGTTCTGCATCAACATTCCCTTTATATGTAACCTTCTCACCTGTTTTTATACCCAAAACATTTTTGAAGATTAGTATATATCCAGCTTCTTGAAGTTCTCGATATAGACTTGCGTTACTTTCTATAAAACCAATAAATAGGAAGGCTTTGCTCACCTTATACTTATTTCTCAAAAATAGTCTAAACTTTCCCCAATCTAATCTCCAACCTTTTTTCCTAACTCCAAGGTTAAGGTTCTGACTATCCACAAATGCGTAATTGGAAATACTTTTTTCTTTTAATTCGGTTTTCATACAATCATTCTATATTAATACGCATTGGTTTGGAATATAGGAGAAGGTATTCAGACTAGTTCAAATACTTTGCCTTGAGATTACGGAGCAACTGCTGAGCCTTAGCTTTAGTGGAGTTAAAATATAGGAAGCCCTCATCAGCGAGTTTCTTCTCTAAATATGAAATTTCGATATCAAACGGCAGACCTGAATTTTGGTTGTCATTTAGGAAACCATAATCATCAAACCTCCAAAGCTTGTCAGCATCTCTCATAGCCCCTTCATTATCACTTATGAATCCAGTCCTTGTATCGTGTTGAGAAACTATTTCCAAAATCTCTTCAACATACTCCTTTTCATGACCGACATCATTTAATATCCCCCTTGCTAAACTAACAGACTCTTTTTGATGTTTCTCTCTTATTCTTGTCCTCTCCTTCTGTGGTACTCCATATTTAAAAACAGACATTCTCTCTTCTAAGGGAAGTTTGCTCCAACCAATATCATGAAGAATTGCGGATGGGACTACAATATCGGGATTGCATTTTTCCTGTTCGCAGATATCCTGAGCATACAGAGATACTATATATGCATGTCCTTTGTCATTTCTAGTATCTTGATATTGAAAAGCTGCTTTCCACAAATCCAAATATTTATCATTAAGAGTATATTTCATGTTTGATTATAACAAGGGAAGTACCCTGAGGAAAGTTTATATCATTTTGAATTATCTATTCCCCACTTGTCACAAAAAAGAAGTAGGAATATAATCCTAAACATCTTTTCCCATATTTATTTACAATATTATTTTATGAAAAACATACTCAAGAACTTCTCACTCAATTGGAAATCTGGACTCACAGTATCATTGATATCAATCCCCCTCTCTGTTTCACTTGCAGTAGCTTCAGGAGCAACCCCAATTATGGGTATTGTGACGGGAATATGGGCGGGGTTTGTGGCCTCACTGCTTGGAGGCAGTCACTACAACATTGTAGGGCCAACAGGAGCCCTCTCAGGTATCCTAGCCGCATATGCTTTAACCCATGGGATTGGAAGCCTACCAATGCTGGCAATAGTATCTGGAATTATGATTCTTCTTGCATACTTCCTTAAGTTCGAAAAATACCTTAAATATATCCCTGCAAGTACCGTTCAGGGCTTCACCTTAGGCGTTGCCTTCATAATTGCCCTTAATCAATTAAACTCTGCTCTTGGAATATCAGGATTGGAAACACATGAGAGATTCATCGAAAATGTATTTGAAACCTTCTCCCACCTTAACCTTATATCCATACCTTCACTTTCTGTTTTCGCAGTATTCTTGGGGGCTCTTTTCCTTTTCCAGAAGAAACTTCCAAAACTTCCTGGAGCAATTGTACTTGCACCCGTTGGTATCCTTCTAGGGTATCTCTCTGTTAAATCTATAATTCCGATTTCAATACTTACATTAGGCGCTAAGTTCTCAGATATTACCCCTACACTCTTTCTCCCTATCGACTTAAACCTAAGTACTGCAGTTATAGTCCCTGCCATAACAGTTGCAGTTGTTGCAATCCTTGAAACAATGATCTCTGCAAAGATAGCAGATGGTATGACACAGACAAAACATCATAAAAGGAAAGAACTTTTTGCATTAGGTGTTTCTAATATAATATCCGGATTTGCAGGGGGAATGCCTGCTACAGCAGCCTTGGCGAGAACTTCCCTTAATATTAAATCTGGAGCCACAAATAAGCTATCGGCAACCATAAACAGTATCTTCATTGTCATTATCTCCTTTATATTCCTCACATACTTCAAATATATACCTATGGCAGTAATCGCAGCCATTTTGGTCTTTGTTGCAATCAGAATGGTTGAAATGCACCACTTAATTAGAATGTTCCACTTAGACAAGAAGAGCTTCACATTAGCAATGGCAGTGGCAGTTATAACAATTGTAGAAGACCCCATCATTGGCCTTCTTGCAGGAGCTACAGCAGCGCTCCTTCTCTTCATTGATACTCTGTCGAAAGGGCAATTTGATCTAATGATTAACGAGAAAGGTGGAAAGAAGGTGAAGAGTACCTCCGAGGAGGATTTTTCCAGAAAGTTAAAAAAGAGTCACACACTCGTATATACAATTAAGGGTTCTCTTGTGTACATAAATGGTGAATCACATCTTTCCAGATTTGAGAATGGATTAAATGGGAGTCAGAATATCATAATTAGATTAAGGGAGCTATATTTTATTGATCTTGATGGTATTGATATTCTTGATGAGATTATAGAGTCAATAGAATCTAGAGGAAGAAAAGTATATATAACAGGTACAAACAAGCTTATAGAAGAGATGCTTCTCAATGAAAGTGACTACTATGGAAGGCTTAAGAAGGAGAAAAAGGTATTTGAAAAGACAAGTGATGTATTAAGAGAACTGGGATTTAAGGTTTAGAGAGATTTAAGGCATTAGTTACTATATTCTTTATGGTATCCATATTTGCATAGTGGTGATCGTTATTAGGCTCATTTACACATTCGTATTCTTTCACCACTATAACTCCTCCTTCAATAGCTTTTAAATCCGTAAAACTGCAGTATGGATCAGATCTTTTTTGATATATCCAAACAGGAAAGTTCACTTTCAAACTAAGTTCATTGAGATTATAACCCGACTCTTTTGCTGTATTTAGGGGTACTCCGACCATTACAGCAAACTTTGGAAGGTTACTAAGTTTTGAGACCGAATTGAACGTTATTACAGACCCGATTGATTTGGCAAATATACAGTAATCTCCGTTAATTCCACCTACAAGTTCTACTAGCTTCTCTGTTTCTTTTTCAACATCAGCACTATTTCCTCCAATATCCCAATGAGAGTAGTGAATAACATCGGGGGTAAGGCCGTGTGATTTTAAACTCACACCAACTTCCTCAATCCACGACCTATTATTCAGACTCTGTCCACTAAGAAGAATGACTTTCATAGGATTAATCTAAGATTATAACTCAGTATATCACTCAGGAAAATTGATTAGAACAGTTTTATTAGTTCCTCTAGAAAACTCTGAAACTCAGTAGATACTAATTCAGTTCTATACAAAGCAATAATCCTAAGTTTCGCTAGATTGCTTCTAATTTCGCCAGGCAAACAAATAATCTTATCCATAATTCCTTCTGCACTAATCTCTGAAAGAGGAGTTATTTTATCTGGAATACATAGGAAATAACTTTTAGCACCAGGCAAAACAGTTTGCGGATTGGTAATACTAACAAAACCATATAAACCAGCTCCAGTATTATCCATGTCATATTCACCTAAAGCAATAGCTCCATCATGGAATGTTACACAAACAGGGGTTCCATTGCTTATTACTCCCTCCACTTCTGTTGCCGGGATTCCACCTGCTACCATACAAAATGATATTCAAATATTACTTTCCATATTCTATTCTTTTCTCCCATAAATGTAAATGGCTATAGGCTGTATTATCTATTTATCAACTTTAGTGGTATAATGGGTACTTGTAACATGTAGATGAAACGAAATAGTTAAGAGAAACCGCTCTGTGACACCATTATTTATTTTCGCTTCCCTATGTAGTAACGATAATAATATTTTTAAGCACTTATTTTATGATGAACAATTTTAGAAGAAGAGGAAGAACTTCATACCCGAGATCGTACGGAGGTAGAGGATATGGTGGAGGAAGAAATAACAGTAGAGGTGGCTCTGGAATCAGGGTTGATCAGTTAATTGCAAAAGCAGTATATGAGGACCTTCCAAGTATCTACGAAACAGACAAGAACATATTAGATTTTGATTTAGCAGAACAGCTAAAGGATAATATTGCATTTAAGAAGTATACAACTCCAACCAAGATTCAATACCAGGCTATCCCACATATACTCGCCGGAAAGGATATTCTCGGACTTGCAAGTACTGGATCGGGTAAGACAGCAGCATTCCTAATCCCTATGGTTAACAAAGGAATTAGAGATAGATCACAAAGATTCCTTATAGTTGTACCAACAAGAGAGCTTGCACTTCAGATTCAGGATGAATTCTACCAGTTAGCACATAATACAGGTCTAAGATCTGTATTAATTATTGGTGGAAATAGTATCCACGTACAAATGGATATATTAAGAAGAAATCCTGCCTTCATAATTGCAACTCCAGGAAGATTGAAAGATATCTCAGAGAGAAGAGCAATCAGATTAGATAGTATTAATAACGTTGTTTTAGATGAGGTAGATAGAATGCTAGATATGGGTTTCATTGATGATATTAGATATATCACCAATAAATTAAACCCAGATAGACAGTCACTATTCTTCTCCGCAACAATGAATAAAAAGGCTGAAGATATATCAAGAACTCTCCTTAGAGAACCAGTAAAGGTTGAAGTTGAGAAACAGTCACCAGGAAAGAATGTAGATCAGGATGTAATTAGAGTCCCAAGAGGAGATAGTAAGATTGATGTTCTTGCAGATCTAATCAAGAAAGAAGAGTTCAAAAAAGTTCTCGTCTTTACAAGAACCAAGAGAGAAGCAGAGAAACTAACCAGAGAGTTAACCCTCAAAGGAATAAAGGTTGATGCCCTACATGGTGATAAGAGACAGGCTCAAAGGACAAGAATTATAACGGCATTCAAGAATGACTACCTTAAGGTACTCATCGCTACAGATGTTGCTTCAAGAGGTCTTGATGTTAACAACATTACCCATGTTATCAACTTTGATATCCCTCAAACATATGAGGATTATATTCATAGGATTGGTAGAACAGGTAGAGCAGGAAAGAAGGGAATTGCAATTACATTCGTGTAATAATATCCGTCTATTTCTCAATGATCAGGAATTCTCTAGTATAGTACTGCATATTCATAAGCGTTTGCTCGTCTATACCTAACACATGGAGATACTTCTCCTTAAGTGATTCAAATATTCCTATATCGTTATGTAGGATCAAATTACTATGGTTATTTACCTTAGAAATTTCGAATGGATAATCAAGGGATAGAAGTTTAAGAGAAATGAGGTTCTCTAAATCTAACTCTGGATTTACGACTCTCTCCCCTACACTTCCTGATTTAAGGATCCTAACTCCAAGCTGGAGATCTCGGCCATCGAGATGAAGCTGTGTTTTTTTATGAAGGAGATTTACATGTGTAAATCTATCGCCAACATTTAGCTTCTTAATCTTTTCGAATTCTGAATCAGTTAATCTGACATATATAGGTTCCATCATAGTATAAATATACCATGGGACAGATCAAGGAGATTAGAAAGGGGAAAGATCTAGTTAAAACCGTTTATCTGTTTCTCTAGAAAGAGATTAATGAGTTTCTTAAAGAGGTTTTTATTATTCATGTACTGATCGAAGATAATATGTTCTATATTTGCATTCTCAGCAAATTCTGAGTCTACCTCTGAATCTCCGAAGTATATGAACTGTTCCGCAGGAATACCAGATCTATTTATAATATCTATCAAACAGTATGGATTAGGCTTTTTATACCCCGCATCTACACAAGACACAACCTCATCAAAGTATGGGAGTATCTTATTGGACTCTAGAACATCAATCATCAAACTCTTTGTCCTATTTGTACATACGTATAATTTCTTTCCACTTGATTTAAGGAATTCAAGAATTTCGACAACTCCATCAAAAATCTGTAGCTTATCTATGTTCTCCTGCTGAATTATATGATCCTGACGCATTAGTTCCTTGATATCTGCTTTTACATTAACTTTCTTGAGGATAAATTTGTATAGATCTTCAATTGCTCTTCCCTTAATACTTTCATGGAGTTCACAAACAAGGTCGAAGTTCACAGAGGGCTCATAAGCTGTTATAACCCTAGCTATTGTCTCACCACAGAACTGCCTTCCATCAACAAGAGTATCATCTAGGTCAAACACAAACGCATTCTTAGTTCCAGAAGGCCTAGTACTCAAAGTACTATCTCCGCCATCAAAGAAATATGCAACTGGTTTTCCTAATACTTTGGAAACTTTCTCTAGCTGAGGGATTGAAACCTGGCTGATACCAAGTTCATAGCGACTAATCATAATTTCAGTACATCCAATCTTTTCGGAAAGGGACTTCTGAGTTATGCCTTTTTCTGTACGTAAATCTTTAATTTTCTTACCAATTGTACTTTCCACGAGGGAGAGTATACATCCGGGTACTAGAGGAGTCAAGAGATATAAAGAACTATTTTAGGAGTGAAAATATGAGCTCTTTTAATCTTTCCTTACCATGGAATCTATCTCCAATTGCAAAATTATTAAGACTTACTTTATTAAATTGATACGAAAATATCTCTCTAAGTAGTCCCCGAACTGTTTCCTCGATTATTTCGGGATCTACAAATTTTAACCCTGTCCGCTCATCAACAGCACACTCTCCTCCAAGTGAGAAAACTTTATAACCCTCAGGACCGATATCGGATTTGTAAACGGGGTATTCAAAAACAACAATTGGTTTCCTGGCAAATATAGCCTCTACAAACTGATTACCCCACCCTTCCCATGTACTTGTATAGGTAACAATATCTGATATTGCATAAAAGTCCCACAAACTGTAGTATTTTCTCCCTTCCAGAATTTCACGAGAGGCTTTACATATATCTCCCGCATAAACGACTTTAACCCCTTTATACTGGCAATATTCTTTTAGCTTCAGGAAATATCCCATTGAGGCGGGCTCAACATAACCTGGCAAAATAAACACAATATCTGAATCCTTTGAAAACACTTTTCCGTTATATAGAGTCCTCCCCCAATACAACTCCTGATTATCATATATAGATTTAACAACTTGAAAAGCAATCTCTATCGCCTTTCTTTCAACTATTCTCGTCGCGTGAAGTATTATCAAATCAGAATCCTTAACTCCTAACTCCCTTTCAAGATCCCTATTATAATCGTCTCTTTTCCATTCGGACTGTTGAAAATCAAACGTATCTGGAAAAACTGTCGACTCTAAATCAAATTCCTCCTTAAGCTTACTCTTCATAATACTGTTGATTACAACATGCTCAATACCAGGATCCTTTGGAGGTACATAAGTAGAGATGAAATCTTTAACTGCCCTGTGCGGAGTCATATATAGATTACCATACGACGACCAGAAGTCATGATTGTAAGAGATAATTTTAGTTTTGGTCTTTTTAAAAAACATATAAAATGATTTTGCAGCAGATATATGTCGACCATGTGAAAATATATTGTGGACAAAAAGATAGTCAAATTTCTCAATCTTGCTTATCTCCAAAAGCTTTTCGTAGATTTTATTAGCAACAGAATCAATTGCTGACATAAGTTCTTGCTCATTTCTATAGTCAACAATTGGACCAAATGAATTTTCTTTGATTTTAACAACTTCAGGTAGATTGAAATCTAACTCGGGAATAACATAATCAACTTTCGGAGACTCTACCCCGGCTATCCTAGAGACTTTATGTCCCATCTGAGAAAGAAGGTTTGCTCTTTTTTCTATTTCTAAAGATACCCCGTCTGTATCTCCAATTTTATAATGACAAATACCAATATTTAATTTTTTCAAACTCTTGCAGAGCTATTTAAGATAAGAGACTCTCTCAATCACCTGATTTAGAAGGTTATCATACCCCAACCCGTAGTAATCCATCTGGAAATCATAAATTTTAGCGTTTATCATTCTTGCTACCTCGAAGTTTTTGTTAAAGCTCTCAATGGACTTGTCCTCAGTAATTAATTGGTAAGAATAGTTTCGATTTGGATATAGTGAGGTAAAGAAATCTGGGTACGACTCACCATATAGGTACCCCCTCCTTAACTCAAAATCGTCCCAGACGTTAGGTATATTCCTTACTAAAATCTGTGAAAAGCTCTTCCCTTTAGGATTAAATAAATCATTAACTCCTTCAAGCCAGTAGTTTATACCCAGCTTTTCAACTTCCTCAACCATCTTTTTATAACCAAGTGCAACAGGAGTATCTTTATTATAAAAGTTTCTTTGATAAGTAAATTGATCTAACTGAACATAGTCTACTCCATAACTATGTAGTCTTTTAATCGTTTCAATACACTTTGAATACCATTTTTCATTATTTGGGTTCATTACATAGAAAGGATGAGCTTTATAAAGTTCTACTACAGGAGTACTTTCCAAACCATTTGATTTTATCGTAGCATCATAAAACTCTGGATTTTCTTTTACCCAATCGTAATCAGCAATTCTTGGAATAAAATGGTGACTTGTGAAAAGACCTTTTGAATGAATATATTCTAAGAGTTCTCTAAATCCTTCCTCACCTCCTAAATCCTCAGCTATTTCATACCTAGGAAACATCCTATCAAAGCCTGAAGGATCAGTACCAAAGAAATGGACTATATGTCCGTGTCCGACATGCTCAGCATACTTATCAACTATGTAGTTTAAATCGCTAAACTTCTTGAACTTAGGAACACCATCAGGGGCAATGACACCTATTTGCAGTAAATACTTTGGAGTATCGAAATTAGTAGCTACTTCAGGCACAATTCCATAGAAATCTTTATATGTTTTTATAGCGTTCTTCCAATCACCAACAAACGGTATAAATATGAAATCATGTTCACATGAAGTGATTGTTATTTCAACTTGATTTCCTTCTATGCGTCTGATACTAAGTTTGCAAAACTTCTCAGTAGGTTTTCCACCGATGAAAATACCATCATTTCCCTTTGTGAATAAGACAAGGGACTTTGTGGATGCGGTACCAGGATAACTTAAGGAATAGCTGAATTTTGTAGGCAAAGAGGTAATATCTTTTATGAATTCACCCTCCTTAGACGGCCAAATAATAGCTTCAAGATCGATACAGAATGAAAAGGTGGTCTGTTCATCAAAAGTCTTAACAACTCTGAGGCTATTTCCATGAATCTGAACCTCTACTTCACGGAAAATTGACTTTAAATAGCTAATCGTTTCAGCTGGCATAACTAGTTTTTCAAAATTATCCCACTTACATTACAAGTCGTTAAACAATCAATGATTAACTATTTATAACTTGAGTACTTCTTCATAGTAATTCTACAGATACTTTCTGTCAAGCAATATTTCTAATACTATACAATATCACTACTTAACCACCAGGAATTCAACGGAAGCCCCTTCACTGGCTGAAAACACCCCCTCATACGTATACTCTTTTATAACTTCTACACATGCTTGAAAGGTTTGTGGTTGGGAAACCTTCAGTTTAATTGATACCTGTTCAGGAAAACTCTCCCTCACTATAGCTGAAACATCGGTTAGATAACAGGGAGTAGGGAGGAAACCCGTGATTACATATGTCCATTGACTGTTCCCTTCGTAACGATACTTAAGCGTGAAGTCACCAGAGGACTGAGTATTGTAATCCCCTGAGTCTGTACTCGTTCCCGGCGATGGGACAGGATCAACAGTATTAGTATCTGTATCAGGATTATTCAGAGTATAGTCATTTGAGAAATATAGATAGGCGGCTAAACCTCCAAATATCACAATCAAGGTAACAAGGGTATAAATAATAATCTTTTTCATAAAGTTTATGATTAACTTATATCCTTCAATCTAGCACAAAGTTGTGGATTTGTATCTTGTATTGCAACTTGTGCTGATATTGGTATAATGGCGAACACGTTATAGGATAACTTTAAAGTATTATTTTGTATATATGACAGAAGGACAAAAATGGCCGGAAAGTCCAGAGGAATTAAGAGCCCTTGCAAAGGAGATTCTTCAAAATGCTGAAGATAGTAGTCGTGGCGTTTTTACATACACATACGACATTGGTGATCCAAAGGCAATAACAATTTCGGTTACGGCCGATTCAAGAGTGAGTTTAATATTATTTATTGGAAGCCTTGAAGCCGAAATCGCTCAGAGAGATTTTTATTCACACTCCAGTGGGTTAGACGAGAAGAATACCTATTGGACAACAATCACTCCCAAGAATTAATAGATTTTAAAGACGTAATCCTGTTATAATAGCAGATATGAATAAAGAAATATTTGAATTTCTAAAGCATAATAAGCTGATAACCCTTGCAACAAGTGATAGTGAATTTCCGTGGGTATGTAACCTATACTACGTTGTAGATGACAATCTCCACTTCTATTTCCTCTCTTCACCTCAGACTATCCATGCAAAACAGTTGATGGAAAATAACAAAGTCGCATTTACGGTGACAGATACCCACCAAACCCCTACAGACAAAAAAAAGGCAATACAAGCAACAGGTATAGCAAAAAAAGTAACTGATTTAAAAAAGGTTATCTGGTTTATATCCCAATTTACAAAAGATCCCAAGAAATATAACGCCAAGGAAATTGTTAAAAGTATAGGGAGGGTCGTATACGAGATAACTCCGACCAAAATGAAATTTTTCAATCAAGAACTTTATGAAGAAGAGGGCGGTTTTAAATGGGTTGAAATTAAAGAATAACCAATATGAATAAGCCCTCCTTAACAACGATTACCCATTAAGACATTATCTTTATCCAACATTATGTCACCATTCGTATTAAGACAAACATTATCCAAGGATCTTCCTTCCGTGAGTGATAAATATGGTGCTGAAAGTATTAACTCTGCACTAAAAGGAGTACTACCTATAAAAATTACTCTAGATAAAAAACCATACTGGCAATACAACGGTCCTGGAACTAACCCGATTAACGTGAGTGCTGAAGCCGGAGAATCCGATAGTATTGATATTAACCTAGGAGAACATGTTGTACATTTCGTTTCAGGATCACTAATCGGAATTGAATACAGTAAACTGGAAAATAGGGACACCGTAAAAGTAAGCATAATTTCCAAAGACACGGCAGAAGGTATTAACCTAACGATATGGGGAATAATTCCCTAGTTCTTTCTTAATTCATGCAATACTTTATCTAGTTTAGGTTTAATTACAACTCTGCAGTAGCTTCCATTACTATTATTCTCGTAATAGTTTTTATGATAATCCTCAGCCTCGTAAAAGGTATCAAGCTTTCTCACTTCCGTTACAATTGGAGCCGTGAATTCTTTGCTCACTTTCTTAATAACTTTTTGAATAGCTATTAAATCCATATCTTCACTGTAAAGTATTATAGACCGATATTGAGTACCAACATCATTTCCTTGCCTATTAAGGGTTGTTGGATCATGAGCAAGATAGAAAACTTCTAAAATCTTCTCTAATGTTATGATACTCGGGTCAAAAATCAACTTGGCCACTTCGGCATGTCCTGTCCTACCCGTCGTTACCTGCTCATAGGTTGGATTTGCAACAGTTCCGCCTGCATAACCCGAAATAGTTTCCAAAATACCTGGAACCCTTTTATATACAGCTTCGATACACCAGAAACATCCTCCTCCAAGAACAATCTCTCTCTTTTCTACAGTCTTCGCCTTTATATATTCCCCCGCTCTCTCAACAGGTATGAATCTAATTGATATGGAATTGACACAGTGCCGTGTATCCTTCTCCGTCATATTTTCACCTTTAAAGACGTGACCTAGATGACCACCACATCTATTACAAACAATCTCAGTTCTATATCCATCGGAATCTACAAGCTCTCTTACAGAGTCAGGGAAGGTATCATCAAATGCAGGCCATCCACATCCTGCTTCAAACTTAGCTTTAGAGTCAAATAACGGGTTGTCACACTGTTTACATACATATATCCCGTCCTTAAAAAAATCATCATACTCCCCTGTAAAGGCTCGTTCTGTAGATTTCTCGAGTATAACCTTTCTCTCCAGCTCTGTAAGTTTATTCATACTTCCATTATATGATACACTGAACAATATATGAATATACTGCCTACAATACTCTCACTCATAGTCTTAATATTTTTTCTGGTCAAATCTGCAGACCTGCTAGAAGATTCTTTCGTAGGAGTATCAAAAAAGCTCGGAGTCAATACATTTGTAGTCGGCTTCCTAATCCTTGCGATGACCTCATCCCTTCCCGAAACCTTTGTGGCCATCAATGCCGCCGCCAATGATTACTCATCTCTCTCAGTG
Organism: Candidatus Dojkabacteria bacterium; assembly: GCA_016182915.1. Classification (GTDB taxonomy): domain Bacteria; phylum Patescibacteriota; class Dojkabacteria; order SC72; family SC72; genus UBA2022. The sequence goes on from JACPFP010000003.1 coordinate 255,803, forward strand.
GGTAATATTGTTGGAGCAACAATTCTAATCCTCACACTAGTACTGGGATTAAGTGCTATAAAAAATGGTAGGACACCTTTTCGAGGATTATATAGTACTAAAGAGGTACTAATCTCACTTGCAATTATCTACGTTCAGATAATTGCCCTGATAGATGGGAAACTTGTATGGATGGAAGGTTTCTTTCTCATTACCATTTATACAGCCTTTCTCATATATATAATTGGAAAAAGTAGGGTACTTGATCTAAGTAAACATAGAAACGGGGCTTCGGTTCCCTTAATTTTTGCCAAGGGTGTATTGGGAGTTTTTGGATTAATAATCACATCAAACCTAACTGTAGCCCAATCTATTTCCCTTGCCCACCAGATTAGCATACCACCAGTATTAATTGGTCTTCTTGGAATAAGCATTGGAACAAGTCTTCCTGAATTAACAATACTACTTAGGAGCCACAATAAGGAAACAAACACCCTAGCGGCAGGTAACTTCATTGGAAGCGCAACGTTTAACACTGCAGTTCTGGGACTCCTTACAATCCTAAACCCAACTATACTAAGGAACTTCACAAGTTTAGTTCCTGCGATTATGGTACTTTCAATAGTTATCTTTATGTTTTCTTTAATGGTAATAAACGACAGGGATATAACCAGAAGAGAAGGCTTTATTCTCCTCTTTACATTTATTTTGTACATAATCCTCGAAGTATTCCTAAATTTTCGATAGATATCTTGACAGGCGTTAGCACTCGACGTTATACTCTGCTAAGAGGATATATGTGTAAACATCTACCTCGTATTTAATTTATTATTTATTAAATACTATGCAAATAATCAAGAGAAATAGCGACGGAAATAAGGTCGTTTACAGACCATTCAGGTCTGCCTTTGACGATTTATTTATGTCACCGCTTGATGACTTCTTCTCTGTAACTCCAACATTAAGCACAAGAAATATAAGTGCAGATATGTGGGAAGAAGGAGAGAATGTCTTCGTTAAGATGGCGCTTCCTGGTATGAAAGAGGAAGATGTAAAGATTAGCATTGAAAACGATGTCTTAACCGTTTCCGCCTCAAATAAACAGGAGGAGAAGGAAGAGGATAAAAAGACATACCTATACAGAAGTATGGAAACCTCGTATGAGCAGAGGTTTAATCTTCCATGCAAGGTCAATGTCGATGCTTCTGAAGCTAAGCTTGATAATGGTGTTATAACAGTTAGAATGCCAAAGTCAGAGGAGCAGAAGGCAAAAGAGATTAAGGTTTCGAAGTAATCAAAGGATTTTCCATTGATTTGAAAAGAGGAGGTATATACCTCCTCTTTTTCTCCGTCCTACTTACCTACTTTATAAACTAACTTAAGCCTAAGACTGTTAAGAACAACCGAGACAGAACTGAACGCCATAGCAATTCCAGCAATAATTGGGGAGAGCAATACACTTAAAAATGGATACAGAAGACCGGCAGCAACCGGGATTCCAACAATATTGTATCCGAAAGCCCAGAAGAGGTTTTGTTTAATAACCCTGAGTGTTTTCTGGGAGAGTGTTATTGCATCAACCAGCTTATTTAAATCGCCTTTTATGAGAATAATGTCTGCAGATTCTATTGCAACATCCGTCCCAGTCCCCATAGCAATACCTAAATCTGCCTGAGCTAGTGCAGGAGCATCGTTAACCCCATCCCCAACCATTGCAATTATTTTACCTTTGTTCTGCTCCATGAGCTCTTTAATTACCCTAGCTTTATCTGTTGGTAAAACATCCGAGATAACATTGTCTATATTCAATTCCCTTGCAATCTTCTGGGCTACTCCACTATTGTCTCCCGTTAACATTATCGTTTTGATTCCCATCCTGTGAAGCCTTACAAGAGCCTCTGTTGATTCAGGCTTGATAATATCTGCAATACCTATTACAACCACAGCTTGCCCATCTATAGCGGCTATAACTGAGGTCTTTGCCTCCTCACTTAGCTTCGAAACCTTTTCCTTTATATCTTCCCCCATTTTCATATTTAACTTCCCATATAATTTCTCATTACCAATAGTTACAAGTTTTCCCTCAACATACCCACTAACCCCCATACCTTCGTGATTTTCAAATTTCTCAACTTTGATTACCTTAGAATCCGTCATCGTTGAAACAATATATCCAGTTACCGCAGTTGAGAGTGGATGCTCTGAAAGATCCTCCACACTCCTAATCATAGATACTTCCTCATTACTCAAATCCCTTATCTTAAGGAAGTCAGTTACCTCAGGTCTACCAATTGTGAGGGTGCCTGTCTTATCGAAGACTATACTATCGATCTTATGAGCAATCTCTAGTGCCTCTGCATTTTTAAGAAGAATTCCATTTTCAGCCCCAAGTCCAGATCCAACCATTATCGCAGTTGGGGTTGCGAGACCAAGAGCACATGGACATGCAATGATGAGAACGGTAGTAGCAATATAGATAGCAAGTTGAAGAGTATTTACGTCTGCACTAATGATTCCTAACATCGGAGCAATAAAGAACCAGAAAAGGAAAGAGAGTGCAGAGATAGCTATGACAATGGGAACAAATATACTCGATACCTTATCCGCCAACTTTTGGATTGGAGCCTGAGAAGCCTGAGCCTCTTCAACGATCTTAATAATCTGAGAGAGCATTGTATCTGCCCCAACCTTCTCAACCTTAAACTTTAGTGATCCGGATCTATTTATAGTTCCTCCTATAACCGAATCTCCCTTTCCTTTTGTAACAGGAAGTGACTCCCCAGTTACCATTGATTCATCAACGGTTGATTCGCCTTCAACAATTACACCATCAACCGCAATCTTCTCTCCAGGTTTTACAATTACAATATCCCCCATAACCAGTTCCTCTAATGCTACTTTGATAACCTCACCATCCCTCTCTACCATTGCATCTTTTGCCTGTAGTTGTAGAAGTTTCTGGATTGCACTATTTGCCTTTCCCTTTGCCCTCGCTTCAAGAAGCCTACCTAGAAGGATAAAGAATATTATAAAGACGGAGGCTTCAAAAAAGACTTCAGCTTCTCCCGTTACCCCTACAAAAAGAGATGGAAAAAATGTTACAACTGTGGAGAAAAGCCAGGCGGTGAATGTTCCGACAGCAATCAAGGTATCCATATTAGCAGTTCGAACTTTAAAGGCGGTAAGGGCACTTTTGAATATTCTACTTCCTGCCAAAAAGAGAATTGGCGTCGCAAGTATAAACTGGAGCAGGAAGAAAAGAGGAATTGCATATCCCTGAGGACCAAAGACAACCTCTCCAAAAAATTCCATCGGACTACCTGCACTTCCACTCTTAAAGAGAAGCATCCAAATCATAAAAACAAGAAAAGGGATAGATCCAAGACCACTCCATAAGACACTTCTTTTGAGTGCTTTCAAATCTTCCTCTTTTAACATGGCGGCATGGTCGTGAGCAGAATGTCCATGGCTTTGTGCACTCTCACTCTCATCTCCGGTAACTAGTTTATAACTTCCTACGCTTGATACAGCCTCTTTAATACTCTCTAAACTTGTATTCTTCTCATCGTATTCCACACTAAGCTTCTCTGCTGCGAAGTTAACCATAGCACTCTGTACACCTTTCAGTTCACCTACACTATCCTCAATCAGCGCTTTACATGATGCACAGTGCATACCTATAACTGGATATATCTCCTTTTTCATTTTAATCTTTGATAAACTTAGATTACCTCAACAGTTACCGGTGAGACCATTCCCATCGTACAGGTTATCTTGTAGACACCTTTCTGGGGTGTACCAAGGTCAATTTCATTCCTTCCTGGTTTAAGTTGAACATAGTTATTCATAAGTCCTCTAGCTAGTAGGTATGATCCGCAGCCTTGAATGCCATTATTCTGAACAACAAGCTTCGTTGGAACTCCAGCCTTAATCTTGCTTCCACTTTTAATTTCATATTCAAAACCGCTAGCAGTGAGATTTATAATCTGATATCCCTCTTTGTCCGGCTCTACCACAGAAGTACCACTTGTCTTTGGAGCACTGTATGAAGGAAGTTTAATATCACTTAGACTTTTAAGACCTAATACATTTAACTGAGCATTGAAGTTGTATAGTGCGAAGAACAATACCAGTGCACCAGCAACATAGTTAAAAGTTGCATTAAGTTTGGGTCTCTTTGAAACCTCTACACTTGTAAGGCTGATGAGGGCAAGGATTGGGAGGGTTCCTAGAGAGAAGAAAAGCAGAATCATTGCACCAGAAAGGAAGGACCCAGAGGTTAAAGCTAATGCCTGTGCAGTTATAGTAAAGCCACATGGGAGAAAGAATGTTAAAGCTCCAACCACTAATGGCATATACTTTCCCTGAAAGTCTTCCTCAGATGTTATTTTTCTGGATATAAACTTGGGGACTTTAAACTGAAACTTGCTGGCCCACTCAATACCAAGCATCTGCAATCCAAGAATTGCCATAATTAAAGAGACAAGAACGACTCCGATTGTTGTAAAGGTAGAGGACCCTTCTATTGTTAATCCTAGTGTTCCACCGAGTAACCCAAGAAGTCCACCAAGGAGAGTAAAAGATATAATTCTTCCAATATTAAACATGGTAAATGGAATTAGTTTCTGAACTTTGGAGCTAGAGTATATATATACTTCTGACCACTGTTTAGAGAGTGAGAGAAGAAGTCCACCAATTAATGCTGCACAGCTTGAAAGTCCTGCGACAATCCCAAAAAGGAAGAATGCAGGATATGAGGAGGATGAGGAAACAGATATTCCTGAGGCTAATCCACTCTTTTCGAGGGTCTTGAAAAGCACAACAAAGACAATGAAAAGAAAAAGAGTCCTAAGAAGAGTCTTCATCTTATCTGTATTGATACTAAGAAAACCATTCTTAATTGAGATTAATGGAGTTAGATCTTTATAGTATTTTTTCTGTGAGAACATATATCCTGTCTCGTGAAAGATACTGTTTAGTTCCTCTTCAGTCGGCTTGCTCCCTTTATAGCTAATATTCAATTCTCCCTTTGCAAGTGAGGCATCTACAAATTCCAAATCATCATACTTTTTAAGAAGTTTCTTCTCAATTAGTACTTCACATGATGCACAGTGCATTCCGTTTACATAGTATTTACACTGTTTAATCTCAGATTGAAACACTTTTTTTCTTTTGCTCTTACTCATAACTATTCTTAGTTTAATTTATAAATATCGAGAAGTTCTTTAACTGCACTTTCACTTTTACCTTCTTTAATCTGATCTACTAAACATGTGGTCATATGGTTTTCAATGATGACCATATCTAGTTTCTTTAGGGCTTTCTGTACAGCAAGAGATTGCAATACTATATCCACACAGTATGCATCTTCTTCTATCATTCTTTCAATAGCGTTGACATGTCCTTTGATTATTTTCATTCGGTGAACTACCTTTTCTTTATGTGTTTTCACTATAAATATACCTTTATGTTATATCCCCCATGGGGGGACTAGATATTTATAACAAAGTTTAAAAAGAATTGCAAATGGAATTAGAGAAGCTCTATGAGAAACTCACTATCACCAGGTGCATAGCGGATAAGGGCGGTGAATGCATCCCCCACTACGGAATCCCAGCCTAAAACTTCAAGAGTGTCTTGACCACTAGCAAACCTTGCCTGGTCACCCGAAATAATTTGAAGATCCGTAACTTCGCATCCTTTCTTGGACGCTAGTTCTGCTAGCGCATTTTCAACGACATCATTTTGAGGTTTTTCAAGATTTGGAAAGTAATCAGACATAAATACTTACATAAAAAATATGTGAGAAGGATTATAGGATACAGATGAGTGGATTGGCAATGGTGGATGTGCTGGGATTCGAACCCAGAACCTAACGGTTAAGAGCCGCTTGCTCTACCAGTTGAGCTACACATCCACGGCTAAATCTGTAGATAATATCAATATTATCTCATTTTTTCAATATCTTTACTTCATCCCTATATTCAATCTTATAACAGCTTTCATATAGAAACCGAAGGCAGGAATATAGAAAAGGAGGAGAATGAGGTTAAACAAGTTAGTACTTCTTTCAAAGGTATGTATTGCAACTACCAAACCCAGAAGTGTTACGAGAAGATTCAAGTACTTAATGAGGTGTATCGCTTTAAGTTTAGCCCTTTCTGACTTAACTTCTTTAGACATCATATCCATTGGATCGATAGGGATGGAGATATTCATTGGGTTACGCTTAGAAACAATTACCACATTACCTCTATATACCCTTTCATACTTCTCATCGACATCTTTTTTAACAATTATACTAGGAAATAGGTAACCTTTTCTTGAGACTATAATCCTATATCTACCTGTATCAAAATTACCTGTAAACCTTCCCTTGCCATCTGTAATATCTCTTCTAATTAAAGAATTATTATGATTATAGATAGAGACAAGAGCAAATCTAATTGGTTTTTTGCTCTCTCCGTCATATACAATTCCACACGGAGCTCCAGGTTTAATTAAGCCAATGAATTTCCAGATACGAGAGAAGAAGTAGGCTACAGCCATAGGCACAAGAGAAAGTCCTCCAAATAGAACGTAGATTGAAAGTATAACGGAGAGGAAAAGGAGAATAATACCTATTATAGTTAGATATATAGCCTTTATACTTACAAGATACCCAGTTATTAAGCTATCGAAATCATTAAGGAGAGAATTTGTATTTTTAAACACATAGTTTATTACCTCAGTAAAGATGGGAATATCTATATCTGTATACTCTTTTAAGTGTATTTCAAATTCACAGTTTTGTGCCATATTCCCAGCCTGGTCTGAGGCCTCTACGCAGAAAACATACCTATCCCTGAAGTTCTGAAACAACCCTTTTTCAAGTTCGTCGAGAGATATAAGGGCAGTATAACTGCTACCTGTGGATTGTAGCGTTCCACACTCTTCCAGACCTCCAGTATTTTGACAATATAGACTTACAGACTGCAAAGTTAGATTATCAGTAACATTAAACTTGAAAACTACTTGGTAACTCCCCCCTACTTTCTCAAGATCAGGAAGCTCAGTAGCAACAATAACTGGTGGTGTTGCATCTTGAACACTGAAAACTGAATCAGACCACTCACTATACTCCCCTCCCGTATTGAGAGATCTAACACGATAGAAGTACATTTGAGAATTAGTGAGATTAGTAAAGGTGTATGATAATCCATCAAGTAGTGGCGAGGTTTGAACAACAGTACTGAAATCAGATTTATTTGAAACTTGCACCTGATACTCGTATACGGTATCAAGACCGTCTACTTCGAGCCATTCTACAAGATTGCTTGATCCCTTTGTGTAGTATGGTTCAGGCTTGAATACTGGGGAAGGGATTGGAAATACGTATACATCAGCACTTACCTGGATAAGGATATCTTCATCGTAGGTTGTATCCTTTGCTTTAACAGTGTAGACGCCAGGTGAGAAGTACCTAACCTTCCCGACTGCATATCCATCACTATCTGTCACAGGGGGTTGAACAAATTCAACCTCTTCAGAGGTATCTGAATATATGGAAACTGAATGTCCGGAGAGTGGGTTACTATTTCTATCCGTTATCCTAACCCTTACGTTCCTCCAAAGTCCAACCTCAGTATTCTCATTATCTATCTCTACCGTAGAATATGGATCTATATCTATAAATCCAGAAACCTGAGTCACAAACTCCTCAGCAGAGACATTATTCTTTAATGAAAAGAAACCAAGAAAAAGGCAAAGGAGAGTAAATATAATTTTATAGGCAGTTATCTTCTTCACTATGTCATCTCCAAAAGTAGGTTATCTATGTACTTATCAAGTGCAATTGTAAATTTAGTATTTGAGTAAAGCTCTCCATTAACGGCAATAACGTCATTAGTAGACCACTTTTTACTACTATAACAATTTTCACATAGCAATACAAAAATAGAGAGCTGGAGATGGTTGAGTCCATCAGGCGCCCCACATATTCCACAGCTATGCATGCTATTTATGAGCCCCTCTTCAATTAGGAAGAGTAGTCTAAACCTATTTGTAAGATCAGTTGTCAGATCTGACTTAATGGCTTTTACAAGGGCTTCATATATTTTCACATACGCTTGTTCGTCAGGGATTAACCTACTTATTAATCTAAGAACTCTCGTACTATTTTTAACTTCAATCGTTGTGAAATCTGGAATATGCACAGATTTAGATTCCAGAAGCAATGCCAATCCTTGCGCCTTGTAAAAGGAGATATCCGCAATAGAGAGGGTCTGCATATTCCCCCTATTCTTACTACTCAACCTCCTCATTCCCTTTGCTAGTATTGAAAATTTACCGAATTCACGACCAAAAACCGTGAGTATTTTATCTGCTTCAGAGTAATTATTTGATTTTAGGATTACAATTTGATCCCTATGTGTTCTCATTCATCTATTCTACCGCACCTCTTCGGGTAATCATAACAATTGGAGTTTGAATGATGATTTTTATATCCTCAAGTATATTACGCCTACGAGCATAATCCGCTTCCATCTTATATCGTGCAGGAATAGTTATTGAGTTTCTACCGGAGACCTGCCATACACCTGTAAGCCCAGGCTTTACAGAGTATGCTACGTTAACATCCTTCTCTGTGTCTGGGAACTCCGCAATATATCTATCAAGCTCTTCAGGGTATGGTGCACGTGGACCAACAATACTCATCTCGCCTTTCAAAACATTAAATAGCTGTGGAAGTTCATCTAGATCTGTCTTCCTTATAATTCTCCCAACCTTCGTTATTCTAGGGTCTTTATCGATATGTAGCTTTCCAATTTTCTTCCACTCCTTTTCAACCTCTTTTAATTCAGGATGGTTTTCCCAGAAATCTACATGAGCACCTGGAACCATAGATCTAAACTTATACATGTAGAAAGGCTTCCTTCCTTTCCCAATTCTAGTCCCAATATCGACAAAGACAGGGCCTTTTGTCCCATCAAACTTCACAGCTAAAGCAAAGAGAAGAAGTATTGGGGAAAAAACGATAAGGGCAACAATGGCAACCAGAAGATCAAGAGCTCTTTTTAGAAAGGAATACATCTTTCACATATGCATCAAATTTATATCTGAAAAGTTCAGAGGAAAACTGTTCCGCCTGCTTTCTACAATTATAGGGGTCGAACTGCTCAATATCAAATTCCTCAACAATCTTTGCAAGCTCTAACGCATTCCATTCATTGAAAAAAACACCTGTCTTTGGATTACTCTCAGATATAGTTTCCATAGTTCCCCCACTTCGAAGAGCGATAACTGGGACACCAGCAGCATTTCCTTCTACAGCTACAATTCCGAAATCTTCTTCTTTAACGGGAAAGATTAGTGCCTTGCATTTAGATAGGTGTTCGTATTTCTGTTCGTCTGGAAGAGGGCCTAGGAATTTTATAAGTCCCTTAGCATTAAGCTCTGTAACAAGGTTTTTCATATCTTCAATCTGAGTACCTGTACCAAGGATTTTTAATGGGACTCTTGCCTGTGCACACGCTGCAATTGCAAGATTAACCCCTTTATATCTCTCAACCCTCCCGACGTATAGAAACCAATTCTCTCTCTCATCGCTCTTTTTAAAAAAGGGTATACTTGCAACTTCCACAGGGGGATATATAACCTCTGTATCCAAGCCGTAGTACTCTTTAACCCTTTCCTTTACCGTATTTGATATTGAGATAACATAATCGGCTTTCCTTGCAGCTTTTCTATCCCAATACTGCCATATCTTTTCAAGAACAGTATCCATGAAAAAGGCGTAGAAACGGTATGAGAATTTGGAGTCATCTTTATGCGCCCTTCCCTCCTTCATCCAAAAGAATTTAGGGGGAGTTAAACAGTACAGGATGTGCTTAGTTTTTCGTCTCCATGGTCTTACATATTTAGCAAAACCTGATGAGACGGAAATTACAATATCAAAGCTAAGAAATGGAAATAGTCTGTATGCCCACGGATACAAGAGATATAACTCTTTTCTAAGGTACTTTTCAAAAGGTAGGTATTGGATAAAAGATTTAATAACTCTATTCTTTGGGAAGTTCTCTTTAATGAACTTAGGATCTGCAATTGAGGTATACAGCGTAGCATCTGGATATAACTTTATAAGCTGGTGTACAACCTTTTCTGCACCACCTGATGTAAGGAGAGCATCTGATACAATTGCTACTCTAGGGTTTTCACGCTTTCTCATAAATTCCTTTAATGTAATCTGTTATTTCTGATATAAAAATATCTTCTGTAAACTTTCGTGCTCTAATTATACACCATTCTGGTTTAATCTTGCTCCATAGTTGTTTCTTTAGTAATTTTACAAGTTCATCGTATGTAGAGAAGAAGAAACCTGTCTTCCCTTCTACAACGGTTTCATTTAATCCTCCGACATTAAATGCGAAAACAGGACTTCCTGAAGCCATCGCCTCAACGGGAATCAAACCAAAGTCTTCAATACCGCAAAAAAGGAGTACAGAGGAAAGTTTATGAATTGTATGAGACTCCTGGTCATCAATATCATCAAGGAATATTACCTGTATACCCTTCTTATTGTTTTTTCTCACTATCTTTTTAAGATATGAGAGGTCAGGACCACGACCAACAACAACAAGGTTCTGGCCTGCTTCAATGGATGCTCTTATTGCCCAATCCACATGTTTATAGTCAAAGAGCCTTGAGACAACAAGATTAAACTCATCAGGAAGGTTATACTTTTCCTTAACCCTTTTCTGTTCCGCTTCCGAAATCTCTTTAAACCAGAATGCTTTTATTCCTGGGTATATAACCTTTGAGTTTCTTCTGTATCTTTTAAAAACTTTTCTTCGAATAAAGTTTGAAATGGATATAATATGATCCACTCTCTTTACTGCGGTCACATCCCAAATACGTATATAGCTCGATATAATTTTAGATCCAAGATAGTATATATTTCTAAGTATAGAGCCGCGTACATTAATATCATTGTCCCACTGATGACGTGGGGGGGTACATATGATTGAGATATGTTTCTGGCTAGGGTATGTAATTACACCTTTTGAGGCTCCTGCGGAAACGGAAATAACTAGATCAAATCCTCTTAGATCAAACTGTTCGAAAAGGAAAGGGAGTAATACTGTAATCCTTCTTCCAATGCCCCATTTAAGAATACTACCAAAAAACTTAGGTACATGAACTTTGTTTTGCAAATTAGGATAGTTCGCTTTACTAAACGTAGAGGTATAAATCTCCGCTTGGGGAAAGATTAGAAGCAGGGATTCAATAACTCTATCAGATCCTCCAATGCTGTTAATAAATTCAGTTACAATAGCAACTTTTAGCTCTTTCATTGCAAGAAGTTTAACAAGACAGCAGATATAGCACAAGAGAGAGGAAAAACTTAGAGTTCAACTACATTAGCTCTCTTTCTGAAAAGGAAGAATGAGACCCCAGCAACTAATAGAATAGCAACAAGAACAAGAACTACGGTATTAATATTTAGTCCTTGGTCTGTATCCTCTTTAATCCTAATGACTATCCCCTTCTCCTGACTATCCTCGGCTATGACAATCTCCTGTTTTACAACCTTAGCACCGAGTACAAACTCTATGGTATACGTACCAGGATCTAAATTCTCTACATAGATATATCCATTGCTATCTGTCGTATATACAACATTATCTATTTTAACCTGGGAATTTCTCAATGGAGTTCCGCCTGGGGATAGAATCTGCAATCTAGTTATATCAGGAGCAGTAGTATCAGGCTCAGAATCTTCGCCTTCTTCACCATCCTCCTCAACAGGAGGGGTTTCTCCATCATCATCCGTATCTCCACCTGAGCCATCTTGATCATCTATCTCATCACCAAAAAGGTCATCAGGGAAAAATTCTTCACCTATAATCAAAGTTAAGGTACGTTCATCAGATTTATTTTCAACAGTGTCGGTAGAGTAGTAGGTTATTGTGTTTTCACCTAAGGTAAGTTCTGGAGTATCTAGCGTAATAGTGAAGTTACCATTTGAATCTGCGTAGACAATATAACTTGTGCTTCCTTCTTTAAATACAACTTTTGAACCTGCTTCCGCCCTACCACTTATTTTAGGTGTTGTAGATGTGAAATAGTATAGAAGATTATCAAGGTCTGGAATCGTAGTAATCAATCCTATACTTGTTATAACAACATGATCTGGTGCAGAATTATCAAGAGTTATACTGTCTGAAAACGTACCGGATATATTACCCGCCCAATCCTTAAATTTAACATAGACAGTTTTCAAACCATCACCAGAAGGGAGTGTTATATTCTTTGATGTACTATAATCCTCCCACTGAGCACCCACAAAACTCGAGCTTGTAGAAACCATCATCTCAGATACACCTGGGTTTGCATCAGTCGCATTGATTGTTAGAGATGCACTTCTTGAGGAGGTATTGGTTGCTCCTCCATTTATAACAACAGAGCCGACAGGAGCAGTTGTATCAAAACTAATCCTTACAAAGTTGGAGGCATTAGTTCCATTTATTGTAGAGAAGCTTCCTGCAATATAAAGATCTGAGCCTGAACGCAACATATCCTGAATTGTTCCTAGGATAGAGATATCTCCATCCACATCTTCAACATCAGTAGTTTGATCTATTCTAGAGAAAGTTTGGATACCACCAAGTAGGATATCAGAGCCATCTGGCAGTAGATCAAATACAGAGGAGACTGTTGTGGGGTTAAAATCGGCATCAGGATAGTTTGTAGACAAAGGCACCTTCGAAGCGAATGAGTCACTCTCTCCGTTTACCATTGAAGTATAGGCACCTCCTACGTATAGGTCAGAACTACTTTTAGCAATTGATCTTACACTGGACTGGGCACTAGGATTGAAGCTCAAATCTGCTGTACCTGACGTGGTTGAAAGTTTTGCAATTCTGGAACGAGATTGGCCACCAATAGTGGTGAATTCGCCACCAACATACAAAGAAGATCCTGAAATGGCAAGAGTGTTTACCGTATTATTAGAGTTTGGACTAAATGTTCCATCAACTGCTCCTGTTGAAGCATTTAACTTAGCAAGCCTACCACTCGCAACACCATTAATCACACCAAAGGCACCGCCAACATATATATCAGAGCCAGAAACCTCCAAAGTACGGACAGAGCTTCCACCATCACTAGATCCAGAGATATTAAACGTAGTATCTAACGTTCCGCCTATTGTATCTATTTTCGCCAGACGCTGCCTTCCAGTCCCTCCAACTGTACTAAAGTATCCTCCAATATATAAGTCCGAACCGACCAATTGCATAGCGTATACCCAATGACTGACAGAAATAGTGAATGTAGCATCGCCAACTCCTGTATTTGCATTTAATCTTGCAAGATACGGTTTCGCCAAACCTCCAATTGATGTGAAATCCCCTCCCACATATAAGTCAGAGCCTGAAATTGCAAATGACCTTACATAATTATTGGACGTTGCATTAAATCCTGTATCAGCCACTCCAGTTGTTCCATCTAGTTTTGCAATATAGTTCAATGCTTCCCCTCCAATATTTGTAAATGCCCCACCTACATAGAGGGAAGAACCAGAAAGAACCATCGAAAGCACAGTACCATTGGAATCAGGATTAAAGTTACTATCTACAGACTTATCGGAGTTGATGTGAGCAATTCTGTTTCTGGCAACCCCACCTACCGAGGTAAAACTTCCTCCGATATACCATCCCCCGTTTCCATCGCTTATAACCTTCTCAATAGTTCCATTTGGCCTTGGCCAACCTGATTCAGGCATCAAAGAATCTATCTCATAATCAGCACCATATGCTACATTTCTCCCGAGTTGCGAAAAGTGACCGCCTAAATATAAAGTGTCGTCAGTTACGGCAATAGATTCAACCCAATGGTTTGTAATCAGATCAAATCCAGAGTCACCAGCTCCGGTCGTTGTATTAACTTTTGCTATAAACCTTTGGCCAGTAAGTCCTCCAATTGACTGAAAGTTTCCTCCGGCATACAAGCTGGAACCAACCAAATCAATCACGTAGACATCACCACTGGCATCAGGATTAAAGGTTGCATCGAGTACTCCTGTTGCATGGTTAACCTTTGCTAAACGATTTCGGCTCTGTCCATCGATAGAGGTGAAACTACCTCCAACATAGAGACTAGTTCCATCAGTATCAAAATCAAACACTTGAAAATTAGGGTTCAAAGAAAAGTTTGCGTCAGCCGCACCTGTAGTGATATTAAGTTTAGCAAGGTTAGTCAAAGTTTCTCCACCTATTGATGTAAAAGACCCTCCTACATATAAGTCACTCCCTATAAGCTCTAACGCATTTACAACGCCACTAGAATTGAGATTAGGATTAAAAGTTGTATCAAGAACCCCAGTATCAATATCAATTTTTGCAAGGCTTTTTCTTGTCGTTACCCCAAGAGAGGTGAAAGCCCCTCCAATAAATAAGTTAGAGCCGTAAGTATCCACGGCTATAACATCATTATTTACCCTTGCGTCGAGGCTAGAATCAACCAACCCCGTTAAAGGGTTAACTTTAATAAACGAGCCTACAAATTCGGTGTCAGAGTAATCGAAATATCCACCCAAATAGATATTATTTCCACTAATAAAAACTTTTAATACCACATCGTCAAGAAGTGCGTTGAAATTGGGGTCTGCAACTCCAGTAGTAGGGTCAAGTTTAGCAACCGAAACAAGGTCTAAACCTCCTATATAAGAAAACCATCCACCCACATATAAAGATCCATCAAGTAAGGCAAATGATTCAACGACAGAATCTGGGCCAGGGTTAAAAGTCAAATCAACTACCCCTGTGGTAGCATCTAATTTAGCTGCATAATTAAGCGCTTCACCACCAATTGTATCGAACGAACCGCCTACATATAAATCTGATCCTGACAGCAAAATAGTAACAACTTCATCGTTTGGCTCAGGTGTAAAACTCATATCTACAACTCCAGTAGTAGAATTCAGTTTTGCCAAGGCAGTAACATTTTCCCCTCCTATGCTGAAAAAACCTCCTCCAACATATAGTGTGGAACCACTAAGAACCATGGTTCTGATAGCATCATCAGGGTTGGGTGCAAAGCTAGTGTCTACGACTCCCGTAGTAGAATTCAATTTAGCAAGCCCAGTAATTGACTCTCCACCAATCGTTGCAAAATATCCGCCAACATAAAGATTGCTTCCAGATAAGATTAATGATGTGACTGTACTATCAGCACCTGGATTAAAATTCGGGTCAACCGTACCATCTGATAATATATGCGCAAGACTCACTCGGGCTACCTCTCCCACTTCTGTAAAGTCTCCACCAATATACCAACCCCCGCTACCATCGCTAACTGCAGAGTAGACTACAGAGTTTGGAGTTGGCCAGTCAGGGCTTGGTTCCCCTGTAGAACTGTTTATTTGGACACCATAAGGAATATGCGGCCCAACAGAATTAAAACTTCCACCAATATAAATATAATCATCATCTTTTACGACTGCATTAGTCTGTCCATCGACAACCCACATATTTTCAACAACTGTTCCGGCTGAAACAGGTTGCGAGAAAATAAAAAAAAGAAAGAAAAAGGACACAACCTTTACTAAGGGATTTAATCCATGCATAATCCTCATCGTAATCTTATCATGGATTGTACAGGGCTGAGACACTATCGTAATTTATGAACTTAAAAAACTATTACATCAATAATAGATTACCTCACTTGATATATCAATGCAATATTGGAGATTATTCTAAAGTTCTGGTAAACCGTCTGACCACATACAAGAAGTTTAACAAGACAATAGATATAGTACAGGGGAAAAGTGATGATTAGACTTCAGTTAAATTGGATCTCCTTCTGAAAAGGAAGAATGAGACAACTGCAACTAAGAGAATAGCAACTAGGGCAAGAACTATTGTATTAATATTTAGTCCTTTATCCGCATCTTCTTTAATCTTTATAACTATACCCTTTTCTTGACTATCATCACCAATGACAATATCCTGTTTTACAACTTTGGCACCAAGTACAAACTCAAGAGTATACGTCCCAGGATCTAAATTCTCCACATAGATATATCCGTTGCTATCTGTAGTATATACAACATTATTTATTTTAACTTGAGAGTTTTTCAATGGTTTCCCATTGGGAGTTATAATTTGCAATCTAGTTAAGTCCACTGTATTACCGTTATCGCCATTATCACTTACTTCTTTATCTTCACCGGTAGTAGTATCTTCGTCCTCCGAAGGATTCTCTTTCCCTCCTTCGTCATCACTTGTATCTCCACCAGTACCGTCTTGATTCTCTACCTCATCTCCAAAAAAGTTCTCTGGAAAGAACTCTTCTCCAATTATTAATGTTAATGTTCGTTCATCAGATTTATTATCTGAACTGTCCATAGAGTAGTATGTAAGGATGTTTTCACCTAATGCCAATGCGGGGGAATCAAGCGTGATTACGAAGTCGCCATTTGAATCTGCATAAACTACATAACTAGAACTACCTTCATTGAATACTATCTTGGACCCCGCCTCCGCTTTACCAGTTATCCTTGGGTTGGTAGAGGTAAAATAGTATAGAAGAGTATCTTGGACTGGTATATCGGTAATTATACCTATACTTGTGATAACAACTTTTACTGGTTTAGTTGTATCAAGATTACTTTGTGGGGATAGAATTTTAAAGGCCGATAGCCCGGAATTCGCAGTAACGTATTCGGATATACCCCCCTTAATATCTTCCGCTTTTACACGCCAGTAGTACGTTCCTCCAGATAAAATTTGCCCTTGAGTTCCCTGTGTATACGACCCTGACCCAGCAGGTTGCCCCACTTGGAAGCTTTTACTTCCTGCTGTACCAAATTCTGAAACGTACTCTATAATTGGGGAACTAAAGTCAGCATCCGTATCTATCTGGACAGTATATTTTATAGTGTCACCAAAGTCTGAGTCAGCAATATCAAATGTTAATGTTGGGGTAGAAGTAGTAATAAAATCTCCGCTTACATAGTCAATCGGGCCGAGTGTCGATACCGAAGGGAGATTACATGTTTCTGCAACCATCCCTTTTATATCGTTAGTTCCAAGTACGTATCCTGTAACAACATTATTTCCGTCAATTGGAAGTCGATGAAGAACAGTGAAGTATGAAACAAGGAATTTTGATTCAGGAATAGAATACATCATGGAGGTAGCCTCTCCGTAGTCTAGACCATATATGTAACTAATCGGAATATTTGTTACGCTAAGTGTGTTTGGGTTAATGGATTCAAAGACTGGTGATGAGTTTCCTGACAGATGGTATAACAAACCGTCTACAGGATTGTAGCCAATGGTTTCACCGCTGTCTCCTCCTCCAAGCGTAAGCTTAGATGTAGTCGAGCCATTCAATGTACTAATTGTATATAATGTAGAGGGTTGGTTGGATTCACCCTTTCCTGTTATTCCCCATAGGACTCCATCTCTTGTAAAGGCAATTCCGGCAAACTTCTTCCCGGTATTACCAACGGATGTAGCAATGCCTGTTGTAGGGTTAATTTTAACTAACTGTCTTCCCGATTGTCCCTGAAGTTGAATTACCGAATACATCTCACACGTTAAAGGGTTGTAAGCAAGGCCATTACTACCATTAACGGTATAACCAGCTAAGGTTATTGACTGAGAGCTCAATTCCTCTGCCGTAATGGCATTCAAAAGACTAAGCTGGTCAGACCAAGGGTTAACAGTATAAACATTGTAATCAAAGCCAAGATTAAGAGTTGTATCAAAGATCCAATTAATGTTATTCCCAGAGTCTATACTCCCCGTACCGCTAAGATTAATAGTTGTAGCACTATCGTTTCTGCCTCCTTTAATATCAAGATATGAAAGAGCCCTTGATCCACTTGAATTTATTCTCCAATAACAAGCATTACAAGTACCACGTAACTTAAGAAGGTTACCGGGTGTCCCAGTGAGTTCCAAGGTCCCCGAAATATCAGGAACTGTTCCTGTATTTGAAAAGGTAAGAGTATCTTCACTTGTAGTAGCCTTCTTAAAATTAAAGAAGTCTAAAGTACCCGAGCTGTGATAAAGGGATAGCGCCTGATTGGAACCGTTTAGGACTATATTTCCGCTATTATGATTAAAAGTAGCAGGAGAAGAAAGAAATATGGTTACATTTCCAGCAAGATTTAAATCCCCACCCGGAGCTGTAAAAGTTACATAAAGGGTGAAATTTCCCGTAACAGTCATATCTCCGGAAGCCGGCGCAGTGAAACTACTACTGGTCCCAATAAGGTTGAATAGTCCCGAAACTGTCATATTTCCACTCGCTGGTGCAGTAAATGAGTTATTTGTGTTAGACATCGTAAATGAGCCTCCTACAGACATGTCCCCAGCGCTCGGAGCAATGAAGGTACAGTTTGCGTTAGACATTGTAAATGTGGAAGCTAAAGTAACAAAACTATAACTACTTAAATCAACTGTTGTACCTGTACCTATTGACATTGAACTTCCAGTGAACGAAGAGAACCCAGAGAGGGAAAAGCTTGAGTTGAGAGTAAGAGTTCCACTGGATATAGTTAGAGTTCCCGTCCCCGTAAGTGTTCCATACAAATTTATACCGTTAGGAATAGTTGGGTTATTACCAAGGGATAAGTTACAGAAACTATTTATAGTCTTTACTCCGGTTTGTCCTGCGAAGCTGGCATTATTAAAAGTATAACCTCCACATGTTAGAGAGGCTACACCTCCGCTAAAAACAACAGCAGTGCTATTATTATTAAATATGGTCGAAGGATCAAGGGTTACATTTCCTGATAAATATAGATTCCCCCCTGGAGAATTAAAAGTTGTACCCGAACTAGAGAGAGTAAAGGAACTCGTAACTGTCATATCGCCTACAACTGGTCCGACAAACGTACTCGTTGAGTTAGTCATTGAAAAGCTTCCAACCGTTATGCTTCCACTATTTGGTGCGGTAAAGGAGGTGTTTGGGGCCGACATAGAAAAATTTGCAATAGTCATACTCCCACTACTTGGACCTATAAAAGAACTACCTGAACTAGACATAGAAAAGGTTGAACTCAAGGAAACAGAGCTAAAACTACTCCAGTCAATGCTTGATACTAAGCCAATTGATATAGTATTCCCGGCAAAAGAAGTGAATCCTGTAACGTCGGAACTATCAGTAAGCGTTAAAGTACTTGTCGACATCGTAAGAGTCCCTGTTCCAGAGAGGGTACCATTTAAGGTTATACTGTTAGGAATTGTTGGATTATTACCGAGAGGGAAATTACATGAGCTGTTTATAGTCTTTGTACCAGTTTGTCCTGCAAAACTAACGATATTAAATGTACTCAGATTCCCACACGAGAGAGTTGCGGTGGAGCCACTAAAAACGACTGTACCATTATTGTGGTTAAATGTCCCAGATACTGTAAAAGCTTTTGGAACAGTCAGATTTCCACCTGGAGCTGTAAATGTTGCTGTGCTACTAGATATTAGAAAAGTTCCGCCGGTATACAGGTCTCCAGTACCTGGCCCAGAAAACGAGCTATTACTACCACCCATAGTAAAAGAGTTAAATATTGAACTCAATGTTACAGAGTTCAAACTACTCCAATCTACAGTTGCTCCTGCACCAATATCCAGCTGATATCCTGAAAAATCCGTAAATCCCGAGATAGAACCGCCAGTCATGGACAACGTCCCAGCTGTCATTGTAAGGGTTCCCGTACCACTAAGAGTTCCTGCTAAAGAAATACTATTGGGAATGATCGGATTGTTCCCGAGAGGGAAATTACATGTACTTTGTATCGTTTTTGTGCCGGTTTGTCCCGTAAAGCTTACATTGTTAAAAACTTGATTCCCACATGAGAGTGTTGCTGAGGCTCCACTAAAAATGACAGTACCATTGTTATGATTAAAAGTTCCCCCTGAAATTGTAACAGCAGAACTAATTGTTGTTGTTCCGCTGGTAGCTGTAAATGTTCCTGAACTCAAAGTGAATGAAGTAATCGATAAAGTTTGATTATTCGCATCAAAAGTGCCGGAATTTTGTGTTAAGCCATTAGATGTAAACGAAAATGTTTTATTTAAAGTTACAACTCCTGTATATCCTGAGTTAATCTGTAACCACGACACTGATGATGCAGAGAAATCTATATCGATAACCGAGTCTTTACTTGAGGTAGCATCAAGGATCACTGTATCAATAGATACAGGGCATATGTCTGAGCTCCAGTTCACACAGTCACTCCAGTTGTTTGTGGTTCCTCCTCCATCCCACGTTCTCGTCGACGCATAAACATTTGTTTCATAAAATCTAATAGGGATAAGCACGAAAAATAGGGTTGCAATGAGCATTACAAATAATTGGAGTTTACCAAATTCAGTCTTTCTTTTCACAAACATTCGCCAATTAATTGATATATGCGTTTAAGAATAACAGTCCGAGAATTTGGAGTCAAACCTCACTCGCTAGGGTACAAGTATTGGAATTATTCTAAAGTTCTGGTAAACCATCTGGCCCTAGATCCTCAAGATCTTTTGTTACATCTTCCTCCTCTTCATCTAGTGCGCTTAAGGCCTTCTGAAAATCTACATCTGGTTCTAAGCTACTTGGAGCACCCTCATCAGGAAAAATATCTGTAAGTCCTGGAGTATCTTCAAATGTATCTTCGGGAATCCCTCTTATAGGTATATCTAAACCGTCAAGATCATCATCTCCAATTCCACTATCTTCATCGTCATCATCTTTCTTCTTTGGAGTAACTGAGTCTGAGCTCCATACGCCTTCTCTTTTAAGATGCGCAAGGTAGCTTTCTGCATCTTCACCGAATTTTTCAATAACCTGTACAACCTTCATTGTCGAATTACACTCTTTACAGAGTTTTAATTCTTCCAATTCTTCACCGCAGTTTGAGCAACCGAATACAACTATATGTATACTTTTTACGGGTTGTACAACCTTTTTATCGGTTGTCTTTGTATTTGAGGCAGTCATTTGAAACACAAAGAACTTAATTATTTATTACATTTCAGGATATTATGGACACTATACGGTTGTCAATTGACCTATAGATAAACATTTATGCAAAACGCCTTTAAAAAAGGATATTCCTATCTCTACCCATTAGGAATAATCACATTCTTTAATTAGCATTATCTCCCAGACATGAGCTTTCTATGCTCAGGGGTATTTAGAAGGCCACACTTCTTATATTTCTTACCGCTTCCACAAGGGCAAGGATCGTTCCTACCAGCCTTTACACTATTTGTAACTGTTACTTGTACCTTTCCTGCATCTGAGGCCTTCTGTGCCATCTCAAACGGTTTCTTTACATCTTCCTTTACCTCTTCCCCCTCTACCTTCTGTTCACTTACAACCCTAACCTTGAAGTATCTAGTTACTAGGCTTTCATCTATACTTAACATTAGGGTATCAAAGAGCCCAAACCCCTCATTCTTATACTCAACTAGTGGATCTCTTTGAGCAAGGTTCCTCAGGCTGATTCCTTCTCTTAAATCTTGCATATTATCAAGATGGTCCATCCAGAGATTATCGATTGTTTGTAAAGTTAGAAGTTTAGTAATATCAACAATTGCTTTATGCCCAAGGGAATTAACATGGAAGACAAATCCTGTGACGACAAGGTGAAGTAGCATATCCAACTTCTTAGTTCCTTCCGATCCCTCATAGAACTTCTTTATGAAGTCATCACTATCCTTATATCCAAGAAGCTTAACAGAGATATTAAATAGCTCTTCGGTCATAAAGGATTGAACATGGGAGATAGATTTCTTCTCCTCACTACTATCCACCTTCATATCATCACTGAGCTGATCAAATATAACCTCTCTTGTATGGTCAATTACTTTTTTGAGGAGCCAGAATATAATTGGGTGATCTATCTTTACTACCTTTTTCACATATCCTAAGTTCCACTGTTCAGGATTACTTAACATAAAGGAGCTAAGTTCGTCTTGGAGTTTAGAGATATCAATATCCCTGATATCACTCTCCTTTATTTTGATATCCCTATCTACAATCTTGATACTCTCAGATGACTGAAGAATCTTTCTCCTTATGTCATATATAATATCTCTCTGTTTGTTTAGGACATCATCATAGTCAACAAGGTTCTTTCGAATATCGTAGTTATATGCTTCAACTCTCTTCTGTGCAGACTCAATACTCTTTCCAAGGATCCCCAATGAGACAGGTGTGTCATCACCTAGCCCCATTCCTGTCATAAGGGCGTTCATCTTTTCTCCACCGAAAAGCCTCATCAGTTCATCTTCAAAAGAAACATAGAATCTAGACATACCAGGATCTCCCTGTCTTCCAGATCTTCCTCTAAGCTGATTATCGATTCTTCTGGACTCATGTCTTTCAGAGCCAATTATGTACAGTCCACCAAGCTCACGAACTCCCTCACCAAGAGAGATATCAGTTCCTCTACCTGCCATGTTTGTAGCGATAGTTACCTGACCTTTAAGTCCGGCCTCAGAAACAACTCTTGCTTCCTGTTCATGTTGCTTTGCGTTTAATACGTTATGTTTAATACCTTCTTTTGAAAGCATCTCGGAGATAATCTCGGATCTTTCGACAGAAGTTGTACCTACTAGAATTGGCTGTCCAACCTTATTGTGTTCCTTAATATCTTCAACAATTGCTTTGAATTTAGCATCTTGAGATCTAAACACAATATCGGAAAGATCCTCTCTAACCATAGGCCTGTTGGTTGGGATAACGACAACATCAAGACTGTAGATTTTGGAGAATTCCTCCGCCTCTGTAAGGGCGGTACCGGTCATTCCAGCCATATATTTATAGAGACGGAAATAGTTTTGAAGAGTGATGGTAGCGAGGGTTCTTGATTCTCTCTTAACTTCAACTCCCTCTTTAGCTTCAATGGCTTGGTGTAATCCCTCACTGTATCTCCTGCCTGCAAGCACACGACCTGTAAACTCATCTACGATGAGAACTTCACCATCTCGAACAATATACTCCTCATCAAGCTTATACAATTCTTTAGCCTTAAGGGCATTCTCAAGATGGTATGCAAGCTGAGCATCCTCATATACATTCTCTACCTCTAAAGCTTTCTCGACCCTATCCATACCACCATCTGTTAGGGAAACGGCATTTGACTTCTCATCAACAGTATAATCTTCCTCTCTCTTAAGAGCCCTTACAACCTTGGCAAACTGCTTATACATATCATTTGAGGCTTGAGCACTTGTAGAGATAATGAGAGGGGTCCTAGCTTCGTCAATCAGGATTGAGTCTGCCTCGTCAACGATTGCAAAATACAGTGGGCTTTGAACAATATCTCCAGTGTTCTGAGCCATGTTGTCCCTTAGGTAATCGAAACCGAATTCGTTATTAGTTCCATATACCACATCACATGCATACGCTTCTGTTTTACTACACTCAATTAGGTTAACCCCTGTCATATGATCATATTTTAAACGACCCGCTTCTTTAGCCTTCCTCTCTCTTTCCTTAATGAGTTTCTTGGCTTCATCACCCTTCAGTTTTATAGCTTCTGTATCAGAGATATATCTAAACTGTTGACTATTGTTTATGACACCTACGGTAATTCCAAGAGAGTTTAGAATCTGTCCGTTCCACTCTGCATCTCTTCGTGCAAGGTAGTCGTTAACTGTAACAAGATGAGCTCCTCGACCAGTCAAACCGTATAGGTATAGGGGCATATTTGCAGCAAGTGTCTTTCCTTCTCCCGTAAACAGCTCGACAACCTTATTTTGATAGAGGAAGTATCCTGCCAACATCTGCACATCGAAGTGCCTATGGTTGGAAACTCTTTTTGAGGCTTCACGAACTGTTGCGAATGCCTCAGGAAGAATACTATCGAGCATACTCCTCTCCTCTGCTAATCTCTTCTTAAGCTGGGTGTCGGAGAGCGTTAGGAAATCGGTTCTTCGTTTCTCCTCACTATATTTAATTCTCTTTCTAAATTCGAGAGTTTTTTCCTTCAACTGCTCATCACTTAACTTTGACATCTTATCCTCGAAAGTGTTAATACTATCTATAATTGGTTGAGATTTCTTCAACTGTTTCTCATTAGAATCGAATAGTCCTGCGAGTAGTTTAAACATTATATTTATATTCAAGATTAGATATCTTTCGGATTATACCACTTGGGAGAAACTAGTCACTAACAATACTAAACTCTTTTGTGAGTTCATTAGCTCCCTCTAATGTAACAGTTAAAAGATACTTACCTAAAAGCCAACCGGTAGTAAGGTCTTTTTCAAGTTTAAGCTGTATAACTTCATCATTGAAAACATCCTTGTCAGCCTCCGCTATTACGCTTTTACTTCCACCCTGTATGAATTCCCATTTTACCTTTAGTACTGAGTTTGTAATATCTTTAGGTTGGATAGTTGCATAAATATCCCCGTTATCCTGCGATATTTTAGTGGTATCCTGTGCACATGCAGAGTTATACGAAACGAATTCACATACTCTTAAATCCTCTATCCTTGGTCCCTCAGACTTTCCCTCTTCCACCTTGTTTATCCATGTGTATCCTACATATGTTAGGCCGAGAAGAAGAATGATAACGATTGTGGTTAGAAATTTTCCCATGCTGTTTCTCTATAAGTTAGTACTTCATTATACACAGGAATTGAGTTCAGATAAATTTCATTTCTGTTTGAGAGAATATATATAACTAAATTATTAGACATACCTTATGAAAAACCTCCTTGTACCGATTTTCATATCACTTTTCTTTCTACATTCCTCGCTAAATGTATTTGCGGGAGAGAAAGAGATTAAGATACCAATTAGAGAGGATGCATATGTAGAAAGTATATTCTTTGATGAATCCTTTGGAATGCTTAAGCAACTACTACTTGGCTTTAACAACAGTTCAAGAGAAGGTATAACAAGAATATACGTCAAATATGATACAAGAGAACTAGGGAATGTTTTTGTTGATAACATAAAGAGTGCCAGTTTGAAATTGTATCAGTATAAAGTGAATAGTACTTTCGATTATCCAATTAGAGTTGCATACCACTTTGAGCCGTGGAGTGAAAATACCATAATGATGATGAACACATTGATTAACCCAACACGACAGGAAACAACTTCCGTTATCCCAGCAACCGTAGGTTGGACTTCAGTAAATATAACCGAGAAGTTTTTGGAGCATATGCTTAATCCAGAAAGTAACCGTGGAGTGGCCCTTCTCATGAAGAATGAGGAAGAGAAAGGAGGGGTATTCTGGTCAAAGGATTGCGTTACTCTTCCCGCCTCATGTAACCCTGAATATATCCCCTACGTTAGTGTTATTGTAAAAACTGTAGATGAAGTTCCAGCGGAAGAGAATGAAGAAAAGGATGAAGAGAAAGATGAAGACATTGAAAGCAAAACGGATTCTGATATTGAAAAGCTCACTGAATCAATTGATAGTTCCACAGATAGAATTGTTGAAGCAATATCTGATATAGAAGAGACTCCTGAAACAACCCCAAGTATAGTTAAGGAAGAAAGCAATATTACAGAAGATAATGTAGTAGATACAACAAGAACGACATCAGGAGTACTGGGAGTTAGGAGTCATCAAGGGTGTAAATATATTTGGAACGCGACTACCGATGTAGTTAGAAAATTCGTATGCACATTGGATACTCCAGTTATTAAATCTACCAAAATTGAGTACAGGAAGAACACCGGTACCTACATTACAACAAATATAACTCTCCCCAAAAGTTTAGAGGTTACACTAGAGAAAAGAGAATGTTCTAAGGCTTCCATAACAAATCCCATTACACTCTTTAAATGTGTAGAGAAACAAATTTCAACAAGGAACATAACAGATTCCTCACCTTATATCGACATATATTTAAATATAGATGGGAAATGGTATCCAACCTTTAAAAAGGAAACTTCAACCGGCTATACAACCTCTCTCAACCTATCGTTTAAGCCTAAAAGCGAGCTGATACAGGCAAAATACCTACTAAGCAGTTCTACAAAACTTAAAGAGAGGGTATGGTTAGATATATTCGAAATGTCCCCGCACTCTGTACAGAGTAGTTTTAAAATAATTGAGCAAGCCTCTCCAACATATGTATTTCCACTAAAGACCCTTTCCAATGTAACTCAGTGGCATGGGAAAACGGCATACAGCAACCATACAGGAATAGATTTTGAAGCAGGAAGAGTTCCCGTGTTAGCAACCTCAGATGGAACAGTAGATTACATTGGCTGGGATAATTCCTCCGGAAAGTGCCTCTCTGGAGGGAACTATATTAAACTAAAACATAGTGATGGGAAATACTCCACCTATCTTCATCTCAACAGCTTCACAAAAGGGCTAAAGAAAGGAAGTCCCGTTAAAAAGGGAACAGTCATTGGCATATCCGGAAACTCTGGAATGTATAACTGTGAACCCCTTACAAATCATCTTCATTTTGAGGTTAGAAAATCCCCTCCTCTCTCATCTCACATAAATCCTGTACCTCTAATTAACATTGACTGGGCAAAGGTAAAGACGGCTAGAGCAAACATATATCCTGTTAGGCTCACGGGGGATAATCCTCATCCAAAGTATTAAATTTAAATGAATAGAACTATGTTTAGAATAATTTTGATAGTGTCCCTAATTGCATCGTTTGTAATCTGGCTAAATATGCCCAGAAGAGATAAAGAGGAAAAGGTGAGGTATTCAAATATAGTAGTTTCAAAAGATGGTGACATCGATGAGGTCTCCTGGATTAGTAACGAGAAGTTACAGTATAGATCAGGTGAACAAATAGTGAGATATAACATAAAAGAGAGGGAGAGCGAAGAGATATATAAAAACAGTAGTGAAAATACACAACTAATTATGAATCAGAAGAATCCTGATCTCTTCTGCACATGGGAAAACCACATCAAGAAAGAGGTATCGGATATTGGAACAACTATAAAAATAGTTCACTCAAAAGAAGGGGCTAGAAAAGAGTTTAGGATTAAAGAAACTGTTAAGATTGAGGTCTGTGACAATGAAAAAGTATATCTATCAGAGGCTTTTCCATTCATGCAGTCTCAAAGTTACATATTAGATATCAATTCTGGTATGGTTAAGAAAGGTGATAACTCCGACAAAAATGATGAGTATAGTTTAGTGAGGAAATCGGGATGGTGTGAGGTATTTGATGGTCAGAGAAAGAGAATACTTGGCTTTAAGTGTATCGGTAATATAACTATGTTCAAACTTTCAGCAAATAAACAATCAATTGCATATATAGATGAAAATGGAAACCTCTGGGTTTACGGACCTAACTGATTATTGAGATGAGGGTTAGAGACATCCCGATAGTTATAACAACCTTCATAAGAATACTGCCCAATAATCCGACCACAGTACCGAGTCCTGCCTTAAAAGCAATATCTGAGGGTTTCTTGGCTATGAGGTATTCAAAAAGAAATGCTCCAAAGAAAGGTCCTAATATTCCCCCTGCTAGGTTACCTATTAAAATTCCTACAATTAATCCAACCACCGCACCAATCATCCCCCATTTCCCACCTCCGAACTTCTTTGCCCCAAGGATAACCAAGAGGTTGTCAACAATAGAAGCAAATACAGCAAGGAAAATAAATATTGCATAGGTACTTGGTTTAATATCAAAACTACTTGAAGCAAAGAGAGTTGCAATGAATATAATCCAAGGGCCTGGAAGGTTTAGGAAAGAGATTAAGATTCCAAATATAATCAAAGCATATATTAGTATCTCCATTTGTAGTATCTAATTATTTAATGATTTAGATAGTACATTATACGTCTCTTCGGCTGCTTTTTCCCAACTGTAGCTTGAAGCTATAACTTTTCCCTTTTCGGAGAGGCTTTCCGCATATTTCCTATCTTCAATTATCTTCTCAATCGCCTGTACTACAGAATCTATGTTACCTGCATCTACAACATGTGCACCATCCTTTACAACCTCAGGATAACAGGAGGCATTACTTGCAATTGTAGGGGCTCCCGCTTTCATCCCTTCAAGGAGTGCAATTCCAAAGCCTTCGTAGGCAGAAAGGTTGATTGTTAGAAGGCTATTTTTTAGTAGTGAATACCTATCGTCATCTTCATAACGCCCAGGGAAATGAACAAGGCCTTCAATGCCAAGACTATTTATTTTTCGATGAAGGTTTCTAACATCCTTTATAGATCTATCCTGAAAGTTTTTCCCTGCGATTACAAGGTATGGTGGGACTTTATTCTTACCCTTGCAAACCTCCACGTACTTTGCGTATGCATCTATAATTCCTCCCGTATTCTTATTCTTTGTATATCCTCCACCTAGATTAATAATGTAGCCTTTTTCACGCCAATCTTGAGGGAGAAGGCGGTTTACATCCTTCTCCACCAGCTCGATATCAAGTCCAAGATAAATGGGGAACATCTTCTCCCTAGGATATTTGGGAAGGTAGTGGAGATATTCATCAATTGTAAACTGAGCATCGGTTATAATGGCCTTCGCTTTTAAAGTTTTAAACATCTCAATCCAGTATGTAACTCCTCTAGCGATATTATGTAGAAAAGAGATCTGTGAATATATATTGAATCGTGGGAAGGCAAGGTCGTGTATAGTCACAACAAATGGGATTGAGGAAGGAATGCCACCCCAGAAAAATGGTGAGAAAAAGAGGTCTCCCTCTTTATATACCCTCTTCAAGGTTTTCAGCATATCAATACCGGGAAGCAGCTGATTTAAGTACCAGATGGGATTAAAGAGGTTTTTCTTTTTAAAACCACCGATTCTAACTACCTCAAGATTTTCAAGATTACTACTGAGCAATCCTTCTATTTCCGAAGGGTTGTCGTACATAAGGAGTATGAATTTTGTATCTGAAAACTGTGTTACAAGGTTACTTACAATATTTCTAGTATAGAAACCAATACCGTTGGATCTCCATTCGTTCTGCGTAGTTGTTGCATCAATTAAAACTCTCATATTTTATGAATTGAGTTTAATATCGTGCTCTACCATGATTTTAACAAGTTGATCTAACTTTGTCTTTGGTTCCCAACCTAAAACCTTCTTCGCTTTAGAAGCATCTCCAGTTAAAATATCTACCTCTGCGGGTCTAAAGTATGAAGGGTCTACAACCACTAGAAGTTCACCTGTCTTTGAATCATATCCCTTCTCCTCTACTCCCTTTCCTTCCCATCGTACTTCCACATTTATTGCATTAAATGAATAGTTTGTGAAATCCCTTATGGAGTGTGTTTCCCCAGTTGCAAGAACGAAAGTATCAGGTGTCTCATGTTGCATCATCATATACATTCCTTCTACATAATCTTTTGCATATCCCCAATCTCTGCTGCTATCAAGATTACCAATTCGTAATTCCGCCTTGTTTCCTAAGGAGTACTTTGCTACATGGTCTGTAATCTTTCTAGTTACAAACTCTTTCCCTCTAAGCTCGGATTCGTGATTGAAGAGGATACCGCAGGTAGCAAATATATCGTAGCTTTCACGATAGTTGATCATCATCCAATGGGCATACTGTTTCGCAACGCCGTATGGGCTTCTTGGGTACAAGGGAGTTTTCTCTGTTTGTGGTGTCTCCTGAACCTTTCCGTATAGTTCTGAAGTTGAAGCCTGATATATCTTTGTTTTAGGAAGGAAGGTTTTTACAATATCAAGGATATATGCAACCCCGATTCCATCAATCATGCTTGTAGAGATTGGTTGTTTAAAGCTAGCTGCAACGAAGCTTTGGGCTGCAAGGTTGTATATCTCATCTGGTTGGATTGAAGTGATGACATCGTGAATATTGCTGTAATCGAGAAGGTCAAAGTCTACAATCTTTACCTTATCTTCGATTCCGAGATATTTAAGTCCATACATATTTCGATTACTGTTTCTTCTTGAGGCTCCGTATACTTCATAACCTTTATCGATTAGAAGTTTGGAGAGCCAGGCTCCGTCTTGTCCTGTAATTCCTGTAACAAGTGCTTTTTTATTTTGAGACATGAAGGGTAATGCTAAAATTAAGATATTCTCTATTAAATTGTGCTAAATGATATCTTCAAGTATAATTTTTTGCAATGGAAATACGAGGGAATATTAAAAATATCATATACATGTTTGGGGGAGAAGTTCTTATTAAGGCCGTATTTTTTATCGCGAATGCAATTTTAGCCAGATTCTTAGGGGTTTCCACTTATGGGGAGTTTTCAAATATTTTCTCGATAACCGCGACAATTTCATTTCTTGCGGATTTTGGATCTTCAACAGTTGTAACAAGAGATATCGCATCCGGGAAAAGATCCCCGGAAGAAGTACTTAAAGTATACACAAAAGCAAAACTGGAGATCTCCTTACTCGTTCTCTTCTTGTTCGCAATAATTGGTTTCTCTTTTGATAGAAGCAACATGCACCTATACCTCCTTCTGGGAATCTACAATATAATTCAGAATGGAGTATTACTTTTCTATTATGCAATACTTAGAGGTAAAAAGGCCTTTAAAGAAGAGTCTCTGAGCAAGCTGATTAATCTATCGGGAATGATAGTTGGATTTGGCATATTCATATTTTTTCAAAACATGGTTGCGGCATCCCTTATGTACTTACTTTCAGCTCTTTTCCCATTATTCTACCTATACAAGTATCTTAACAAAAAGTACTCATTAAAATTTGAAGACCTTTGGAACAAGGTTCAATCGATTAGAAGTTTTCACTTACATTGGAAGATAGGCGTAGGCAATTTCTTTGAAGGCTTAACCCAGATCATTCCAATAATAGCAATAAACTATTTAAGTGGAGCTTACTCGTTGGGTCTCTTCTCAGCAGCATATAGACTAATTACTCCTTTTCTGCTTTTAAATACAATTGCAAATTATTTCTTAATGCCATATATAGCAGAAAACTACGGTAAGATCTCACTCTCCAAAAAGAAAATACTCGCAGGTATCCTCCTCATAGTTTCTTATATAGGAATCTCGTACCTAGTTTCAGAACCTTTAATCAAAGTCATATACGGCCTTGATTATATTGGAGCATTGCACTTGTTTAGAATTCTAATCCTGCTACCGATATTTGATATCTTTGCTCTTGTACAAATGACACAATTAGCATCAAGAGAAAGAGAGAAAACTTATCTTTTTAGTTCAATCGCAAATGTATTTATAACGGTTTTAATGATATTTATTGCTATCTCACTTATAGAGGAGACTGCCCTTGCGGTAACAATAGCCGTAGTGGCGAATAGATTTATAGCGATTTTACTACGCATTATTCTAAATAAGATTTATGATAATAAATATGAAAAAAATAATCTTTGACCTAACAGAGGCCCAGCCATATAAAAAAGTGAAATACCATGGTGGAGGAAACTACGCAAAAGAGTTTTTTGTAAAAATGGCGGAAGAGATAAAGGATACTCCAATCATAGTTGTCTTTTATAAGGAGATACCCTTTCAAGATTGGGTCTCTAAGTATTTCACAGGTAAGAATGTTGAGACGAGGCCTCTGAATAGTCTTAAAGATTATAAAGATATTATCAGCCAATACGATAAACCTGAAAACGAATTCGTTTTCCCATTAGAAGCAATTGCATATAAGTTAATGAGACTAGGGTTAACAATTAAGAAAGCTAAGGTAACAATAACAATACATGGGTTACGAACGATTGAACTCCCCAATGATAAATACGAATACCTGTATGAATATCCAAATTTCCCCAGAGTTATACTTAGATATATAAAAAGTGTCCTTCCAAATAAACTTCTTACACTGAAAACTAAACAATTTTATGAGACCATTCTAAGGTTCCTTAAGATGGGAGATCAGATATTGACCGACTCAGAGTACTCAAAAACTTCAATCCTATTGAACTTTCCTTCGTTAGTAGTACCTGAACAAATTCAGATTGTTTATCCACCTATTAGGGTGATAAAGAATCCTAAAGTATCGCCTGAAATCGAAAGACTCGTTAAAAGGAATCCTAAATATATGCTTTTCATAAGCGGAAACAGATATGAAAAAAACCTTGTCAGGGTACTTGAATCCCTGGAGCTGTTCAACCTATTCAAATATCATTTTTCTGATGTGAAATTAGTCGTAACGGGAGTGAATACTGGATTACAGAAACTACTAAACTCCAGGTATAAGAATTTAAAATCAAATATTATACTTCTAGACTACCCTTCTTTGGAGGACTTAAATTTCCTATTTGCAAAAGCAACCTTATTTTTATATCCCTCACTTAACGAAGGATTTGGTCTTCCACCTCTTGAAGCCATGTCCCATGGGATACCTGTGATAGCTTCCGCTACAACTTCAATTCCAGAAGTAACACAAGGTGCCACCCTTTATATAAATCCATACAGTGGCGACGACATATCAAATGCAATATATCGCGGACTTACAGATGGTGAACTTAGAAAGAGATTAATAAAAGCTAGTCACGAGGTATTAAGAGATATTAATATAGAAACTGAGACACAGTGGAGTTACCTACTTAAAAGGATTAGATAGAGGTTGAAGTTGATTTTACAATCACAACTCCATTGCTAGTAAAGGTATCCCTGTCAAATTTGAAATCTTTCATTTCCTGTACCCTCACTTCTTTCCAGTTATTTGTCGATGGAACTTTGGCTAAGCATATAACATTTTCAAACAAATTTTCATTGAATAACATATTATCGAGCTCTGGATTATACCCAACAGGGAAAGAAAACATAATAATACCTTTAGGAGATAACATTGATTGCATATGTAGAAGTGCTTTTCTAACTTTACCAGCCTCTACAATAGCTTCATCAAGGCCAACATGTTCTAAAGTTGAGATACTGAAGATAGTGTCATATTTTTTACCAGGAGAGTAATCAATAATATCTTCGTTAACAACATTAGTTCCATGTTCATACTTATCTAGAATTTCATATTCGTTCCTGTAATAGTGGGAGTATACATTCCCCACTTCCAAAATATTCCCTTTTCTTGCATTTAAAAATGCTTTAAAGATTGGAAGCTCAACAGTTCTTTCGTTCAACCATGTGTAATTATATCTATGAACAAAGTAGTTATATATGTCACCACCTACAACGAACTTAGTAGAGGATTTGAAAAGAGAGTTAAAAAGATACACTAGGTAGCTTCTATTAAAAACATTTAATAGAGAGCCCAATACCTTACCCGTTTTCTTTCCCAAGAGGTCAGATACAATCTTCGATACAGGATTTTTACGCTCGTACAACTTGTGATATATGGTCGTAGGGAATCAAATTTAGTTATTTTCAAGTTTTTTAAACTCTGCTCAATATTACAGATAAATTAATTCAAATTCAATACAAGGCTGTTATTGCATTATCTGTTAGTTCATGTTCAAATAGGTATTGCAATTAATTATAAGCAACCAAGTATATGTCATATCTCAATAGCCATTATCGATATATTCTGTCTAAGCGGAAACCGAACTCCCATGAGAATAGAATGTACTACAAGATTCTATCACCATATATAAGCAAAGACTCCAGCATATGTGATATCGCCTGCTCTAATGGTGATTTTTTAAGATTTCTGAAGGATAACGGGCATGAGAAGCTACAAGGGATTGACATGGATAAAGATTCGATAATTGAGGCTAGAAAAAACAATCCAGACATCTATTTTGAAGTTACATCTCTGAACCAATTTATAGATAAAGGGTTGAGAAAGGGTGAAAGATACCATCTACTAACATTTCTAAGTATTGTGGAACATTTACCTCAATCAGATGCCCGAAGACTAATTGAAAGTCTTCCAAAGCTCCTCCACAAGGATGGCATAGCCTTTATAAAAATACCTAACGCAGGAACCATATATAATAATCACTGGTTGTTTGATGACATAACCCACAGAGGATATTACACAGTAAGAAGTATATCTCAACTAATCCGCGAGACTGGAATAGACGACCAACATTTCGAAGTGTTAAATGATAAGGGATTGACCAATGGCCTAGTTAGAAAATGGAGATTACCTTTTATCTGGTCAGCCCAGCTTCTTGATTTCATATTCCTTGGTAAATCGATAAACATTAGCTACCAGTACCCAGGTTTGTTGGTAATAATAAAACCAAATAAACCTATTTCGGAGAAATAATCTCATAAAGGAGATCACCGTTAGAATTAGACCTCAGCTTTAGTTGTGTAGTTACGTAAACTATTCGCACTTTTGTGCTGAAAGGGATATATAGATATTTAAGAGTGGGGTACTTATCTACGATATCATCAAGCAAAATTTCTCTTGAGTATTGTAACGGGCTTAGGTCTATGTAATCCAAGTTTGAGACCCCTCCTTTTCTAAAGAGAACGTCTTCACTTCCTAAAAAGGTCCAAAGACTATCTAAGTATCCGACATTTAAAATAGCCCCTTTATCGTAAGACGACAGTTTAGCGATTACTTCCAAGTCTGATGTATCACCAAAAACTCCAAATCCGCTATAGCCAAGATATTTTGAAGACAGGTAAGGATCCACTGTTGTAATTATTTGGTTCGGGTAGTTAAGTCTCCCAACCTGTATGAATAGGCATAACAAAACAACAAATGCTGTGATTGCAAATCTTCCAACTTTTATCGATATGAAACCTAATATTGTATATGTCACAATAATAATAGGAATCGTAGTTATATAGAAATATAGTAGATTACGTGAAAGGGAAATGAAGAGTGCATCATAAGGTGCCACCCCAACAAATATATATGCTATATTTGCTAAAATATGAAAGTAGACAATTGTAGATTCGAGACTATTTAACTTGATTCTCTTCGTAACTAAATAAAGATAAAAAAGAGAGCTCGTGATTGCGAAGAAAAACCCATTCCAGGTAAACATTGGATTCACTATAAACATAGCGATGAAATTTACAAGCAATCCTGTTATCCATATAAGGACTGATATTACTGGCTTACCAATAAAGTTAAGAATCGTTAATCTTAAATATTTCAAGAAGATTTCCTTGATAATTATGAAAGAGCTGATAAATAAGAGATACCAATGGTAAAATCCTAACCTACTGAGAGCAAAATAGAGTGGAATGGAAACTATAAGAGAAACCATTTCAACTATAAACCATTTATTTAAAGATTTCTTTTTTTTCTCGAAAAGTCGAT
This sequence comes from Candidatus Dojkabacteria bacterium, assembly GCA_016182915.1. Taxonomy (GTDB): domain Bacteria; phylum Patescibacteriota; class Dojkabacteria; order SC72; family SC72; genus UBA2022. The sequence continues at coordinate 290,881 of JACPFP010000003.1, forward strand.
ATAGGGAAGAGAAAGCAATAAGAACAATGAAAGTTATGCTATGACTATATAATGAGCCTACAAGGAGAATGAGATACCAGACTACTTGATCAGTTGGAGAAAGTTTTTCTTTATACATCAGAAATACGAGGAGAGAAAGGATTAAGACAGTCCCGAGATTATGTGTGATAGCGCCGTTTATTATATTATTATAAAAAGAGGGATGTAGAATCAAAATTGAAAGTGCTAAGAGGAGATTTATATTACGAGTTAGTTTGGTGAAGAGTAAAGTGCCCCAGTATACGAATTCCATAACAAAAACGTACTGCATTACTAGGAAAGTATCTATTAATCCCAACTTTGTGATGTCGTTAAAAGCGGACATTATTACATGCAAACTTTGAGGGTAAGGCTCCGTTAAATCTTTTGATGTCACCATAAATAGATGTAGAGCAGAATCTGCTCCTGGCGGAACTGAGTATCTTGTCAGCAATGATATATAAACAATAGCGACAATAATCAAGAAAAAGTAGGGTAATAAAGAAGTATTCCCTACATTATTGGGAGGCTTTGGTATCTGTAAGCTCCAAGAAAAAATTAGAATGAGTATTGATATCACCAACCATATACTAATATCGTAAGAAAAGAGAAAATAGCTTATGGAACCGACTGACAGGAGGACAATCATAGGAGTGAAAAGAAATGTGCCCCGTCTTAATGAGACCCAAAGCAAGAACATATATATAAAAGTTATGATAATTAATGCAGTTAGCATATTAATTCGACTTTATTACTAGATTATTTAGGTGAATACCCTCTCTTCCATACGATTTTATTTGAATATCCAGCTTCTGACCAGGTACTAACGTAAGAGATTTACGGCTTCCATTAAAATATACTTTACTACACAGTTCTGAAGGTGATGTAAGCTTTGGTTTAATATACTGGAAAGTTCCGGCATCGGTAGAATAGAAAGTATTAGCATCTTTCATACTTGAATTACTACGGATACTAACTCCAGCAATGTTGCTACCCACCAATGGTTGGCTCTCAATTTTTCTACCACCCTCATATAAAGTGAGCCCATCAATGTTTTGGAAGTAAATCTTTATATCCTTCGGTAGAATTGTCTCTCCCCTAAGACCTCTTAAAATCACTATGCCAGATGAAACTTCTAAAGAGTCTATACTAACAGAGCCTTTTACTCCCTTCAAAGAAATATTCCCTCCTAAGTAGTTTTCAAGGTCGTAGAAAGCTCCCTGGAAAATCACGAGATAGTATAACCCCGATGAATCTACCCTACCCTCCAGGGTGAGATCGTTGTTCTTAACACTCACTTCATAGTCTTGACTAGAATCCCATATAGTTTTATAGGACACAATGTCTCCTTCATATGAGTACAGAGCAACAGTGAGATCCCCACGATTGAAGTAACGGTTTGTATCAGTAGAAGATATTTTCACACGGTAGTCATCTTTAAGATACACATAACCTTCTATTCCTCCAAAGTTTCCAAAGAATTTTAGATTAGTCGGCACACCTAAAGAATTCGGCACTTCAGATGAAATATAGTCTGGAATGACTCCAGAAGCTTTTCGTAAAATCGGATTTATAAAACTAGAAAGATTTTCTCCGTAGCAAATGTCTCCCTCAGGGTTAAGCCCTGTATAACTTGCAATCCCGTTATCATAAAATTCCGGAGTTCCTTTTAGATAAGGGGAATATAATAGGCCAGGCAGTGTCATCCCGCTAGTAGAAAATTTATAATACACACTAGAATTGATATTTTCATGATCAGAACTTAACGAGGCCTTATCAATCTTGTAATATTTATCAGCGACCCCTGTAAAATCCCTTCTATTATGAAATACCGTATCTCCAAGATATCTATCTAATTTCATAGTATGAGCAGGATAAATCAAGAATGCAAAATCGGATGTTACCATAATAGTCACGATTATTAATGCGGCAACTGAGTATTTTACTAGTGGAGTTAAGTGATTAAAAATGCGAGAAAGGCTTTTGGCATATCTGATGTAAAGCAAGTACAGCGAGGGTAAAAGAATTGTAGTTAAGACATAGGTAAGGATTATGCTGTAATAAGGAAGGGACTCTAAGAACTGCGGAAGGAGATACTTATACTCTTCGATAATTTTGAAGAAATCAACAGTGATAGACCCAATCGCAAAATCAGGAAAAAGAAGGGAAAGAATGTAAATGAGTGCAAAAAGCAGAAAGATAACGGAGTTGGCAGCAAGAAAGAAAATAACGAATCGGTTAAAGGCATTCTTAAGATGAAACCTTTTAGGAATTAATGCATAGATAAAGGAGAAGGTAATTATCAACCCCGCAATAATAGGTAAAATAGTATCCCATCCAATTGCTTTTGAGTCTGAGAGGAGAGCGATTTTAAGATTTAAGAATTTTTCTAAAATATCGGAGTCAAGATTGAGAACTGACCTTGAGACCGCAATTACCCTCCCCTTACCTGTTGGTATCTCACAAAGATATGTCCATTCAGCAATTGCAAACTCAAGCCCATTGGGACAGTTTAGCGAGATTAAATCCCCTAGTCGCTTAAAACCAAGATCGACAAATGGGTTACCTATTTCATCTGAGATGCTATCCGTGTATTTTATTTTTTTATGAGAAATTCCAGCCGATTTATAAGCAGTATCTGAGTAGATAAAGACATTTCCCCCTTTTATTGCAAAGGATTTTGCAACATCAAAAGAGTCTTCAGATGAGACATACATTACGTTACCTTTATAAGGAAACTGCGACTCAGCAATTTTTATATTTCCAACCTGGGATGTGCTAAAAGAAGCTGTCACTCTATATCGTCCTGGATTAATCTTCCATGAGCTAGTAACGGAGCCTATGTACTCAACTTTTTCACCACTCTTTAGATTCTCAAAAATAAACATATCCTCGTCTGAGAGTGGTATATCAGTAATTATCTTTAGGTAGGCCTTTTCCACAACAAGTGAGACAATAACAGTTCCATGGTCATTTGTAAGGTTCGCCAGAACAGTATCCCCGTCTGTAATAGTGAGGTGCTCAGAACCAAGCAAAGGGTTTAAATATGGAGAAAGGTCATTATATACTGGAAAGATAACAGGGGAAATCCAGTCAAGATCACGTCCATCCGCAAAAACAGGTGTAAAAGAAATAATGAGAATTGAAAACAGAAATAGTATGTATCGCAATATCTTTAGTATCATTTTCACTTGTATATAGACATTATATTCTGAGTAATGGAGTTCCAGGTATAATCCTTAATCACCATTTCAATAGCATGCTTACCATAAAAGTCTTTTTTTGAAATAGCTTCTACTATAGATTTTGCTATAGACTTTGGTTCTAGAGAGGTCAACAGCCCTGAGTTATAATTAACTATTTCAGGGAAATTACAACCATAGGAAAGGACTAGTGCACAACCACTAACAGCAGCTTCAAGAACAACCATTGAAAATCCTTCAGCTTCAGATGGGAGGCAAAAAACGTCTGCGTACTTTAGAAGGTTAACCTTTGCACTTCCTGAAATTGGGCCAATCAACTTTATATTGTTACTAATTTTAGGCTCTTGAGCAAGTCTTATACATTCACCTAAGTATCCATCATCTGGGCCAGCAATAATAATATTAATCCCCGGGAATTTATCCACTAGATACTTTGAGGCCTCAATAAGCAAATGAGCTCCTTTTATCTTATGGATACGAGCAAGAAAAAGAACGGTTGGAGACTCTGGATTAAGATTATAATCAGAAATTACCTTATTTTTATCCCTCAAAGTAAGCTCATGAGACAGGAAATCCTCAGCATCAACTCCATTTGGGATAACGGTTATCTTTTCGGATTTGAAACCAAGAGATACAAGATTTTTCTTCTCCACCTGGGTAAGAGCGTGAATGGCTCTAAATGAAGAGGAAAGAGACCTTATTAGCTTTACCAAGATAGATTTAATCCCCTTTCGATACTTAATCCTATCAAGAAGCAGTGAGCCGTGAGGAGTAATTACGGGTCTAATACCTTTAAGCTTACAAACTAGCAAAGAGAAGATACTAAAAGGATTAAATACACTGTGCAAATGCACAACATCGTACTTCTTTATTCCGTTAAATAACCATATTGCATAACGACAACTCCCAGTATAAAGATTAAACCGATTTGCCAAGTAGTTGCTTAGATTCTTAAAATAGTAGACTGTAATACCTTTTAAATTAGTAGGAGATGAGGACGGTTTATACCGAGTATTTCTGTTGAACACATCTGTTGTTACAACCGTAACCTCATTCCCCTGCTCCAACTGTTTTTTGGAAATACTAGAAACGACAGTTACGACACCTCCATAAGAGAATGCTGGCTCAAAGTATGGGGTAATATGAAGAATTCTCATTATCGCTTTACTATTTTAAGCAGGTAATTCCCAAAAACCTTTTTATAATCCTGAAACCGACTCTTTATTAGTAACAGGGGATTAGAAGTATATTTCTTTGTTATAGAGAAGTGTTCATTAATATGTGAAAATGCCCCAGATCCAGTCTTTGATTCATCATAAAATCTAAAATCAGATAAATAATCCTCAATTAAACCAAGTGGGTACTTAACACCTATCCTACACCAAAAATCGTAATCAAACGAATAATTTAGACCCGTATTAAAATACCCGATTTCGTCATGTAATGACTTTCTCCAAAAGGTAGAGGGTTGAGATATAAAGTTATTTTCAGTTAAAAGTTTTGTATAAGTATAAGACAAAAGTCTTTTGTTTTTATACTTCGTGATAAACTCTCTTGAAAGATCAATATTTCCCTCTCTATCCACAATATTGCAAAATCCAGTTAACCATTTATATTCGGGGTTTCCAATAAAAAAGCAAGCTACTTTATCAAGAGCCCCTTGTGTATACCTGTCATCAGCGTTAAGAAAAGCCACTACATCTCCTGACGCAAGTTTAAGTCCCTTATTAATAGCATCAGCTTGACCGCTATCTTTTTCACTAACAAGGACTATTTTATCTGAATACCTTTCTAAAATCTCAAGGGTACCATCTGTAGATTTAGCATCCATTACAATATACTCAAGGACAAAATCCCCATTTTGTGAGAGAACGCTTTTAACGGTATCCTCTATAAAAGGGACCATATTATAAACAGGAGTTATTATCGAGATTTTCAGCTTACTTTTTAGATTTCCCATACTTAAGACTTTTTATTTCATATAGAATTTTTTCCTGATTATGGAGTAGTCGATCCTGCATATCAGCAAGAAACCCTAAAAGCCAAATAACAAAGGATACAGACAGAATATATATGGAAGCGAAACCTAGATATTTATACGGGGTAAAAGAGCCTGTTCGAATCCAATGAATAAGTACAAATATGGCGGCAACAAAACCAGTCACAAAAGGGACAAGCCCTAGAAGGCCAAAGAACTTAAGGGGGGCATAATCTCTAAAGGAACTCATTATTGAAATTCCTGATTGTAAAATGTACTGCAAAATACTCACTACAACCCTCGACTTCCTCCCTTTGAAATACTTAACCTCTACGGGAACGAATTCTATATTCATTTTTTTAGAAGCAAGAACCAGGAAGGACTCTTGAGTGTATGTAAACTTCCCATTTATATTCAAGTTCAATAAAGCCTCTTTTGAGTATGCCCTAAACCCACAGGTCACGTCTGGATACTTTTCTCCTGTAATCGTACTAACCAACCAAGCCCCCACTCGATTACCAAAATATTTAGCAACAGGCATATTATCTGGTTTAACTGTTTTTCCGGTCTCAGGATTCTCGAACCTATTAGCAGAAACAAAATCTGCTCGACCAGAGACGATAGGTTCAACCATTGTAGGAATGAATTCTGGAGAGAACTGCAGATCCGCATCTATACTAACAGCAATATCGGCTCCCATATCCAATACGGTCTCTATCCCTTTCATATGCGTATATGCCACTTTTTTCTTCCTCTTGTTTTCGATTACTTTTACGCCAAGGTTTCTAGCAATAGCAACCGACTTATCAGTACTACCATCATCAACCATCAACAGTTCAATACTATCAATTCCCTCAATCTTCTTTGGCATCCTTTTGAAAAGCTCACTTAAAGTGGCTTCCTCGTTTTGACAGGGGGTAAAAATTACAAGCTTCATTTAAGGTAAATATTCAGATTATCAATACAGAATATATCATTAAAAAAGGCCTAATTAAAGTCCGAGACCCTATATAAAAACAACAACTTTTCACCTTTTACATACTGGAGAGGGATAATACCTTCACAGTAGTTACCTAATAAGCCTACTGGGCAAAGTGGAATTGACCTGTAATCATAACTATATTTCACAGAAAAATTAGGAATACTCCTCTGCGTAGACATAAAATGCGTTCTATATTTAATTGTATAAACATAACTAATACGATTACTTGAAGAAGCCACTTTGTAAGAAGTAAGGAGATAGTACTTATCTATTGAAGATATCTTTCCAAACTCTTCAATATCTCTTAAATTCTCGATAACAACGATTTGACCATTATAGAAATATTTCAAAGGAGTCAGCAGAAAACTGTTCGGCCATGAAGGATCCTGTAAATAGAATACTACGGTCTTGGAGTCTATGATGTTACTAATCGTTTTAAAGGAAGTATCATCAGCTCCATAAGTCTTACCTATTTGCGGGAAAGAAAAAATGAGACTATATACAACCCATAAAGCTATGACAAGATACCCCAAGATTCTTCTTAATCCAAAAGATGATATCATCTGTGAAATACCAAAGGAGGCAAGAATAATTCCATATGGAATTAACTCAGATACTTGATACCGAACAAAATAATAGTGGTGTGGGATAAACTTTAATATAATAATTGAATGCGATAGGAATACTAGAAACAGAACATTAATATATACTAGGAACGGTTTACCTAAATATCCTTTGTTCAAAATAAAGTATAAATATCCGATAACTCCTAACGGAGAGACATAAAGGACTAGAGAAAAGAGCGACAGATCCTTTATTGCAGAAAATCCAGACTCAACTATTTTCCAGAAAGTATCATAAATACTTCCAGAAAAAACATTAGTAAAGCCAAATAAGTACACTAGGATCATCGAGTATATAACTAAGCAAGTCAGTATAAATACAGTAAATAGATCTTGTCGTATAAATAGACTTTTTATAATCGAGATATATTTTGGATTCCCTCTTAATGTTCTTTCTCCCAAGTATATTCCTAGTATGACAAATCCAAAGCATATGATTAGAACCAAATTTAGGATAGAAGTTGACATGAAAAACGACGTTAATAGAGTCGGAATATTTGTTAGATAGAATAATAACGAAGTAATCCAGAGTGCAGAAAGTCCGAGAAAGAACTTCTGGAAAGCAACTCTATTTATATCTCTATTTTGCATCAAGGAAAGGTACATAAAAGCGAAAACTGGCATCATAATTACTGAAGTTATTCTGGTGAAAAACGATAGCCCAAACAGTAATACAGATATTAGAAGGGATAAAGACACCCTATTAGGCCGAACCACGGTTGCTTTATACAAGTAGTAAAATCCTCCTGAAGTAAGGAATAGCATCAATATTTCTGTTACCGGGAAGTTTGAGAAGAATATATGCGCAGGATTGATTGCTAGCAAAAGAGCAGATAGATTACCAACAACCCGACTCTTTGTGACACCTCTCGCGAGGAGATAGATATTGAGAATTGATAGAATAGAGACAAGTGTTAGATATTGAGCCCTATTTCCATCTCCAGCTAAAAAGCCTGTTAATGACATCCATAGAGGATGTAGTGGGTAAAATGAGAATTGATAATCGAATTCAGAGTTATCACTACTTTTTAGGGCCGTAACTTTATTGAGGTCGTTCCTTTTGTATAGTTCCTTTTGGTTAGAATTTAACTTATCTAAAAGAGAGTCCTTTATATATAAACTTTTATTCACCTCATACTGTTTTGACATTGATACATATACCCCCTGATCCTGTCCTCCTTCTAAATACAAGCTAGGAGACAACCTGAACCCAGTAGCCAGAATTAGTATGGAAACGAGAATAAAATCTACCTTTATCTTTAAAGGTGAAATCTTAACTTTAGTTAGGATAAGAACAAAAATAATACATAGGGAAATTAAAAGCGTAGTACCAGGGGAATATTGCCTCACAGAAAGGAGAATCATTCCGACAACACTAATAACTACAAATGAAAGGAGAAAGAATTCGTATAGATTAATTGGATACTTTTTGTTTATCATCAGAAGTATTATAACTTCCCTTCACCTGTCTGTACAATCTCCAACTGTAATATGCCAACGCAACCATCACAACAACAGACCCCCAACACCATACGCAGAAAGCTCCAATCTTAAAGTATTCTACATACCTAAGATATACTGTATATGAAATACCAAAGATAACGCCTAAGAAATACAGGTTAAACAACCCCTTACTCTCCTTCTTAAACAACATCATGGCCATTACAAACATTCCAAAATAGTAGAGGAGACCCCAAAGAGCTACAGGGATCCCGAGCATATAGGAGTATGGACTTGCATCAACAATATCGCAACCCGAGTTAGGACAGATTACAGATACATTCAGAGCCTTAGAAACATATAAATAGCCAGATAATAATACCCCTACACTAAGCAGGAGTATTATTATTTTTAGAAGCTTACTTCTACTCATTTCTATTTAAGAAGTTTATCCAAAACATTTTGGAAATCTGCATATGGATATGCACCTGCAAGAAGTGTTCCTTCAGTTACATTACCCTTACTGTCTAATTTCCCTATAATGAATCCTGGAGTTCCAGTTACACCTGCAGCGCTACCATCTGTGATATCTGCTTTAATTTCATCTGCAAATTTCTTAGAACTGTAACATGACTTATACTTACTTACATCAGCACCGGCCTGTTTTGCATAACTTTCCATAGTTGCATCTCCACCAGGTACTCCTTCACCATTAGCAACTGTATTTGTGAAATATAGATCGTGGAATTTGAAGTATGCTTCGTTACCCTTCTGTTCAAATACACACTGAGCTGCTAAAGCTGCATTAGTTGCCTTAGGATCATGGAAGCTGAGTGGGAAGTCTCTGAATACGAGGATTGCCTTTCCAGTATCAACATAGTTCTTAACTAAATCTGCATGTGTTTCTGTGAAGTGTCTCTGACAGAATGGACACTCATAATCACTGAACTCAACAATTGCAACTTTCGCCTTCTTCTTATCTCCTAGGTATGGGTCATCATCAATTGTTATTTTTGCAGTCCCATCTCCGGTTGTTCCAGTATCGTTTCCAGTGTCGGAACCTGTATTTGTATCCGTTCCTGTATCTTTTCCGTCATTATTTATACTTGTACCTTTGAGGGTGAAGATAATAGCAAGAGCTATCATCAATCCTGCAATCAAGATTGAAAAAGGAATAAGGAGCTTATCCATATCAAGAACCATTACGTTCTCTTTCTTCACAGGAGCAGAAACTGCTTCAGGTTTACTAACTTTCTTAGTGGTCTTAGCCATTATTTACGTATTTAAGAAATTAAATGTACACACTAGGTTATCGAATACCTTCAATTATGTCAATCAAAGAACACCAGAGAGTTGAATATCGTGCCCAAATCTGCTTTAACTTTATCATTAGTACTGTGAGAAAGTGACGAGACCAGGTATATGTGTTCATCTGTTACATAAAGATATGCATCATATTTTGAGGCATCAACAGCAGTATTGTACTCTACATTAATTTTCTGAACTGTTTTCCCCCACATAGTGACAGCCCCTTTATCTGTATACTTAACCCCACCAAATTCTGTCATTTGTATATTCTGTTCATCTAAGTACTTTTTATAGTCTGTTATTAATGTTGCAAGAGTATACTTATCCTTATTGTCTCCGCACTGAACAGTTACAAGACCAGGTATAAATCCACTCGCATCATCATCAGAGAGAAGAGATACGCTAAACAAGTTTCTCATCTTCCCCATTAGTGGGTTAACATCACCTTCCTCTCTTTGACGATTACTCGCTCTCCAAGTTCTTGATAGTTCACCATCAACATAAACGGTATTCCTGTCAGGAATTTGCATGCCTGCATTACACTGTGAGTTTGCTACCATTACCCAACCAACCTTTGTCACTGGAAGAGCAACCTTCTTCTCAACAATAACTTCCTTAACAGTCTCCTCGCACTTATTGTCACATTCCTTTTTAACTACTTTAGAATTCATATACATATATCCAGCTGCACCTAATCCTAGAAGAGTTGTTATAACGAGGAGAATAATCAAACCATTCTTCTTGGTTGCGCTTCTGTGCACAGGAGTTTCAACAACAATAGGTCCAGGGGTTACATCGGGCATAGGAGATACTTCATTTGTTGGATTCATTCAACTATAGAAATAATTTTATCTACTTTTCATATTACCTCTACCAGGCACCTAGCTACAATCATCCTATAATATATAATTCCTCACTTGCACGGGTTACGGCAGTATACAACCATCTTTTCCACATATCATGCTCCATGCTTGAAAACTTTTCTTCGAAGACAACAACCCTTCTTGCCTGACTTCCCTGTGCTTTATGAACAGTCAGTGCATATCCGAAATCAAAAAGGTCAACTTCAGGAGTTTTCTCTGCATGAATTGTCTCCTTCGCACCAAATTGGTTGTATGAGATTAATCCCTCAAAATCATAACCTTCTCGATCATCCAAGGATATTCTCGCTTTATAGTACTTTCCCCAATCGTCAGTTATGGTTTCAATACTCTTAATCCTTCCCATCATCCCATTTGATAGATGTTTGTCGTAGCTATTGCGAAGACATATAACCCTGTCACTAACCTGGGGTTCTTCACTTTCAAATCCAAGAAGCCCTCTAATTGCCTTGTTAAGTTTAACCCTCGTATTGTTATATCCAACCAATACGAGCATGTCATCATCATAGCTAAGAAAGAGATCTGAGAGAAACTCTTGAGTATCTGGATTTGTTCTACTCATCTTCACGACCCCTTTTCCATACTCCATTGTCGGGATTATTCCCCTTGTTCTAGCCATCTTTGAGACAAAAACGATTGGATTATCTTTCTCCTGACGATATATCTCCTCTAACCTCAATTCAGGATCATCCATAAGGTTGAACCTTCCTTCTATAGGGGGAAGCTGACCGTGATCCCCTATAGCGAGGATTGGGACATCGCACTGTAGGAGGTCTTCCCAAATTGTTTGGTTAACCATTGAAGCCTCATCAACAATTATCAATCCATACTTAAATTCTTTCTCACTCTTTCTTCTCCATCCAATTACAACCCCATCATCATTTAGCTGAGGTTCATATATTAGTCTGTGGATTGTACTTACACTATCGTCAGGAAATATTGATTTTGAATCCTGTAACTTCCTATCCATGATTCTAACCGCCTTTCCAGTATAGCTGCAAAATGCAACTTTAAGCTGTGCATCTCCCTCTCTTAATTGCTTGCTTATAAAGCCTATGAGGGTTGTTTTACCTGTTCCAGCATAACCTCCAAGGGTTATGTACTGTTTTCGTGCAGGGCTTTTAAACCACTGAAGTATCTTAGTTATAGTCTCCTGCTGTTGCATTGAAAGCTCTATCTCCATACATCAATTTTAATCCATTTATACTAAGTATACAAACCGTCGACCTATCTTGAGGGCGAAAAAATGAACTTTCATAACTAAACATAGTAACTTTCACCAAAGTCCCCATTTAATAACCCTGAAGCTCTGATTAGCAGGTTCATCAGGATAGATTCCACAGGTTCACAGCGACATAGCCGGTCATACTTCAGATACCCTTTTCCTTCCTTTTATTACAACGAGGGTAATAATAGATAGTATGGCGACTCCCAAAACTACTAGTAAGATTATATTATTCGAGATAAGATTGCTCAATGAAAAATCCTCTTCTGATATATCTTTATTTGGATCCTTGGTATCACTATCAACCGGCTTTGTAGGGGAATTGTCACCTTCAACCCTCATACTATACATATCAGTGTAATGATTTGAGCCATCTATAATGTTAATTGTTATTTTATGATCCCCCTCTTCTAAATCCTCATCAGGAGTCCAGACCCAATACCCTTCACTATCTGCCACGGTTTCTCCCTCTATTAGCTTGGAATTAATCGTTATTTTAACAATCGCATTTGGATATGTTTTTCCACTAAAGGTTGGACGTTTTTCGGATACAATCAAAATATTATCTACAATTTTAGAATTAAGTATTGTGAAGGTAGACTGAGAGTTAGTATCATCAGGAACTTGACCATCCCCCTCTCCATTGTCTTCGTTTACATCCGGTGAGGTACTTTCAAGGAGTTCAATTGTGTCACTATATACCTCACTTGTGTTTCCTTCGCTATCTCTATACTGTGCAAACACCTCACGAACCCCCGTTCCCGCAAGTAGTGCCCAATATCCGCCCTCATTATAGTTTTTCCAAGTACAACCAGTGAAAGTATCATTATTACATACCCTCATACTTGTAACCGTCGAGAAATCATCTTGGGCAATAGTTGTAAGCCAGACGTATGGCCAGTCAGTAGATTCTGCATTCCCACCAATTACAACACTCCCTTCGGGTGGGTATGTATCAGTGTCATAGTTAATCTCTACTGACTGAATGATAGGAGTAAGTTCTTCGTTAGTGGTGCTCAAAACGAATTTATACTGCAGATACCTACCATTTGGAGAGACAATACTATCACCATCAACTAACTCCCAACTACTCCACGTACTATTTGGGGTAGATGAATTCCCTGTACGTGTATATTTTACAATGGATGTACCAACCGGAACTGTAGAAGAGTCCACAACTTCGTTCCACTTTGTATTACGTCCTCCATCAATAACCTTCGATATGTACTCCCCGCTCGGTTGATATCCAGAGTTAAACGAGACCTCAGTTACTGAAGGAGTAACGGAAGTGTTTGTGGTTGTAAGGGTTAACTTATACTGAATGTATTCATTTCCTACCAAGTCTGCGGGATCTATATAACAGCCATAACGATTAAAGCAAATATCATTCCATGAAGACCATTCACTATTGGGGAGTTCAACTGTAATCCAATCAATTTCATAACTGTCAGAAGGCTGCCAAGTATACGACGAAAGCGGGTCAATATATGGCTCAACCCCTATCTTACTAAATGGGAGAGTTGGAATTAATGTCAGGTACACCCAATCGTTTACGGTATAGTAGTACGACGATCCATCTTCCCATTCGTCTGTGAATAGGTAATCAGAATAAGAGAAGGGTTCACTCGATTGGTCTACACCAACATTACTTCTAACCTTCATTCTAACCATGGAACCCGCTGGGAAATAATCATCCGCCTTTCCGGTATCAATCCACATTGTAGCCCATTTATTATCGACAGGATCATCCATAGTAAGAATGCCATTGATAGTCTCTACACTATTGAAGGGGGCCCCCCAACCATAGAAATCGGTAATATAACTTACATCATTACTGTTAAAATTATCCTCCCAAACACCATTGACATCGGCTGTTCTATATTGAATTCCAACCGTCGTATTTGCAGGAAGGTCTGAGGTAAGGGAGAGTAGATCCGATGGCGTTTCTGAAATCTTTTTCGCTTTCGAAATATACTCACCATACTTTGTTTTTCGCCCATCTAGATAAACGGAGAATAGGCCCTCAAAAGTATTAATATATAATCTCGAATCATTTTTATCTAAATACGTAGCGAGACTATAGGTATCCGGATTGCCAATTCCATCTTCCCAATTGTATGTTCTGTGGATTGTATCGTCGGAGGGATCAACAGTTAAATGAGTATCAATGATTGCAATCCCGTATGTCGGAGACGATAAATATAACATTCCCTCGTCACTATCAAGGAGTGTACTATATGTCCAGCTTGGATTAGTTAAAGAACTTGATCCTATGGCTGGTGTACTCGAAGTGTTATATGATACTAATAGCTCATCATCTGAGGGGGCAACGGTACCCTTCCGGTCAATTACATCAACCCCACTTCTTGAACTAAGGTAAAGTAAATCATTAGCAGAATCGATTGTAAGATGGTACATATTATTATCAGTAATTGCGGGTGTGGAGCTTGAGGTATATGTAAATATTCTTTCATCATCTGCAACTGAAGTCGTTCCCTTTGTATCTATAACATTAAGTCCTGCATTGAAGCTTACAATATATATAAGGTTGTTGGCAGAATCAACTACGGAATGGGTTACCCCATTTCCTGCTATGGAAGGGGAAGAGGTGGTCCGGTATGTAATTAGAAGCGTATCATCAATTTGAGTAGTTGTTCCCTTTGTATCAATTACACTAAGTCCCCCACCGTTCTGAGATATATACAACAAATCTGTAGTTTGATCTAAGTATGAGTGATAGACTCCACTGGTCGAAATTGCTGGAGATGAAGTGGGGGAATATGTTGCGACAATAACATCATCACTCATGTCCAAAGTATCATTTGTGTCAATCACTTTTAATCCTGATCCAAAAGCTGATACATATAGAAGACCGGTCACAGTATCTAAATATGTATGGCGAACCTGATCCGCTCCCAAGGAAGGAACTGAGGTCGAGGAATAGTGTGCAACGACTACATCATCACTAATATCATTTAGATTGTTTTGATCAATAACAAAAAGACCCTCATATGAACTAAAATATATAACGTTATTTATTTCATTAACCCAAATATTTAAGCCCTGAATACCTATATCATATCCAAAAAACTCATCACTATAATGCACAAACTCTGAAAGTTCTAAATCTGCATCTGATGGAGCAATATTAACTTTCGAGCCTGCCTTCAAACCTTCTTCAAGGGTATCACTCAAAACATTCCTATTCTGTTTCAACGATATGCTTCCAGGGGATAGATTTGTTTCGAGTGTATTACCTACAGTCCCCTGTTGAAAATCACTTTGTGTAGTATGAACTACTGAAGATGATACGGCATAAAGGGGAGTTATACACCCTCCTAGAAGGATAAACATAAGCCCTCCCCCAAGAAAGCTTGTTATGTAATATATTATTTTTGACATAACGATAGTTAGATAGTATCAACGTAGATATTCTATGTCAAACTTCTATTTTAGCTCCAAATTTGAAAAACTATTATTTTGTAACACATCGTAAAAATAGGTTTATAACTTATACATGCTAAATTAATTTAATGTATAATTGATTATGAAAAAATATTTCATAATACTAGCAGCAGTTCTTGGAGTTATATTTCTTGTCTATGTTATACAACTTTTCTGGCCCAATAAGGTGGAGAAGAGCAAGGATACAAAGAGTAACGAAGGGGTTGAGAATAAGGTAGAAGATACACCGAGAACAGGAATTTCAGAAGCTCCACCACAGCTAGTATACGACGAAACTCCTGTATACGAAGGAGCAGGATACTTTGAAAAGTTTCCGGTTATAGAAGGGCAACAGGCATACCTAGCCTATCCTCGAGTTATCAATCCAGAAAAGCCTCCAAGATTGATTGTATACAGCCACGGTTCGAATACAACAGTCACAGCAAACATAAATGACCTATTCATGCAGGACCTTCAACTATATGGAGCATTTTTCACGGATCTTGGTTACGCATTTGCAGCATCAAATCAGCATGGTATGAACTATGGAAACCAAACATCAATTAACGATACAAAATATATGGTTGATTGGATTGGAGGAAAGTATAAAATCCAGGAGAAAGTTAATCAGATTGGATTTAGTATGGGTGGACTTCCTGCTATCTACTTTACAACCCAGTATCCAAATCGTGTTAATGCAATGGCCCTCCTCGCCCCCGTTACCTATGAGTGGGGTTCGAAGATCTACACTCCTCTTGAAAATATCCCTATAAAGATATGGCATGGGACTGCTGACGCAAATGTTGGATATAGCGCCAGTACAGGTTTCATTCAAAGAGGGAGTGGGTATAAGCTGAAGGTGGAATTAAGAACAATTCAGAATGTAGGTCACTTTGCCGTTGATACAGAGTATATGAATGAAATCTCAGAGTTCTTTAAGGCCAATGAATAGGGTTATAAGTCTGTATAAACCTATTGGCGTCTCCCCCGTAGAATTAATCAATCAGTTCAAGGCCGAAAATCCAGAGTATAAAGATGAGGTAGTTAGTTATGCAGGGAGACTGGATCCTCTTGCCCATGGAGTTATGGTTCTTTTAATCGGAGAAGCAAATAAACAGAGACGGGAGTATGAGAAGAGTGATAAAACATATGAGTTTAAAGCTATCTTAGGTTTTAAAACTGATAGCTACGATATATGTGGAATAGTTCAAGCAGAACCAACCGTAAAGATCTTTACAGAAGAATCTTTAAGACCAACTATAGAATCCTTCAAAGGAAAGCAGGAACAGTATTTCCCTCCTTTCTCTTCTTTCCGAATAAAGGGAAAACCTCTTTTTAAATGGGCTAGAGATGGGAAGTTAGATGAGATTGAGATACCCAAGAAGAATATTGAAGTCTACAACATAGAACTTCTTAAGATTGAAACCATAAAGGGAAAGGAACTGCTTAACAAAATAGTTTCCAGAATTAACCTCCTTAAAGGAGATTTCAGACAGGACACTATCATTGAAAAGTGGAATGCGGTTATGGATGCGAATAGAGAGTATCAGATACTTTCAATGAAAGCAGATGTATCGTCTGGAACATATATAAGAGGAATAGTTGATGAACTTGGGAAAAGGTTGGGATATATGGCAACTACATTTGAAATACAGAGAACACGAAGTGGTAAATACACAACATAGTGATATAATAATTTCGATGGTTAAAACTCTTTACAAATATATTCTTAAACCAATACTCTTTCGATTTGATCCAGAGTTTATTCACAACCTCTTTACATCCAGAGGACGGCTTCTAGGTAGATTTAGGTTAACAAGAAGTATTCTAAAGAACGCATTTCGATATGATTCCCCTTCCCTACATCAAGAGATTGCGGGAATTAAATTTAAAAACCCCGTCGGTCTGGCTGCGGGTTTTGACTATGACGGAAAACTAACAGAGGTACTTGAAAGTATAGGGTTTGGATTTCAATCAATTGGTACAGTTACATACTCCCCATATGAAGGGAATTCGAAACCGAGGCTCGCTCGGCTTCCAAAATCTAAGTCTCTTCTTGTAAACAAGGGATTTAAGAGTGATGGAATTGAGAAGGTATTAAATAGGAATGTAAGGGAATGGAATGAGACATTTAAAGTTGGGATTTCAATTGGTGCTACAAACTCTAAAGAATGTTCAACTCCTAAGGCACAAATTGAAGATATTATTAAAAGTTTCTCCTATCTTAAATCACACAAGCTTCTTGAAAGGTTTTCATATTTGGAACTAAATATTTCATGCCCTAACGTTTTAGGTTCGGGTTCACTTGCAGATACAGAGAATTTGGAGGATGTACTTAGTAAGATAAAGGAACTAGGAATCGATAAACCTATCTTTGTTAAGTTTCAACTTGAAATTGAGTGGGAAAAGGCAAGAAAACTTATAGAGATTATTATTAAGTATGGGGTGGAAGCCATTATAATTGCTAATCTTCTCAAGCAAAGAGAAGGGAGTGAGATTAGGAAAGAGGAACTAGAGAGTGTTAAGAATCTTAAAGGGAACTTCAGTGGAAAACCAACCTTCAATCTTTCAAATGAACTTATAGAGAAAACATATAGAGAATTTGGAGATAGGATTAAGATTGTTGGTTTAGGGGGTATTTTCAATGCCGAGGATGCTTATGAGAAGATAAAAAGAGGGGCTTCGCTTGTACAGTTGATTACAGGTATGATTTACGAGGGTCCACAGGTCATTGGGGATATTAATAGGGGTTTAGAGCGATTATTACGCAAGGATGGATATAAGAGTGTAGATGAGGCTGTAGGGAGTGCAGTTAAATAGTGTCTTCGCTTATCTTTCGGTCTACTAGGGCTATTCCTTTTTCAACGTTCGAGGTTTCGACTATAAATCTATGACAAAAAGAACCTAAATGATGAATGAAATCTGGTGCAGAAAAAATATCATTACGTTCTTCTTCGGTGAGCTTCTTTCCTTCAATCTCTTCCTGATATATGATTAATCCATCCCTTATCTTTTCAAGAAGGTATGAATGAAGAGCTTGAGGAGTAAACATATTTTTGGGGATATCAGGAAAGAGGACGGGAATATGTAATCCGCTAAATGCACTATCATATCTGCAGTAGAATTGCATCTTTGCTTCATCATTTAAAATCCTTGGACTGATGTGAAGACCCATAGGGGAATGACCAGATGTAAACATAAACGATCCTTTTTGACTTGAATCAGGGACCCCCATAAGTTCATCGTAAATAATGATATCTTTTAACTGTGGTAGTGCTCGAACTTCAATCGTTGGAAGTGAATCTTGGTAATCATCTCTGTATCTATGGACCCTAATAAATATTGCACATTGTGCAGATTCAGAGGCCTCTTCTTCAATAGTTTTAACAAATTGTTCATGGAGACCTTTTATATTGGTAACGTGGTTAGGGAGATCAAAGGGTAGGAAATCAGAAGAATACATCTGTTGTATAGAGGAGAATAAATAAAAGGGTGGGCTAATCCTATAACATATTATACATCATGAGAAAGTATTATGTATAGAGGTTTTTAGGCATCTTTAGCTACTCTACCTTGTCTCCTACAACAATTACCCGTTTAAAGTTAAAACCAGCAGGCCAACAGGTCATAAGGGTAACTGTATCCCTATCTTTATACTTTCCAAGATATTTTACATCTGTAGGGGAAAAGATTTTAACTTCACGAACGCTGTACTTGTAGACAGTACCTTTGTAACTGAGGTATATCTCGTCTCCTTTCTCAAGTTTGTTTATGAGGTAGAAGTATACGTTATATTTTCTCTGCTCATAGAAGTTTACAGCAGAGTGTGCAAAGAGGAATGTATTTCCTTTCTCATTAGGTAGGGCGGTTCCTTTAGCATGGGCCACACCTTTTGTAAGGGCGCTTGTATACTCTCTTTCTGCATATGCATTTACATTGGGTATTACTACAGAGTTTGCCCCTATCTTGGGAATATAGATACCGAAGTTTGAGTCTATAATTACGGGGTCTTTCTCCTTCTGAACTTCCTCTTCTTTTACAACCTCCTGCTCAACCTTCACGATAACATTCTTAGAAACCTTAGGTGAGAATGTATATGTTATGTATGCAGATAGATAGTCTTTGTAGGTGAGAAATATTATAGCGAAACCGAGAAGTAAAAGGAGGCCACCAATAATTTTGATAGGCCTCCTTTTCAAATTCATTTTACTTAATCGTTGGCTTATTGTTTCTATTTCTGACATAGAGATATGCTACACCACCAGCTCCAAGAAGGGCAACTGCGAGGAGAACATATTTTAACCAATCCCAAACAGTATTCTCATCTTTCTTATTAGAATCACCATTTGTACTCTCTTTGTCTCCAGTTCCTTTAACATCCTCTTCTTCATTATCACCATTGTCACTTCCATTTCCTCCATTCTCTTCCTCATTTCCACCGTTATTGTTATTTCCTGTTCCAGCTCCTTGAACCTCTCCACCTTCATCGATGATGGTTCCAGGAACAACTGTTACAACTGTGTCTGCAGTGAAGTCTGAGCTGTTATCTGCATCATCTACTGCTCTAACGGCGTAGAAATACTCAAGGTCGCAGTTAGGAACGGTATCGGTGTATGTGACTTCTTGATTTGGTGTTGCTGATATAACTGTAACTAGGGTTGAACTGTTCGCAACAAATGATTTCTCTGTTGACCTGAATACCTGTACTTTTGATGTTTCTCCATCATTTGCGGTTGTAAAGGTGAGGGTATATGTACATGTACCCTTTGTCTTCTCGTAGTTCTTAACTAGTTCTGGTCCTGTGAGGTCTAGAAGCATTGAAACTTCAGAAGAGGTTGTAGTATCAGCACCTGCATTAGCTACAACTCTAAATTCATATGTTCCTTCAGTTGAAAGAACTGAGCTATCAACTACACAGTCTGCGCTATCTCCACCTGCTCCAAGATCAAATGTTGATCCGAAGTTTGAGAAGGATCCTTCTCCTGGTTTCATAACCTGACAGTCTGCGGTTACGTCTCTACCCTCTATGTCTAAAGCTACGAATCCTAACTTCATACTTGTTTTATTAAATACTGTCTTTGGTTGCTCAACTCTAACGGCTAGGCTGTCTGCGGCATTTGCCTGCATTGGATTCATTAGTGAAAATACACCTGCAAGTATTACGAATGATGCAAGTACTCCTTTTTCCAATCTTCTCTTATGTGGTCCTACTGCAAATAGTATTAGACCAACGAGAAGAGAGATAATTCCGAGTATAGTTAGAAGGGTTTCAGCTCCTGTATTTGGGAGGGATACTCCTAATACTTCTGCATTTCCTTCTTCAATATCATTTACAACTCTTACGTTAGAGTCTGCGAAGAACCCTACTTCTCCATCTCCAATAACTGGATCGGAAACTACATCGTCACCCTTTACCCATGCTAGATCTTCATACGTTCCTGCATCTTGTGATGTGGAGATGTTAGCAAGGTATGTAAGGACAACTTCGTCTCCTTCTTCCATATCGCCTACCAACCATGTTCCGAGTGAACCATATGATGGCTGAGGTACAGGGATTGAGACTCCATTCTTCTTAGCCGTCCAAGTGCCTGACTCATAGCTAAATCCTTCAGGCATAAGGTCTGTAACAACTACGTTACTCAAAAGGTATGGAGAGTCCGTAGAAGCGACTTCTACATCTGTTGGTATAACCGCTTCTTCAGTTGCAGGAGGAGCGGTTACAACTAATGTGTATGTAACGGCATCACCAGCCAAAAGATCGACACCACTCTTATCGTTGAACTTTGTAATCTTAAGTTCAGGATTTACTACTTCGTTTCTACACTCATATGTAACAGGCTCGTTGCTTCCAACTTCAACGTTGAAGTCATTAACTACATCAAGAATTTTTTCCTCTTCTTTAATATTGCATCCGTGGAATATAAACCCATCCTTTTCAAGCTCAGTTAGGTTGTATGACCCAGGATTGAGGTAATATACAGCTACTTTACTATCATCGCCGTTATCTGAAATGTATGGACTGTCTTCCACTGCAGAAACTACCTGTCCCTCAGAATCTCTAACTTCAGTTTCAAATTCGACTGAAGAGATAACTTCTTCTACTCCTTCTTCAACCTCTCTAAAGAGATCCTTCTCAACTGTCAATATTGCAGGTAATTGCTGGTTTACGATTGTAGCGACAGTTGTTTGATTAGGAACGACGGTTACCTGGACTCCATCTTCACCAGCTTCCTCATCTCCTTCATATCCATAGATCTGGTAATCAGAGTTCTCTAATTCTGTTACGTCGTACTGTCCTGGGAGTAGGTTAATATATTCAACGTAGTTTCCTGGAGTTACAGTCTCTGTGTTAGAACCATTTAACTCAAATTGGAACTCAGTTGTATCACCAGCTACTAACTCTCCATTTACATCAACAAGTTGCTTATATACTTGAATTGACCCTACTTGTACTCTGTTTACACAATATACAGTAACGGAATCGCCACTTGTTAGGTCGTTAAGTTCTAATTCAGCCGCGAGTTCTCCCTCTCTACCAACTCTACAACCCATATTCTCATATCCATATTCAGAGACTTCTGTAAGGTCATAATCACCAGGAACAACTGACAGTACAGCGACCTTTGGTAAATCTTCATCATCAGAAATAACGCCAGAGTCTGAATCCGTAGTATCATCTACTCCATCAAGGTTTACAGTGAACTCAGTATTATCGTTAATGTCCTGGTCGTCATAGTTGATAACATCTTTATATACAGTTACTGTTGCATCGTTCTGCCAGTTTGTACATGTAACAACATTACCTGTTGTATCATTTGAAGATAGAGTTACACCAATTCCACATCCCATTTCAGTATAATCTGGATTATTTGTTTCCTGAACATAGTATGACCCTGGATTTACTACCACATTCAAGTATGGATTCTCTTCCGAGATTGTAATCCCTTCATATCCTACTACTGGATCGTTTGTAGCACTATCATAAACTGTAACTGTGAATTCTTCATTATCTACAACATCTCCTACTCCATTTGGTCCTAATACATTCTTTTCAATATCAAAACTTGCAACTTTCTGTTTATTAATACATGTTACAGAATTTTCATGGTCATTACTTTCAACAACAATTTCTAAGTTATCACAGTTCATTCTCTCATAATCATCATTTGGAGTTTCTGTTAAGTAGTATGTCCCAGGATTAAGATCTTCAAATGTGGCGTCACTTAATTCTGAGATTGTCTTTGTACTTTCGTATGCATATGTTCCTTCTGTAGTTTCTAGGTTTGCAGTTAAGGTCACATCAAAAGTCGTTGCATCTGCCACTTCACCACCGTCTGGATTTATAACGTCTTTACTTACAGTTATTGAACCAACCATCTGCTGGTTAGTACAGGTTACAATGGTTTCTGTTGAACCTGAAGTAAGGGTAACTTCGCTTTCGACACAACCTAATGATGCATAATTTTCATTACCTACTTCTTCTACTGTGTAAGTTCCAGGAACCAGCCCATCAACTACCAATCCTGTCTGAGATTCCAAAGCTGCTATTAAACCTGACTCGACGGTTTGGCCTTCGAAAAGAATATTTACAGTAAATTCAGTACTATCGTAGACTACACTACCATCTGGATTTAACATCAACTTAAAGATTGTCATCATTGCCAACTTTTGATCATTGACACATGTAATACTTACTTCAGAACCGCTTGATAACTCACCTGTTGATAAGTTGTTACAATTTACACTTGTATATAGAGGATTCTCTAGCTCGTTTATGTAATATGTATATCCTGGATAAACATCATAATAGGCGCTATTTGCTGTCATCCCTTCGTAAATCTCTTTTGTTCCAAGAGCAACTATTACGTTTAGATCAAAGTCTTTAATTTCAACATTGAAGTGAGTGTCATCACTTACATCTGTCACTCCATCAGGAGCCATAACCTCTTTATCTACATAGATCCTAGCCCAATCCTGACTATTTGTAATGGTAAGGTTAGTTGATGTATCTTTAACAACAACTAACTGCGCTCCGGAGGTGTTAACGTCTAGATCAGTACTAAATCCAACAAAGTTATAATCGGAAGGAACAATTTCTGTAATAGTGTGATTACCAACTCTTACGTTGAAGAACGTTACGAATTCTCCCCCCTGAACAACCTGAGCTGTTCCCATATTTCCATCAAGTACTACTGTGAAATTTGTATCATCATTTGTAACTTCGAATAGTCCATCTGGAGTTGTCAAAACTTTTGTAACAACAATATCGCCAACTTGGACTTTATTTACACAGTAAATATCTACACTTTGGTTGCTTCCGAGTGTGAGGTCTAATGTAGTATCTAATGATCCGGTTGTGGAAATCTTACAACCCATGTTATCAAATCCAAATTCTGCATCCTCGGTTAGTAGATAATCTCCAGGTACAACAGTGAAAGTTTCAGGGGTCTGTAACGAGAGATCTAGAGATGTATCTTGAATTGTTCCAGTACCTTCATAAACAGTACTGTTAACGCCATCTAGGTTTACAGTGAATTCTGTGTTGTCTACAATATTTGAGTTATCATAATCTCTAACGTCTTTATAAACATTTACGGTTGCATTCTTTTGAGCGTTTACACATGTAAGAGAAGTACTTCCTCCTGGTGTAATCGTAAATTCATAACTATTACATTGAGATGCATTTGTTTGGTCGTAGTTAGAGTTACTATCTTCATTAATCGTATACGTACCTGGGTTAAGGGAAAGTACTGCTGGTGAATTTTCTGAGATAGGTTCATTTGAAATAACCTCTGTACCAGAAAGATCTACTGTAAAGGTGGTATTATCAACAACCTCTGTTATCCCATCAGGTGCAACTACGTTCTTGTTAATAGTTAATGTCCCTTCGCTCTGTCTGTTTACAATTATGATCTCTCTTGTCTGTGCTTCTCCTACAAGAATTTCAGCGCCATCGGAAAGGTCTGAGTCTAGTAGATTTCCCTCCATATCTGTAACTGCATATGCAGTGTAACCAGAAGGCATATTCGTTTCGTTTACAGTATAAGTATCAGCTGCAAGGTCTGTATAATTTACAGATCCTCCGTCAGTTAAAGTTTGTCCGTCTGCTCCATCTAATGTAACAGTAAACAACTCTGAAACGTCTACAATGTCCTCACCGTTTGGTCCCTGAACATCTTTATAAACAACTAATCCACTAGGACTAGGGGTGTTATTAAACTGACATGTAGCATCTACAGCAGTATTTGCAGCAGTAACAGTAGCAGTTGCAATAGATCCATCAAACGTACAATTGGTTCCACTTCCGCTATCGAAACCGTAGCCAGGAATAGATACTTCCGTTACTGTGAAATTTGTAGGAGTGTCTGCTATAAGATCAATATTCTGAATAACAACTCTATCGACTCCATCACCATCTCCAATAATACAGTATGATGATTTTCCGTTTATAGAAGGGCTAACATTAAAGCACCATTGGTTTGGGTTTGCCGTTCCATTTACAACATCTTTTATAATTGTAAGGTCAGGAAGCTCAATTACTTGATTCGCTGGTACTGGAACATTTTGCTGTCCAGACTGTTCTAAAACCCCGCCAGATGCGTTTAATCTACTGTGCTGTGAAGATCCATTACAACCACCAGCCTCTTCTGAAAGCTGTAAAGTATACTCAACTAAAGCTGAACCTGTTGGGTGTGAGAATGTGCCTGTGTAATCTACATCAAGTTCCACCACCCATTCACCATTTGAAGTTCCAAAATCTGTAGCAGTCGGTCCACTTAAAATAGAAACTGCTGGGACTGGCCCTCCACTAATAGCACTTACCCCGACTAACGAAAAGTAGTTATCAAAAAAAAGACATGTTCCATCATCTCCTGTAAACCGAACCTCAACCTGACCATTTGAAGGACCATGCGTAGCTTCAAGAACAAATTGGAAGTTAATAAAATCCTCTTCCGCATATTGAGTAATATTACCTGATGTATAAGTCCCATCAGATTTCTGACCACTATGTTCTTTTGCGGTTATCTTTGTTGGGCTTGCAAATACCTCACTAATACTTCCCTGTATTGCATACATAGAAGGAATGAGTGTGTAACTTTGCATTATAAGCAATACGAATATTGAGTAAATACTCTGTCTGTACTTACCGAGAAGCTTGAAGATATTCTTCATATTTATTGAGGTCTGTAATCAAATTATAATTACACGAGATTATATAGCTACAACCATAACTTTGCAATATGTTATAGGACTGAAATTTCATCTAAGTTTAAGGTATACATTCCTAAACCTTATATTATAGGCAATAGCTTTTAACCACATAGGCATATAACATCACTATAAGATACGTCCGAATGGATAAATAAAACCCCTTAAGAGACAATACTACTTACTTTATCAACACTTCGTGTAACTGTTTTATGAATTGCACGATTACTGCCGAAGCATAAAGACTGTAACTTGGAATACCATCATCGTCATTTACAATCCATTCTACGTCCTTTGTAATAACACTTTGGTTTTTTTCATCCCAACTAAAGCTCTTATTCCTTGTTAACTCATACGAATCTACATTATCAAGAGCTCCTTCAACTGGAATAGAGTTTCTCAGGTATATTTTAGGAATACCATATAGTTTCATTGTCTCTCTTATTAGCTTATCGTCAGCTTCTAGTCTATCCCTTATAAGTTCTAGACCTTTTTCATCCCCCTCCTTGGATAACATCTTTACAGGCTCACATTCAGGATTATCACAGAGAAGATAGAACTCTTTCTTCTTTTTATCGTATTCAACCTTTGATGTTGGAAGGAGTTTTAAATTTCTAGAGGTATTACACTTTGGACATACCACTCTATATTTTATTCTCTCATCTATTACCTGTTCAGGAAGATCTATAAACACAAAAACGTCAGGATCATTTCTGTAATCAACAAGTTCTCTAAAATATAGGGAGTATGAGACCTGATCCATACTTCTAGGAAAGCCATCAATGAAAAGGACCTTACCCTTATTTTTATCTATCTCCCTTTTAACGAGACCAAGTATGAATTCAGTTGGGAGGAGCTTAGATGTACTTCTTCCTAAGAAGGCATCAAAGGCATCGTCCAGAGATATAAATCCACGGTAGTTCTTCTCCATATACTCTCTAAGTTCACTCATCTTGCTTTCATCCCCTTTTATCTCATCAGCCGCTCTCACAATATCACCCACTGAAAGATGAACAGCACTCTCCCTTCCAAATATCTCCATGAATAGTTTTGAGTATGTCCCTTTACCCGCTAGTTTCTTTCCCATCATATAGGCAATAAAGGTTTGTTTCTTCATAAAGGCCTTAATATCATCTATCTCTCTTCCAACCTTCTCCCTAAAATACTTCTTCCTATCCTCAACATTGTTTAAATCATATGTAGTCTTGGAATCATTCTTTGTTTTAATAATTGGGAAAGATATTCCTTTCATAGGATTTGTACTAATTTTATGTTAAGCCAGTTTACCAAAGCATATCGTAATAGACAAATGATAGAATGTGAAAAATACTTAATGTACATCCAGGATGCACATCTATGAATTCGCAGACATGATTGGGGGAAAGATAAGGAAGTATGATCCTCATGAACTTGCAGAAATTAGGGAGAGACTATCAAATCCACAATATGTTAACAAAGAATATACTCAGATCTGTGAAAACTCTAAACTAATTGCAGATGCAAAAGGTGATGAAATAGTAGCCATACTTTCCTGTAATTCAGATTCAACACTCATCGTCCGCTATGACCTGATTGCTTTTCTCGGAAACTTTGAGGAAATTAAGGAAATACTAAATTGTACAGCGGGAATTATATTTCTTTCGGCAAGGCTTCCCACAGAAATAACCACCGGATTAGATTTTACATATATTTGTCTTGAAGGAGACTTTGAAGTGATTGTTGAAAGTTCAGAAGACGAAATAAACATATCTTATGGATCAGTCAAGTAATCCCATAGTGTTTATTAATCCCCTGATATTAGGTATAATTAAAGTCTATGAGCAGCGCTTTCATAAATACAATAGGAATAGGAACTATATTACTCGCAACAACTGCTTGCGGTGAGTCCACACCTCCGTATGAGCCCTCTATTATAAAAGAATTTGAAGGGGTAACTTTTCTAAGCTTAGTAAAGGACCATAATCTAAGTGACACTGAAATCCAAGCGATTATGGATGCACGAAGCTACTTTTTGGATACATTACAATGTGAAGGACCAATCGGGGGTAAGGTTGCCATAGTTGTATTTGATGAAGCAACTTTTCCGGAAGGACTTGAAGATTATATGGCATCACCATCTAATAGGTATGAGGGTATAACTATGGAATCAGATATTATCGGATACTATGCATCCCCGCTTTTCAATAAACTAGTTGAACTACGAGTTATAGATCCTTATGCAATTAGTTCAGTAATATTGGTTAAAAATAATACATCTCATCCGCAAGATGAAGTTGGAATCCATGAAATAGTACATTCAGTTTGCCAAGGTGCTGTCAGACTTGAATATCAAAATAATCTTCGACAGGTTCAACTTCCTGGAGAAAAAGTTGAAGTCTCAACTTCAAAGAGTCACGTCTTTACAGTTAAATATGAAAATGGTGCACTAATGACTCTAAAGGCACATCTCGAATTACACGCCAGAATGTTGGATATGTCGGCAAGAGAGCATCAGGTCTATCAGATGGCAGCTGGGACAATAAGTATACCATCACAGGATATTTTAAATCTTTCTCCTGATTATCCATACGAAAGAGGAATTCAAACATTAGTATCGAACCTAGCAGGCTATGGTGTAACCACAGACTCCCTCTTCAACGACCTATTTATCCCCTTTTCTGTTAACGGCTCTGAAGAACTTTATAATTATGCCCAAAAGTTAGATCCAGGTAATCCCGATCTGGCTTTTAGTATAATTATAAATTCAATCCTACAGATACAGAATGATATAGTTGAATATGTTAATCAGTAATGGGAATATTAGTTGAGGATATAGGACAGCTTCTAGAAACAAGTATAACCAGAAGAGATTCTTCTTACGTTTCAGAAAGATTTGAAGCACTTGCTAACAAATGTGTCCCTCTCATGATAGAAAACGGAGAATCTCTGGAACTCTCAGATGGTGGAGTATACAGTATCCATGTTGATAAAGGAGAAAGAGAAATAATGGGAATCTTTTTGAGAGATGATGGCACACAATTCATCTATAAGGCAGATGTGATACTTTTTGAAGAGGATCTCCAAAGGTTAGTTGCAAAGGAAAGGATACATAGTGCACTCATATTACAAACCTATATAGCGGATAGAAGTATGATTGAGGATCTTATACCAAGGACTGCATTTAGAGGGGAGCCAGACTCCTTTGAGGTTCTAATAGATTTCAGAAATCCGTGTGACACTTCAATTATCTACGGATAGATTTAGAAAATCTTCGTGAAGAGAAACTCTACAAAAGGTTCATAGAGAATAATAATACCAACAGCAACAGCAAGAAGGGCTCCAAGGAGTACAACTCCAGACATAATATCTTTGATAATACCAACTTCCGGATTTCTATCTGGATATAACACATCTAGAACTCTTTCAATACTTGTATTAATCATCTCAAGAATGATTACAAAGAAACATGCGGTTACAATAACAAGCATCTCTAGCTTGGTAACCTGAAGAATAATTGCGACGGTAACGATTACTACTGAGACTGCTAACTGAATCCTTGAATTTCTTTCCTTTAAAAGCCCATGTAATAGTCCTCTTGATGCGATTGCAAAGCTATTTGCTAATGTCTGTTTAGGTTTCATAAGGGTATTATATAACGTTTGATATCTCATCTCCACATATTATCCCAGCGTATACCGTAAGTATATCCAATCTACCCATATAGATATACATTTTTAATTAATATTTAAAATATCTGATACAATGAAAACGTAAACTTATAGATCCAGAAATATGAAAGACAAATATAGTGCAGTATGGGTATCACACTCATCGATTACCGATTTCTTAAAATGCCCTCGTGCATACTATCTTAAGAATGTATATAAGGAGAAGGAGAGTGGAAATAAGATTCAAATTGTTAACCCTTCCCTCTCACTGGGACAGGTAGTACATGAGGTTATAGAATCACTCTCAGTTATACCCACAGACAGGAGGTTTGAGACTCCTTTAGTTGATCTATACCATGAAGCCTGGAGGAAGGTATCAGGAAAAAGAGGTGGATTTATGAACAGCTCAATTGAGAATGACTTTAAAGAGAGGGGAATTAGAATGTTAGATAGAATCAGGAAGAATCCCGGACCTCTTAAAAACCTTGCGGTAAAGATAGAGATGGAACTTCCACAGTTCTGGATATCGGAAGATGAAAATATAATCCTCTGCGGTAAGATTGACTGGCTGGAGTACTTTAAAGATACGGACTCCGTACATATTATAGATTTTAAGACGAGTTTGGAGAATAAGGAAGACCCAGATTCCCTCCAACTACCTATCTACCATCTTCTTGTTAAAAATACTCAAAAGAGAGAAGTCACAAAAGCAAGTTACTGGTATCTTGAACAGGATGATGCCCCTATTGAAAAGGAGCTTCCTGATTACGAAGAATCCCTTACAAAAGTATTAACAATTGCACGAAAGATGAAACTTGCAAGACAGCTAGAGAGTTTTAATTGTCCAAACGGAAAAGAGGGATGTAGAGAATGTAAACCAATGGAGAGAATTATCAACGGAGAAGGAGAGTTGGTTGCCCAAGAAAATAAACGAGATATATATGTACTAAACTATAAGGATGAGAAACCAGAGGGTATGATACTGTAGTACCACCTTCCTCTGGTTATATTTTCAAATCTTGATTCACTTAATCGTTTTCAACTTCAACCTCGTCCTCCGTCTCTACTTCATCTTCACCATCCTTTTCATCATCACTGGCAGAATCATCTTCGTTCTCGGTCTCATTCTCTTCTACATCTTCACCCTCATCATTTCCATCCTTCCTATCCTCCCCTTCCTGTTCTCTTTCCTCCCTTTCTTGTCTCCTTTCTTCTTCTCTCTCAAGTTTCTTTTCTAAGGCCTCTCTTCTCAACTCTTCAACTTTCTCTTTCTGTTCTTCTAACTTCTTCTCTAGTGTATTATCAAGATCAGTTAACTTATCCATTCTCTCGCCCTTTTTCTCTAAAATATCGTAATACCTTTTCTCTATCTTCTCCCATCTTTCTTGAGAGATCTCACCATTTTCATATTTAGCAAGAAGCTCTAAATACCACTCTTCAAGTCTCTGCTGCTGTTTTGCAATCTGCTCAATCGCAATGTTTAATCCTTTAATACTTCCATATGACTCTTCAGTTATATCTTCCCCCTCTTCTGTATTCTCTGCCTTTATCTCTTCAAGCTCTGCCACTCTCTCCTCCATATTCTCAAACTCAACCTCTACTTTTCCTTCATCTGTGAACGTAAGAGCAAGTCTTGCCTGTTCAGCAAGGATGTCCGCAGGGTATAGGAGATCACCCGGTTTGGCATCATCTGAGGCATAAACTGTTACAGTTCCAAGAAGTGTAACTCCAACAAGTGACATTAATGCAATTGCAATTGGTTTTGATACTGA
This sequence comes from Candidatus Dojkabacteria bacterium, assembly GCA_016182915.1. Taxonomy (GTDB): domain Bacteria; phylum Patescibacteriota; class Dojkabacteria; order SC72; family SC72; genus UBA2022. Next base: position 321,611 of record JACPFP010000003.1, read on the forward strand.
CGTTTTTCCCATTATATTCTCTACAAAATAATTTTATATAGATAATATAAGTATAGACATAGATTAAAGTATATGACAAGAGCAGAGATGTGTTGCGAGATTAGGATTTATAATACCCCCCTCTTTATACCGTTATCCCTCTTGCACTCTGTGATAGAATGAATATGAGATTAATTCTAAAACCACATAAAACATGGACAACATAGAAAAGATTATAGTTATAGGTGGAGGACCTGCAGGACTTGCAGCTGCTCTATATGCTTCTCGTGCAATGCTAAACCCATTAGTTGTAGAAGGCTTCCCAGCGGGAGGACAACTAACTCTTACCTCTGATGTTGAAAACTACCCTGGCTTTCCAGATGGTATTCTTGGACCTGACTTAATTAAAAAATTCAGAGATCAAACCCTTAGATTTAATACAAGGTTTGTATCTGAGAATGTAAAAACGGTTGTTAAAAAAGAAAATGTATTCTACATAACTACCGACAGTGGAAAAGAGTTCAAAGCCCGAAGCGTAATTGTTACAACAGGCGCAGATGCAAAATGGCTAGGACTTGAATCCGAACAAAAACTAAGAGGAAAAGGCGTTAGTGCGTGTGCAACATGCGATGGATTTTTCTTTAAGGATAAAGAGGTGGCTGTTGTTGGTGGAGGAGATTCTGCCATGGAGGAGGCAACCTTCCTCACCAAGTTCGCAAGCAAAGTGACTATAATTCATAGGAGGAATGAGTTTAGAGCTTCTAAAATTATGCAGCAGAGAGCCCTTGATAATCCAAAGATAGAGATAATGTACAACAGTGAGGTTAAAGAGGTAATTGGTGAGAATGCGGTAGAAGGATTAAAGATTGAAATTACAAATGCAGATGGGAATAAAGAGGAGAAGGTACTCAATGTTCAAGGTCTCTTCCTTGCAATTGGTCATATTCCAACCACATATTTCTTAAAAGAGAGTGGTGCCCTTCTTGATGAGAAAGGATATCTGTATACATCAGATATAGTAGCGTTAGAACAGAAAACAGATCTACAACCTCAATTCAATTTTGAGTTTAGATACGCTACAAATATACCTGGTCTTTTTGCCGCCGGTGATTGTACAGATTATCAGTATAAACAGGCGGGAACGGCAGTTGGCATGGGAATTGCCGCGGAGTTGGAAGTAGAGAGATATTTAAGCGAGAAAGAATAGTAGATGGCACTGACCCCAATCGAGAAAAATACACCTCAAGAAGATACCTTTCCTGAATATTCCCTTACCCCAATAGATAGTTCTGTCGCTAGGAGAAACACCAAACAGGAGATCAAAACCGGTAACACCGAAAACTACTTCTATAAGAATATATTTGCACTAAGAAAGATACTCGATGGACTTAGAGGGACCGGGAAACCTGTTGAAGAATGTACAGACGAAATCATTGAGGAAGATAGGAGGAAACAGTCTGAGACCGACGTTGAGGTCATAAAAAACAATGTTGAAAATCCTCTTGGAGAAGTAAAAGGAGCCTTGGATATACCGTTTATAAGTGATCAACATATGGTGAATAAGCCAGGGGAAGTAGTTAGAACATATGCACTAGAGAAAAAAGGAAGTATAGGGTACAAAATCATCCACTGGATTGAAACTGGCATATATAAGGTAAAGGAATACTTCAATAAAAGTGAGCTGAGAAATAGAGGATTCCAATCTTTTATAGAAATCCTCCCAACCATACTTGAAACACCAGAGGAAGAACTTGGGGAACAGTTTGAGAAACTCCAAGAGAGCGTTGGAGACGCTGAGGTATTTAAGTGGGCATGGAATAGAGCTGTAATATTCAGGAAGAAATGGAGTAATCCAGAGTTGCAGGAACAGCTACTAAAGGAGCTGTCAAAGGAAGATGAGGATAAGGCAAAAGAGAAAGTCTCTATGAAGGAATGGGGAGTGAGTAAAATATGGCAGATAAGAAATAGTGCATTGAAAATATTTCTGCCGAAACTCTTTGAGAGTTCACTTAAAGATAGAAAAGATACTACCCTTCTCTTCATGAGCGGTGGGGATGAAGCACATGATGGAGGACTTCTAAGTGATCATACACAGGTTCGAGACATATACTACAGTATGCTTAAAGGTATAGATTACGCCAAGAAATTCCTTGGCTATATTGGAGGAAACCATGATCAGGATGCGAGAGAGCCTAAAAATCTGAAAGAGTTAAATAAGTACTACGGTAGTAGAATCTTCTATCAAGAGGTTTTTCCTAAAGATGAGGATGGAAAGAAAAATCTGGTGGTGGGGTTAAATACCTTCATTATGGCAGAGGAGTGGGGAGAGGTATTAGAATTATATCTTGAGAAGGGAGATATTCAGATAGGCGAAGATACAAAGACATACCTTAGGGAGATGAAAATCCAAATGGAAAAAGATCAGAAAGCTGTTTATGAGAAGATGGCTAGTTTCGAAGGGAATAGTATTATCATTCACGCACATAACTCAAGAAGATTTATGAGCTACCTAGAAAGAAATCCTGATATCAAGTTTAAGGATAATGTACAGATAAAGATAATCAGCGGACATACACATGAGGACAGTAACTTCAGAGCCCTACTTGATCTACCAAATAGTGATGGGAAGAGATTAGTCGAGGTATATAAAAGTTCGGGGTTTATAAAGATCAATGGCGAAGGGATGAGACTTCCCAAGGGGTTAATCACGGAAATAGATGATAAGGGAAATGTTAGGATAAAATCCGTGGAATTCAGTCAGATTCAGAAGGATGAGTACAGTAAATCACTGGGGGTGAAAGTTCTCTAGCTCACGAGGAAGTATATAATCATACTCAACAGAATAATTCCGTAAGTAATCAACGTATATTTAATAATGGCATCTAGTTGTTTTCTCATCTAAGTATAAAATCTTCCTTAATTATATTCCACGGAGCAATCCCCCCTTTTACAAAGGCTGGAGTCATCTCATCCATCATTGGCGTTGGTCCACATATAAATACTTTAGTCTTCTTTAGGTCATACTCCTTAACGGCTTTATGTGAAAGAATTCCTTCAACATTTAGGCGCCCCTGTTTTGCCGAGAAGTTCGTAACGATGGTTATATTCTCTCTGCTTCTAATCATGTGTTCTATCTCCTTAATATAATCCCCGTTATTTGCATCTTTTAGGGTATAGAAGAGCGTAACATTTCTCCTTCCCGTTTTTATCTCGTGCTCTAACATAGTTATAAATGGGGCTATACCAATTCCTCCTGCTACCCATATTAAATCCTTCCTGTCTTCTAACAGGTTTTCACCGAATTTCCCATGTGGTCCAATTAGTACCGCCATATCCCCTACTTCTAAATTTCCGACTGTATCAGTGAAGTCTCCAGACTTTTTTATAGACAACCTAATAATTCCCTCTTTTGATATTCCTGATATAGAGAAGGCGTGTTCCTCAGATGTAACATTTTTTCCTTTGAAAATAACGAATACAAATTGGCCTGGGAATGGAAGTATCTTTTTTCTTTTAGGTTTTAGATATACTTCTACAATATCCCCTACAATCTTCGTTCGTAAAACCGAGTAGGTCCTTTTTGGAGCAAGGTATTTATACAGGAATCGTCTGTACAAGTATGAAAGCATTGCAAGAATGAGAAGGGATAGTATCCAGATTTTTAATGGAAGGAATCTAGCAATATCATTACTCATCAAAATTACGTGAAGGAAGATGACAAAGAGAGGGATTCCCATATATCTATGTGTCATTATCCATATGTGATATGGGAGTTTTGAGTAGTATGTGAGAAGGAGAAGGCCAATATAGAGATACAAACCTAATACCCCAGTAGTATAAGGTAGAAACTCAGAAGGTAATGTGTAGAGTTTGAAGAGTTCCAAACTAGGGAATGATTGAATAATCAGAAGCATAGGATGAGTCAGCATAAACAGAAAGGCAAGGCCTCCTATATTATGATGGGCCTGGTATGCAACATCCAATCCGTCAAAAACCTTTTCAACTATTCGCGATCTAGTTGCAATAATGTAGTTAAGTGAAAGAAAGGTAGCAGCAAGAAGGGCAGAAAGTTGTGAAGCCGCAAGTAGCGCAGTCTGAAATCCTAGTTCCAGTCTAGCTAGTAGCCAAAGGGCTACTGTAATCATTACTATTATTCCAACTGGTATAGTACTTCTATATTTACGCACAGGTGTCTGATTTAATTTGTTTGATTCTAAATACTACCACAAAAAAGGGAATATGAATGTTTAGTCTAAAAGTTGGATTCTACTCGAAACCGCTTGTGCTTTTGATTCTAGTCCAAGTGATTTGTATATATTTCGGGCCTCAATTAACATTTCCTTTGCTCTACCATTAATCTTTTTCTTCGTAAGTTGTTCACTCAGCGGTAACAAAACTTCCGCAATGTCTCTTTTCCAGTTTTCATTTCTGGAAACACGAAGAGCCTGTTCTAATACGTCAATTGCGGCATCGTTTTTTCCTTGTAGTTTTAGTAGGTTTGCCTGACGTAGAAGAATCTGAGGAACTGCAATTTTGTATCTAATTTTTGCTTCTTTCTCTATCTTCCTTAAATACAATTCCGCCTTTCCATACGAACCTCTCGCAATATGAACATTTGCAATATCTGAAGAGATTGTAATTATTCTATTAATAAATTTTGATTTTTTGGCAAACCTAATTCCTAATTTGTATGCCACCAAAGCTTCTTCATATAGTACCATTGTAAAATATATATTTCCTAAAACTGCATATATATTGGCTTTGACCTCATCGACATTATCTTTTCTTTTATAACGAATTAATTCTTTTGCAAGCAAGGCCTGCTTAAGTGATTCACTCAATCTATTTTGTTGAAGCAAAATAAAGGCTTTAGATCGAAGGATATCTGCATAAGAGATTGCTTTAGATTTATTTCGTGCCGTTATTAAAAGTTGTTCGAGTAAACCAAAAGCTTTTTCATAACTTATGCTATCTCTATATAAAGCCGAAAGTTTAATTCCTACAAGATAGTAATCGTCTGAGTCCGCATTTAGCTTACCAAGAGTATTTTCTAGAACCTTAATTGCTTGAATCTGATCTCCTTTTCGATCGCGGAGGTCATCAGCATAACTTATGGCTTTTTGTATTTCAGATTTATTCATTCATTACCATTACTAAAATCGGGGTGACTCGACTTGAACGAGCGGCCTCTTGCACCCCATGCAAGCGTTCTAGCCATCTGAACTACACCCCGTGCTTGTAATTCTAAAATAGTTAGAAAAGAATATCAAACAAAAATATACACACCCTATTATATGGGGAGTCCGAAAACCAAAGTAGTTTGTTGTCCTACTTTCTCTTACTTATCTCCTAAAGCAATCATTAGGCGGTCTCTAAAGTTTAATTTCAATTATTATTTGGTTGGGGTTAGTACTACCGTATAGTTTGAAGTCTTTGGTTGCCCCATCGAAGGTGTACTTGCTCGCATTGGTACCATCCATTTCCCATATCATAGTTACTCCTCCAGACATTGTCAACGCTGCCGGCATCTTTGCAATTGCGTCAGATACAATATCCGTAAATCGCAATACTAGATTGTTGTCACCATCATATCCTGCCGTAGCCGAAGGGATTGGTTTCTCCGTACTACCTTTAACCTCAAATACAACTCTTAATACTCCACCAGATGAACTGTATGAATATGAAGACACCTTAGCTCCATCTGTTCTTGTCGCTCCGACTATACTTTGAACCGTCTTGGAGAACTCATCACTCCCTAAATCTACTGTAGTATCTGAATCTGAGGCTCCTGGATATTTAACATCAAGCTTAATTGACCATGTTCCAGTCGTAGTGGATGTAGAAGTAAGAAGAAATGGGGTCTCTTTTGTAACTCCTACATCGTATAACTCCTCTGTCTGATCTGCACTTACATTGTGATATACCTTAACTACCCCTTCCTTGTTTATCATCAAACTTTTCTGATACCCGATACCACTGTTGTCGGTCGTAACTCCCTTGAAATCGACTCTGATTGCTCCCAATGAGGAAACATATGTAGAGGTAACATAGGGATTAGGACTACCAGAGGATTTTTCAACAAGGGTAAAAACAAAGCTATGGTAACCAACATTAGCGGTATTAGTTAAACTTGAAAGTGTATACTGGGATGTATCGGTACTGTCGCTAACTCCAACATTCTGAGCTGTGGTTTTGAAGTTTGAGAGATCTGTAACAACAGGAGTGTCTGTGTCCGTATCGGTATTATCTTCTGTCTCTTCCTCCTCAACGGGTAGTTCCTCTTCATCGTTTGAAGTATCGGTATCTGTACCCTGCTCTGTATCATTCTCTTTCTTCCCAGCGTCATCCTGTTTACTTACATATGAGTATGCAAGATACCCAATCAAAGCTAAAAGTATGAAAAGAAAGACATAAAGAAGTGATGAAGACTTCTTTGGTTCTCTAATGCGTGGTTCCATTAGATAAATATACCAACTTATTATTTCAGTCTACCATATATATTGACTCTGTGATAGTATGAAATATATGAGTACAGGAAAGACAAAAGTAATCACCATGCAAGAAGGAAAAACGGAGATCAAGGATAGGAATATTGATCCGGTTATTGTACCTAGAAAAGAGTCCGTAACATCTAAGGGAATTCAATTTTCAAATCAAGTGAAGTCGGATCCTACCTCGGTTACCCCAACAGTAACAAACACACCTACTGATACAGCTAAAAGTACAAAACCCAAAGTCGAGTTAAAACCCTGGCAGAAGATAAGCCTCTCAATACTAATCTCTGCAATCCTATTAGGAGCAGTCTCTGTCTCAATGTACTTCTATATATTTACAAAACCAATCTCCCCTTTCCAAATTGTAAACATTAAGGAGAGCTACCTTGAGATTGATAATCAGATATATGGGTGGAATGAGAAGGTAAAGGATATTACCAACACCCTTGCAATACCAAACCTCCCAAGAACCGAGGTAAACCCACTTAATGGAGTCCTCTACACAAAAACAGAGATGGATGCATTGAAAAAGAATCGACCTGTAGCGGTAATGATAAACAACCATGTACAAGCAAGACCACAATCTGGATTAAATAAGGCAGATATTGTATATGAGGCAGTTGCAGAATCTGGAATTTCAAGGTATATGGCAATATTCTGGAGTATTGGTCCAAGTAAGATTGGACCTGTAAGAAGTGCCCGACAGTACTACTTAGAGTGGCTGAGCCCATATGACCCCCTATATATTCACGATGGTTGTGCCTCTACAGACGATCCACGAACAAACGCTTGCGGGAATATATACTCATACGGTATTAAAGACCTACGAACATATGGATACTGGAGAAGTAGCGATCGCTTTGCCCCACATAATGAGTATAACTCTATAGTAACGGCTTGGGATTACGCAATTAAAAATGGTTGGGGTGGATTTCCAAATATAGATTCTCTGATGTTCAAGCGAGATGCCGAGCCACAAGACAGAGGGGTAAGAACCAAGGTTAACATTAAACATAGACAGGATATTCCTAATGCAGGACTGTATGACAGCGAGTGGACCTACGATACGAAAACCAACCAATATCTTCATAAAATTGGAGGGCAGGCCGACCTTGATTTAGAAACAGGAACCCAGGTAAATGCCAAAGTAGTAGTCATCATGGAGGTAGATCTACAAAATGCAAACGACGGACATGCAAGAGTAATAATCACAACTATTGGAGAAGGTAAGGCAGTAATACTTCAGGATGGAAAGATTGTAACAGGGAAATGGAAGAAGACATCACGAACTGAAAGGGAAAGATTCTACGACAGTAGCGGAAAAGAGCTTTCTCTTAATAGAGGAAGGTTATGGATTACGGCAGTTCCAAAAAGTCAGGGAAAATTTGATATAATAGAACAATAAGTTAAGCTATAGGCAATGTGCTTAAAAATCTCTTTATATCTAAAGTCAGAATAAAAGTCCTTGAACAATTTCTATTCAACCCGCACGAGGAGTATCACGTAAGAGGCCTTGTCCGAATTATGGATGAGGAGATTAATGCAATTAGAAGAGAACTTCTTAATCTTAAGGAGGCAGGAATCCTAAAATCAGAAAACAAAGGAAACAAAGTTGTCTATACAGTCAATCCAAAGTGCCCTATTCTTCCAGAGTTAGTATCAATGCTATATAAAGACTCTGAGTTCGGACAGAATCTCTATAGAATTGGTACGAAGGTATTTAATGCGGAAATGATAATTGTTTCGAAACCATTCCTAGAGGGAAAGTATGAAAACAATCTTGATGTTGATGTCCTCTTTATAGGTGATATTGATGTCAGGAAACTCACACAGGAGATGAAGGATCTTGAAAAAATCGTGAATCGGGAGATAAGGTACAGTGTAATAACTCTTAAAGATTTTGAATTCGCCAAAAAGAAAAGGGAACCATTCTTAATGAACATACTAGAAAGGGAAAAAATATTGATGCTTGGCAGTGAGAAGGCCTTAGCTGTATAATGAACCTCATGAAAATCAAACTACCAAAATTCAAACTATTCCTTAGAATCATCCTTGCCGCATTTATAACCTCACTATTAATATCAACAATATTGATTGCACTTCCCCAGACAGAAAAGATCTACAGTAAGATCAGATACGATATTACAATTGCTCCAAAGATATGGAAAAAAGAGTATAGACTTGAGATGAGTATAAAACCGAAAGATAGAAATAAGCGCGAGAAGAAAGTTGCAGAAACAAAAGCAATACTTGAAAAGAGGTTAAGAAAGTACGGAGTTCAAGAGATTCACTTTAAAGATATTAAGTCGGAAGAGAGAGATACTGCAGTAGTTCTTGTAACTATTGAATCTGATAAAGATCAAACCTCAGTTGAGAATATATTAACTCAGAGATACTACCTTAGATTTGTCCTCAGAAAAGAGGGTGTGAACTTTGAAGATGAGAAAAACCAATTCGCACTTTATGATATAAATAACTATACCTTCACCCCATATACCCTACACGATTTCCGAAGTGTATACATTACGAAACTAAAGTCTACCTCAGGGGAAAAATCATACTTCTCTATATATAAGCCATGGGAGTATAAAGCACCCGAATTTTATAAATACTTCGACAAATATGCAGGACAGTATGCAGGACTTGCTATTGATGGATTTGTATCCCCTATTATTGTTCCTGTAACGGCAGCAAATTCATCGAGAGGGGTGACATCAAGAAATCCTTTTGCGCTAGGGGTAAATGGAGATGGGAACGATATCAAGCTACTGAATATACTAAACAATACAGGGGTAATTCCTCTTAGCTATGCGCAAACGAGTAGCAAAGACCTTAAAACCTCCACATTTACGGTTGATTATATTAAAGCCGCTATTCTGCTCTCAGTCTTAACATTAACAGTTCTTATTCTAAACAATGTACTCACAAAGAGAGGTACCTTTATAGATGGGCTTTCATATTTCATAACGGCCACAACAGTTGTTGCTGGATTAAAATTATTTGCCATACCTGTACAACCAATTATAATTATCTATGTAGGGATACTCCTCACCTTCTTGGTTCCCCTATTCCTGAATTCTCGTGCGATCACCATTGCCATGGCTACAATAGGACTTCTCCTTAGTTACATTGGAATGGGATATATTAGAGATGCTGGGATACTACTTTTCGTTGTACTTACTGTTTACCTTGGAATTAAAGAGACTGTTACCTACCTATTTAGATTATTTAACCAGATTGCCTCAAATGACTAACCTTTTTATATACTACTCAATTTACGAATTCATAATGATTACATTGCTTACACTAGGTATCATTGCGGTATTAGTCATTTATAACTCATACTATCTTAAGAGGAGAACTGGAATATACCTCCTTCTAACTCTCCTTCCCCCTGTTATATTTAGCTCCATATTCTATATCTTTGGCAAGACCCTCAAGGTAGATCCCTCAGGTTTAAACACCATTTCAATAACATGGATACCGATATTATTTGTCGCAACACAGAATCTATACTACATAACAAAGCTTACAAGAGAGAAAAAGAATATTGAAAAATTAGAGTTCAATTTTATAGTGGAAATTAGAAGAAAAACCCTTTATACAGTATTACTTCTCCTTTTGGTTGCAGTTTCCACTTTCGCACTGCTTCCTTTGAAGTTTTCAATACCAGTTGCAATTGGGTGGCTTAATATTGCAATCTCTTCGATTATAAACACCACAATCATTATTAGAAAGATATAAGATGAAGCCAATAATTGTAATCTCAGGGCCAACCGCAAGCGGGAAATCTGATATTGCAATTGATATTGCAAAAAGGATTAATGGATATATTATCAATGCGGATTCAAGACAGATTTATAAAGAGGTTCCAATATCCACTGCTCAACCACTTCCAGAGAAACGAAATAAAGACGGTGGCATATTAGTAGATGGAGTTCTTCACTATCTATACGGTTTCATAGACCTAAATAACCACTATAATATCTATAAGTATAATAAGGATGTTAAAAGAGTTATAGAGTTAAACCCCGATATGACTCCAATATTAGTTGGCGGTACAGGACTTTATATAGACAGCTATATATATAACTATCAACTTACAGAAAATCCTACCTCTTCATTCTCCCGTGAATACCTTAATTCACTTTCGATACAAGAGTTAAAAGCTATACTCGGGGATAAGCTTCAGATGCTAAACGAGAGCGACCAAAACAACCCTGTCCGAATTATACGTAAGATTGAAAGTTCCTCGAAGGCTCCGACAAAAGGAGAGCGAAGAAATTTCGTTTACCTATATTTGGATATTGAGATTGAGGAACTTGAGAAGAGAATTAAAGAAAGGATAGAAAAGATGTTGGATAACGGACTTGAAAAGGAAGCCCAAAGTATACTTAAACAAACCTCAGATAAAGAGAATATCCTTCCAAAGATAATTGGTATTACAGAGTTCTCCCCTTATTTTAAAAACGAGAATACACTTGAAGAAGTTAAGAAGGATATATACACGCATACGAGACAGTATGCTAAAAGGCAGATTACATGGTTCAAAAGAAATAAAGATATAATTAGGATTAAGGGATTAAAAGATGCCTTACGAAAGGTTAAAGGTCTTAACAATCCTATTTGATCCATCATCCATAGACTCTAAAAGATGAAATTGTGTAGGATTGAACTTTATATCCTTCACATTAAGCACCTCATTCATGTTCCTCACATCAACGAGAATATTTCTGTATTCCTCACTCGATAGATCCTTGTTAATCCTTCCAAGTGTGACATGAGGTATGAATAGTGAAGACTCTTTTGTCCTAATTATTCCCCTTAAAGAGTAGAGCATATTTCTAATTTCATCCCCCCCATCAAGTACGCTCAAGTATATAAGCTCCTTGTAGCTTCGGGAAATACCCACATTTGCCTTCTCAAAACTTACTTGAAACTTTGGAAAGCTCATCTTACTTAGTTTATATACGAGAAGGAACTGCTTGAAAAAGTTTAGTTTCTCTCCAAGGTATAGAACAGTAATATGGTAGTTCTCGGGTTTAACCCAACGCACAGATACATCCTGACCATCAAAAACTCGACCTAGCTCTCCGACGGCTTTCCTTATCTGATAGTTACTCTTCTGTTCAGGAATAAACCCGAGAAAGTATCCCATATATAACTAGTATTAAATTACATTCGTAATTAACTACTTATTCTTTATAATTTTCCTCCCAAGAATTGGTTGAAGTACCTCAGGAATATTTAAACTTCCATCTTTGTTTTGAAATGTTTCAAGAATGGCTACCATAAGTCTACTTGTCGCTAAACCTGATGCGTTTAACATATGTACATACTTATTCTCTCCCTCGCCAGTCTTGTACTTAATATTTCCTCTTCTTGCTTGATAATCTCTTACATTAGAGATGGAACTCACCTCATAGTATGTTTCAAGGAATGGCATCCAGACCTCAACATCGTATGTTTTAGCTGCTCCTGCCGCACAGTCGTCTGCAGCTAGTTGTGTAACTCTATAATGAAGACCTAGACCTTCAACAAGTCTAGTTGCTTTATTTAGCAGTTCTTCTAATGCGGCTTCTGATTGTTCAGGGGTTGTATATTGGAACATCTCAACCTTATTAAACTGATGCATTCTTAGAAGTCCTCTTTCATTTGTTCTATATCCACCGGCCTCTCTTCTATAACATGGAGTATACGCAAAGAGCTTTATTGGAAGTTTTTCCTCCTCTAATAGTTCATCTCTAAAAAGGTTCGCAAGAGCAGTCTCTGCTGTTGGAAGCAACATGTTTCCATCGCTAACCCAGTATACATCCTCCTTAAACTTTGGAAGCTGTCCTGCGGTATACCCAGACTGCTCGGTTAGAAGGTGTGGAGGCATAATCATCTGATATCCATCTTTAATATGTTCTCCTATGAAGTAGTTAATAAGCGCCCATTCAAGCTGTGCTCCTATACCTCTATACATAACATTGTTTGATCCAGCAATCTTAGTTGCTCGATCCATATCAATCATCCCTAGTCCTTCCCCAACTTCAAGGTGATCCTTAATCTTAAAATCAAAGATTGGCTTCTCACCAATCTCTCTAAGAACCCTGTTATTTTCCTTTCCACCTCCAACAACATCATCATCGGGGATATTAGGTAATACTTCTAATTTTTCCTGTAACTCTTCATCTGCCTCCCTAACCTCTTCCTCTGCCTCCTTCACTTTACCTGAAAGGTCCTTAAGATCTTCTATAAGCTCTTTAAACTCCTTACTACCTTTTTCAACCTTTGCCATCTTCTCGTTGAACCCTTTCTGCTTTGCTCTAAGGGTTTCATACTCCTGTTGTTTCTCTTTCTTCTCTTTGTATTTTTCTATAATTTCATCTAAATCTAGATCATCTTTCTTCATTCTCTTAAGCAGAGCCTGTTCTACTTCCTTCTTATTTTCTACAATTCTTTTAATATCTAACATTCTAACTTTTTCTTTTAATTTAACTTGAAATGAATTTTGTTTATATGATTAATTGGTCTGTGGTTACAGACCTGAAGAGAACTGTGATTTTATATTTAAATCTACACGAGTCATTGGTAGATTATATAGCAAAATTCAGCTTATGGGTATATAATTTCGCATATTATGGCATTACCAGGGGGAAACCCGACAGCTACAATTAATGTTGCTCCAGAGATTAGGACTGAAACCAGTCCTTTCATGGATACGGACTTGTTTTTTAACATATTAAATGAACTTGAAGAGGGAAATTGTTCTGTAATACCCGCAACACTTGTTAGTATGCACGAAAATTCTATGAAAACCGTAGTTGGAGAAGAACACGCACACACCTCCGAGCGTTTAGATCCACACCGTTCACCCGTTGGATATATGCTATTAGAGATATTCAGGGAATTCAAAAGTGAATGCATTGCTTATTGGGGAACTTCACCATGGATAGTTACAGATAGCAAAGATTTTGAAGTTTTATCCTCTTCTATCTTATCAGAAAGTGAATTTATGGCGGCATGCATATACTTACGAGCTAAACACAGTCAGAATACGGTGACACAAGAAAATGGGATTAGAGCTTCAAAAATTATGAATGCGGTTGAGAGACTAAGAGAGCTTGGTTATCTACAATCCCCTGTAGTTGAGAAGGGGTCTGTAAATTAGCCCCCTACTTCAGTCCTAAATCTCCCTTTATCTCTTTCATAGCATCAAGAACTAGTTGTATATGTTCATCGATATCCACATTTAACTCCATAGCGCCGTTAAAGATATCTTCCCTAACTACTCCTCTTGCGAAGGCCTTGTCCTTAAATCTCTTCTTGATTGATTTGAGTTCTACAGCTGAGAGTTGTTCAGGTCTAACAAGAGCAACCGCAACTATAAAGCCTGTGAGTTCGTCTGAGGCAAATAGGGCTCTTGCCATATTGTCTTTTCTTGTACTTGAGTCATCTCTATGGGCATGTCCTTTTATAGCATCAATCATATCTTCTGTAACACCTTCCTTTCTCAAAATTTCATATCCCCATTCGGATGGGTGTTCACTTCCCATTTTCTCATAATCAAAGTCGTGTAGCAGACCAAGGGCTCCCCACTTCTCGACATCTTCATTATACTTTTTTGCATATGCTCTCATTGCAGCTTCAACCGCAAGCATATGTTTTACTAAATTCTGATTCTTTGTATATTCGTTTACGAGTTCTAATGCTCTTTCTCTTGTAATCATAATTAATAATATTGAAGTTAACTAGTATTGATTATATCACTTATATATAGATTTACTTTTCATTTTTCAATAACAGATTGAAATCAAGAGAAGGTTTGTAATCAGAAATCCATGACCTTCTATCCCTTTTCTCAATCCACACAGGATTTGGTAACTTAACAACTTTTTCCAATCCAAATACAGTTATATATCGGTTATGTCTGGTCTTTTGAAACATTCTAACTGCATGATCTTCACTTTCTAGTCCGACCTGTTCCCATATATCCAGAAGTATCTCTAATAAATCCTCTTTGCCTACCTCTATTTCATAGTACTCAACCCACTCTATTTTACCTACCCCGACAATAGGGCCTGAGGACTCTTTTATAAGGAAGGTATCTCCTGCTTTCATTTTATGAAATGGTGGAAGTCTTCGGGTTGAGAGTTTAATATCTACAGTCTTTTTTCCATTTATCATTAATCCAATATAGTCTCTTCCTCTATCTTTTCGATATATTCCTAACTGATATGACATTAGAAAGTTAACCTCTAAATTAGTCTATCCCGCACTCGTATATCTTTTAAGAGAGTGATACCAGATTGCCTTAGCAAGGAAGAAGAACGCGAGTGAAATTACGACGGAAAGGACAGCGTATCTCCAGTCAAAGACCCCGCTTAATACCCTTGCAGGGACCGAACCTACAAATGCAACGGGAAGGATTGTAAAGAAAACATACTTCATATTTCCCTGCCATATGTCTGAAGGAAACTTACCAACACCTGTAATCTGTTTTTTGATCTCTCTTAATCCATTCTTCACCCTCACAAAATCAAAACTCGCAAATATCAATTCAAAACTAAACCAGATTATAAAAGCACTTAACATTGTAATTAGGAAGAGAAGAACGAGAGAAAGTGTGAACTCCTGGTAGTGGTTAACAACATAGTATCCAATTAGTAGAACTCCGGAGATTGCAGACATTGCATCATCAACAAAAAATTCAGTGAAGGAAGCGCCAAAGATTGAAGAGACTGGCTTAAGCAGTATAAAATCGAACTCCCCTTTTAGAATTTTCTCTTCCAGTCTCCATAGGTTTATAGAGAAAAGAGACCAGCTCATATAGTTAATGGTATTAAAAATCCCTGCGAGCAGGTACATCTCATCTAAGCTCCAGCCGACAAAGGACTTAGAACCACCAATAACCGCATTTATAAATATAACCTGAGTTACAACAAGAAACACACCTCTTAGTGATCTGGCAATAACTTCAATCCTATACGTTCCAGCTTTACTCAAGCTCTGCTTAAATATAGTTATCCAGATTGTACGGTAGTATTTGAATATACTAAATTCCTTCTGCTTCATATTTCTTCAATGCTAATCTATATAGTAATTTGTAGAAGATTGTAAGGGAGATAATCCAAAAAAGTGCAATGTAGAAGCCCTGGATAATTTCAAATTGGAATAGTTGGTTTGTTAGTATCTCAACTGGGAAGGAAAGAGTATATCTAAATGGCAGAACCTTAACTAAAATTACAGCCCATATAGGCATTACCATAATTGGTATGACCTCTCCTGAAAGGAAGGTAACTGTATTCTCATAAAACGATCTAATCCCAAGAATCTGCTTTATGAAAAAAGCTATCAATGCAAAGGTGTTGCCAAGAAGGAAGTTAATTATAAAGCCAATAACAACGGCGGAAAGTGCGTAAAAAAGATTAAGGGATGAGGTATTAATAATAATCATATCCTTAAAAAATATGTATGTTACGACTAGAAAAGGAATCAAGATTATAAGTCGGAGGAATTTTGATGCCATACTAATACCTAAAGCTTCTGAGAGGTAGTTGAACGGTTTAACTAGATACTTGGAGAATTCTCCATACATAATCTTGTTTGAAATATACTGATCAGAGAAGTCCTTCGTAAACTTACTTACAATTGCAATTAAGAAGAAATATGTGACCATCTGTTCAACCGACAGTGCATTAGAACCGTTCCTTGCCACATTCGCCCAAAGGACGGCAAGTATAAAAGGTTGAAATATATCTGCAAGAATCCAAGCTAGAATCTGATTTCTATACGTGAGTTCGGTGCTTAAAAAGAGTCTGAAGGTGGTAAAAGTTACTTTTATAAATTGTTTAGGATTTTGTACTAGCATCATTTATTACATCATCAATAGTTTTTTCAGGGTAGAGGTATGTCTTTATCCCCACCTTTTCAGCAGCTCTTATATTTTTCTCTTCATCATCAAGATAGTATACCTGATTTGGTTCAACTATGAATTGATCCATAACTTTATTGAAGAATTTAGGATCTTTTTTAAGAAATCTCAGCTGACTTGAGAAGAAGTATTTAGTAATACCTGTCTTTTCTGTAAGGAACTTTTCTAAGTATTCCGCTCTATACTTCTCTTGGTTACTACATATGCATACCTGAAAGATATTTCTATCTAAGTCTTTGACTCTATTCACAACCGAATCGTTAATTGAGAGATCCTCCTCAATCCAGTATTTAACAAGTTCATCAACTGAACCCTGCCATCTCCAAAGTTTAAGGACCTTCTTAAGAACTTTTTTTAGATCCTTCTTTCCAACTAAACATTCAGAGAAGTCTCCTTTAAAGAATGGAAGCATATCTTCAACGTCAACCCCAATTCTTTCAGAGTATCTCTCACTGAAAAGTTTTTCCTCATTGAGAACAACTCCGTCCAAGTCTAAAAGGATTATTCTAATGTGAGCGTTTTTCTTTTTAAGAGTTTCGAAGCGTTCACTCTCGAGTTCCTTTAATTTCCACATGAATATCTTCTCTCTGTTCTTTGCACTTGGATAGTCAATAGCAAAGCTGAATGCCTGCTCTAAAAGTGCCCTTGGCTTATTCTTAGCTAACTTAATATACATAGAAACCCTATTTATTCCTCCAAGTTTCTGCGCTAGTCTATAACCGTAATCCTGAAACTCCTGTGATACATATTTATGTCGTTCAATAATATCCTTCTGTATATTACTTTTAAGTATCTCTTGTATGCTTTGCATAACTGCAATTCTACAGGTATTTCAGTCCAAATTAAACTACTTGTATAGACTGAACTTTCCTGTTGTTTCTTTAATTGTTTCTACATCGGCAAAGATCCCAAGACCTAGAATTTCAGAGTCCTTAAAAAGCATCTTAGCCGTTGTTTTAGAGATATCTGCATCGTTTTTAATCTCCAGCATCTCTTTTGTATAGACTAGGTATTTGACCTCTTTCATCTCCTTTACTTTTTCGAATAGGGTATGGAGCTGGGCTTCATTTGCACTTAATGCAACGATCGGATACTGGGAATTAGCAGGAATTTGGACACCATCTGAGAACTCGAAACTGTCAGTACTTGCAAACTGATCTTGATCAATTTGATTTCCCAGGGTAGCGCAGATATGTCCAACTGTATTGGTTACCTTCCAACCCTCCAGTGCGTTATTTAATACCACCACCATTTTCTTGGATGTATCCTGGACCTTATTTGTTTTCTGTTTCCCAATCAATTTCTCATTTCCTTCCAAGGCGTCTGTTCCATATATCTCCTTTTGGAGTTTTGTAACAGGAGCCGGTCTCATGAGCGGGAAGAAGATTACATCGTCAATGTACTCAGATTCTGTAAACAGCATCTGGAATCGTTCAATGCCTGGTCCTAAGCCCGTTGTAGGTGGCATACCATACTCCATTGTTTCAATGAACTCAATGTCCATTGGATGTGCGACATCGTTTTCACTAATTTTCTTTCCAAGGCTCTGGGCTTTGAATCTCTCAAAGAGTTCAACAGGATTATTCAGCTCACTCCAATTGTCTCCTTGCTCAATACCGCCTATAAAGAGTTCAAACCTTTCTACATATTTAGGATTATCAGCCATCCTCTTCGCAAGTGGGGATATCTCTACGGGATGTCCGAATATTATCGTTGGTTGAATTAGTTGCTCTTCAACTTTCTCCTCAAATACAACTTTCATGCTCTCTCCAACATTATCTGGCTTTATACCTTCATACCCGATCTCGTCCAGTACTTTATGAGCTTCAGGGAGGGTATTTATTTTGTAGAAATCTATTCCTGCATACTTTTTAACAGCGTCAATCATCATGATTCTCTCCCATTTACCCATGAGATTGATTTCATGCCCACCAACCTTATACACATTCTTATTCATTACACTCTTTGCAATATGCTTGTATAGATCTTCCGTGAGGTCCATGTTGTACTCATAGTTCTTGTACGCAGTCATTGTCTCAAGCATTTGGAATTCAGGATTATGTGTACGGTCTATACCTTCATTTCTAAAGTATCCTGTCATATTGTATACGTTCTCGAAACCTGCTGTGATGAGTCTTTTAAGATATAGCTCATGTGCAATTGCAAGATAGAAGTCTGTACCAAGGGCATTCATATATGTACTAAACGGTCTTGCATTTGTTCCTCCGTAGAGAGGTTGTATCACTGGAGTTTTTATTTCAAGGAACCCTTTACTATTTAAGAACTCCCTAATCGCGAACAGTATTCTTGCTGAGTCTACAAACTTCCCCTTTTTGCTTGGGTCCATGATTAGGTCAAGATATCTCTGTCTGAACTTTGCCTCTTTGTCTTGAAGTCCCGCCCATTTATCTGGAAGAGGTCTAATTGATTTTGTAAGCATACGAAGGGTAACGGGCTGAACGGAGACCTCACCTCTCTGTGTTTTGGTAACGATACCTGTGGCTTCAACAATATCTCCAAGATCAAAGAGTTCGAGATCTGCAAATCCAATTGTTTGGCCTTTGACATCGGTTGGAGCTAATACATCGTCCTTAATGTATAGTTGAAGCTTTTCGGTTGGATCCTGAATATGTCCGAATACAATATGCCCGTGTTCACGAAAAGACATTAACCTCCCCGCAACGGTAACACTCTGTCCTTCATACTTAGAGTAGTTTTGAATAATCTCTGCATTGGAAACTGATCTCAAGCTTCTTGATGGGTATGCATCAATTCCCATTGCTTTCATCTTCTCAACCTTCTCTATCCTGACATTTCTCTGTCCAATTAAGTCACTTCTCTGTGTGTTATCCATATTGATATAATATTATTTTAAATACAAAAACGCCCCTCATAAATATCCGTAAGTAGATACTTATGAAGGGTGTTATTAACACGGTACCACCTTCTTTCTCCAAACTATTTCATAGTTCAGACTCGATTAGGCTAATTCCGTTAGCTACTCGTTGGATTCTACTCTCTAATATCACTACTAGATTTCTTTCCACCACTTAGAGGTCTTAAACATCTTTTTAGAACTACCCTTTCTCACTGTACAGGGCTCACTTAAGTACATAGAAGTGTTTTCCTCGTCACTGTGTTGGCTGATTATATCACAAATTACAATCCGACCTCTACTTTGCAATTATCTCCAGATTTCCAGCACCAAGATCTGCTTTTATTACAAACTGTGGATTGCCTGCTTTAGATCGATATGTTCCCTTTGAACCTAATCCACCATACGACTGGGATCCCGCATCAGTAGTTACTACAAATTCACCAACCCCAACATTATATTCCACTTCAAAACTCACCTCTTTTGGTATTGTGATTGTCATCTTACCAGCTCCTACATTTACATCTATTGGACAAACTATCTCATCGCCAAGATCAAGAGTTACTTCCCCAGCTCCAACATTCAAAGATATCGCCTCAATCAGTTTGCTGTTTAAAACGATATCTCCCTGTCCAGCTCCTAATTTCACATCATAACTACTAACTACATCTCCAAGCGTTGTAAAATCGAACTGGTTCTTGAAGTCATAGAAGGGAA
Source organism: Candidatus Dojkabacteria bacterium (assembly GCA_016182915.1). Classification (GTDB taxonomy): domain Bacteria; phylum Patescibacteriota; class Dojkabacteria; order SC72; family SC72; genus UBA2022. The sequence goes on from JACPFP010000003.1 coordinate 341,595, forward strand.
ACATTCTTGAATATCTCTGCTTGCTCTGAGTGAAATCAATATTTAGAATCCCTTCCACCTGCTGTGCCTGCACCTCTGGTCTAAGAACAGCCTCAGGATATGCTCCTGTAACAAGGAGATACTCCTTCGATCCGGTATCGTCTATTGAAAACTTTGAGGCCCCAATATCAAAGGAATATTCAACTTTCTCAACTCCAACATAGCCAGAAGAACTGACATCAAAATCGTTGTTGATCTCCTTTACAATTACATTCCTCTGATCCTCAACCCATGTATAGAAGCTACCTTGTTTCTGCCAACTTCCTCCTACAACCAACATATATATAATTAACAGATCAACGAGTATATCTAAAAGAAGATTAAGTACCTTACCAAATGGAAATACTCCACAGAGAATCTTAATTCCCCAAAGTACGATTAGAAGGGGCCAGAAGGTGGCAAAGAGTCTAAAAATATCTCCAAATGTGAAATAGTCAAAGTTTATGAGAAGAAAGAGTGTACCGATGAAGATGAGAGATATTGCACTTGAGATTCTTTCTAGCCCTTTACTATTTTTCTCCATCTTTATTTTTTACTAAAATTACGATTCCAAGTGTTATAACGATGAGAGGCCAGAGTTTTCCCAAATACCAGCCTAAATCAAAGAATCTTGTTAAACCGAAATTTGCAAAGGTAAGGTATGTACCGAAAAGAACAATGAAGATTCCAAACCAAACCCTTGAGTTACTTCTCTTAGCTATATCTTCTACCCCATTCGCCATACTCTTCATCTTGCTCTCTATCTCCTTGCTGTTTTTCTTCACAACGTTTTCAGTTGTAGTATCTTTTGCTCCTTCTTCAGGTATTACAACCCAAAGGATAAAATAGGCCAGAATCCCAACTCCTCCTGAGAGAACAATCAGAACAAATAGCAGTCTGATTATAGTTGAATCAACATTGAAATATTCTCCGAGTCCACCACATACTCCACCTATGACTCTGTCCGTTTTAGATCGGTATAGTGATTTAGTTTGAGAGACTTTGGAAGGTGTGCTTCCCTTTGTATTGGCCATTCTTTAACAGTAACAATTTACATACGATTATATTCCTTCATAAATGGCGTGTAAACATCATTGAAAAAACAGCATAACTTAGATATACTTTCTCAATTAAATAATCCTTTTCCAAATGGAACTTGATCTGCTTTCTAAAATTACGGCACTATCTAAGAGAAGAGGAATACTCTTCCCAAATTCTGAAATATACGGTGGTATAGGGGGATTCTACGACTACGGTCCTGTTGGAGTTGAGATGAAAAACAACCTCAAAAGAATGTGGTGGAAATATATGGTTGATGACAGAGACGATGTTGTAGGGATTGATGGAACAATTATCACCCACCCAAAGGTCTGGGAGGCATCGGGGCATATCACAGGTTTCGCAGATGAAATGGCTGAATGTAAAAAATGCCACCAGAGATTTAGACCTGAAGATATCGAAGGGAAATGCCCCAAATGTGGAGGAACTGATTTTTCCGAAGCGAAGAAATACAATATGCTTTTTAAAACTGAGGTCGGCGTAATCGAGGGAGAAACAACCCCAGCATACCTTAGAGGAGAGGCATGCCAAACTATATATCTTGATTTTAAAAATGTCGTAGATTCTTCGAGGGTTAAGGTTCCTTTTGGAATAGCACAGATTGGTAAGGCATTTAGAAACGAAGTTACACCAAATAAGTTTACCTTTAGAACAAGAGAATTTGAGCAGTGGGATTTACAATTTTTCGTACACCCTTCCGACATGGGAAAGTGGTTTGAATACTGGAAGGAGCAAAGAATGTCCTTCTATAAAAACCTTTACAGAAAATCTGAGAACTTAAGGTTCTACCAACATCCTAAAGAAAAATTAGTTTTCTATGCAAAAGACGCTTTTGATATTGAATATCTTGCACCATGGGGATGGGCAGAAAATGAGGGGATTCACTGGAGAGGTGATTATGATTTAACACAGCATAGTAAATTCTCTGGAAAAGACCTTTCATATACAGATCCAATTACAAATGAGAGATATATTCCACATATTGTTGAAACCTCTGGTGGTGTAGATAGAACATTCTTGTACCTCCTCTTCGATGCATATGAGGAAGAAACTCTTGCAAATGGAGAGCTCCGTACAGTACTAAAGATAAATCCTGAGATAGCAGCATATAAAGCAGCTGTCTTCCCACTTGTGGGAAACAAAGAAGAGATTACAGGGAAAGCACGAGAGATATATACAATGCTTAAGAAGGATATGAAAGTTATGTGGGATGATAGAGGAAACATTGGTAAGAGGTATAGATATCAAGATGAAATTGGTACTCCAAAATGTATAACTATCGATTACCAGACATTGGAAGATGGAACGGTAACGGTTAGAGATAGAGACACAATGGAGCAGGTAAGGGTCAAGGTTGAGGAACTAAAGGAAAGCTTAACAAAGTAAGCAGTTGTTACTTCACAAGAAAAAGAGGAATTTTAACTGGTATAGGACCGATATAAAATCGACTCTCCTTCAAAATCCCTTTAAATGAGCTCTTATCTACCAATTGTTCTAAATGGCGTAGATCTTCAAGGCGTTGTCCTTTTTTGTAAGTAACAAACCTGCCTAATGTTTCATTTAAGAACCTCATAATTACATATTTTAGGTTGGTATCTAGTGTTGTGAATTCTTCGTTGATAATATTTCTCTCAGGAACTACTGCAAAAATATTTGGATATAACTCAAATCTAGTGAAGCCTTTCCTTCTTTGAGTAAACTCTGTTATTAATATATCTACAAATATCTGATTTCTCTCAAATCTCAAATATCTCTTGGAAGATTCGTTCATAAGTGATTTATAGAACGGCATTCTTTTGTTAATAAATGTTGATTTTGTATATCCATTCTTCTCTAAATAGTCTTCAAGTGTCTTTAGCTGGGATTGATCCAAGATAATATCAAGATCGTGGATTTCTCTTGAATATCCGAGTTTTTTCGTTGTTGCCAGAGTAGCAACAGAACCAACTACTATATACTTAGAAGGGTTGAGAAATGTAGTGAGATCTTTAATCAGAAGATGGTATTTTTGATTATTATCAATCATTGACTACGTTTAATAATATTCCAGTGAATTAGAAGAAAAAAGGGATTAATTCCCTTTACTATTTACCAACCTTAGGCATCTTCTCTACAATTGAGGGATTCTCCCACTTTTCAAACAGTTTCCTTGCATCATCAGAGGTTCCACTCTCAAGAAGAGCCACAATCATGTTAGAAAGGACATCTAAATCAACAGAGAGTTTCGCAAAATCAACGGTCATAGTATTTGCACTGAACTGCACAGATTTAGACTTTACAAAATAGTTAAAGGCCAAATGGAAACCTCTTGCATATACCATAATTGAAGGTTCTTTCTTAGCTTTATGACAGACATTTATTGCAAACACTAAGAATGCTATCAGAAGTTCATTATACTGTTCAATGGAAATAAGGCCATTAAGGACATGATACTTAGCACTTCTAACACCAAATACATCTGCATTTAACTCTCTTACAACATCAATATACTCACCAAGTCTATTCTCCATACCCTTAAACTTGATTGCTCCCTCTGCAATCTCATGAAGGATGATAAGTCTGTAGTTAGCTTGTGACATAGAATCTTTTGTTCTTTTAGGATCAAACTTCTTAACATGCTTAAGATATCCCTTTAACTGTGTTTCAAATTTCTTTACAAGCGCATTATGGTATACAACAATCTTTGTTCCATACTTGGAAACTTTCTCAGGCTCATTGGGAAGATTAGTACTAGACGGCATGCTACCCGCCTGCCTACCGGCAAACATAAGGACATCATCAACTCTAATCTTTATTTTGCTTGTATTTAATTTCGCGGCAACTGACCTAGAAGGCTTAAGAATTCCCAGTTTTCCTACAATCTTAGTCATTTCCTCCACTTCCTGTGTTTCCTGAGTTCTTAACACTCGCAGTGAGTACTGGTAGCTCTTCTTAACACCCATGAAGCTATCATTGTATGATTCAATAGGGCCAATAAGGATATCTATTGTTGTATTCTGCGTTGAGAGAAAGGTATTCATGATACTATCGAAATCGCCTTTACTAAAATATCCTGCAATTCTAGATAGATACCACGAAAGCCTCTTTTCTTTTGTAGTTTTGGAGGCAAGGATTAACAGTTCAAAAATTCTATCATGTTCCTTTTTATACTCATCTTTGTAGTTTACAGCAATCAATCTCCTATTTTTCTCCCTCTTAACAATGGTATATGGAGAAAGGAGCTTTGAATTCCTTTTTGCCGCAACCATTAGCTCTTCTCTGCTTAAATCTTCGGGATAGAAGGAAGGAACTCCTGTTTTAGAGTCAACTTGTTTCTCCCATATTTTATGGATTGTTTCTCCTACCTTTTCTAATATTTTCAATGTATCTCGCTCGCTCTTTGGAAGATAGCTGGAATCATATGGGAAAGAACTTATTGCTGCCATTGTTAATAATAAATATTAAAATTAGGTTATTTTTAAAACTCTAAATTTCTTCTGAACATGACCGATCTGAACCTCGACTGTATCTCCCAACTTAGCACCCAAAAGAGCTTTTCCAACAGGGGATTCATCCGAAATTTTCTTCGATAGCGGATCAGCTTCAATTGAAGATACAATCAGATACTCCTCCTGAAAGTTTTCAAAACCAACTGTCACCTTAGAGCCAACTTCAACCTTTGTATATTTTCCATCTCCGTCTATAACCTGAGAACTTCCAAGAATTTCCTTAATTTCAATAATTCTCTTCTCAAGATATTCTTTCTCATCAAGTACATCTACAAATGGGTAATCGTCTTCATCTGTTGGTTGCCGTCTTATAAAGTCTAAACGGTCTGCAATCTCATCTCGGCCTTTAGTTTCCAATTCTGCGAGTTCTTTTTCTAACGCTAACTTCTTTTCAGAAGATATTTTATATTTCTTCCCGAATATCATGTTACTAAATTCAATTAACTTAGCTTCCTACGATTTCAGTATCAGCTGATGGATTAAATCATAACTTTTCACTTTTTACAATATCAGGGCGCTTTTTCATAGTGATTTCCCTTGACTTATTATCCCTCCATACTGCTATTTGACTATGATTACCTCTCAAAAGAACCTCTGGAACCTTCATCCCTCTGAAATCTTCTGGTCGGGTATACTGAGGGTACTCCAAGGTATTATCTGTAAATGACTCGGAAATTGCAGATTGGTCATTGCCTAAAACGCCAGGGAGAAGCCTTAAAATGCCATCTATAATTACAAGAGTGGGTAACTCTCCTCCAGAGAGAATATAATCCCCTATAGAAATATTTATATCAACTAGGGTATCTAAGATCCTTTGGTCGAAGCCTTCATAGTGTCCGCATAGAAAGATATAGTGTTCATTACTACTATCCGATAGTTTACGAAGAGTTGACTGTTTTAAAGGGGTTCCGTGTGGTGTAGTGGCTATAACTTTGGTGTTTTCTTTCTTCAACTCCATAATAGCATCGTAGATAGGTTCAATCTTCATTACCATACCCGCTCCTCCTCCATATGGCTTGTCGTCAACACTTTTATGATTATCATTCGTCCATTTCCTAAGGTCATGAACTTCAACCTCTACTACTTTTTTCTGCTGAGCAATTCTAAAAATTCCGAACTTTAGAAACTGCTCAATCTGTTGTGGGAAGATAGTAATAATATCAATTTTCATACCTTCTATTATACTAAATTATGAGACAGGTAGTACAGATAATAGTTGACTCAAAAGCAATCTTATTTCAAGGATGGCTGAGCTTTCGTAAAGCCGCCGCTTTGGAGCGTCCAAAGTTTAGAATATATACCTTTTGATTTAACTAATTCATCATGCCTCCCTTGTTCAACAAGCTTACCCTTATCTATGACAAATATTCTATCTACATTTTTAATAGTACTTAATCTATGGGCAATAACAATTGTTGTGGTCCCCCTACTTAGCTCTTTGAAGGCTTTCTGGATAGCAGCTTCACTTTCACTATCAAGCATACTTGTCGCCTCATCAAAGATTATAATCTTTGGATTCTTTAGTAACACCCTAGCTATAGCCACTCTTTGTTTCTGTCCTCCACTCAGCTTTATTCCTCTCTCTCCAACGACCGTTTCTAATCCATTTGGTAGTGACTTAATAAAATCAAAAATTTGTGCTTTCTGACATGCATCAATAATCTCATCCATCCGTGAATCAAGATCCTCTTCATTTGGACTTAATGCATATCCAATATTGTATTTAAGGGATCGATTAAATAGGATAGGTTCTTGAGGGACAACACCAATTAATTCGTTTACGTTATCGGTACCCAGTTTCCTAATATCATGGCCATCAACTAAAACCGCCCCCCGATTTACATCATAGTATCTTAAAAGAAGGCGAACTAGTGTAGATTTTCCACCTCCAGAGGGACCTACAAAAGCAACTGTTTCTCCAGCTGGAATACTCATGCTAATACCAGAGATAATGCCATTGTCCTCGTTATATGCGAAACTAACATCTTGATACTCTACCCCGCCTTTTGGATCGGCAATCTCTTCTGGTTTTTCAGGCTCATCAATTGATGACTTTGAGTCCATAAGTTCATAGATATCCTCAATAACAGGGATATTTTTAAATATCTCTCTCATACTAAAGACAAAAGACATAACCTTATTTGAGATCTGGATAAGGTATGTAACAACAACGACGATTGAACCTGCATCCAAACTCTCTCTCATATATACAAGACCTGTACTACCGATTACAAAGATTAGGATGCCGCCAAAACGAGACATAAAGTCTATTAATCTGAAGGAATTTTGATAGGTAAGGACCGCATCGATATTTTTACTTACTAGTTTGGATACATAACTGATTTCATCTTTTTTTCTTGCAAATACTCTAACTGTTTCATAATTAGTAACTCCATCTATAATTGCACTATTTCTTGCATATTCAGCCTCCTTAAGTATATATCTTGTCTTCATATTATACTTAATAGCAATAGACTGTAGCGGTACAATTATAAGAAGGGACAATACGATAAGAAGAGCTACTTCTCGTGAAATAAAAACCATTATGACAATGGGAATTATCAATGAAAATAAGTTTTCCCAAGCCCAATACTCAAAATTCCAAAAGAAGATTAGAGGTACAGTATCTGCATTCATTATTTTTGATACTACTTTTCCAGTCTCCTTATTCGTATGGAAAGCATAATCTAAAGACATAACCCTTTTATAAAGGATATTCATAAGATCTCCCATAACTTTGGCATATACATACGCCTTTGGAAGAAAGGTTGCAGGTTCAAGCAATAGCGGTAGGGCGATAACAACTCCAATTATAATTAAGGGGGTTATAATATCCCCTCCTGTTTGAATAGCATTCACAAGATTCTTTAGACGAAAAATCGCATAGTTACTGAAGAAAAGAAGAAACATTGAGAAAAATAAACCTATTAGATATATCCACCTATACTTCATAGCAAGTTTTACAGTACGGAAGTATAGTTTTAGTATTTTTTTCATTTACTTTCAGATGAACTGGTGGTGCCGCCACAGGGAATCGAACCCTGGTTACATGATTGAGAATCATGAGTCCTAACCGTTAGACGATGGCGGCTAACCTTAAACTTTCGCATTTTATCAGAAATTGACATTAGAATCTATAAGATATATCATTAAATACAGTAAAAATCTCCCAATTTTATTTATGATGTTATTCGTAAAGATGAAGAATCAATACCTTGTTACTGCTGAAGGATTAGAAAAATTGAAAAGTGAACTCGAGCTAAGAGAAAACGTCAAGAGAGTTGATATTAAAAAGACGCTTGAAGAGATGCGAGCACAGGGTGATTTAAGAGAAAATGATGGCTATACCCTTGCAACAGAGGACTTTAAATCAAACGAGTCAGAGATACTTAGACTTAAGGAATTAATTACCAATGCAAAGATTGTTAAAGCTGTAAGAAAGGATACTATTGAGATTGGTGATTCCGTTACAGTAAGTGATAAGGATGGTTCCATAAAAACATTCAAAATTGGTGGTACAAATGAGAGCGATCCGGGTCAGAATATTATTTCTAACTCTTCTCCACTAGGGAAAGCCCTTATCGGGAAAAAGGTTGGAGATAGTGTAAAGGTAATTACCCCAAGAGGATCGATTGAATATACAGTAAAAGAGGTTTAAATCCAAAGCTAATTGTGAAGATGGGTTCCAGATTCTAATACGGATTCCAGTTTCTTTCTAGCTTGAAGGGTTTTTCCCCCCGAGACCCAAAATGAAATTCCCTTATTTTCTGAGAAAAGGGCACATTCAACACTTATAGGGATATGTAGATTAGGGGTATGCTCGTCATTACGGTTAGTTATTTTAAACATTTTTCGATACTTCTCCCATGTAATATCGCTTATTAGTTTGGCTTTGGGATCCAACTTAGGATCACTTGTATATAACCCTTCAATATCAGAGAGTTTATGGACCTTCTTAGAACCAAGGATATCTGCAAAGACTACCGCATCCATATCTGTGCTCCACCCATGCCTCAGACCTCCAGAAACCATAACTCCAACCCCATGCATAAGGAACTCATAGGCCTCCCCAAGTGTTTCTGGGTTAAAAATATTTTTATCACCTAAGAATCCTTTAAGAATATAGGCATTTGTCTGTGTTAATTCCATATTAACAGAATGAACATCATTGATATTTCGAATATATCCTTTAACAATATTTCCAACCTCTCTTGATAGTTTTCCACCTCCAACTACAAAAACTATTAGATCATATCTATCTCTATTTCTTTTGTACCAGTCCTTAATCATAGTTAAGACTTCGGAATTAAGTACTAGACCGTTTTTATACATTAAAGATCCTCCAACTTTTATAACAAGGTTTTTTCCCACTATAGACTGAGTATTAAAATTATTGCCATAAGCGTGTACATAATAGATGGGATATAGTCCTCCAGCTTTCTAGCTCCAGAGAATCTGACATTCCAAGTTGATATAATTAGGTAGTATGCAGAAGTTACAAGTGCAGGTTGCATATAGATATTCAAGCCTCTTGTGTACCAGGTAACCAAAGTTACAGCCAACGAGAAAAGGATTGCGATTAAAGTAGATTCAAGTTCCATCTTCCTATGAGCGTAGAGCATATGATGCAGAGAGAGGATTGTGAAAAGGAAAACCATTAGCACCATAATTCTGTCATCTAATCCCACTCTATTAAGAACCGAAACCAACATATAGAATATGAATATATTTATGAAGTCATAAACAAAGCGCGTCATTGAATCCACGAAGTATAGTTTCTCAAGGGAAGATCTGATTCTTAGCATAAGGAGGAAGTATATAACTACAGAAATAGTAATTATTATCTGGCTTATATAGGCATTCTCATTAAAGAAAAGGAAGAGGGCAAGGGAGAGCCAGAGAGTTACAGGCATAATTACATAGGAAAAGAGTCTGGACTTCAAGTTAACGTACATGAGTGTAGCACTCTTTTTTGAGACCTTTTTCCTACCAAAGGCCTTAAGGGTTGTAACAAACCAAGAGTAGATAAGTAAGAGCCCAAGAAGAGAGGTAAGACCATAAAGGAGAGGGGTAACTGTAAACTGTCTTGTTACAAGAAGCTCTAATGTGAGAAATATATATGAGCCATATACAAACTCTCTTTTAAATTGTTTTATTAGTGTAAACATAATTATAGAATTGAACCTCCGAATCCATTTAAGGTACCGACAAGAAGCAGTAACCACCACATAGAAAGAGAAAGAAGATTCCCTTTATGTTCCTTAAACATACCCTTCCTTGCATAGACAACGATTTCAATCAGAAGGAGGAGAAATATAAATATTACAAAGAGAGTATTAACAGAATCCTTAATATTAACGTTACTAAGAAAACCTGCTAATACCGCCCCTTCTTTAGTATCAAATCTATCGGTAATCTCAAGTTCAAGAGTATTTCCGTGCTTATCACTGGCGACAAGTACAACCTTTTCCCCTGCTTCAACCGAATCAATCGAAACAAGATACCTGTCGGCATCAAAGGATGCTGGATATGTTACAGATCCTACAACAACAGCGATGTCGGGATTCTCCTCCTCAGTGACAATCTCAATAGTCCAACTACCCACCCCACTTATAACCTTAATATCTTCATCCGCTATTTGTGGAGGAGTGCTGTCTACCTCGAAAGCGACCTCATCCTTAACATCGCTGCTGTTTAAGACTGCACTGATTTTATTATCTCCCTCTTTCCAATCTGAATTTCTGTTAAATTCCCATAATCCACCGTTTGTACTTAACTTTCCAACTACCTTCTCCTGCGCATATACATCAACTGTGTAATCTCCAGTTACATTTTTCACCTCTCCTTTCAGATCGAAACCTGGATCATTTACTACCGATCCCTCAACAGGATACGTAATCTTTATGCTTTTAATATCACCAGTCTCAACCTGTTCCTCAACAGAATTTGGATTAGATGGGGCGGAGGGAGTTGTAATGGAAGTTGTATTACCAAACATCTGAACAACCAGAATAATCTCCTCATCTAGAAGAACCCCTGAAAGGACTGCGACTCCGATATCTTTGTAGTTACCACTCAAAATATTCTCTCTATGAGTTGGGCTTGCCATCCAAGCCTGTACTACCCCTTCAGAGCTTTTGAAACCTTTAGCGAGATTCTCTCCTGCAAAAACATAAACATAGCCCGATGCTTTTATAAACTGCCAAGGGGTTTCTCCATTTGGACCGAAGTGATCCCAATACTGCTCTTTAAACATATTATTTGCCTTCGCCAAGGCTGCAGAGTTGAGTTTTGCGTTCTCTCTTAATATTGTGAGTCCATACTTTTGCCTTTCCTGATTTGTAAGTTGAATAATGTTATTTTTGCTAATACTGCTAGCCTGGGCCTTTGATATACCTAAAACCCCACCGAGGGTATTTACGGAAAGAAGTATCAATGTATATGATATTAACGCTACATTCCTAAGTAGGTACGGTTTAAAACTATTCCCTTTATTTGGTACGAACCAGTTTATCAAGTTAAGCAGTATTTAAATAACTCTATACATATTAAAATATATACCCATTCTTGGCAATTAAATAATAATCAAGGTATCATCAGATAAATAAATAATGTGAAGATTAAACAGATGTTTAAATATTTCTATTCCATACTCTTCTTTCTTCTGATGACAACATCGGCTTTAGCAAATAATGGAGATGCTATTTATAAGGGAAGAATAATGGATATAAAGAAGAGTAACGTAATGGAGAACACTACGGACTACAAGGCCACTGTAAAGCTCCTAGACGGTCCTAAAAAGGGTGAAACAGTGGTTTTAAACCAAACAGTACTTATAGGAGAAACCGCTCTTAACTACAAGGTTGGAGACAAGGTCCTTTTAACCCAATCGAAAGATTTAGAAAATAAGGATACTTTCTACATTACAGATTACTATAGATCTGACAGTCTACTTCTTCTTTTTGCACTATTTATAGTTGTAACAGTCTTTGTAGCAGGAAAACACGGCCTTATGGCAATAATTTCAATGGTTGTTTCATTCTTAATAATTTCGAAACTTACCCTCCCCCTTATTGTTTCAGGTAATAATGCAATATTTGTAACTACAATTACCGCCCTTCTTCTAATCCCAACGATATTCTATATTTCCCACGGCTTTACAAAGAAGGCCAATATTGCAATCGTCGGCGTACTTATCGCCATCCTCATTACCTCTCTTCTAACAATGTACTTTGTAAATATTACATACATCACAGGGTTAACCGATGATGACACATTATTTCTCCAATTTTTCAGTGAGGGTAGTTTTGATTTAAGAAGTATATATATTGCAGGTGTAATAATCAGTTTAAGTGGAATTCTAGACGATGCTACCATCTCACAGGTATCAATAGTTGAGCAGTTGAAAAAGGCTGGAAAGAAACTTTCAGCATACGATCTGTATAAAAGAGCTATGGGAGTGGGGAAAGATCATATATCATCCATGATTAATACTCTTGTGCTTGTATACGCAGGTTCCTCTCTTCCATTACTGCTAATCTTTTTAAATACTCAGTATCCTCCAAGTCAATTAGTGAATCTTGAGGTTATCACTGAAGAGGTTGTAAGGACTTTGGTGGGAAGTATTGGCTTAATACTAGCAATACCAATAACTACATACATTGCGGCTAGATACTATAGTGAAAAGGGAAAAGAATAGGGTTATTCCCATTCAGGAAGCTCATACTCAGAACAAAAATCAATAAAGCTGTCGTACTTGTCGCCAAAAGCCTCTTTTAGTTCGTCCCGTTCAGCTAGATACAATCTTTCATCACCGATGATTTCAACGATACATGATACTAAGATGGTAATTTCACCTTTATGCCTTATCGGAAAACATCGTACACCTCCGTTATCTACCCAGGGCTTGATTACAAGGGAGGGTAAAACGTTAAGTTCCTCCTCATAGCGTAAATATAGCTCCCCATCTCGATCATGAAATGCACCCAAGAGCTCTTTACGAGATGTAGAAGCGTTGATTTTTGGTAATGGGATTGTCATATGGAGATTATAATGGAAAAGAGAGGGTTATACAATGTATTGTGTAAGTGGAAACTTTTTCTTTATATCAATTAAAAGGGGCCCTGCATCTTACAGATAAATATTAAATAGATATCTATAAGAATCAGGGCCCCAGTAATACTTCTCTTATACAGAGAAATACCGGCAGCTATTACTTAACAGCCATCTTAAGAGCTTTTCCAGCTTTGAAAGCAGGAACTTTAGAAGCAGGAAGATTAATCTTAGACAAAGTCTTAGGATTGATTCCTACTCTTGCTGCTCTGGTTCGAACTTCGAACTTACCGAAACCTGTGAGAAGAACAGAGTCCCCTTTCTTAAGAGCTCCAGTAACTGCATCGAGCATAGCATCTACAGCCATAGTTGCTTGCTTCTTTGTGAGACCAGCTGCAGCTGCAACTGAATCAACAACTTGTTGCTTTAACATATGAGTATACCTCCTTTCTTAAAGAGTTAGAAAGCAAACTATTCTTATATTAATAGTCATAGTTATGCTATCTAATCCTAAAATATTGGAATTAGAGATAAATGTCAATATTGTGTGTAATTATAGGGTTTTGTTTATACGTTTGATACTCTTTGCAGAGGTTGGTCCATCAATCTCAATAACCACAGCATCAAATCTAACCGGCCCCTCTTCTTCAATTTCATAACGTGGAGAGTATGGGTACATATTCTGTTGGAAAACAATCTCCTTTTTTACCCAGAGAGATGAATCAAGTGGTCCAACCATCCCGACATCTGTTATATATGCAGAATGGCTTGGTAATAGCCTTTCATCGGCAGTCGGGATATGGGTATGTGTACCTAAAACAGCACTTACTTTGCCATCAAAGTATAGACCAAATGAGACCTTTTCGGACGTAGACTCAGCATGCATTTCGGTTAGAATTCCTGCGTAGTCATCAGGGTTTATCTGTTTCATGAGCTGTTCCATACGTCTAAACGGCTCGCTAATAGTGCGCTCATTCATGAATCCGTAGCCTATAACAGTGATTACTAGAAGTTTACCTTTTTTACCTAAATCTATCTCTCCAAAACCCTTTCCAGGAAGGTCATCAGGGTAGTTAAGACCTCTAATTATTGGAAAATCTCCGGAAAGAAGGTCGTGGAAGTCTGGTCTTCGCCATATATGATTACCGGCAGTCATGAAATCCACACCATAGTACATCAGTTCGTTTACTGTCTCAACTGTAGCTCCCCTACCATGCGCAGAGTTCTCGATGTTAGTTATAACTACATCAATCTTCTCCTTGGCTTTAATCTCTGGTAGCAGGTCTCTTACAGCCCTCCTACCAGGTTTTCCGCATACATCACCTATAAATAGTACTCTAATCATAATCTACAACTATCTAGCTACTTCAACAGCTCTGAACTCTCTGATTACAGAGACCTCCACATTACCTGGATAGTTCTGTGTTTTCTGAATATGTTCAGCAATTTTCTTTGCAAGAACTTTAATCTCACTATCACTAGCAACATTTGGATTTACAATAACCCTGAGTTCTCTTCCAGCTCTAATTGCAAATACCTCCATAATCTTATCCCCAGCAATCTCTTTAGCGGCGTTTTCAATTCCTTCAATTCTCTTAACATACTGTTCGTAGCTGTCCTTTCTGGCACCAGGTCTTGCTCCTGAGATTGAGTCTGCTATATGAACAATCATTGCTTCAACTGACTGTGGTTCAATATCTAAGTGGTGTGCCTCAATTGCGTTTACTAGCTTATCATCTAATCCATACTTTCTAGCTACCTGTCCTGAAATATGGTGGTGAGGAATATCAAGCTTATGACTTAATATTTTACCAACATCATGAAGAAGACACGCCTTCTTAACAAGATCAACATCCGCATTGAGCTCTGCAGCAAGTGCAGATCCAAGTCTAATAAGTTCAATGGTATGAGACATAAGGGTCTGTCCATAACTTGTTCTATACTTCATCTTTCCAATCAATTTGAGGAGACCTATGTCAATTCCTGGCCAACCCGCTTCCTCAGCAAGAATCTGACCGTTCTTTTTAATCTCCTGAGCAATATCATTCTTAGCCTTTCTAATTGCTTCTTCAATTGAGCCTGGGTGAATTCTTCCATCACCAACAAGTTTTGTTAGAGCAACCTTTGCAATCTCTCTTCTAAGAGGATCAAAGGATGAAAGTCCTATTGTTGTAGGGGAGTCGTCAACAATAACATCAACGCCGGTTGCCTTTTCAAAGGCCCTAATATTTCTTCCTTCTTTACCGATAATTCTTCCTTTCACCTTATCGTCTTCAATCTTAACAGAGGTTGTGGTAGTCTCACCCACATAATCGGTTTCAACCTTCTGCATTGCTTCTATAAGGAGTTCTTTTGCTTTTTCATCAGAGATTTCTTCAGCCTTCTTCTCAGCTTTTCTAATTAACTGAGCCTCATAGTCAGCCATATCAGCCTCTACTTCCTGCATCAGCTTCTTTTTGGCTTCCTCTCTCGTTAGGCTGGAAATGGCTTCTAACTCTGTTTTAAGCTTGGCTCTGGTATTCTCCAATCCTTTTTGCATATTCTTGATCTCCTGGGAACCTTTCTCTAGCTCCTCACTCTTTTCATCCAACATCTTTGCCCTTCCATTCAACTTCCTTTCTCTCTCAATCAAGAGTTCCTCTTGTGTCATCATTTCTTTTCTGACTTTCCTCATTCTCTCTTCTGTCTCTCTTCTAGCACTCTCCACCTCTTCATTCACTTGGTTCATCTTCTCTGCAATCTTTTTATTTGCAGTTTCTAAAATAACTTCCTCAGGGATATTTTTAATTCCTACCCATTTCTTAACAAATCTAAGGTATGAGTATGTACCTCCTGTTGCAACAAGTGCAGCCACTAAAGCAATTACAGCTTCCATAGTATTAACTACTAAATTAAACTAGTCTTGCTGAAGTATTTTGTTTGATATGAAAGGGTGTATATACGAGAAATAGCCAAGTATTATCTACTTAGGTTTCCCACTTGTTTTAGACTTTTATGTGAAATAAATCTAATCATATATATATTTAAATCTTCTTCGTTTATCAAAATTTTTAATACTTACAGCAAATATAAATGTAATAATATATTTACACGACAATGATATCATTTAACGACGATTAGGGCAATAAAAAGTTACGCTATGAAACCGGCATACGAGTTCCCTTCTCCAATAAAGATATGTGTATTATCACCAGAATTGAGATCGAAAAGGGTTAAATGAATAAATTCATTATCTGTGGAAAATGGGTTAATTTCACCGTACGATTTAGTAGTTAGTACACCACCTTTAAACTCAAGAGCTTCATTTCCACCTGAGCAATACCTGTCAGGACCAGCGAGAAAGACACTACAGTACTGACCCACTTTAAAGCTCTTAATTACTTGATTAACAGTTTCACCTGAGAGAGATTCTGGCGGTAGAGTCATAATCCAATCTCCTTTTCGGTTAGCTTTAAAGTCGAATAACAAAGCTTCTACCTGAGTTTGAACTTCCAAAACACTTGGCATAACTAGTCAATTAAAAGTTATTTAAGTAATTTCCCATCCCTTACCAGGAACGTACTCATTCAGAAAAAAGGTTACGACTCCTTCTTTAGTAGAGACTTCAACTGCAACAATCTCCTCCATATCACTAAACTTTTTAATGCTAAAACACTTTCCGTTTTCTGGTAAAAGCTCTCTGCCATTAACGGCTATTCCATTTAGTGTAGAAAACATTTCACCATGAATTGGTGATTCATTATTTTCATCTGGGAATTGGACTGATGTAGCAGTAAGAAGCTCTTCATTAAGTATTTCTTCAACACCTACTTCTAAAGATTTCTCTAACCTTAAATTCAAATCCTTGTTCATCGCTATGTGACTCTATCTTATAGGGTGTATTATACCGCTTTATTAATACTTATCACAAGACTACTATACATGACCTTTTATTGTTGCTATAACTATTAAATATGGTTGAACTAAATGAGACAAAAGCAATTAATCAAGAGAGGAAAATAAATAGAAACTTCAGATTCTTTGGTCTTACAGTTTTCTTTTTCGGTATGTCTGATGGGATACTTAGTTACTTTGCCCCTAAAGTTGTGGTTGAAGCTGGATACTCAAATACACAGATGGGAATACTAATGGCCCTATCCTCCGTTTTCGGAGCCATTCTGGATATTGTACTCTCAAGAGTGCTCAGAAATACCCACTACTACAGACTATATTTTTATGCTCTACTACTCATGATCTCGTTCCCATTCCTCCTCCTTACGTCTTCCTACTACTTCCTCCTTCTCATCTCAATGGCGATTTGGGCATTATATTGCAACCTTAGTTCCTTTGGGTACTACGATTATATTGCTCGCGTAACGAAAAAGAGTGAGCATGCCTCCTCATTTGGGTTTTTGGATATCTACAGTAGTATGGGATACGTAGTGGCTCCTCTAATTGCAGGAACAATTGCGATAACCTCACTTGGTATAAAGGGAGCGGTAATTCCGATATTTGTATCTATTATGGGCTTAATATTTCTTATCGCAACAAGATTTTCACAACCGCGTAAAGAAAAGAGTGTGTTTGAAGTTGAACATAAGAATACAAGGAGTTTCTTGGAAGAGATGGTAATCTGGAAAAGGGTCATAGTAAGGATGTGGCCGATGTTAATACTCTTTCTGAGTCTCTGTATAATGGAAGCTGTTTTTTGGACTATGGCACCAGTTATAGAACTAGTATCCGCAAATTTAAAGGGTTATGGTGGTATTATTCTTACAGCAGCAATTGTTCCTTCCCTCTTAATAAACTGGAGCGTTGGTCCACTCACAAAATTATTTGGAAAGAAGAATACTGCATATACAACCTTCCTGTTTAGTAATGTATTTCTTTTTATAATTGGGTTTGTAAATAATCCTGGAGTAATTGTTCTTCTAATTTTCATTACATACATTCTTCAATCTATTACCTTTCCTGCCATGGGGGGAGCCATAGCAGACTATTTGAAAGAGTCACAATCATACGACAGGGAAATATTAAGTACTAAAGATTTCTTTGGGAATCTAGGATATATAATCGGACCAGCAATAACCGGAATACTTATGGATAGGATTGGGGGATTAGGAGTATTTAGTTACATGGCGATAATGGGATTTATTATTTCTCTAATACTAATTTTCTTTGCACCGAGAAGGATACCTTTCTACGATAGGAATATTGAAGTGGAGGAGAACCTAAGTAAGTTGGAGATTTAATTAACTTCACGATAGAAGATTGCCTTATTTCCTTCTCTATCACTGATGTAGTATCCGACAAGCATATTATTTCCTATACTGTTAAGCCTTTTAACTTCTAGCTCACCACCCAGAACAACTTCTCCTTCATTTAGTCTTAAAACTCCATCTTCATATACAACTGAATCCATTAATTTCATACTACTATCAGGACCTGCAAGAACTTTATTAACAGTAAGCCCGTCTTCATATAATGAAACTATATCTGATGCTTTAAAAGATGAAGTTTCACCTTCTCTACAAACGAACATCATTAAAACATCTCCGTAAGAATATGTAACTCCCTTTTCAAATGTTGGCATAATATATACTCCTAAATTATATTCCTTTCATATTACGCAATAGGCAACTAAGCTCAAGCAACAGTCTCGGTTGGAGCAGGAACTCCCACAAGAATCATATCATTATCACCATGTACCCAGATTTCGCCATCCTTTTCTACAACTAAGAATATTCCATTTTTTGGATAAAGTCTTGTATCTACCGGTCCTATATTAAAATAGATATTATCAGTGAAAGTAGGCTTAACTGTTTCAAGATGAGAATCGTCACTATATTCCATAAGTGGCCCAATGTAGAACTGCGCCATATTCTTCAATTTTCCAACAATTTCTCTACCGCTCTTTGCATTTGCCTCAACACGATATTGAGACTCAACTAAACTCATTTCTACACCTGAAGACATAACAGCCATAATAATAGGGTATTAAAATTTATATATCCTATAACAAGAATTATACCTCAGACTGTAACTTCTCAACAAGCCTCTGATAGAAACGGAGATTATGTATTGTCGCAAGAATCATTCCCGTAGCTTCTCCAACCCTAATCATATGATGAATATATGCTCTTGTATGATTGAGACATGCCTCACAATCACAAGTACTATCGATTGGTTTAATATCTTTAGAATACTGAGAGTTTTTAAGCCTCAAGATATAATCGGCCTCATCGAAAGAATATAGTGTTCCATGCCTTGCATTCCTTGTTACCAAAACTGTATCAAAAACTGTATAGCCAATCTCAGCCGAATCAACGATATCCTGCGGTTTACCTACTCCCATTGCATATTTGAATTTATCCTTTGGAGTATTCTCTAAAACAACTTTCATCTCCTCTATAACCAGCTTCCCATTATCATCAATCACATACCCTCCGAAATTGTAACCATCAAAACCCATCTTAGAAAGTTCTTTTGCACAGTATTCTCTTAAGTCAAGAAAGTTTGCTCCCTGTACTACGGCAGATATTAACTTACCTTTCTCATAGCCTCCGAGTTTCTTGAAGTGGGCAAGAGATCGCTTCCCCCACTCTAGTGTTCTTTCAACCGATATCTCAGCTTCCCTTCTATCTACCTGCGCATCCCTGCAATCATCAAGGGCAACAAGAATATCAGTACCTAGTTTCATTTGAATCTCAACCGAAGACTCAGGGGTGAGGGTATATATCTTCCCTTCTCTTGGGGACTTAAAGGTTGCCCCGTTGCTATCAATCTTCCCTTCCCATTTCTTTGAATGGAGAAGTGAGAATACCTGGAAACCTCCAGAATCACTTAGCATATATCCCTCATTCCAATTCATAAACTTGTGAATACCACCAAGATCAGCAATTGCATCTGCTCCTGGATGAATTAGAAGGTGAAGAGTGTTAACAACAATGTTCTTGGTTCCAGTATCTTTTAACTGGGTTGATGTTAGAAAACGCACAGCACCTCTAGTTGCATCTGGCATAAAGGTTATTTTCTTTCCAAAATCTTCTATCATATTATCAACATACTATCTCCATAACTTAAAAAATTGTATTTATCCTTAATAGCTTCCGTATATGCTTCCACTATAAAGTCGTAACCTGTAAAGGAGGATATCATAACAACAAGACTACTTTTAGGAGCATGAAAGTTTGTAATCATATGATTTACAATCTTCCACTCGTACCCCGGATATATGTATATACTTGTTTCTCCTGTGTACTCCTTAACATAGTATTTGTCCCCAATCTTCTGAGCCACACTTTCAAGAACTCTTGCAGAGGTTGTGCCTAATGCCCAAACTCCATTACCACTCTTGATTGCCTCATTGATTATATCAGCACTCTCCTTACTAACTTCAATATATTCAGAATGTATCTTATGGTCCTCAATATTTTCAGTACGAATAGGGGCAAAGGTTCCCCATCCAACATTCAACTTCACCTCTACAACCTTCACTCCCTTCTCTTTCAACCGCTTTAACATTTCAGGGATTATATTAAGGCCTGAGGTTGGAGCGGCAGAGGAACCTACATGTTTTGCAAACACTGTATTATACCTAACATAATCCTCTTTATTGTCTTCTCTTTTTAAGTATGGGGGGAGCGGGACATGACCTTCATGTTTAAACATCTCATCAATCACTCCCTTCTTCGATGATATGAGAAAAATACTATCTTCAATCTTTCCCTCTACCTTTATCTGGGTATTTGTAACTTCCGAAGTTATTATATCCCCTTCATTCATATACTTTGCCCTTCCTAATATGCACTCCCAGTATTCAACTGACTCATCTGTTCCTCTGAAAACTTTGTTTAGAAAGAGTCCTTCTATTCTCTTCCCGTTTCTAGGGTTAGTAAAATATACTCTCACTTTTTCAACCTTTGTACTGTTTAGAACAAGGACGTCCCCTTCATTAATGTACTCTACTATATCTACATACTTTTTATGTTCTATTGTCTTTTTCTCTCTATCCAATACCATTAATCGAGTGCTACCCCTCTGTTTAGGAGGGAACTTAGCTATAAGGGGGTCGGGTAGGTTGTAGTCAAAATCTGTGAGTTTCATTGATGTGATTATATCATTCAAAGTCTGGAAGTATATCCAGAGTCTTCTCCCGTTCTTTAAGCCATCTTTTAAACCTCTTATTCCACAGAACTGTGTTACCAAAGGTTGATTCTGTTTTAGATGCTCTCCTTAGAATCTCTGATAGATCCTTTCCCTGGAC
This sequence comes from Candidatus Dojkabacteria bacterium, assembly GCA_016182915.1. Classification (GTDB taxonomy): domain Bacteria; phylum Patescibacteriota; class Dojkabacteria; order SC72; family SC72; genus UBA2022. The sequence goes on from JACPFP010000003.1 coordinate 362,457, forward strand.
AGTTAACATTTGCATAAGGTAATTGAATATGTCTGTAAGTTCAAATGTATAATCAATCCTCTTTCTTAACCTATTTTCTTCACTACTTTTAAGAAGCTCCTCTGAAGCCAGATATAACTCCTCAATCTCATCCGTTAGAAGAGTGTATAGGTTTCCACGAGTGAAACGGATTGGGTTTCCAAGGCTCTCTAGCCACTCAGCTGATAGACTTTGATACTCCCTAATACTACCAAGATTTACTTTAGAACCATTTCCCTGTCTGTAGTATGTTCTTAAACTTTCCATAATAGGATCTTTCTGAAGAGATTCAATTGCACGTTTAGATACTCTCATGTTTGCCAACCAGTCCTCGTAATCTGAGAAACCCGAACCTGTTTGAGAGATTGTATGCCTCATTAATGAGTATCTCGCCTCATTACTAAAATATTTGCTCCATAGGGCAGTCTCTAAATCTAAAGCACCATCCGAACTATATATCTCCCTTATAACATGTAGGCAACACCTACCCAATTCTATACAGAAGTCATCTGATGAGAGAACCTCCATATACTCAGGCAATATTGTTAATTCCGAAATTAGCAGTTGAACTCTATGAAACATTGGGTCCTCGGGAACCGCACAGCCATTCCGAATATCGGGAGGAGCCGAGCCTTTCATTGCTAAATACACAACCTCCCCCATACTTAGAGGTCTCCCTTGAGGCTCAAATTCATATCGGATTGGAAGGTCAATACCCTCTACCATTAATATTTCGTATTAAAATATATGGCAGTAGTTCTATATAAGTAATATATACTAAAATTGACTTTAGTACACCTCAATTTAGTATAGTGGACTATACTAGAAACAATAATTTTAAAGCCATATAATCTCTTTTGTTAATACTGCCCATGTTTAGTTATATATACAAACATGGAAAATAGATGGGAGAGGATTGCTAAAAAATATTTTAAAAGTGTAAAACAGGACGATCACTCAGATTATGCGTATGAGAAGTATATTAACACCCCCTCTCTTCTAAGCCTCTGTAACATAGAGGGAGATTCGGTGCTGGACCTTGGCTGTGGGGATGGGAGATTTACCAAAAAGTTAGAAGATGAGTTTAGCGATGTGTACGCAGTTGACTATTCTAACCAGATGTTAATTGAAGCGAAAAAGCTTTGCAAAAGGACTGTCTTCACGAAATCAGACCTTGAAAATAAATTTCCATACAAAGATAATTCCTTCAATCTAGTAACCGGCAAACTTCTGTTGATGTATATAGAAGATTTAGACAATATATCTAAGGAATCTTTCAGAGTTTTAAAAAGTGGAGGGGCTTTAGTTGTGTCAGTAACTCATCCGCTAAAATGGATTTCAGAACAGATAAATGGGAATGTTGCCGAGAGGCTCTACAAAGGGTATCTAAGTGAAGCGAAAATAAGCGGTAACATAGCCAAAGATAAAGATTTACCTGTTGAGTTTATTAACCGTACAGTGCAGACATATATTAATACCTTTACAAAACAAGGCTTCGTTCTGGAAATACTTGTAGAAACCGGTGTTTCAGACGCTTTTGTGATAAAATACCCACAGTATTTAGACTTTCAGCATAAGCCTTTTAGATTAAATATGAAATTTATAAAAAGATGAAAGAATTCCATCCAGAACAATTACTAATTCTACAAAAGCTCCTATATTCAAAAGGTCTTCGATATTCACATATAAAGCCTTTGAACATGGAAGGAAGCCAGTTTACATTCCATTTAGACCAGCTTCTTAAGAAGAAATACATAGAAAAAAGCGATAGCAAGTACTTGCTGACAGATACAGGAAAAGAGCTCGCAAATAGGATGGATTTAGGGGATGAGAAACTTGATGTGCAGGCAAAAGTATCAGTGATAATGGTATGCAAGAAAGATACCTTAGAGGAGATAGAATATCTTCTATACACCAGACTCAAATCCCCGTTCTATGGATACCAAGGATTCCCAACGGGGAAAGTTAAAAAGGGTGAGAATATTCTAGATGCCGCAAAAAGAGAGTTAAAAGAAGAAACTGGTTTAACAGGTACACCACAGCTATTCAGCGTAAGGCATTATAAGATATACAACGAGAAGAAAGAACTCTTGGAGGACAAAATCTTCTTTGCATGCATGTTTACAAACCCAATTGGAAAACTCATTAACAATCCAGAGGGGAGATATAAGTGGGTAAAGAAGGATGAAGTTTGGGACTACCTCAAGAAACCAGTACCTGAAATAAAGGAGCTCTTTGATGTAATGGAAAACCCTGATATTACTTTCTCAGAAGAGGAATACTCCACTGACGGTTTCTAACATACAATCTTCCCATACCTGAACCCACCCATGTAGTATAATAATGATAATGAGTATTAAAACCCTCTTCATTGGTTCCAACTGGGAATCCTTAGAAGTTTTAAAAACAATCTATGAAGATAGCAGGTTTGAAGTAGTTGGTATTATAACCCAACCGGATAAACCCGTAGGTAGAAAGCAAATCTTAACACCAACAGAGATAAAAACATTTGGTTTGGAAAACGATATCCCTGTTTTCATACCTGAGAAGAATGAAGAGAAATATAAAGAGGCATTAGAGCTATTTAAACCAGACCTTGTTGTCTGTATTGCCTTTGGAGAGATAATCCCAGATTCTTTCCTCCTAGCTCCAAAGTATGGATCTATAAACATACATTTCTCACTTCTCCCAAAGTATAGAGGTGCAATTCCAATACAGTCTGCAATTATAAATGGGGAGAAGGAAACTGGAATTACCATCATGAAGATGGGGAAAGGTATGGATAAAGGGCCAATTCTCTCAGTATTTAAAGAGCAGATAAAGCCTGATGATACAAACCAAAGCCTTAGAGAAAGGCTAGTGAAGATAAGCGCAGAGGTTCTTCCTGAAATCCTGGATAGATGGGTAAATGGAGAGATACATGCAATGGAACAGGACGATTCAAAGGCGACATACTGCTACAAAGCAGAGCTCGAAAAGGAGAAAATGGAAATAAAGTTTGATGAGATGACAGCAGAAAACATTGATAGAATTGTAAGGGGCTGTATCCCATGGCCAGTCGCATGGACAATATTAAACGACAGTAGGATTAAAATATATAAAGTACGTGTTTTAGAGGCATTTGGAGAGCTTAAACCGGGTGAAATTCTCAAAGATAGGGGAAGACTTGTAATCGGAACACAAGATAAACAGATAGAGATACTAGAACTACAACCAGAGGGAAAGAATATTATGAATGCAATGAACTATTTAACAGGGAGAAAAATCTGAACTATTCTAGTTTAATATCTGAAAGTGTTGCATAGACTTACCGAAGAGAAATGGAGTAGATATGTTAACATACCTACCCCATATTCGTTTCTCCTACTTACTATACTCAACAAGCACATTTTCTCCTCTTAACACTCTTTTATCTTTCCTTGATGCAGTCTCCCATGCTTGATTGAATAGGTTTCTCATACATGATGCAACCTTAGAATCCTGTACAACCAATGCATACGATCCACCCTTTTCAAAGGATACAAATATCACTTTATCCTCAAAAACCATAAAGTCTGTACTTGTTTCTCCTTCAACAGGTACTCTTAACTGCAGGTTCTTTCCTGACCCATACTTCTTTATATACTCATCATCCTCATAATCTCCTAAAATCTCTTTTGATTTAACGTTCGATTTTAAAAAGAATCTATCGAAGTAGTCATGGAAGAAATCTTCAGAAACATCTCCATAATCATCTGTTAAACATTGTACGAGAACTTCATCTGTATGAAGGGTCATTTCGTATGCCTGCTTAACTCCCTCAGTACCCTCTAAAAGGTATATCTTGGGCTTATTCTTCTTAGTATTCTGTATTGCTTTTAATTCTTTCATTTTAATATTTGCTACTGAAATTAAATTAGAAATTTCAGAGCTTTTCTTCTCAAGAAGATCTACTAATACTTCAGGATCAGCTGGTGAGTACAGCTTATTCTCATTCTTAATAGTGACTTTAATTAACCCTATGTTAATTAGATCGTCTATTAGTTCATATACGGAAGTTCTAGGGACTTTCGATTTATATGAAAGGTTTGAGATGGTTGTTTCTCCCCATTCAAGGCTTGCCTGATATATTTTTAAATGATCTTCTTTCAATTCGAGCTCCTTAAAGACACTTAAGATGTCCATATTTAAATAACAGTTAATATTAACAATCACATTATATACGACAGGACAGAGAGAAAACAATGATACAGAAAGGAAAGATGACGACGGAGTAGTCGTCTAAATAGGGGATATTCAAACCCTGGAAAGCCCGTAGTATAATACCCATTGATATAATCTTATACAACTAACTAGATGATTTATCTACAAATACAAGGCTCCCACACGCAAAATGACGAATATCATGCATTACTTATTACACAAATTCCTGATATGAAAACATTTGATGCCAGCCAGGCACTTTGCGAAAAAGATCTCCTACTTGTACTTGCTCTAAACAGAGATGATGAGTGCCTACCTTTTCCAGAATCAAGAATCTATCAAACAGCAGTTATATGTTCTGCAGCATCAGGAAAAAGAGATTTCGTAGATGAAGGATCCATGGTTCACTATTTTGTTGGACATGATCAAGCCCCTCACTATGTAGTTTACGACTTGATGAATAGATTAAGTGGAAGAAATGAGGAAATTAACACTATACTTGGAGGAGATGGTGAGATGGTTGCTCCATCTGAGTTCTGGTTCTAGCGCACAAGTACCCCATAAGCCGAATTCTGTTTTCTGCAACTATCTATCTATGCGGTGTTAAATATCACCTTGCTTCAGACGGGGGTTACAAAGCATAGAGATATTACTATCCCTACCGGTAGTCTCTTACACTACCTTTTCACCCTTACCCTTACGGGCGGTATACTTTCTGTTGCCCTTTTATCCAAGAGATTACTCCCTTCCGACTCACATCGGCATCTATCACGAAGTATTGTTCGTGACCCACATGAAGTCCGGACTTTCCTCTATAGCGACATATTATCGCTACAGCAATTGCATAGGATACTTGTGCTGTATATTATACCATTTATTTCAATACAACCCTCTTAGTGATGTACTTAGCTACAAGGTATATAACGAACACAACTGGGGAGAATACTACAGCCCATATTGCTAGAGATCCCAAATCTTTAAAAAGTTCAACAAGGGATGTGAGGGCTTCCTTAAAGATTCCAACTGGTTGCCACTTCTCACCCGTTACCTCAAGTGATTCGGAGCTAAGACTCATTGATATAGTTACGGAAGACATCTCTATCTGGGAGTCATAGTATTTAATTTGGGACTCTAATACCTCAATATTTTGACGTGTCTGTGATAGTTGGTTCTGAACCTCTAATATGTCTGTTACCTTTGTTGCAAGATCAAGAATCTCAACTAACTTAGTTTCTAATGCTTTCTCATTCTTCAATCTAGCTTTCAAATCTTGGTACTGTAGTGTGATGTCGGAAGAACTTTCTGTGAATGAATTTACGACTGAAGCATAGCCTTTAACTCTTTCCGTAAGAGAATCGAATGCAGTTGCAGGAACCTTTATGGTCATTACCAAAGTTCTATCTACCCCAACTCCTTGATCATTAGATGATACAACAAAACCACCCAGTTCCTTAGCATATTTTCTTATCTTCCCTGAAACATCGTCAAAATCATCAACAGTTATATCAAAGGACCCTGTTTTAACAACCTTCTGCTCACTCTCATTCTTAGCCCCGGAATCTCCCCTATCTATAGGTGGGGAAGGGAGAAGATCGTCACCATCAGAAGCTTTTCCTTCTTCAACAATGCCAGTTCCGCCATCACCACCGTTTACACTACCCATATCAACACTCTTATTGTCTAGGACAAAGGAGTTATATAGGAATATGAGAATTGAGATTAAGACAAGGCCTAAAACAGTGACTGTGATTACAAAGCTGAAATTCTTTGGAACAAGGGTCTCTTTCGTCATAGATATGGCAGTTTAATTTACTACTCCATTATGTAGCTAATTTCAAAAAACTGCAACAAGATTATTTAGGTGCGCAACAGATCTTTTAATTCTCTATCTATTTCCTCGATTACCATTCCATTCTCAATATTCTTTGGGATATGTATAAACGAAAATTTAGATGTAATCTCCCCTTTTGAAATCATATCCATTATTTTGAAGCTAACCATGTTACACATATAGGACCCTATTGTGTTAGATTGCTTCAAAAGTTTGTCTCCCTTTAGAAAAGAATCTATTTTATAAACAACCTCTTTGTTATACATAAACAATCTATGTTGAAATACGTTGTGGCATTCAGTCTCAAGATGAAGATTATCAGATTTTCTTGAATATATACCAAGACCTAAGATATATTCAGGGTTTTCATTTCTGAGTATCTCAAGATATCTATTAATATTATTACGAAATATGAGGTATCTATGATCAATATTGTCTAACTTATACAAAGTTCTTGTTGATATATTGTGCAATGAGAAAGCGAAGCCGTAGATTTGCATAGGCGATTTTAGCATTTAATTACAACAAAAGTAATGCATTATGAATGCACTAATTTATTGGATATAGGGATATCTAAAACTATCTCTTTGAGAACTGTGGTTTCTTTCTTGCTTTAACCTGGTTATATTTCTTTCTCTCAACCATTCTGGAATCTCTAGTTACATAACCAGCTTTTCGAAGAGCAGGCTTGAACTCTGGATCCATCACATAGAGGGCTCTACCTAATCCTAGTTGAATTGCTCCAATCTGACCGCTAAGTCCACCACCAGCTACTTTTGCTGTGTAATATACTTTTCCGTCTAATCCGACTGCACTTATTGGCTTAAGAGTTTCGTTTGCATCTTCACCAACTTTGAGATACTCATTAAATGGAACACCGTTAATTGTAGATACCGCTTTTCCAGAGACTACTCTTACACGTGCCATTGATGTTTTTCTTCTTCCAACTCCTTCGAAGTATTGATTCTTAGCCACTGTTTACTTGATTATAAATTAATAGGTTTAGGACCCTGTGCTTCATGCTTATGATTTGCATCAGGATATACATACAATCTCTTCTCCATTAAAGCTCTAAGCTTGTTCTTTGGTAGCATCTTTTCTACTGCCATTCTTACTGGTGCAGTTGGATCTTTTTCAAGAAGTTTATCAAATCTAAGCTCTTTGAAACCTCCTGGAAAACCTGTATGACTATAGTACATTTTCTTTACTTCCTTATTTCTTGTTAATTTGATATCTGCGCTGTTTATAACAACAACATAGTCTCCACAATCAATGTTTGGGACCTGATTTACCTTTCCTTTTCCAATTAAAAGGGATGCAACTTTTGTAGCAACTTTTCCAAGGATCTGATCCTTAGCATCTACAAGGTGCCACACCCTTACTATTTCATCCTTTTTTGTCCACTTTGTCTTCTGCACTTCAGTATATTTTAATAATTAAAGTCCTGATCTTGTTCTAGCTCTCTCTTTCTTAACACTCACATTCTTGTTTACTCCCTTTGTACTTGTAAGGATTCCTCTAAGTCCTTTCTTCGCAACTGGTTTTACTTCCTTAGTTTCAACATCTTTTACCTCAGTTTTCTTCTCTTTCTTAGAGACCTTCTTAACAACTTCTTTCTTTGTTACTTTGAATCCCACTAGTTCAACCTTACTTACCTGAGCATTGTCTCCAGCTCTATATCCAACCTTTGTAATCTTTACTAACCCTTTATTGCTTCCCACATAGTTAACAGCTTCCTCAACAATAGTTCTAGTTCCTAATGTATTCTCAAGTCTCCTCTCAAGATTTAACCCTTTTTCAGCTTTAACAATGCTGCTTATGAAACTCTCAACTTCTGCCTTAAGCATCTTTGCTTTAGGGGTAGTTGTTGTTACATATCCACTCTGGAAGATAGATCTTAAAAGATTCTTCTTCATAGACTTTCTATGTGTAGCTGTCTTTCCAAGTTTTTTAAAGCTTTGTCTTTTAAACATATGATTTACTCACTCTTAATTTCAATTCCGTACTGTTTCATTAGTTCTACTACCTCATTTAGTGATTTATTACCAAATCCTGGGAGTTCTAGAAGGTCAGATACCTTTGCATTTGCAAAGTCTCCTACTGTCTGGAATCCTCCAGCTAATAGTCCTGACTTAGATCTCTTTGAAATTGGTAGGTCTTCAACTTTCCAGCTACTTACTTCATCTTCTACAGATGCAACACTCTCTACAACCTCAGGGATTGCGCTTGTCTCCTCTGCTCTCTGCTCTACTTCTTTCTTTGATACTCCTAATGCAACCATTACCTTTCCTGCAAAGTCTTGTAGTCTCTTTGCGCTGTCCAGTAGAGCCTGTTTAGGTTCAATGCTTCCGTCTGTTTCAATTGTAATTTTTACAGAATCAAGGTTAGTAATCTGACCCTTTCTTGCATCTGATACTTCGAAGTTTACATTAACAATTGGAGAGAAATCTGCATCTACAGGAATTCTACCAACTTCTGATCTAACTTCATCATCTGCTTCTCTGTTGCCAATTCCCTTTTCAACAACCAACTCCATTAACAAGGAGGCCTTCTCATCTGTTAGAGTTGCAATCTCTACATCTGGGTTAGATAGCTCAACTCCTGCTGGGAGTTTGATATCTTTTCCTGTTATTGCACCCTTTCCTTTAACTTCTAATTTACAAATCTGTGGATCATCTGATGTAACTTTGAACTTTAACTGCTTAAGGTTCAAAATTACCTCTACAACATCCTCTTTCATCCCCTCTAGAGCTGAATACTCATGCTCAACACCCTTGATTCTTACGCTAGTAATGGCACTACCAGAAAGACTGGAAAGAAGAATTCTTCTTAGTGAATTTACTAATGTATGACCGTATCCTTTTGGTAAAGGTGTAATTTCGTATGATCCAGTGTTACCTTCTTCTGTAACAACTTTTACTGCAATATCTTCAAAGCTAAGCATTTCAGTATATATTTATATAATTTATCTAGAGTAGAACTCAATAATCAAGTTCTCTTTAATACCTTCATCAATGTCATCTCTGACAGGTTCTCTTAATACTTTACCCTTACTCTTATTTGTCTCTAACCACATTGGAGTTTTAACTAAAACTTCAACTGGTGCGAGTTTAAGATTCTTTAGTTCTACAATGTCTCCAACTTTCACCTGTGCTGAAGGTACGTTTAATACTTTTCCGTTTACCAAAACATGCTTATGTGTAACATACTGTCTTGCTGCATTCTTTGATGTTGCAAAACCTAATGCGTAGAGTACGTTATCAAGTCTCATTTCCAAGAACTTAAGAAGCTCGAGTCCTCTATCAGTATTTCTTACTCTTGAGATTCTTGTTGCCTCATCTACTAAGTTCTTAAACTGTCTCTCTCTTAATCCATACATTCTCTTAACTTTCTGCTTCTCTCTTAACTGAACACCGTAGTTTGAAAGTCTAGTTTTCTTTGCATTTCCATGCTGACCTGGTGCATATGGCTTCTTCACTGATCCTGCCTTCTGTGAGAATGACCTTGCTCCCTTTAGGAATAGGTTGATTCCCTCTCTTCTACTTAACTTTTCTTTCGGTCCTGTATATCTTCCCATTATTTATAATATAAATGTTATTTTCTTGGTAATTTTCTAGGTCTGCATCCGTTATGAGGTAGTGGAGTCTTGTCTATAAGCTGAGTAATTTTGATACCAACTGAGTCCAATCCCTTAATTGTTGCATTTCTACCTGCTCCAGGTCCTTTTATAATAGCTTTAGCTTCTTTCAAACCAAATCTCTTAACAGCAATCTCTCCAGCATGCATAGCTGCTTTTGTCGCCGCAAATGCTGTGCTTCTCTTAGATCCTTTAAATCCAACAACTGCGGGAGATCCTTGAACTAACAGTTCACCATTCTCATCACAGATGGAGATAATTGTATTATTAAATGTAGTCTGAATGCTTACAACCCCCGTCTGTACACTTTTCTTTTTTGCCGTCTTCTTTGTTTTTGTATTAGCTGTAGTTGCCATTGTTTATAATATTACTTTAAGTTTTTTCTAGCTTATGTTTCAATCCACCAACTGGCTGTGCCTTACCTTTTCTGGTATGAGCATTATGCCTTGTTCTCTGGCCTCTTACTGGAAGTCCAACCTTATGTCTTAATCCCCTGTAACTTCTGATATCTTTTAATCTCTTAATGTCTCTAAATATCTTTTGTTTGAGTTCTCCTTCAACGGGATAGTTCTCTTCAACATATTTTCTCAACTGATCCATTTGAACTGCACTTAGCTCTCCAAGTTTCATATCTTCTTTGAGTTTTAGTACCTCAACAACCTTTTTTGCAGTTATAACTCCAACACCATAGATATTAGTAAGGGAGACCCATATCTTCTTATTATCTGGTATTTCAATTCCTGCTATTCTTGCCATTCAAAAGTATATATAAATTAACCTTGTCTTTGCTTATGATTTGCGTTCTTTTTGCAATACACATATACACGACCTTTTCTCTTCGTTATGTAACAGTCTGCACATCTTTTTTTTACTGAGGCCTGTACTTTCATTTTATTTCTCTCTATATGTTATTCTTCCTTGTTTAGGGTCATAAGGTGTAATCTCTATCTTTACCTTATCTCCTTCAAGTATTCTAATGTAATGCATTCTCATCTTTCCCGATAGGTATCCGACAATTTCATGTTTCTGACCGTTAACTTCTACCTCTACAATGAACTTTGTATCGGGTAAACACTCCTTAACTACTCCATTTAACTCAATAACGTTACCTTCTTTACTTGCCATAAATAGTTGCTATCAGAATAAGATAAATCCTTCGGATTATATCAAAGAGTAACTTATGTTGCAATTACCATTTGGTTAAAATCCTTGGATTATCATCCACAACTACCGTATGCTCAAATAGTGCTGAAAGCATACCATCTTTTGTCGAAGCTGTCCACCCATCTTTCCTAGAAATTTTAATTTCTGGGCGGCCTTGATTTATAATAGCTTCAATAGCAATTGTCTGGCCTTTATAGAGCTTTTCTCCGTCCCCTTTTCTTCCGTAACCTGGAATATATGGTTCTTCATGGAGTTCATATCCAACACCGTGTCCAACCATCTCTTTTACAACTGAATATCCCTCTTTTTCAACGGTTGTCTGCATTGCATACCCAATATCTCCTACAGTATTACCAGGTTTAGCTTGCTTAATTCCGTTTAAAACAGCCTGTTTTGTTGTTTCAAGAAACTTTTTAACTTCATCACTAACCTCTCCAATAGTTACAGTTACTGCACAGTCGGAGTATACACTCTGATATTTAACCCCCATATCAATTCCTAGTATGTCACCATTTTTAAGTTCATAATCGTAGGGAATACCATGATTTACAACATCATTAACACCTAGGCAAAGGGCTGCTGGGTATCCCTCATAACCCTTAAATGCAGGTTTTACCTTATACTGCCTACATAGCTGAATTGCTAAATCTTCAAGTTCTAGAAGGTTTACACCTTCAACAGAAGCATCAGATATCTCCCTTAGTATTGGAGAGAGTATGTCTGCGGCTTCTTTCATTCTTTTTATCTTTACTTTATCTTCCATTTGTAAATTCTAAATTTTTTAATACCACCTCATGTATCTCTTCAATTGAAGGAGATGCATCTATTTCAAGAAGGATTCCTCTCTTCTTATATTCTTCTCTCCAAGGCTCTATGGTTTGAGCATACTGTTCAAACCTCTTTTTTATACTCTCTGGTTTGTCATCTTCTCTAACCTCAAGATTACTCCCGCAAAGGTCACAAATACCCTCAACCCTTTCAGGTTTGAACTTAGGATGGAATGTCCCTTGGCACTTAGGACATACTTTACGATTAGCAAGTCTTTCGAGCGCCTCTTCTTCTGTAAGAGTGAAATGGACAACTTTATCTAACTTTCTACCAACTTTCTCCAAAACCTTATCTAGATATGGAATTTGCTCTGGATATCTCGCAACAGAAACAAGTATCCAGTCCTTATTAGGGTCAAATCTTTTCACCCAAGTCTCAAACATAGTGTATGTCTCTTCCGGATTTGGCCATATCCCTTTTTCAACTTTCTCTCTAAAGACCCTAACCGCATATGGATCTTTATCCTCCTTCATCCTCCTCATCATCTCCCCTGTAGCAATTCTCTCTACGTCGAACTTCTCTAATATCTTTTCAACCTGAGTATCTTTTCCCGCCCCTGCTTGTCCATGAAAGAGGTATGTCTTCATAATGTAAATATGAAAAATTATTTACGAGAGTACCTAATGGGTAATTATATATACCTACCGTAATCTTTTACAACAGCCATAGACTTAAGTTTTCGTCTTATATCTAAGACTACACCTACCATAATTAGCATTCCAGTTCCTGTAATTAGGGACTGAGTGATAATTCCTGTAGCAAGAAGAACGTTAGGAAGAACAGAGAGGAGAGCAAGAATACCTGCTCCAACAGCTGTTAATCTGAATGATATATTTCTTAGATACTTGGATGTTGATTTTCCTGGTCTAATTCCCTGTATAAATCCTCCATTCTTCTGTAGGTTCTCAGATATTTCATCGGTATTAAACACAACTGTTACATAAAAGAAGGAGAAGAGGATTACAAATACAAAAATTCCAATATTTTGTGCATATGGATTACCTAGGAAACTGATGATGTTTGTTGAAATGAGATTTACACTATCATTTATATTCCTACTCAAAAGGAATCTTGCGATTAGATCTGGGAAGGACATAAGTGATATTGCAAAGATTACCGGCATAACTCCAGATTGGGTGAGTTTGAGGGGTATGTAACTTTCCGCAGAGCCTACAGAGCGCACCCTCCTTGAGTACTGTACCTTCACCCTTCTTTCCGCCTCTGTTATAAGGACAACGGTTGCTACTAAAAGAAGGTTTAAGAGTATGAACACAACCTTCTGAGTGACGTCCATAATTTGAAGGTTATTGGTTAACGCTCCTGGTATTCCGGCCAGGATACCTAGAAAGATAATATATGAACTTCCGTTACCTAGACCGCTCTCTGAAACAAGTTCTCCTAACCACATAATTACGATTGAACCCGCAGTTAGAGTTGCGGACATCGCAATTAATTCCATAGGTTCGAGCACTGGCATTAGGTTGAATCCTCTAAGGGTTGAGTAGATGATAAAAGATTGGAGGATGGCAAGAGGTACCGTTAACCATCTTGTATACATACTAATAAGTCTCCTTCCGTTTGATCCTTCTTTCTTAAGCTCATCAAGTTTTGGGATAACAGGGGTTAGAAGTTGAAGGGTTATAGATGCGTTAATATAAGGGGTTAAGCCGATTGCGGCAATCGAGGCGGTTTCAAGGACACCACCTGAAATCGTTGAGAGGAGATCTCCAAAGCTACTTCCCGAAAAGAGGGTTGCAATAGCGTTTGCAGGAATTCCAACAACAGGAATCGCAGCAAGAACTCTAAATACAACAAGTATTAATACTGAAAAGAATATCTTTTTTCTTATGTCTTCTGTCCTCAGATAGAGGCGGAGAGTATTGAGTATATGTTTAAACATAGTAAATGTTTATTTAATAGAACCGCCTGCTTTTTCAATCTTACTCTTAGCAGTTTCGGAAATCTTCAAACTTTCAAATGTAATCTTCTTTGTTATCTCTCCTACACCTAAAATTTTAACAAGGCTAGTAGTTTTCTTTATAAGGTTCTTATCTTTCAAAGTCTCTAGATTTACTGTATCTCCTACCTCATACTCTTCTTCAATAACATTGAGGTTTACGGGCTGATATTTATCTGCTCTACTCTTAAAGCCCTTGAATTTTGGAATCCTACTAAAGAATGGTCTATTACCACCCTCGAAGAATACTGTAGATTTATGTCCTGATCTAGACTTCTGACCTTTGGTACCTCTACCAACAGTGTGTCCACCTACTCCGGATCCATATCCTCTACCAATTCTCTTGGTTGCGAGTGTTCTATTATTTCTTTTTGGAAGTGTTTCCAGTTGCATATCTTCTACCTCTCATATTAACTTGTTTATTATCTGCCTTCTTATTCTTTCTAATTTTTGCTTCTTTTACTTTTCTTTCTGCATCCATCTTCTCCTTCAATCCGATTCTCTCCTGCATTATTTTCATTTTCTTTAAAACCCTGTCCTTTTTAAGTCCCATTAGGGCCTCAAAAGTACAGTATGTGTTAGCTATGATATCATTTGATCCTAACTGTTTACAGTACACGTTGTTAATACCTGCCATCTCAAGAACAATTCTAGATGCAGAGCCAGCAATTATACCTGTACCTGGCTTTGCAGGTCTTAGAAGGACCTGAGCTGCACCAAACTTTGTTCTAATCTCATGTGGGATAGTATCCCCGATTACTTCAATCTTTCTCATATTCTTCACTGCTCGCTTCTCAGCTTTATCCATTGCGCTTCTTGTATCAACTCCTCTTCCTAGTGCAATTCCAACAGAACCGTTCTTATCTCCAACTACAACCATTGCAGAGAATCTAAGTCTCTTTCCACCGGCTGTAACTTTAGCAACTCTCCTGATAGTTACTGCTCGCTTCTCGTAATTCTTCTGTTCTTGTCTATCGTTTCTTCTATCCATCTATCTATAATATAACTAGATTTTAATTCCACTTTTTCTTAAACTTTCAACAAACTTCGCTATAATACCATGAAATTGGTATCCACTTCTATCAAATACTGCGGTTTCGACCTTTTTCTTTTTCATATCCTGGGCAAGTTTTGAACCAAGTACTTCAACATCCTTTGTTGTTCTCTTTGCTCTTCCTCCAAGAACGACAACTCCTGAGTTATCATCTGCAACCCCTACATGTAGGTATCGGTTACTCTTGAATACAAAAACCCTAGGTTTCTCACTAGAACCGTTTACATTCTTTCTTACTCTTATTTTTCTTCTTATTCTGTTTTCTTTCTTAGTGTTTGCCATATTTATTTCTTCTATTATTTACTTGATGCTGCAGATTTTGCACTCTTCTTCTTAACATACTCACCCTCGTATCTAATTCCTTTACCCTTATATGGCTCTGGCTTTCTTATCTCTCTAATCTTTGCTGCAGTCTCTCCAACCTTCTGTTTATCTGCTCCGCTTACTATAATGGTTGTCTCATCAGGAGCCTCAATTGTAATACCCTCAGGTGCTACAACCTCAACTGGGTGGTTCCATCCTAAAGTCATTACAAGTTTTGTTCCTTCCATTCTAACTCTATATCCAACTCCTATTACTTCCATCTTCTTTTTAAATCCATTCTTAACTCCATTAACAATGTTTGCAACCAAAGCTCTAAAGGTTCCATGTAGTGACTTTGTTGGCTTCTCTTCGTTCTTTCTTGTGAGAAAGAGTTGGTTTTCCTTCTGCTCAATCTCAATATTTATTGGGAGGGTTGTTGAGAGCTCACCCTTTGGTCCCTTTGCTGTTACATTTCTTCCTTCTATTGTTACTGTAACTCCATCTTCTATTGTAATTGGGTTATACCCTACCTTAGACATTCTATTACCAAATTTCACATATTAATTCTCCACCAAGCTTTTTAGACTTAGCGAGGGCTCCTGACATAAGTCCTTGTGAGGTACTTATAATGCAGATTCCTCTACCATTCATTACCGGTTTTATTTCATATGCAGGAACATACTTTCTTAAACCTGGCTTACTTACCCTTACAAACTTACTTACCGTTGGTTCTCCATCTTCCTCATATTTCAATGTTACTACGATCATTCTATTCTCTCCTTCAACCGAATCAGTAATCATCTCTTCCTTTTTTAGGATCTTCAAGATAGCCTTAGTCATCTTTGTTACAGGAACTTCAATTGTTTCCCTCTTTGCTGTTATTCCATTTTGTAATCTTGCCAATAGATCTGATACTGTATCGTTCATATTTCTAATTATTAATTTACCAAATTGCTTTCTTAACACCAGGAATCTCACCATGGCTAGCTAACTTTCTAAAACAGATTCTACAAATCCCATAGTGTCTCAAGTATGCTCTCGCCCTACCACAATTCTGGCACCTGTTATACACCCTTGCGGAGTATTTTGACTTAACCTTTAACTTCTTCTCTTGTACTTCTTTAGCTCTTGTTGACATCCTTCCTGAATGGGAATCCAAATTTATCTAATAATGCTCGTGCCATTTTATCATCTTTTGTACTTGTTACAATGGTAATCTGTAGTGGTCTAATCTTCTGAACCTTGTTTGCATCAATTTCTGGGAAAACTGTATGCTCTGTAACTCCAACGGAATAGTTACCTGCTCCATCAAAAGCCTTAGGGTTTACACCTCTGAAGTCCTTTGTTCTAGGGAAAACAACGTTAACAAGTTTATCAAAGAACTCCCACATTTTAGATCCTCTTAAGGTTACTGATACTCCAATTTCTAATCCTTCTCTAATTTTGAAAGCTGCAATAGCTTTCTTTGCTTTATTGATAACGGGCTTCTGACCTGAGATCAGAGAAAGAATCTCAACCATCTCCTCAATTGCATTACTATTTGTAACAGCTTCACCGACACCAGAGTTAATAACGATCTTTGTTATAGTTGGGACAGCCATCACGTTGTCCAAGCTAAGCTCTTTCATCAACTCTTTTCTATATGTTTTATTGTATAGATCTTGTAATCTTGTCATTATTATTTACTCTTTTTAGTTACTTTCTTAGTTTTGGTCTCAACTTTCTTTGCTTCTACCTTTTTTTCAACCTTCACATCTAAGCCCTTTCCGCATTTCTTACATACTCTTACATAGTTCTTTCCTTCTAGTTTCATTCCAACTCTTGTAGGTTTTCCACAGTGGGAACAGATAACTGTAACTTTAGATGCTGGCATTGGCCTTGTAACATCTACTATTTCAGATTTCTTTGTCTGTCCATCTCCTTTAATATGCTTTTTAAACATATTCAAACCTTCAACAAGTACCATTCTCTTTCTAGGGTTTACAGAAAGAACCTTCCCGCTCTTACTTGAGTCTTTTCCGTATAGAACTTTAACTGTATCTCCCTTTTTGATTTTCATTATAGTACTTCTGGTGCTAACGAAATTATTTTATCAAACCCCTTCTCTTTCAATTCTCTTGCCATTGGTCCAAACATTCTGGTTCCTTTTGGAGCTTTCTTAGCATCAATTATTACTGCTGCGTTATCTCCAAACCTAATGTATGATCCATCTTTTCTCTTCTGCTCTTTTGTTGTTCTAACAACAACTGCTTTTAATACAGCATGCTCTGCAATATCAGAGTTAGGGACTGTATCAACAGCAGAAACTGCTATTATATCACCGATTCTTGCCCACTTCCTTTTAGAAGACCCAGGGATTCCAATTAGCTTTACTAATCTTGCTCCACTGTTATCTGCAACTTTTAATAAACTGTTTAGTTGTACCATTAATCAATTACTACGAATTTTACATTTTTTGAGTATGGTCTAGATTCTTTGATCTTAACCACATCTCCTTCGTTCAACTGTTTATCAGTGTGAGCAAAGAAAACTCTTTTTTTATTCATTACCTTTCCATATACTGAATGCATTGTTTTACTCTCTATAGCGACCTTAACTGTACCTTGCATCTTTGTGCTTACTACCTTCGCTACAATTACTCTTCTGTTACTTTTAACTGGAGCTTTTACACTCTCAACTTTAGTAACCTTTGTTTTGCTTACCCTCTTCTTGGATTCCATCGTTTAGTATTTTTAATTAACTATTCTGTTTTTGTTGTAAAACAGTGAGCATTCTAGCAATATTTCTCTTTATATTCAAGCATTTTGCAATATTCTTCTCTTTACCAATTCGGATAGAGTCAGTTATGTTTTTCAGCTCCATATACTGGCTGGTTATCTCTTTTTTTATTTCTTCTACTGTCATTTTTCTTATTTCATCTGCTCTCATTACTTTATGCTTGTAACAAATTTAGTCATAACCGAGAGTTTATGTGCAGCTAATCTCAAAGCTTCTCTTGCTGTAACCTCATCAACACCGCTCATTTCAAAAAGGATTAACCCTGGGACTACAACACATACATAACCTTCAATATCTCCTTTTCCTCCAAGCATCTTCGAGTTGTTTGCCTTCTTTGTGAATGGTTTATGTGGGAATATCTTTATCCAAACTTTTCCCTTTCTCTTAATATGTCCTGTTATAGCTCTTCTTGCTGCTTCAATCTCTCTAGCATGCACCCAACCTCTTGTTAAAGATTTTAAACCATACTCACCAAAGGCGAGTTCATTGTTTGAGGTGGCAACTCCACCCATCTTTCCTCTAAATTCTTTTCTAAATTTACTTTTCTTTGGTTGCATCATAATCTTTAGGAATTCATCTCATCTAACTTAGCATCTTTGTAAACCCATACTTTTACACCGTATAATCCTGCATCTCCCGTTGCGGCCGTCTCCTCTGCATAATCAATATTTGCTTTCAAGGTTTGAGTTGGTACTGGACCGGCCCCATCTTTCTGTGATCTTGCCTGCGAAGCATTATTAATTCTTCCAGACACAAGTATCTTCACTCCCTTTGCTCCAGCTAACATTGCTTTCTCCTTTGCAGCAGCGATTAAGAGTTTAGAAGGCTGTCTTCTTTCAATACCGTCTGCAATTGTCCTTGCAATTATTCTTGCCGATATATCAGGTTTCTTGACTTCTTTAATCTTAATATCTACCTCAAGTTTTGTAAGTTTCTTTAGGTGCTTCTGAAGGTCATCAATTCCGGATCCACCTCTACCGATTGCAACACCAGGTCGAGCAACATAAACTTCAATATCCAACTTGTTAGATGTCTTGAATATATTTATTCTATCAAGTCCTGCAGGATTAAGAACCTTTTTAAGTTCTTTTCTTACAAGGATATCTGACATCAAGGATGCCCCAAAATCCTTCTTCTTAGCAAACCATACTGATGGCCATGTTTTGTTTACTCCCATTCTTACTGATGTAGGAACTATCTTATTACCCATTTACTTAACTTTAACTTCTAAATTAATATTAGATCTTCTCTTATGAAGCATTGATACTCTTCCACGAGATCCAAATTTTGGTCTTCTATACTTAACTCCTTCATCAACTGTTAATTTACTAATTTCAATTGCTCCAACCTCCGCACCAAAAAGATCCTTAGCGTTTGCAACTGCTGTAGCAAGGGTTTTTCTTATGTGTAGAGCTCCCTTTTTATTTAGGAACTTTAGTACATCAAGAGCCTTCTGCGCACTCATTCCTCTTACAACATCAGCGACAAGTCTCAACTTCTGAGGGGTTACTTGTACATTCTTTGTTTGTGCTTTTACTACTTTCTGATCCATATCAATATTTTAAAAATTACTCTTCAAATCTTCCACTGCTACCATAGACCTTAGAGAGCTTACCTTTCTTAGCATGCCCTCTAAATGTTCTTGTAGGAGCGAATTCTCCTAATTTATGTCCTACCATAGATTCCATTACTAAAACGTTTTCATGTTTCTTACCGTTATGTACCCCGAAGGTTAGTCCAACCATTTCAGGAGTTATCATTGATGCTCTAGCCCATGTTTTTATAGGTGATCTAACGCCTGTTGCAAGAGCTTTTGTTACTTTCTCCATCAATCTTACATCTACGTATGCTCCTTTTTTAAGTGACCTTGACATATCTTTTTACTCTAAATTATTTCTTTGCAAATGGCCTTGTTTTTGGCCTTCTTCTTTTAATTATAAATCTATCTGTTTGCTTATTATTTCTAGTTCTTGTACCAATCTTTGTTCCCCATTTATCCTTAGCTCTACCGATTACACCCTTACCCTCACCACCACCGTGTGGGTGCTGAGCTGGATGCATAACGACTCCTCTTACAGATGGTCTTATTCCTAAGTTTCTACTTCTTCCAGCCTTTCCTAACTTAACGTTAAGGTTATCTTCATTCCCGACCTGACCAATTGTTGCCATACAGTCTGCATGAATAAGTCTAACCTCACCAGATGGGAGATTAATCTGAACATACTTACCTGTTGGATCAATTCCCTGTACTGTTACTGAATTTCCTGCTGATCTTCCAAATACAGCTCCTTTTCCAGGTTCAATTTCAACTGAGTTAACAATAGTTCCAGATGGAATATTCCTAACTTTCATTGCGTTTCCTACTAGGATATCCTCTTTTTCACCAGAAACTACACTATCTCCAACCTTTAAGCCTCTCGGCGCAATTATATATCTTTTTTCACCGTCTGCATATGTCAAAAGAGCCAGGAATGCGGACCTGTTTGGATCAAAGTATAGACCTTCTACTTTAGCTGGGATTCCATACTTATCTCTTTTAAAATCAACAATCCTTACTCTTCTCTTAAATCCACCACCCTGGTGTCTGATAGTTATCTTTCCCTGGTTGTTACGACCAGATCTCTTTCGCTTAGGTAGGGTTAGAGCTTTTGGACCAGATACTTTTACAAGCATTGACCTGTCCGCTAACTTTGTACCTCTTAATGACTGTGTTTTTGGTTTAAAACTTTTTACTCCCATGGTTTATACGTTTAAAAATTCTTCTATCTTATCTCCTTTCTTAAGCTGAACGATTGCTTTCTTCATATCTGACCTTCTATACTGTCTTCTCCTTATCCAATCGGCTTTCAATTTACCTGGTCTTGTTACCATATTTACATCAGTTACAGTTACTTTATATTTCTTACTTACCTCTCTCTTAACATCAATCTTTGTAGCTTTAGGATCTACAAGGAAAGTATACTTATTTGCAGAGTTGGCTAATATATAGCTCTTCTCTGAAATAACTGGTTGTAGGAGGATATTACTTTCCATTTCCTAATCTTTCATCAATTATGTTAAGTACACTGTTATCAACTAATATCTTCTTTGCTCTTACTAAGTTTGCTACTGAGAATACTGATGGAGTTGAGTAATCAATTCTTTCAACGTTTGATACTGCCATCTTTACCTCAGAATTATCTGTTATTACTAAGCCTCTGTCTTTTCCAAACTGTGTTACTAATCCTTCTCTTACAGCCTTTGTTCCCTTTGATTCAACATTAATAAACTCAAGACTTCCTGATTTTAATCTCTCAGAAAGAAGCATACAAATTGCCTTTTTAACCATCTGTTTGTTAATCTTTCTCTCCCAATTTCTCCAGTTAGGAGGGAATGTAACACCACCACCTCTCCAGATTGGAGACCTAATGGATCCGTGCCTAGCTCTTCCTGTTCCTTTCTGTTTCCATGGCTTTCTTCCACCACCTGATACATCAGCTCTTGTTTTTGCATGGGCATTTCCCTGTCTAGCGTTTGACTGCTGAACATAGATTACCTGTGCAACAAGGTCAGGATTCATCTTTACATCCCATATCAAAGGATTAAGGTTACTACTCAAAGTAGTCTTAGGCTCAGCAACTTTCTTAGGCTTAACAACCTTTGTTACTTTCTTTGTTTTTACTACCTTCTTCACTGCTGTTTTTTTAATCTTTTCAGTAGCCATCTCTATTTACTATAAATTATAACCTTATCCCCTCTGTTTCCAGGTACTGGACCTGATAGAAGGATAAATGTATCAATTACATCAACGACCTCTCTTTTATTTAGTGTTACAGTCTTTGTTCCTAATCTTCCAGCCATTCTCTTTCCTTTTAATACTCTTCCTGGTGTTGTACCGGCTCCGATTGATCCAGGAGCTCTTAACCTGTCTGACTGACCGTGTGTTCTTGGTCCTCCTGCTAATCCATATCTCTTAACTACTCCTGCAAATCCTTTTCCTTTTGTTACACCGGATAGGATTACCTTTTCTCCCTGTGCAAATGTGTCGGCCTTAATCTCCTGTCCAACTTCATACTCTCCATTCATTCCAAAGAAGTATTCTCTGTACATAGGGACATAACCTAATGCCTTATATTTACCCTGTGTAGCTTTGTTTACCTTTAATTTCTTTCCAACTGCTAGTTCAATTCCTTTCTCATCTTTGAGAGAAACAACGCACCCTGAAATATCGACAACAGTTACAGGAACTGATTTCTCTCCCTTGAATACTCTAGTCATTCCTTTTTTTATTCCTATAATTGCTTTCATGTTTATTGTATTTCAATATCAACTCCTGCCGGCATTTGTAGATGCTGTAATGCATCTATTGTCTTAGGCGTTGGTTCTATTATATCGATAATTCTTTTATGAGTTTTAATCTCAAAATGCTCTACGGAGCTCTTGTAAATGAATGATGAACGATTAACTGCGACTTTTCTACTCTTCGTAGGAAGAGGAATAGGACCGGCAACCTTAGCGCCAGTACTTATTGCAGTTTCAATAATGCTGCGAGCTGATTTATCCAAAACGATGGAATCATATCCCTTTAACTTGACCCTTATTCTTGCAGCTGTACTTGCCATTGTATTCTAAAGAGCTAATTTAATATATAAATATCTACTATTAGGGAGGGATTTAAGTCCCTCCCTAATATATTTTTTTACTTAATAATCTCTGTTACAATTCCCTGACCTACTGTCTGACCACCCTCTCTAATAGCAAACCTTACTCCTGTTTCAATTGAGACAGGTGCCATAAGTTTTACTGTGAACTGAGTGTTGTCTCCAGGGCTTACCATTTCAACATTCTCCAATGTAACCTCACCAGTAACATCTGCAGTTCTAATGTAGAACTGTGGCTTATATCCAGATACAAATGGAGTGTGTCTTCCACCCTCTTCCTTTGTAAGAACATAAACCTCTGCTTTGAATTCTGTATGAGTCTTTACACTTCCTGGTGCAACAATAACCTGACCTCTTTCAACATCTTCTCTCTTCAATCCTCTTAATAGAAGACCAACGTTATCACCTGCAAGAGCTTCCTGCATTGACTTGTTGAACATCTCAACCCCTGTAACAGCTGTTTTCTGAGGATCTCTACCCATTCCGAGTACATCAACATCAGATCCAACTGAAATCTTTCCTCTTTCAACTCTTCCGGTTACAACTGTTCCTCTACCTTCAATTGAAAATACATCTTCAACAGGCATAAGGAATGGAAGTTCAACTGCTCTCTCTGGTACTGGAATATACTCATCAACTGTCTTAAGAAGTTCTTTAACTGATGCAAGACCAGCCTCATCTCCCTCTTGAGCCTTAAGAGCGTTTCCGACAACAATTGGAGCATTCTCATCGTATCCATACTTCTTAAGAAGATCTTGAACGTCTGACTTGATAAGTTCGAGGATTTCTTCGTCTGCAGTACCGAATGTGTTGATGAATACAACAACCTTTGGAACTCCAACCTGCTTTGCAAGAAGTAAGTGTTCCTTAGTCTGTGGCATAGCACCATCAGTTGAAGATACAACCAAAATTGCACCATCCATCTGTGCTGCACCTGTAATCATGTTCTTGATATAGTCTCTGTGACCTGGGCAATCTACTAATGCATAGTGTCTTGTTTCAGTCTCAAATTCTACATGAGCAACAGCAATTGTAATACTTTTTGCTCTTGAGTTTGGATCTTTATCCAATTTATCTTTCATCTTCTCTTTTACTTCTGCCGTTGCAAAAGCATTAAGGATTCCTCTAACAAGAGTGGTCTTACCGTGGTCAACGTGACCAAGGGTACCAATGTTCATGTGAGGCTTTGTTCTGTTGAACTCTGTAGCCATTTTTATAAATTATTAATTTAATTATTTTTGTTTCTATTTTTACGGGACATTCTCCATTTGTAACTATTTTCCTTTACCTCTACCAAGTGAGATCTCTTCAGCTATATTTCTTGGTACTTCTGCATAGTTTGATGGCTCCATTACAGCACTTCCACGACCACTAGTTATCGATCTTAGCTCAGTTGTATACCCGAATAGCTCAGAAAGTGGAACTTTTGCGTTTATAGCATGAAGATTCCCTCTAATTTCGGTTTTCTGAATCTGACCTCTCTTACTGCTTAAAGATCCAGTTACGTCACCGACGAATTTATCTGGAGTAACAACCTCAACATTCATGATCGGTTCCAAAAGTACTGGACTTGCAGCTTTACATGCATCTTTAAATGCCATAGAGCCTGCAACCTTAAATGCCGCTTCGGAGGAGTCAACATCGTGATACGAGCCATCATATAGTGTAACTTTGACATCCACTACAGGATATCCTGCTACAACACCTGACTGCATTGTTTCAACAACACCTTTCTCAATTGCAGGGATATACTCTCTAGGAATTGCTCCACCTTTAATAGCGTTAACAAATTCAAAACCTTTTCCAGATTCATTAGGCTCAACTCTAAGATAACAGTGTCCATACTGACCCTTACCACCTGACTGCTTAATATATTTACCTTCTGCCTCAGAAACAACCTTTACGGTTTCCCTATATGCAACCTGTGGCTTTCCTACGTTTGCAACAACGTTATACTCTCTCTTCAACCTATCAACCATAATCTCCAAGTGAAGCTCACCCATTCCAGAGATTAATGTCTGTCCTGTTTCATGGTTTGAAGAAACTTTAAATGTTGGATCTTCCTTAACTAGCCTTGCAAGTGCCATTCCCATCTTCTCTTCATCTGACTTTGTAGCAGGTTCAATCGCCTGGGAAATAACTGGTTCTGCAAATTGAATCTGTTCTAGAATTATTGGACTGCTTTCTTCACATAGGGTATCTCCAGTGTATGAATCTTTAAGTCCGACGATAGCACCAATATCTCCTGCTCTTAGCATATTAACCTCTTCTCTATCCTTTGCGTGCATAAGTACAAGTCTTCCAACTCTCTCTCTTAAGTTCTTTGTTGAGTTATAGACATAGGATCCAGCCTCTATCTTTCCAGAGTACACTCTGAAGTATGAGAGGGTTCCAATATGCGGGTCTGAGACAATTTTGAACACCAGCGAAGAGAAAGGTTCTGTATCTTCGAGCTTTCTCTCGACTTCAGCTCCCGTCTTTGGATGAATTCCTTTTACAGGAGGAAGATCTTTTGGTGAAGGTAGACATACGGTAATGTAATCAAGAAGTTTATTAACAATAACGGTTCTTGAGTCTCCACCAAGTACAGGGAATAGGTTTCCAGAAAGAGTTCCCTTTCTCAAAGCCATTCTTAATTCTGCAGTTGAGAGATCCTGTCCTGCGAAGAACTTTTCCATTAATGCATCATCCTGCTCAACAAGTTTCTCTACCAATTCATCTCTTAACATCTGTACTTTAGCTTTAAGGTCATCTGGAATTGGAGATTCTTTAAGGTCAAGCGACTCAACTGTATCATAGATATATGCTTTCATATCTATCAAGTCTACGAACCCTCTTAGCTGAGTTTCTTTTCCTATTGGAACAACAAGTGGAACAGCTCTTGGACTTAACCTTTCTTTAATTGAAGCAAGACTCATATCAAAGTCTCCTCCAAGGAGGTTTAACTTGTTCACAAAGCAGATTCTTGGTACTCCATACTTTGTAGCCTGTCTCCATACTGTCTCAGACTGTGGCTCAACACCCATCTTTCCATCAAAGATTACAACTGCACCATCGAGTACTCTTAGGGATCTCTCTACTTCTGCAGTGAAGTCTACATGGCCTGGGGTATCAATAATGTTTATTCTGTGGTTAACTCCATCTAGTTTCCAGAAACATGTAACAGCCGCAGACATAATAGTAATACCTCTTTCCTGCTCCTGCTCCATGAAGTCTGTAGTTGCAGCCCCCTCATGTACCTCTCCAATTTTATGTTTCTGGCCCGTAAAGAAGAGTAGTCTTTCGGTAGTAGTTGTTTTACCCGCATCAATGTGCGCAATAATACCGATATTTCTAATCTTATCTAGATCAAACTTCACATCGTACGTTTGAATGGCCATATATATTGATTAAAATTTTAAGTTCCAGTACAACTGGGGGAATATTTATCTTCCGAGGGGATTATAACAAAGGATTATAGGAAAAGAAAGAGGGATACAACTTCCCTTAGGCGAGGGTTAGCTCCAGTCTTGAGTGTGTGTAGCTTGTGTCCTCAATCTTGATAGTTGTAGGTTGCGTTTCTCCATCACCTTCAACGATAGTTACCCCCGAGCTATGATCAAAATGTAACACAATTGGTTCATCGCCAACCGTTACAGTAACCTGCAAATTTTCTTTCCATGCAGCTTTGATAGAAGTTTTCGGTAGTTCGTCAGTATTCAAGACTCTATTACTAATCTCGGGAGTATTCATCTTGACCGTTATAATTTGAGAATTCGAGAGATATTCATTTATCTTTTTAGCAACCGATTCAAATCTACGCCTTGGAGGCTGGCCTATTATGTCACCGTTAATGTTTAAAAATAAATCGGACACTATTTTGTATAGCTTTAAATAAGTGCACTATAATACCGAATATATGGGAATTTATCAACTATAGGACGCATACGGAGACTACTCTATTCTTCCAAGTAGTCTTTTTGCACTCTCTGTTACGCTACCATCAAGATCATAGTTAATAGCGGTGTTCAAATCTTCCTTTGCATTCTCCTGATTACCTTCTATAAGGTTAACCCTACCAGAGAGCAGGTAGTAATTTGGATTGAACCTATCTAAAGATCTCAAAGTTGTGAGGAGCTCTTTTGCGGAAGCAAGTTTATCATTCTCAATGTCATAAACAATCTGCCAGTTTAGATATTCCATTTTCTCAGCATCCGTTAGATTTGCCATCTTTGATACAGTTGTGATTACAGATTGCATCTGTACGTAATTTTTCTGATCGTAATACATCTCAATATACATAAAATATGGCCAAAGGTTTTCCGTAACCTTATCCTTTATTATTTTATCTAGATTACTCTTTAACTCACTGTATGACTTCTCTTGCAGAAGAATACTTAGATACTCCTTATAGAACGAGTCTTTCTTTGAAGTGCCGGCAAAAGAAATCGCTTTTTCATATGAGTCAAAGGCTGTATTTTGATCTCCATTAATCAAATTAATTCTTGCAATGAGGAGGTATATCTCATCAGAGAAGGTATTCAAGCCTAGTGATCTGTTTAGAATATCAAGTGAAGATGAATACTTTCCACTATCATAGTATGCCCTTGCAAGAAAGAAGAGCCCATCAGGATACTCCTTCATTTTATCCAATTCAGATTCAAGAATCTCAACCGCAATTACGGGATATCCTGAATTAATATACTCTCTAGCCAACAACGTTCTATTATATAAATCATCTTTCCCAAGGCCATTTATAGCTCTAAGATAGCTAGTTACTAAAGTCGTTAGATCTTTATCCTCTTCAAGCGAAAGATCCCAAACCTCCAGAGAGCTCTTAGCTTCACTTGTTTCTGACTTTTTCAGGTATGCTTTTAGGAGATCTCTTTCCAGGGCAGTTGCTCCCTCCTTGGTATTAACCTTACCAAGGAACTTATTCGCTTTCGTAGTATCGTTCATCTTTAAATAGACCTTCCCCAAAAGAAGGAAACCCTCATCTGTAGATTTTATCTGATCTGCATTAAGGAGATACTTCTCAGCTTTCTCATATTGACCATCTTTATAGTATGCTAGAGCAAGCTTTCTTAGGATATAGGCACGATTAGAGCCTAAAAGGACCTTAGCAGACTGTTCAACCACCACCTTAGCGTCATCAAATCTCCTCTTAAGGACAAGTAGGTCAATTATCTTCTCATATGAACTTCTCTCCTGTGGAATCGTCTCCGAAGCTAGTGCATAGCTGCTCAGCGCCTTACCATACTCCTTCCTTTCAAAGAACTTATCTCCTTCCGAAATATGACTAGCGTAATTGGCTCTTTCCTTCTGAGTAATGTTGGCTCTGAAGAAATAGAGCAAGGAAAAGGTAATGGTAACTACAATTGCAAGGATAATTAGGTATTTATATATCTTTTTCATTACCTCATGTTATTCGAGGTGTGCAATATTGTCAAATATTTGCTAGAATCTTCTGTCTTGTATATGGATACATCAGTAAACATTACAGGAATAAGATTTTTTGTACACTAGATGGACCGGTCAATCCGTAATCACGGAAGGTTTAATCTTAAAAACCACAACACATTTTTCAGGATTCTCATAGTAAATTTGAGCCTCCTTTTGCTAGTTGGGTTCAGATTTGGGGCTTCCTATGTTTTTGCAGAGGAAGGATCAAATTCTGCAGAAGAATCTAACGCTTTGAACCTTCCAACGGAATTCTCCTTGGTTTTGAATGTTTCAAGCTCCGTTTTTTCACCTAAAGTTGTTACCATAAGGGATTTAGATGGTGACACAACTAGCTTGGTTTATGGAAAAACAGTAGATGAAGTAATAAATGAGATTGGAATAAAGCTTGATGAAGATGATATTACCATTCCGGATCTTGAAGTAGTTGTCTCAAATCGTTCTGTTATACAAATAGTTAAGGTTGATATTGAGTATACAGTGAAGAAAGAAGCTATCCCTTTCAAAGTGATAGAGAAAGAAACAAACTCTCTTAATACAGGAACTGTGGTTGTTGACCAGGCGGGGAAAGATGGATTACTTGCGAAAACAATTAAAATTGTATATCAGGATGGAATTGCCTTCAGGTCGAGCGTTGTTAAATCAGAGGTGGAAATTCCTGTTCAGGACAAGCTTGTGTTAATAGGGACAAAGCCCGTTACAATACAAAGTTGTAGTTATTGGGATGCAGTAATCGATAGATATGCAAATCCTACAACCAGAAAAGAGAAGAATAGTTGGATGAAATTTGTAATGAGGTGTGAGACATGGTGTGATTCGGGACAGAATACAAAGAACACATATCTAGGTCTCTATCAGTTTAACCAAAGAACCTTTAATAGCAAGGGGGGACAAAACATATGGGATGGGACAGAACAGATTGAGATTGTATCAAGTATGTATGAGTATGGGGATTCGTATAGAAGCTTACAATGGCCAACATGCAACTCAAAGTTCAACGCTCAGAATTAAGCATTCCAGCTATAATATTCACATAGGTCTTGCGGTATTTCAGCTAAAAATCTCGATGGTATCTGCGAACTGTATCCGCCCATCTGATTTCTTCCCTCTGCAAATGTGAGCCAAAGTCTCTCTTTTGCTCTTGTGATCCCAACATAACAGAGTCTTCGTTCCTCCTCAAGCTCTTTTCCATCTGTAAAGGATCGGGAATGCGGGAAAACTCCCTCTTCCATTCCGACTATGAATACCGCTGGGAATTCTAAACCTTTTGATGAGTGCATTGTCATTAGAGTTACACTATCCCCTCCCTCATTCTTATTCTTATCCTGTTCCTGTTCTATTAGGGTAATCTCCTGAAGGAAAAGGGCTATGGAATTATCCTCAGACTTAGCAACGTAGCTTGAAGCTACATTCTTTAACTCTGAAATATTCTCTAATCTCGATTGTGCTGCCTCACTTCCATCGTCAATGAAGGTTTCATACCTGATTATATCCATAATCTCTGTAATAGCGGAAAGAGCATTTTTATTTCTACAATTAACATAAATCTCCCCGAAGGTATCCGAAAGGGAGGTAAACTTTGCCATATCCCCAATCTTGCTCTCTATTAAACTGAGTATTCCCTCATCTATAATCCCGGTATTCTGAATTGAGTGATTGTGAACGTAGGTTCCAACCAAAAGTTCACATATGGAGATTTCAATATCTCTAGCTATCGCATATAGATCCGAAACTCCCTTCGGTCCCATCTTTCTTGATGGGATATTAAGTACTCTTGATACACTGAGATCGTCTTTAATATTGTGAACAAACCTCAAATAGCTTATCAGGTCTTTAATCTCCTTTCTCTCATAGAATCGATAACCTCCGACAAGTTTGTATGGCAATCCCCTTCTGAGGAGTTCCTCCTCAAGGGTTCTGGACTGAAAGTTTGTACGGTAGAGGACAGCAACTTCTTTGAGTTTTCTACCTGAATTTCTAAAAGTTGTAATCTCATCAACAACAAACTGAGCTTCGTCCTCAGGATCCCTCGCTTGATATATATTTATCTTTTCCCCGCTCTCTTTATCCGTCCAAAGGGTCTTTTCTGCTCTAGAGGTGTTCTGACCGATAACAGAAACCGCGGCATGTATAACGTTGGCGACAGATCGGTAGTTCTGTTCAAGTTTTACAACCTTAACCTCTGGAAAATCTTTTTCAAAGGAAAGAATGTTTTGAATATCAGCTCCTCTCCATCCGTATATTCCCTGATCATCATCTCCCACAACACAGATATTTCTATGCTGTTCAGCAAGTAGCTTTGAGAGGGTGTATTGTGATTTGTTTGTATCCTGATACTCGTCTATTAACAGGTACTTAAATCTTTCCTGGTACTTGGCTAGAACTTCTTTATTTTCCAGGAGGAGTTTAGCAGGAAGGTATATGAGATCCCCAAAATCTACTGAGTTTTGCCCGAGGAGTTGTTTTTGATATTTCGTATACACCTCACCTGCAATATCTTCTATATACCCAGTATAGTGGTATGGAAAATTCTCAGGTGATATCAAATCGTTTTTCGCAGCACTAATTAGCCAGGATATTGCCTGAGGTTTAATCTGTTTAAGATCCAAGTTCATTGAAAGAAGAATCTCCTTGATTAGGTTCTCACTATCATCGGAGTCGTAGATTGAAAATCCGCTTGTATAACCGAGAAGGGAGGCTTCTTTCCTAAGTATCATTGCCCCAATTGAATGAAAAGTACCAATAACAGGACCTGCGTCACCAGAAACTCCAACGGACAAGAGTAGCTTATCAATCCTCTCCCTCATCTCCTCTGATGCTTTCTTTGTAAAGGTAACGGCGAGAATACTTGAAGGTTGTACCTTATGTTCTTTAATTAGATAGGCAATTCGGCTTGTTATAACTTTTGTTTTTCCTGAGCCTGCTCCTGCAAAAACAAGCAGAGGACCCTCCGTATGCATCACCGCTTCCCTCTGGGGAGGGTTTAAATTTTCTAGGATTATCTCCTTAGACATTGGAATTTACAATTCTTTTATATATGGACCATATACCCACCCTTCCTTCTTCTCTGCATACTTTATTCGATACCAACCCGCAAGGGTTTTCTCTACCATTATTACAACCTGTCCTTCATCTAGCTGTGTTAACGGTTTACAGCTACCTGATGGGCATTCTCTCACATTTAATACTCCTCCTGGGGTATTAACTACTTGAACAAGCTTGAAATTTCCTTTAACTATCTCAAAGTTCACCGAAAATTCTGTATTTGGAAATATAGTATTAGGAGATTTTGTAATATTGTAGGTTTCAGAGTACTTACCGGGAAGAAGGAGTGCTTGAAGCTCAAATTCGATATTTAAAGTTTCACCAGGGAGAATCGTCTTTTTAGATATTGTAGCTGGTTTACTGAAACTGTCCCAAACTCCATTAATAGCAAACTTGCTATTTTTTGACCCTTTGGTGGAGACATAAATATAATCTTTATCTGTAAACCAAGGGAAGTCATTGCTATTTTTAACGGCGACTTGTACCTTCAATTTTTCACCTGCTTTTACGCTCTTCTCATATTTGGTCTCAATTACTTCTGCTTTATAAGCGATATGCTCCTTCTCAGAATACACATTACCCTCTAAAGCGGTGAGGACATTCTGGGAGAAAAGATTATTAAGAGGTTTCAAGGATGTTTTAGTAGATCGACCCTCCTGCTTAACCATCTCCATATCAACAACCTGAAGATTCTTCTGGGGAATTCCATATGTGTATGAAACCTTTGCAACAAGCCCGCGAAGGGTTTCTTGCGCCGAAGTTGAAATGGACGTAGAGTTCGAGAGGTATCCAATTACTACCCCCCCGGCATCATCTACAATTTCCGGAGTTACGTTATCACCCCCATCCCTTCCATCATATATATTTCCTTCTCTATCCAATACATAAGTAAAGGGGATATCAACATACCCAAGCCTAGTTATAGAGTAGTAGTAGAGGGTTCTAAACCATGAGAGAGGATTTTTCTCCATAAGGGAGTCTTGGGACGTAATCTGCACAATATATATTGATCGTGGTTGTGAATACTGTCTTGTACTCTGATCTGAGATAGTAGTATCAACCTTTGATTGAGTACGGGAATACTCAGCAGCATTAGTCTTGGTTAGAAGAAAGAATGCTGAGAATAAGATTGTAATTATAATTATTGAAAGCTTTTTCATCTAGAACATTCTAGAGAACTGTTCGAAATATATCAAGAGAAAGAGTATTAGAAGCCATACTATAATTCCGGTTCTTAGTTCTCCATCCTTTATCCAAATATCTTCAGGTATAGTACTTTCGCCTTTGTATATAAGAATTATGTAACGGGTCATAACATAAAATGCAAAAGGTATTGTTAACAGAAGCCACTGTGGCTCGTGAAATCTTGGAGGCAGATATGGATCAAGGAGAAGTTTAAGACCGGTTGTCTCATATCCGTAACAGTACATAATGTAGGCAAAGAAAGTTACAGACGTTACCGTAGAGATAATAATATCTAAAACTCCTTTTGGATATACACTGAGAGCTGGCCTATGTTTAACCGCCTCCTCAATACCTAAAGATGAGATCTCGGCCTTCCTTTTACCGAAGGAGATTAGGATTGCAGATCCAATTACTGCAACAAGTAACATTGCGGAAAGATCAAGTTCTAAAATAACGGATCCGACAATAACTCGAAGAACAAAACCCAAGGAAATGATAATAGCATCAATAATCCCAATATGTTTAAAGTATAAGGTGTAGAGGATCATAATTGCTAAATAACCGAAGAGGAAAAGAAGAAAGTATTCTGACTTAACGAAGTAGCTAGAAATTAGTAGCGAAGTGGCAAGTGAAAGGGCTGAAAGAAGACTTGCATTCAACAGTGAAATCTTCCCTGAACTAATCAGCCTGCTCTTCTTCTTTGGATGGTGCGAATCTCTTTCTCTATCTATAATGTCATTAAATATATATACGGAAGAGGTTAAAAAGCATAGGGAGAGAAATGCATATAGAGTTTTGATAAAATCCTCCCCAATTAGAAGATTCGAAGAGAAAAAGAGAGGGAGGAATATAATAAGATTCTTTACCCACTGCTTTACTCTAAATAGAGATAGGAGCTCGTATATTTTCATATTATTCAGTTGGTATATAAACTCGATCAGGATCTAGGGCGTTTGCATAAATTAAAAGTGGAATTTTTGCATTCTTACCAAGGTATGTAATAGTCCCGATAGCTTCAATACGGTAAATAGGGATTATTTGTTTGTAGCTGTCACTTGAATAGTAGTAACCGAGAGAAATATCCTTTGCCTCAGAGATTGTCGGATGAGGGAGTTCAGAAATCTGATCGGTAGCATCAAGTGTGGAAGCTCCAGGTGCATTTAAAATCTCTTTTAGATCCTCACTAAATCCTTCAAAGATATCTTTTGGATAGTCAGCAGACGCAATTAATCTTTGCAGGTTTGTTGGATGTACAAGCTGAATTGACTCACCTTCCTCTGTGTATTCTACGAGCGTGAATCCTCCTTCATAAATCCCTCCATTACTATCTACTACTAGATAATCTGTATATGAGTTATGGTTTTGAAGGTATAGCGGGAAATTGTTAACGTTTCTATTAACTTCCAATCTAATTCTTTTCCCTTCAACGATTGCTTTACCATTTATATACTTATTAGTTACCCCAAAGTACTCTAGCATGAATTTTTCAAAGAATTTATTAACATCCTCCGAATCTGAAAATTGAGTTGTTATATTTGTTTTAAAAGAGTCTGTAAACTTAAAAGTTAATTGCTGTTGGAATGGGATATACTCTAGAGTTTCATTGCCTTTCATCCATGAATATAGTGAGGTTCCAATAGTATCTTTTTGAAATCCTGTTTTACCAATCTTAAGAAGAAACTTATCAAGCTCACCGCTATGATTTACTTCTTCTATTTGAAAAACAGGAAGAGAATTAGGGAAACTTTTAGAGCCAGATACGGTTTGAGGTATATATACACTATGTCCTCCATCATACTGCATAGGCGTTTCGATAAGGTAATTTGTGTCAGTAGGTTTTTCTTCTTTTTTAAAGGAGTTAACAATGGAAATAATGACGACCACGATGAGGACGATAACAGCCAACATTAATACCCCTCCCCACTTCTTGTCTTTAAATACGTCCTTAACTTTTTCAATAACTTTATTTATGGACATGGTGAGAAACTACATTTCAATTTATCTCTATACCATTCTTCAGCAGGTGTATAACTACCGTTTGATGCTACATGCATATGGAAGTGAGGCCCTGTCCAACAAGAACCATCGGGGGTAAGATCTCTTTGCGATATTGCAACCGCAGTACCTTTTTTAACAGGCCCAACAGGAGCCAAAGCTTTCACGTGTAATAGTGTATAGGTGTTTCCGCTATCATCGACAAACTCCAACCAACCTCCATAATTGCTTCCTGTGCTCGGACATATGTTAGTTGCTTGGAATTTAATAATTTTCCCGTTACTTGGAGCCGAAGGTAAATGGACAGCTGGCGTCTGAAGGCGGATATCCGGTTCCAGGAATATCGGGAGCAGGTTCAGGATACATGCCTTCATGTGGATTATAGTTTGTACATGCAATTGCAGAGCCTGGATAGTACGCACGTGCTGGATTTGACCTGCTTGAAAATGCGTTTGCAGAAAGACCTAAAATTAGAATTATTAGGAAGACAAAGAAGAAAGCTATTATCGAAGCCATCCCCGCAAGGACCTCTAATAGTGGTTTGGCTGCTTTATAAATACCTTCTGTAATAACATAGGAGGCAGCTCCGACAATGAGACTCATAAACCCACCTGATACAGTAATATTTGCAGCTTGGAGAATAGCTTCTACTCCAGTATAAATCAGCTGTTTAAGACCTATTGCACCTGCAACAAATTTATCAACCGCACCATTCCACATTTCACTCTGTATTTTCCCTTTAAGGAACATCCCCACCTTCCCCATGATTTTTCCTCGAATATCTGCGAATTTCTTGAAATATGCACCAGATATATTAGTCTGATAGAACATACCTATCTTACCTACAGTTTCAGCCGATTGTGAAATTCTATCAACCTTACCGATAAACTTGTTTATAAGAGGATTATTTAAACCCTTAAGTTTATCTATTAATTTAAAGTAATCGTTGCTTAAGGCCTTCCCGAAATCATCTTCTGATATCCCAAGTACATTTACGATATCTCCTTTAAACTTTGTTAAGAGAGCTTTCGCAGCTTTTTCTCTCATCGCAGCGGCATAAACAAATCCCTCCCCGTTCCAAAGGATTGTCTTCATAATACTTCCGGGAGAGAGATAGTAAAGATTTGCAAGCTGTGAATATGAGGAGTGAATATCTGTACGCCTCTGAACAATTCCTTTTACAGTCTCAGATTTGAACTTTCCTGCTGCATCACGCAAACTTAGACTTAATTCATCAATTTTACCAGGGGCATGTATACCTGCAACGTCAGATACCCAGAACATACCATTTACAAGCAACCCACCTTTCCCACCTTGCCAGAGACTTTGATAGGATCTAAACATGTTTGACACCTGCCCAACCGTTATTCTAGCTCCAGCCCAAGGCAGAGTCTTAAGTCCATCCCTCTCTGTCCCCAAGACGGAAAGCCGTCTTGTCACTCTCTCCAGTTCTCTCTTTTGATCATCTGTTAATCCTCCGCTACTTGAAATAGAGAGTAGGTCATCATACTTATTTTTCCAGTACTTCTCCTCTACATCAATATACTTCGCCAGGTCTGAACGTAACCTACCGACATGTGGAACTCCAGTTACTCCGGTATACTGTGCCAGGTAGGAGAGTCCACTATGCGAGGATTTTTGAGCAACCTCAGCTTCAGCAAGTATTTTTGCCAACTCGCTCTTCCTAGCCATCGTTGTTGAGCTTTGGTTCATTTCATTCTGAATACGAGATTTCAAAGCATTATAATCATCGGAGGTAGTTCCTCCATATGCTCTCTGCCACAGACTTACAATACCAATACTTGCAGCTGTTCTCTTAAAATCCTCAGGATTCTTACTTGGATCGAGCAACCTCATCTTCGCATCCATATTTTTAATCAAGAGACGTCTGTATACTGTAGGATGCAACTCGTCATACTTATCCTTTGCCTTCATCTCAGACCCTGTGAGACCTAATCTTGAAATATCTCTATTATCTACGTAGTTATCCAATAACTTCTGTATTTCTGGATCAGAGTACTTCCTTTTTCCAGTGGGGTCTTTTAGATTTCTTAACTCATCTTGCAGTTTATCGTATCGTCTTCTATATTTATCCGATCCGGCAGTGAAGTTCTTTTCAAGAACCTGGAGCTTAACAAAATTCGCCTGTTCTCCTGCGTCTAATGAGGTGCCGGAAGCCGCCTTTTGCCAAAGAGCCCGAGACCTTACATCTAGTGTTTGTGAGAACTCTCTACCAAGCGCTGGAGCCGATGTAGTAGTTTTACTTCCTCTTGTCAGTGATGAGCTATTAAGTGCATTATACAAATCTGTTCCAGCTTCCTGCGCTTTTCCAAGGGTATCAAAGCTTTCCAGTGCAGCAGTTTCTACCGCTAGCTTATGTGCCTCCTCACGATGCATAGGCTGTAAATCGAAGTTAGCCGAATAGAGCATTTTCATGGCTTCATTCATGCTTGCTCCGTTCTTCCTGGCCCACTGCATTGCTACAACCCCATCTACATAACCTGCAAGTCCAACTTTAGCAGCCCACTTTCTTTCCGCTGCGGCAGAATCAAAGATTTTTTGGACGTATTTTCGAGGATTTGTAACGAAACTTGCCGTCTCTGAAGGCCTTACTCTAAAACGACCTTCATCAGGATCCGCTCCTGTATGCTTCTCTTCACTTAGCTTATCTACATAGAACTGTAACCAAGCCTGACTTCCAAAGGTATCGTTGATGGTGTTCATTAGTGAGGTACTTATGACAACACCAGGCCTAGCGGCAACTTCCGCAAGAGCCTTAGCCATTGCATCATGCCCCGAAGCGCCACTTATTTTACCCGGTTTCACTTTAACTCGTTTACCAGAGTTCTTGAATATGAAATCAGAAATAGACTGCAAAGCATTTTCATATTTATCTTTCCTCTTTCCAGCCATTTTAGTATTTGAAACCTATTTGAATTATCCGAAGAATCCACCAATGAGAGGAATCTTACTAAGAGAGGCCTTAGTACCACCAAGTACAGCCTCAGCTCCTTTTCCTCCGTTAGTTGGGAATATATCAGAAAGGAATTTAGGTGATTCTGCCGCTACAAAGAAGAGAATCAAAGTTAGGAATACCTTCATAAGGATCCCTACCCCGGAATTTAGAGCCGCATCTACAGAGCCCGCTGTTTCACCAACTAATCCTGCAGGGAATGCGAAACTAATATCCGTAGCGAGAATATAACCTCCGAGGTTTATAAAAAAGAATACAAGAGGAAACGACAGAGTATTTCTAAGGACTCTCTTAAACCAGTCTCCCCCAATGTAACCTTTTCCAGGAAGAGCGGAAGCAACAAGGTACAAAGGTCCCATAACAGTATCTAGAATTATTCCAACATAGGCAGTCAAAACTGTAATATATACCTTTACAGATGCCCAAAGGACAATACATGCAACAAGGATAAGTACTACCAAAAAGGCTACAACTCCTGCAACAATAGCTGTTCCACCGGTCGTCATCCCTCCCCATACAAACGCAAGAGCTCCTGTTATAACAGCCATAATTGTAGACGCACCCATTGTAAAACCTCCAGCTGGCGTTGTGATGAAGCCTTCAATATTCTTAAAGCTTAGTAAACTGAATGGTCCACTTACAGAGAGTAAATTTTGCCCAGATGGATCTAAGAAATTCCCAACTACATTCACAAGTAGCATGCCTAAATTGAGGGCAAGTCCAACAATAGCGAAGCTGAATGTAACAGCAACAAGACCGATAATAACCCCAGGTAATGTGTTGAAAACGGATATCATTAACTGACCTCCAATCTTCTGTCGAAACATAATCATAAAGCCTGCCGCCATAAGGATAACTACAAAAAAAACATATGCTAGCATCCTTGTACTCTCCCAAATATCAGCAATACCGATAGAAGTCAGCAAGTCATAACCGTCTGTTGCTGCGATGGTAGACCTCACAGACTGATCATAACCTGGCACCCACTCCATGGCTAAATGGTTGGGAATATTTATATTTGGCTGGTTTTTATATAATGCTAATGTAGCATCACTTGTAAAACCAATTAGGCCTTGTTTTACCATAGGACTCAAGTTATCATTTTCAATAAGCGAAAGGTCCGCATCAAATCCGTCTACACCTGTAAAAATCCTAAGTATATTCAATGATGAAGACATCATATCAAAAGAAGATGTCTTTAAGGTGTTAGCTCCCGTGTCCTTACCGATTGCAGTAGAAGCATCATTTTCATTGACAAAGCTCTCTTGGACACCTATTTTGGTTTTGGTGTATTCCTCAACTGATGCGTAAACATTTAAGGTGTTCAAGACCGTAAATATTGCGAATACGATAGAGAATACATTCACGGCTTTCGAGAAACTTCTTTTCAAATCTACTCGACTGATTTTTGCATATACACTTGAAACAACTGACATAACTTTATTTTAACAATTAATTTAAACTAGCATTTCTCCCCTCTATTTTTTATTTGCTCCTCTACCATTTTCCAGTACTCCTCAAAAGTTGCAGGCATATTATCTGAGCCAGGCTCTGAAGCCTGCCTTTGCCTTTCATAATCGGCTTCGTACACACTCATATCCCAGATGCAAGGGATTTCCACAAAGTGTATACCATCGACTCTAACCATACAAGGTGTACTTACATAGAATGGTTCAACAACCGGCTGATTGAAAAGTGGAGTCAGCCCCTCTGGAGCCATCGACTGAGCCTCTCCGGGAGGTTTTGTACCTTGTCGAGTCAAATCCATATACCTACTTGCACAGTTCCTTCGTACACATTTAAAGGTAGATCCAAATAGTCCATCAATTTTTAAGTTTGTAATAACACTTTTTTTACATAATTCAGGATCTGGTGCCTGCCATTTCTTTGTTTCCGCATTATACCTACCAACAGTGCAGTCTATCCAATCCTCTATCTGCACAATTGCGTAAACGAGGAAGTTATAGGATGTTCTTTTTTCTAGACATGCAGCATAGTTAGGGGTCTCTACTCCGGCAGATTTCATACAAACAAGCGAGCTAAAGTTTCTACCGAACGCATGCTGTCCAGGCAACTGGTAGTTAGCTTCTACAAACATCCCTTTTCGATTCGCTTTTATTGGATTAGGCTTTGATCTCTGAACATCGGGACATACAGACCTGAGTTTTGGTGTAATTGTAGCTTTATCGGGAGCTGGGGTATTTGTATTCTCAGCTTCGAGCTCAGCGTGAACATTCACCCAGTACGACCCCATTGGACCCGCTGTAATATCTTTATCGTAACCATCACAATCTATGCCAGGCACACAATATGACCTACCCTCAACATCCGTAATAATATCGTAAGCAGGCTTAAATGTTCCCTGAAAACCTTCGTCAGCATCTTGTATCGCCATTCTACTATCTT
Source organism: Candidatus Dojkabacteria bacterium (assembly GCA_016182915.1). Taxonomy (GTDB): domain Bacteria; phylum Patescibacteriota; class Dojkabacteria; order SC72; family SC72; genus UBA2022. Next base: position 401,893 of record JACPFP010000003.1, read on the forward strand.
TCACATACTCGCTTCCTGAAAGTAATGCCATCGGTACTGTAACTTTCCATACTTCAATTACAGAATTTTTAGTAACCTTAACCCCGTCTCCAGATCTCCCAACCTCATTACCATCTCCAACGGTGATTGTAACATCACTTCTGGAACAGATTGGCTGGTAGTATATACTTGCATTAGATGTGCATCCTGTTTCACTTCCACTTGCACCACAACCTAATACAGATTCAACATTAGGAGTACCATCCTCATTGTATGTAATGTCAACCTCGGTATAGGCTTCAATTGGCAAAGCTGTAATATTCGCGTCCCTTTCTTCAACTTCAACCGGCATTGTGGAAACTGTTTGTTCTGTTTCAACAGAAGTATCAGAGCTTAAGGTAGAGGCTGCCACAACTTCTCTAATAACTTTCCTTTCAGAATTTAAAGCATCGGCAACCAGCACAGAAAGAATCCCGAAGGAGATCATTAATACTAAGTACAACAATGGTTTATATCTTGATACTGCTTTTATCATCTAGTCGATATTGTACAACAATTGGGTATAAAACTCTATTACTTAACTCCGTAGTCTGTAAGTCTTACAACTTTAATTATTTCTCTAACCCCTGATCCACTAGAAAGGTCTATTGTGATAGTCTTTGAATCAATATTCTTCATACTCTCAGATACCTTTGTAGAGTTTTGATACACAAGTAGTTCAACCTCCATTACATCAGCATCGGAATGGCTGTAGTATTCTGAACCGCTTTCATTCCTAAGATCGCCATATGTCGCAATCCAGTTTCCATTATCATCAATTATTGCAGATGTATATGTAGAATTCCCTACTGTTCCACTACTATCCTTGTTTATTATTCTTGCATATACAACACCATCTTCCGCTAAGCTGTTGACTTTTCCAGAGACCGTCTTGAAATCAGGTGGATTAGCTAATGTCGCATAGGTTGTAACTTCAAAAGAAGCTCCTGAATTATTAATGGCCACTCCTCCTGAATAGATTACAAAGAAGTATTTCTTTTCTGGCTGTAATTTTGTAACTTTAACACTATGGCTATACAATTTTTTCTTTTCAAGGATACTATCTCGTTCATCGAAGACTTCAGTATTCTGAGAATCGGCACTTGTTCCATATTTAATGGAACCCGTTTCCTGCTTAGAAGTTAACCAGACAACGGTGAAAGCGGTATCGGTTACATTTGTTATCTTTACAGTACTCTTACCTGTTGTAACAGTCGGGGTTGTGACACCACCGACCTGAGTTCCCGTAATAGGGGTCCATTTTACATCCTGTATAACTCGAAACTGTCTTTTCACAGGGGTTGTAGGGGTGGGAGTCGGAGTTGGGGTAACCTGAGCTACGACCCTAGTTATAACCGACTTACTTGGAAAGAGGTTGGTAAAGCTTGAGAGAGGTGCAATTGAAAGAACTGCCGATCCCCTAAGCTTACCATCTGCATCGAAAAGGTCATTATATGTCCCAGAGAGCTTCGCTCCTGTACCGTCCTTACCCCTTACAACAATAACAAGCTTCGTATCTTTCTCCACTTTTACAAGGTTATTTGTTCCATCTCTAAGTCCTGACAGGTCTATAATCCAATTTCCTCCAGTATTTATACTTCCAGAGGCTGGATATACGGTTGTACTTCCGTCCACAATTACATAGACAACATAATCATTACCCTCTGCCCCTGTAACAGAACCAAATATTGGTGAGGGGATAGGGGTTTCTCCCGTAATGGGGGTCGTCTTAAATTTAAACGGACTACCCTTTTCATCCGTATATTTAGTTGTATTAGATATAATCGTAAATGAGTATTCAACATTAGGTTCTAAATCTGTAACTTCTACATAGTGGGTTTTCCTTCTACTGTTTCCCCTTGAATCTAGATATGGAGCACTGTTACTCCCCCCCTTCTTAACTGTTACAGATCCTGTTGTTTCAGCGGTTGTAGACCAGGAAAGGGTTAAAGAATTAGAGGTAACATTACTCACTAATACGTTTTCTGGGGTAGTTTCTCCTGAAGCACCTATAAAATATTGAGTTATGAAGTATGCAGCTAATACGGTGAAGGGTATCGCAAGGGCAATTATTATCGTGGTCGTAATATTTCTCTGTCTTTGTCGCGGAGTTATATACATGGATACATATTACAAAATATCCACTATTTTAACAAACATAATGGTTATACTATTTAACTATTCCCTTAACCTAAAATCCCTCTTACAAAGGAAAGTACTCCTTTTAATGTATCCCCCAGGCCTTTTACAGGTTCCATAACGGATTTATTGAATTCATCCATTGAATCTTTTACGGAAGAAACAATTAAAGAGGCATCTTCTACTATCTTTGTTGAACTTTGGATTATCTTTCTTGAATCTCCAATAGTTTCTCTAACTTCAACCATTGTCCTTGTAGATTCCTTTACTAGCATTGCAATGTAGTACAGGATTAGACATGTTAATGCAGTTAAAGCTCCTACAATTACCATCCAGTACCAAGCGGGTATAGTTTCCATATTTTTTACTTCTTAAATTTAAAATAACGACTTAGTGTCTCCACAAACACCATGTAATTCATTTCCATCATGCCAGATTAGAGACTTACAGTTCTCATCCTTTGGTGCAAACTCCTTTATTCGGACAAAGTATCCATTTACAGGGCTCAGTGGGAAGTCAAATCCATATTCAACGCCATCTGATACTTGTAGTCCTTCATATCTTCCCTTGGAAGTTGGGTACCATGATACATTATCCGCGGTTAATCCATCAATAGTATTTACAGATTGAATAAATGTCTTTGCTGTATATGCATTTGGATATCCATGAACACCAATCAAATTCCAACCTGCAGAGAGGTTTAGAGGAATTGGACTCTTAAGGTTGTAGGCAGGAACTGAGATCGAGGAGTTTGCGGCAACTTTCAACAGATATCCTCTTCCAGGCAGAATTGGGAAGTCATTTCCGAAACAAGTCTCTCCGCTGCACTTTATTCCCTCTACCCACCTTCCTCCTTCAAAGTATGTTACGTACTCAATATTTACATTCTTTGCCTTATTATTCTGAATTAGTTCTTTTGCTGTGTACGCAGATTTATCTTTTGAAAGGGCGACGAAATTGAAAGATACTATATTTATTCCTTTCTTAAGATCGTATCTTCTGGCTTCAGCTTTCTTTACATATTCAATCTTGAAACTATTCGACTTTATTATCTTATCTTCTGATGGTTTTGGATCATCAGGATTTTTTGGTGGCTGGAAACCGTTTTTGCCATTAATTTCAATATAGAAGAGATATATTGTTTTCTCATCTGCAACCTCTTTCTTAACTTCAAATTGTCCTAACTGGAGGCTGTACATTCCATACTCAGGAAGGAAGAATATAAATCCATCTTTATCGACGGGTTCTGCTTCTACTGCATGTGATTTCATAACAATGCTATCAAGAAGGGTCCATAGGAATGATTCCTTTGTTGGCTTTGATTGACTACCTGGAGAATCCTCACCAAGGATACCATTTAGTTCATTTATTTCCTCTTCAAGATTTTTCTGTTGTTCTGCTAAATCTGCTTGAGTCGGTTTAAAGACTACTGTAACCTGATTTCCACTTCCCTCAATTAAATAGATATTTTCCACACCTTTTGCTACAAGATCTTTTCTCATCTGCTCTGCAAGTTCTCTATTGCACGTCGCACCATATATACAGTTTCCATATTTATCTAGAAATTTCTCCTGAGCCACATCTGAGAAGTTATCTTCAAAAAGGGTGTTCATTTTCTCTTCGGTAATTGGGAGGGCGGCATCTGATCTTTTATCTTCTTCTCCAATAATATATGGTTGTTCAAAGGATGCGTATGCATCTGATGGGACGATGACACCATCGGGAGAGAACTTTAGTTTGTAACTTCCAAGTTGGTAGGAGGCGGCTTTCAATCTCCAAATACCATCCTCATCGACAAATATGGTCGACTTTTCTGTTAATTTGACATTGGAAATACCATTTGCCTTTGCGAATTCAGTTCTTTCTTCAGGTGTTAAAGATTCCCACAGAGCTGTTACCCACTCTTCGTCAACTACCCCTGTATATATAACGCCACCATCATCACAGTTTTTATTACTCGCAGGACAATCTGTGTAATCATCATCTATATCGGACCACTGCTTCATCGCCTTCTCAAAATCTTCACCATACTGCTCATTATATGCGGTCTGCAATTCAGTTACCTGACCTTTAATCTTATCTTCTAACCCCTCCACCTTACATCCATTTGCCTTTATGCAATCTGCAATTTCAGGATTATTTGTCACCAAACTTACAATATTTATTTCAACAACTGAAACAGAAAACTTACATTCTGCCTCGGTTGTACACGAATTCTCCTTCAATAGAGTTTCCTTCTGTTCATCAGTAAGGACTCCGGAAAGGTCTGTTACTTCTTCTCCAGCGAAGTCTAATGACCATTCCCCATTTTTAACAGTTGCCGTGATACCAGCATTCGGATTTGTAGCCGTTGGGGTCACTACAGCACCTCCATTTGCATCTCCGCTACCCGAACTACCCCCACTACTACCACCTGAAGAGCCTGCGGGAGCAATTGTATTAGTATCCCAATACCCCTTTTCATCTTCATTACTTGGATCGTTCTTTTTAAGCTTAACTTCATATCCAGCCCCCTCTGTAGCATTCCAAGAGCTCTCCGTTATCCCATTACCAGTACCCATTATTGCACTCATGTTCCCTGCGCAAGCAACGGAATTATCGTCACTACAAAGTCCTAAATCCTCTAAAACATTCTTATCAAGAACATTGCCGTTTTGAGCGGCAAGAGCCTTGGCGGCATTACCGTAACCTACTGAGGGTGCAAGTTCTTTAATCTCATTTTTATCACAGCCAACTAAAGTTGCTTCATTACACCCCGCATTAACACCAAACACAAATTTATATAGGAAGTTATCTTTCTCATTATAGTTAACCTTAACATCAGGATATGCTCCATCAAAATATCCAAAGACCCAAGAGATTGGTGAGCTGAACTTTGAGTCCTTATATCTTGCTGTAACGGTGAAGGTCTCCTGACCTGATTCAAGATTCATAATTTCGCCAGTACCTGTCCTTATATTTCCACCATCCAAATACCAACCACCATCACCATTACTTACGCTTGAATACTCAACAGAACTCTTTCCATCTCTACTCTTAAACACTCCATAGATTATTGAATCCTGAGTATAGTTTCCTTCTGAAGAGCGTATCCTTCCAAAAACAGGGATAGGATCTTTAACTGAGGTTGGTGTTTTAAATGTTGTTAACTTAACAACCTCACCCTTCCATCCCCACATTCTATTACCAATTCTAAAGAAGTACTCTTTCTTTTCGTCCAATCCTTTCAAAGTTACATGGTGAACGTAGTATCTTCCAACCTTCTTAACTTTAATATTCTCACAATCAAAATTATCTCCATCTACAGTGAAATCAGCATCAACCTCTTTATCCACCTTTTTATTAAACTTCACAACGCAATCGTTCTGCGCTTTCGCAAAATCCCTGTCATCGTATCCCTTCTTCGCACCTAAACCAGAAAGAAGGAGTGGAAGGAATCCTTCCGTCTCTTTATACGATACAACTCCAACCATAGGAACTCCCGTTGACCAAGATACTGTTGCAGAGCTTGAAGTTACATTCGTAACTCTAACATCTACAGGTCGATACAATACGGACAGAACAAGGAGGGCGACAACGTAGATAAGGAGAAGAACAGAACCCACATTTATTGATACTTTAATGGCTTTCTTTAACAATTCTCTCCAATTAATATTCATTAATATCTATGACTAAACTTTAATATACCTACATACAGGAAACAATATATCCTTATGTATGTCAAGATACATAGTATTAATGGTATAATTCCCTTATGTATAAATACTATATCCCTCATGAATTAAAGGTTGGAGATATAACTCATTTAGCTGATAATGACAGTGAGTTTGCCATAAGTTCAGGAGTTAAAGTTGAAGACGCTATAACCGTAGAGACATATAAGAGTGTTTTTCACGCTCTAGTAACTGATATTTCTAAAAGAAGTGTTGAGGTTGAGATCGTAGAAAAGGTAGAGGATAGGAAGGCGGAGGATATTCAAACTCTTAAAGGGGTAACGATAATCCAATCAATATCCTCTCCTAAGAAATTTGGATTCTTTCTTGAGAAGTGCGTAGAGATTGGTATTGAAAATGTAATTCCCCTTCTTTCCGATCTATGTATTGTTGATAAGAGAGACTTTGAAAAAGAGATGGGGCTATATAGAAAAATAATTTCTGATGCTACAGAACAGTCGAGGAATCCTAAACCAACAAATATATTTGATGTAATGAGTATTTCCGATCTCTCCCCTATACTTGATAAAGATAGCGTAAGGATATGCCTTGCGACAGAAAATACTGACTCAAAGAATATTGCTCAGATAGTAACACAAAAGTATATTAGTGATAGAAGTATATATATCGCAATTGGCCCGGAATCTGGTTGGAGTGTAAATGATATAAATGAGTTCAAAAAAAATGCTTTTCAATTTGTAGAGTTAAAGGGTAATATACTTAGAACAGAAACCGCAGGTTTAGTAATAGGTAGCATAGTTAAATTCTCAAGAGGCGAAATATAATGAAAAAGAATAAAAGAAGTACATATAAGCAGGATCAGAAAAATAAACAGAAGTACTATACAAAACTAGATGTATTTCTATCCAGAATGGCTAGCATACTTAAGGTCCCAACGGGAATTGCAAAAGGGCTATTCTCAGAGAGAACGGTTACAACAATAAGGTTAAACAACCTTGTTCAGATTCCAGATAAAACTGTAGATCAGTTAGAAGCACTTGGCGCTGTACTTGAGAAAGTTCAGTGGTTAGAAGACACCTACATTGTTATGAATATGGATAAGTCTGACCTTGCAGTAACTCAGATGTATAAACAAGGCTTCTTCTACATTCAAAACCTTTCAAGCATGATCCCTGCCGCAATCCTCTCCCCTAAGGCTGGGGAAACTGTTCTTGATCTTTGTGCGGCTCCAGGGAGCAAGACAACGCAGATGGCATCAATGATGAACAACAAGGGTAAGATTGTAGCCAATGATGCAGATAGGGCCAGGGTTGGGAAATTGATACAGGTACTTGAGATGTTCAACGTAAAGAATACGGAAGCAAGATTTGGAGCAGGAGAAGGGATTGGAAAGAGAGAGGAAGGGCATTACGATAAGATACTTTTGGATGCTCCATGTTCAGGAGAGGGTTTAATATATCTTAAGGGTGAAAAACCTCTTAGATTCTGGAATATTAAGAAGATTAAACCTATGGCTAATATACAGAAGAAACTTATAGAATCAGCATTCAGAGCCTTGAAAAGAGGAGGAACATTAGTATATTCAACCTGTACCCTAGAACCTGAGGAGAACGAGGGTGTCGTTACTCATCTCCTTTCAACATTCAAGGATGCAGAGATCGAAGAGGTAGAGTTATTCAGTTCAGAGGCATTTAAGGATGAGGCTAAACATGTTAAAAGAGGAATAATGGAATGGAATGAATATAGATATTTCCCTCATGTATCAAAGACATATAGAATTATCCCATCAGGTAAGATGATGGCATTCTATATAGCAAAGATTATAAAGAAGTAATCCTAGTTCAATAACAAAAAGGAGGGATTTCTCCCTCCTTTTCTCACTTAAGAATCTAAAGTGATTAGTTAGCTTTTTCCTCAGATTTAACTGCTTTCATTGAAAGCTTAATCTTTCCTTCGCTATCAATACCAATAACTTTAACCTTAACATGCTCACCCTCCTTAACATGTTCGTTAACATCTTTAACAAATCCTTCTGCTAATTCTGATACATGTACTAAACCGGATACATCTCGAGCAATTTCAACGAAGGCTCCATACGGCATTATTGCTTCAACAATACCGTCATAAACCTTGCCTACCTCTGCCTCAAATGACATCCCACTTAATGCAGCCAAAGCATCATCAAGATTCTTCCTATTTGGAGAGAATATGTAAACTGTACCATCTTCCTCAACATTAATCTCGGAATTGGTTGATTCACTTAGCTCTCTAATATGCTTTCCTCCTGGGCCGATCAGTTCACCAATCTTGCTTACAGGTATCTTAACCTTCTCAACGATTGGAGCATATTGAGATACACTCTTTCTTGGCTCTGGGATTGCGTCATACAATACATCCAAAATCTTCATTCTAGCGGCTGTTGACTGAACCATAGCCTTCTCAAATACTTCCATTGGAAGTCCCTGAGCTTTAGTATCGAACTGTACTGCAGTTACACCATCTCTAGTTCCTGCGACCTTGAAATCCATGAATCCATAGAAGTCCTCAAGATCCCTAATATCTGTAATGATTACATAATCCTTTGGATCTGACTCATCAAAGACGATTCCACATGCAATTCCTGCAACATGCTTCTTGATTGGAACTCCTGCGTCCATAAGGGCGAGGGTTGAAGCACTTGCTGAACCTTGTGAGCTTGAACCGTTCTCAGACATAATCTCACTGTTAACAATAATTGTGTATGGGAATTCATCTACAGTTGGGAGAACAGGAATAACGGCCTTCTCTGCTAATGCACCATGACCTATCTCTCTTCTTCCTGGCATATACTTATATCTCTCAGGATGGCCCATTGTGAATGGATACTGTGAGTAGAAGTGCATGAAGGATCTTGTATCTTCTCCTGTCATTGTTTCAACAAGCATCTGTTTCTGAATAGTTGCAAGGGTAACGGTAGAAAGAATCTGTGTCAAACCTCTTGTGAATAATCCAGTTCCGTGAACTCTAGGTAGAAGCCCTACTTCACCACCCATCTCTCGAATCTCATCAAAAGCTCTACCATCTAGTCTCTTTCCCTCTGCCTTGATGAACTTTCTCATCTCATATTTAGCAACTTTCTCGTAAACCTCTTTAAGCTGTACTTTTGAGTACTTACCTTCAAACTTCTTTGCCATGTCCTCTTGAATTGCCTTTGCTTCTGCAGAGGATCTTACAAGGGTTTTATGGAATTGAGGATCTTCGGAGGCACTAATATCTAATACCTTCTTTATTCTCTCCCCATATGTTTCTTTGGTTGCAGAAACTAACTCCTCTGGAAGTGCAAAAGAAAGATACTCATCCTTTTCAGGTTTAACCATATCTACAAACTTCTTTTGGACATCAATCCAAGCTCCCATCTCTTTCATTCCAAATTTCATAGCGTCAAGAATTGTTGATTCAGGAACCTCATAGGCATCAGCATCAAGGTTTGTAACATTTGTTCCATCACCCGCAATAACCAAATTTAGTTTAGTTACAGCTGGAGACCCATCTCTATCAGTTCTCTGTAAGTGCTTAAATACCTGTACAAATGAATTTTCACTCTCATTCTCAAAACCGACTCTGACTCCTGCGATAGGTGTTGTGAATGGTGCTTTAGAAATCAATAGCGCTAGTGAAGATGCGTTTATAGAAAGGAGGGAAGGATCGTGATCTGGATCGTATGAAAGAACCTCAACAAGAATCTGTACTTCATTCCTATAGTCAGCAGCAAAGAGAGGTCTTAAAGACCTGTCAATCACTCTGGCTCTCAAAATTGCATCATCAGTTGGGAATCTCTCTCTTTTAACAAATCTTGAAGAAGACATAACACCGGCTGCAGCATATTTCTCAACATACTCAACTGATAGTGGGAAATAGTCTATATCAGAAACTGCGTCACCAATGGAAACAGTAGCTAATACAACTGTATCACCAAGACCAGCTAAAACAGCTACGTGAGCCTTTCTAGCAATCTTACCAACAGAGAAGTATCCTTTACTTCCGTTGATTTCAAAATCAACGCGTTTTTCGTTATATAACATGTAAAAATAAATAAAAATAAATTAATAATTTTTGGAAAGTTCTATATAGTGGAGAAACTGTTATTATAGTTAGAGTTCCTCGCTTCTTTTTACTAAAGTTTTAATGCTTTAGCAAGTTTGTTGTATCTTTCTTGATCTGAAGCCTTTAAATATTCGATTAATCTTCTTCGCTTACCAACCATTTGAAGGAGACCACGTCTTGAGTGGTTGTCTTTCTTATGATCCTTTAAGTGAAGGGTCAGTTCCTCTATCTTGTTAGTTAAAAGCGCAATCTGAACCTCTGGAGAACCTGTATCTTTCTCATGAGACCCAAACTTCTTTATAATATTTACCTTTTCTTCTTTATTTAATGCCATATTCTTCAGACTATCACAACAATTTTATAATTACAACATTCGCTCAAAGGAAGTAACATAATACCATTAAGCCTTTATTTTTACTATATTTAAGCCCAAATGTCAACAATATGGCCTTACGTGAGCCTAAATTGACACGTTTGTTATTCAGGTGTTACCTGTTTTCTCACGTTCTGGATAGTTTCTATAAGCTTGGTTTCAAGCTCTTTTGCCTGCCAGTACTTGATTTTACACTGAGAGTGCGATTCATCTCCATTCCCTCCAAATATCTTTGCAAAGGAAATAGCTGAGAATTTCTCCACATTGTTTGATTCAACAACTACATCATAAATATCATTTTCAACTTCAAGGGCAATTATCGCAACTTCATACTCCTGGGAGATATTGAAGGGTATTCTTCCTCTTAAATCTATCTCACTTGTACTTATGGATAGTTTCTCTAGCTCACTCTTAGATACTGAAGACCAAATAAGGGAAACCTCGCTGTTTGTTTTTACATTTTGCATTACTTTTATCTGTAGATCAGCATTTTTCTTGGTTTTTGAGAAATACACCTCTTTTAATGACTTTGAGAGATCTGCCCCCTCTGAAACCATAGAGGTAATTACATTCCATGAGTTAGCACTAACACTACCCTCAAGAAGCCTACGATGGTTTACAATACCGTTAAGGAGTATCTCTACCCCTTCCTTACCTATCTCGGCCTTTGTATCCTTAAAGGCGTCGTATACAACTTCAGAGTATGAATCTTTCTCACCAACTGGGAGGGACAGACTTGCTCTCTCGTATACCTTCGATCCGATTGATATTGTTGGGATATCCTTAAACAAATATTCATTCTGATCGTATATCTTCTTTAACTGTTTAGGGTCTTCAATATCAAACATTATGCATGCTCCATACTTTGCTCCCCCCTCCTTCATTTCAACGCTTTCAAATGAGAAGTTACCGTCCCCTGGTGTTATATAGAATTTCAACTTTTTATCAGCCACAATATCATCGTATATAATCTTTTCGACTGAGGAATTTCCATAGTCTACAGAGATTTCAAAGGTTCTAGCCCGAACATCCGTTACAAACATAGTTCCACTTTTTTCAAAGAGGTCAGAAATTACGGAAGATACTTTCCCTTTAATTAGAAGTTCAACCGACTTCCCAATATGATTTAATGCTTTTGTGAGGCCAATGATACTGTATGCTTTATCAAAGCTATCAACCTTGCTCGCAATTACAATGATATTTTCTGTGTCTGAGATATGATCAAGAAGAGACATATAACCCTATATAATATTTATTAGGGATATATTACTTTATTATTTTATAACAGTAAAGGGAGTCACCTACCGCAACATCAACTTTTGAATCAAGTATTACACCGCATTCCTGCTCCTTTTTAGCTTGAGTAATAGTTTCTTTCTTATCCCTAAGTGATTGTATTCTTCCTTCACCCTGGATATCGTCTCCACGAACGATATACACCTTACACCCCTTCTTTACCAAACCTTCTTTCACTCTACAACCAATTACCTGTGATCCATCGGAGAGTGTAAAGATAGCCCTAACTTCCGCATTACCAATCTCCTCTTCAGTCTCCTGAGGTGTACCAAGAAGGGAAAGTGCATCTTTCAATTCATCAACGAGTTTGTAAATAATATCATAGGTACGGACTAGGACTCTTTTCTCCCTCGCAATTCTGGATGCATTTGAGTCAACAGACACTTCAAATCCAAGAATAATAGACCGTGTAACAGAGGCTTTCTCTACGTCAGAGAGTGTTATATCTCCAATACCGCTATCTACGATTTCAATCTTAGCTTCATCCTCTAATACCTTAAGAAGAGACTTCTTTATTGCTTCTAATGATCCCTCCGATGAAGTTTTAATAATGACATTTAGGCTTTTTACTGTACTTTCACTCTGTGCAAAGAGATTTGATATATCCTGAGCATCGATTCCCTCCGCTGTTTCCGGCACCTCTATTTTAAGAATCTCCTCTAACACTTTAGGGCTTTTATCCTTAATTACATATATTGCATCACCTGGGTTTACAGGGGCAGACAATCCGAGAATTCGCCCTCCGGTACCTGCTGTTAGCTGTGGAATGGCACTACCTTCCTCTGTGATAATTCCCTTAACTTTCTCAACTACAATATCTGTTCCAATTTTAAAACCAATCCAGTCTCCAGGATTTAATTCTCCCTGCTGTAAGATGACGGTGGTAATTATCCCCTTACTCTTATCCTTCACTGTTTCAAGGGCGATTGCCTTACCGATTACACCCTCTCTCATCTCCTCTCTGAACTGCAATCCTTCAACGTCAGATACAAGGACAATCATCTCAAGAAGTTCTGGGATTCCCTTTCCTGTCTTTCCTGAGACAAGGGCTACAGGAATCTTTCCTCCCATACCTTCAACCTGAATTCCTCTGCTTGAGAGGTCTCTTTTAATCTTTTCAATATCAACATCAGGAAGATCTATCTTGTTTATAACAACTATTGGTTGAGCTGAAGAGCTTTTAATAATTTCAATTGATTCCAAGGTTTGAGGTTGTAATCCATCATCAGCGGCAACAATTAAAAGTACTATATCAGCAACACTACCGCCTCTAAGCCTCATAAGGTCAAAGGCTTCATGGCCTGGGGTATCGATAAAAGTGATTGGTTTTCCGGCAATATCAATTGTGAAAGCGGATATCTTCTGTGTTATTCCACCTACCTCTCTCTCTTGAACGTGAGCTGATCGAATAAAGTCAAGTATAGTGGTCTTACCATGATCTACATGGCCTAAAATTGCTACAACTGGTACTCTTGCAATGCTTCCTTTTTCCATTCTAACTAGCTTTTTAACAATTGATCTAACTTTTCACTGCTAATTCTTACAACCTTCTTACCTCTTCCTTTTTCCTTAATATATTGTTCTAACTGTTCTCTTAGGTTTGAAACTTCTGTCTCGTTTAATACTATTCCTAATCCTCTCTTTATTCCGTTAGACTTAATAAGTTTATCAAAGACTTCAAGCTCGGGTTTAATATTTAAACCTCTGCTTCTTGCCTTACCTTTTAAATCTAAAACTACCTTTCCCTCTTCTACAGCAAATCTTATTAAATCTTTCTTAGGTAACTTCTCCCTTGTTACAGCACACATGCGCATAGGCAGGTGTGTTTTTTTAGTAGTATCTACCACCAAAAGACCTAATTAAATTTATTCTTCAGTCTTCGTATCTTCAACAACCTCTTCTTTTACTTCTTCAACTTCTGCTGTAGCTTCAGGAGCAACTTCCTCTACCTTCTTCACCTGTTTCTCAGTTCTCTTTGCGCTACCTTCAGAACCGACTATATCAATCTTAATGTTTGTTAGTTTCCATGCAAGTCTTACATTCTGTCCATCTCTACCAATTGCTAATGAAAGCTGGTCATCTGCTACTTTAACGGTTGCTGTATCACCCTTAACCTTAACGTTCTCAACCTTTGCTGGACTGAGTGAGTTTGAAATAAAGGTGTCAAAGTCATCACTCCATTCGATGATATCAATCTTCTCTTCGCCAAGTTCACCCATTACATTTGCAATTCTGATTCCTCTTTGGCCTACGCATGAACCAATTGGATCAACACCATCCTGGTTTGAAGATACAGCCATCTTACTTCTTGATCCTGCTTCTCTTGCAACAGCTTTAACTTCAACAACGCCTGATTCAATTTCAGGCACTTCCATCTTGAAAAGTTCAATTAGGAATTTAGGATCAGCTCTAGAAACAACGAGCTCTTTTCCTCTTGGGGTATCAACAATATCTTTAAGAAGAACCTTATATCTCTCTCCAATTTTATAGAATTCGTTTGCAATCTGCTCTTCTGGTTTCATATATGCAGTTGCTTTTCCAATTTCGAATACGACATCTCCTCTTTGCATTCTCTGCATAAGGGCTGTAAATACCTGGCCAACCTTACCGCTGAACTCACTTAGTACTGCTTCCTTTTCAAATTCTCTTATTTTCTGTAATACAACCTGTTTTGCGGTCTGTGCAGCAATTCTTCCAAAATCATCACTTGGTAGCTCAACTTCTATAACATCACCTTCTTTTAGATCCTTTGATATTATCTGAGCATCTTTTACAGAGATCTGTTTCATCTCATCTGTAACTTTCTTAACAACCTCTTTTACGGCAATAATCTTGAACGTACCGCTTCCTCCATCTAATTCAACAGAGAGGTTATCATTCTTATCTTCTTCCTCTTCCTTTTCATCGGTGAAGAAAGTGTCTGTTTTAAAGTATTCTTTCTTATATGCAACTAATATTGCATCTTTTAACGCGTCCAATATTTTATCTGCATCGATTCCTCTTTCGGAGGCTATCTGATTAATTGCAGCAAGAAAATCTGTAACTATTGCCATAGTATAGGTAATGGTTAATTTATATGAATATACTATATTAGAATATAGGTATTATATTCTATTTACTATAAAAAGAAAAAGGTGAGTTTTAACACTCACCTCCACTCTATAATAACTTTCCGATTACATTTATATCAAAATATAGGAGGAATGTCTAGAAGAGAGAATTAGGAGTGTAGAAAAAAATATTGTAAAATAGTCTAAGTCATGAGCACAAACTACATAATACTTGATGCAGAATACACAAACTGGAATAACGGGACTATCACATCAGATTTCTTCCCCGAAGTAATTCAAATCTCAGCTATAAAGGTGAATAAGGCTGACAATTTAGTTATTGATAGATTCACTTCATATATCAGGCCAATCATTAACCCAATACTCAGTGAAAGAATTAAGTCATTATGTGGAATAAGCCAGTCACAAATTGACAAGGCACCAAAACTTTGTGAAATTTATACTGAACTAAAATTATTTATTGGGGAATCGAAAGTAGTTTCCTACGGGATTGATTTATACTATATTAACAACAATTTCACTCTATATCCTTGTAAAGAACCTCTCCCTGTAAAATCTTTAGACCTTAACTCTCTTCTTGCAAAAGAAGGGTTCCCTGTTAAGAAATATCGAAGCGGAACTCTTAAGTATTTTTATACAAAAAATGAGAAAAAAGAATTACATGATGCTATGGATGATGTCCTCTCTATCCATAATTTTTTATCACTCATTAAACAGAAAAAATCGTTTACGAATATTACAAAACTCATTGAATCTGACTAACCCACTCGTTAGCTTTCCCTCATGCTATAATATTCTCCCATATAGCTTGATAAACTATATTAAATTAAGACATTACGTAAATGAAAGTTAGACATTTGTTAGCTGATCTAAAGCATAACTATGATAAAGGTGAAAATATTATAAAACTCTTAAAAACATCTCTTGGTACCACCCAAAACTCTGACGATATCATTATGACAAGCTATGACTTGCAAAGTGGTAAATATATTGAAAACTCTCAAACCTATTTTGAATACAACGAAAAGTACACTTCAGCCATTGCTAAAGTTGTAAATAATCTTACGACAGAAAAAAGCTCTATTATGGAAGCTGGTGTTGGAGAGGCGACCACTTTAACCCATGTAATTTCTAAACTTGAAACACTACCATCCAAAGTTTTTGGATTTGATCTTTCTTGGTCACGTATCCGGTATGCAAAATCTTATTTTAACAAGTATTCGAACCAAGATGGTTTCCTATTTGCAGGGAATCTTTTTGATATACCATTAATGGATAGCTCTATCGATATTGTCTATACTGCTCACTCAATCGAACCAAACGGAGGAAGGGAGAGAGAAGCTCTACAAGAGCTTTACAGGGTAACAAACAAATACCTTATATTGATTGAGCCATCATATGAATTTGCTAGTGATGAAGGTAAAAAGAGGATGGAGACACACGGATATATCAAGAACCTGTATGGTACTGCATTATCATTAGGATATGAGGTTATTGATCACAGGCCTTTTGATATTTCACTTAATCCATTAAATCCCTCTGGTATTATACTTATACGAAAAAAGGTATCTGAGAGTTTAATCTACTCAAACCCACTTATGTGTCCGATTACAAAGTCCTCATTAGAACTCGTAAGAGGTTCGTATTTCACAGAAAAGGGACTATTAGTTTACCCTGTGATAGACGGCGTAGCCTGCTTAGCGAGAGAGAATGCGATAATCGCAACCCACTATATGGACGATTTTGAGAAAAGGGTAAATGCCTTAAGAAGATAACATTGTTTTCTACATCTCCTCCCACAACTTCTTCTCTTGCTTTGATAGTTTCTTAGGGATATCTACAATAATACGTACATACTGATCTCCTCTCCTATCCGAATTACCTAATACATAGACCCCTTTACCCTTAACTCTGAAGATTGTTCCTGGTTGAGTACCTGCTGGTATTTTCAATTTAACGTCACCATCAACGGTATCTACTCCTATAGTTCCTCCTAATACAGCCGTTTTTACATCAATATGCTCATCAGAATATATATCGAATTCTCTTCTTTCAAATTTCTCATGTGGTTCAACCTCAAGTTCAACATAGAGGTCACCAGCTTCATGACCACTCTTTCCAGCACTTCCACTACCTCTAAATCTAAGAACCATACCATCATACGCACCCTTTGGAATTTTAACCTTTATCTTTTCTGTACTTCCTACAACCCCATTCCCATCACACTTTGTACAGAGCTTTTCAGGAACTTTCCCCGTTCCATGACATACATTACATTCTGTTACAAAAGCCATCTGGCCTAGGATACTCTGCTGAACTCTTTGAACTCTTCCCTGTCCTTTACAGGTCTCACAAGTTTTTGTTTTTCCCGTATCACTACCACTACCTTTACACCTATCACATTCAATATCCCTATCAACAGATATCTCGAAATCTCCACCGTTAATTGCCTCCATGAAATCTAGTCGAATTCTATATCTCAAATCATTCCCTCTTAAATCCCTCTCTCTATTTCCTCCCATATTGAAACCAAAATCTCCAAACCCTCCACCTCCGCCGAAGAAGGATCCAAATATATCTCCCATATCAAATGGAGCTCCACCAAAGTCTCCGCTAGAAAATCCACCGGCTCCAGGATTGAAGCCCTCTGTTGCTGCATGGCCATACTGATCGTATGCAGACTTTTTAGAAGAGTCAGAGAGAACCTCATATGCCTCTTGTACTTCTTTAAATTTCTTCTCTGCGTCTTCCTCCTTATTTACATCAGGATGGAACTTCTTAGCCAGATTTCTGTATGCCTTTTTAATTTCTTTCTCTGATGCTCCTTTGGAGACACCAAGTACTTCATAGTAGTCACGTTTTTCCATATGTGTGATTCTAGCAGACAACATCAAAGATTGCCAATACTAAATTGAGGTATAAGATAGAATAGTGGGTTGAAGGGATACTTTCGCTTTTAACCTCTTTTCTGATATCCTTTTCATATGGAAAACCCATGGAATACAGAAGACCAGGAGATAGATGCCGGGTCAAAAAATAAAGCAAGAAAGTTTATATCCTTCCTTATAGGGGGACTTGGCTTGACAATCCTTCTCTCACAAGTATTCCCTATTGCAGGTTCCTTTCTTTCAGGGAAAATATACGAGATTAGAGCCTCAATACTAGCCAAACCTATACCTGATTCTCATAAAGAATATATTGAGGGAGAATTCGCATTCTATAACCCTGGGCAAAGCTACTTCCAAAACCTCCTGAGTAATGCAGGTGAGAATCTAAATAAGATGACGTATGATCCTGAAACTAAACAGCTAAAGTCCCCTATAATCGACACCGCATACAATAAAGATATGAGACTTACAATCCTTGGAGCAGAGATTACAAATATAAAAATAGCTGCAAATGTAGAAAGTTATAATGAGAATGTGTATAACCTAAGATTAAAAAGCGGACTCGCCCACTTCAAAGGAACTCCACTTCCGGGTGACGGAGGAAACTCATTTATATATGGACATAGTTCGGTACCAAGTTTTTTCAGAAACAACCAGAATCTTGCAGAGATTGTCTTTTCTAAACTCAATAATGTTGATATAGGATCACAGGTCATTGTAAATAAGGATGGAAAAGAATTAAAATATACAGTTAGAAAAAAGAAAATAATAGAAGCTACTGACTTTTCTGTGTTACAATCAGAGGGTGATAAAGAAACTTTAACAATGATGACGTGCTGGCCTTTAGGTATTCCGTCTAAAAGATTAATTGTAGTTGCTGAAAGATATGAATGATAAAAGAAGATTACTACTTATTGCGGGGGGAATAATTCTGGTATTAATAGTCGGAATTGTACTCTTCTCTCTGGCTAGTAAGAAGAAGGACGGAACAGATAATGAGACAAAAACAACTCTTGTATACTGGGGACTTTGGGAACCTGAGTCTGTAATGAAATCTCTCATTGATAAGTACGAGAAGCAAAATACTAATATAAAGATTGAGTACGTGCAAAAACCTTTTACGCAGTATGAAGCGAATATGTATACGAGAATACAGCAAAGTACGGTAGATAATACTCCTGCCCCTGATATTATAAGAGTTAATAATGCGTGGAGAAGCAAATTCCAATCAAGTCTTGCCCCACTTCCAACAGAAATAATGACTGCTTCTGAATACTCACAAGCCTTCTACCCTACAGCACTAAAGGATTTTTCAGATAAGAGTGGGAATATATATGCAATCCCTATAGAAATAGACGGTCTCGTCCTTTTCTATAATAAGAAACTTTTTAATACCGCAGGATACTCAGAACCACCAACAGACTGGGACGCTTTCATTGAATACTCAAAGAAGTTAACCAAGAAAAATGCAAGTGGTGTTATTACACAAGCTGGGGCAGCGATTGGATCCGCAAACAATATCATCCATTCAGCAGATATCTTCAACCTTCTTCTCCTCCAAAACTCTGTTGATATCCTCTCAGCGGATGAAAAAACTGTGACCCTCACCTCAACAAGAGCACAGTCGGCCCTAGATTTCTACACAGCATTCGTAATGGAACATAAAACATGGTCACAAGACTTAGGGACAGATTTGGAAACCTTCTACTCTGGCAACCTTGCAATGATGATTGCACCAAGTTGGAGAGCTTTCGATATTATTAACTCTGCACCTAATATTGAATTTGGAATTGCAGGAGTACCTCAGCTACCAGGAAACAACCCTGTGAATTACGGTATGTATTGGGGTGAGGCGGTTCCCAAAACCAGCCCTAACCAGTTAGAAGCTTGGAAATTTATAAAATTTCTAAGCCAACCAGAGCAACAGAAGGAGCTCTTCTCCAACTCATCCCAGATTAGAGCATTTGGAGAGCCGTATTCTTTAAAATCCCTTGCACCAGAAATGGAGACAAATCCATATGTAAATCCGATTTTGAAAATGGCTCCAACTATGCAGGCATGGCAGATGGGCGAACAAGGCTTTGTAGAGGAGACATTAAGAAAAGCCATAACAGATGTACTAATAGCGCAAGGAGAGTCAGATACCGCCCTTAAGAAGGCCGAGGAAGCTATAAACCTCAAACTTGTAGAGGTTATCCGTTAAGATAGATTATCCATTTACATTACAATATTTAGTATTGTATATTGAATGTAATGAATAGAATAACTGCTCGAAAAAATAACCGGAAACTACCAATTTTGGCTTTCATATTTATAGCCCTTTCAATTCCCCTCGCAATCTATGCTCTAATTAATCTTGATAGTTTTGATACAAGAAATAGAGCAAGTAATGATATTGAAACAAATGCATGTATTATAAAGTTCCCGTATGTAAACCCATCATCAATAGAACAGGGAAAAATAGTTCAAGTACAGGTAGATGCATCAGTTCCACAGGAGAAGATTCTCTCTGTAAGTATTATGAATGGAACAGGGAACGAAGTATTTAAGAAAGATTACACTGAAAACCTCTCCCTAATATCTGAAATCTTCACATTCACGTCAAACTCGACAGGAGACCAGAGTATGTTAGGCACATTGGTAACGGATAAAGGGAACAAGCCATGTGTAATGGAAGAAAACAGATCTGTAACAGTAGTTGCCTCAAACCTTGCTCCAGAGTTCAAAACTCTCCCTACCTCTGCAAAACCAAGCAACGCAATTAAGGTAAAGGATAACTATGAATACCTTCTCAGAGTTGAGGATACAGAAAACGATACCATCAACTACTCCTTCTCCTTCACACCAGGGGCCAACTGGCTTAAGTACTCAGTTATTGAGGACGGAAGAGAAGGAAAACTTGCGATTAAATTCACAGGCACACCGGATAAGCCTGCCAGTTACCTTGCAAATATATTTGTTCATGATGGATATAATCAGCACCTTAGGGCTCAGTCATGGGTAATAAACGTAGATCAGGATGTAAATGATGTACCAAAGGTTGCCGTTTATGAGCCAAATGCAGATATTTCAATAAAGAGAGGTGAGGAAGTCAAGATATCATGGGAGGCAACAGACCTAAACCAGATAACAAAGTATGAGCTCTATATATCTCAAAATCCTGCAAGCCCAAATACATGGATAGCTGTAGATAAGAACCTCTCAAACAAGGTAGGAAGCTATATTCTAGATACTTCTGGATTTGAACCTGGTACATATCAGGCGATTGTAAGAGCAACAGACAATTACAACCCTCCTGCAATGGGAGTTGGGGTTTCCGCAAGAATAGTAATCGATTCTGTTATTCCTCCAAAAGACAACGATGACCCAGACGACGGAGTAATACTTGTCGACCCACAAATAATAAATATATCCCCAAGTAAAGGGAGCAAGCTGAAGAATAAAAATGCTACTGTTTCTGCAACCCTAATTGCGGGCACAAGTGCTGAGATTGATGAAACAACCGTTGTAGTCTACTTAGATGATAAAGATGTAACGAAAGATACAAAGATAAATAAGATTTCAAAGTCAGAATACTCATTAATATTCTCTACAAAAGAGAAGTATAAGGTTGGAACCCATAAGGTAAATATTAGATTTAAGGACACTAAGGGCGGAACGGCACAGAAGGATTGGACCTTTGATATAATTGAAGATAGTACCGAAAAGAGTGATGTATTTAATATATTTGGATTAGAAATCCCTAAAAGGACTGCATTGATTATAGGAGGGGGACTGTTACTTGTAATCCTTGCGATACTAATTCCTTGGGTTCTGTATCTCCTTTGGAGAGGATCAAAGGATGATGAGTATGAGACCGTCTATAACACCACATACTCCCCTATACAACCAGATGACTCCGATAAGGATGATGATATGAAGGAAGAGAAGAAGACGGAAGTAGAAATTGATCATCAAGAGCATAAAGAGAGATATTCCCATCAGCCTTCAAAGGAGCTTGAGGAAATTGAACCAACCCCTCCTACCTCTAAAGATACAGGAAAGAGCGATATGTGGACTCCTGCTGTATTGACAGAGAGTAAGGAAACAAAGATCGTAGAGACACCAAAACTAGAAGAAAAACCGTTAGTAGCTACCGAGGTTACCCCTGAGGTTAAGCTTGAAGAGGTAGTTGAGGAGGTAAGTACACCTGAACCCTCACCAATTGTAGAAACACCAATGGTTGAACCAATCACAGCTCCAGTTGAAGAAACTCCCTCCCCTGTAATTCTTGATGCAAACAGCGAGGTGGCCGCAGAAGTAATTGAAACCAACGAAGAGGCCGATGAAGAGCCAGCAATTCCAGGAAACGAGGACTTATTAAATCTTGCAAAAGACCTTGAAACTGCAGAAATAGAAGATAACAGTAGCGATTCTCAAAAGACTAGCCAAACACAGGCATAACTCTGTATAATCACCTATGAAAACATTAGGATACCTTGAAATTAGAGCGCTTTTTCTCAAACACCTGGAAAAGCATGGACACACTATAATCCCCTCCGCTTCTCTTGTGCCTGAAAACAACCCTTCAGTGCTATTTGTTAATGCAGGAATGTTCCCGCTAATTCCATATCTTCTTGGAGAACCACACCCAGGCGGAGTTAGACTTGCAAATTCCCAGAGATCATTAAGGACAATAGATATCGATGAGGTCGGAGATGCAACCCACCTAACAACATTTGAGATGCTCGGAAATTGGTCAATCAACGACTATTTCAAAGAAGAAGCATTAAGAATTACACTCTCCTTTTTTGTAGATGAGCTTGGATTTGATATTAACAAACTTTCATCATCGATCTTTAAGGGTAATGATGATGCACCTAAAGATGAGGAGTCTATTGAGATATGGAAGAAACTCTTCAAAGAGAGAGGGATAGATGCCAAAGTTGGAGAAAGAATTAGAGAACTTGGTAAAGAAGACAACTGGTGGGAACCAGATGGTGGTGGACCTTGTGGACCAGATTCTGAGACCTTCTATGAGGTTGATGGACAGCTTGTTGAGATAGGAAACGATGTATTTATGCAGTATCTCAAGAAAGATGGTAAATACTCTCCTCTTGGAAAACACAATGTAGACTTCGGAGGTGGGCTAGATAGACTCGCAATGGTCTGCCAAGGACTATCTTCAGTATATGAGACAGACATATACCTACCAATCCTTAAAAAGGTTCAGGAGCTAAGTAAGCAGGAGGGTATAAAGTCACAGAGAATTATTGTAGATCACATAAAAGCAGCCACATGGATAATTGCAGATGGTGTAGTACCTGGTAGAACACAAAGAGAATATATATTAAGAAGATTAATAAGAAGGGCAATTAGACACGGGAAAAAGCTCGGTATTGAAGGTCTCTTCACCAGAATAATCGGTGAGATAGCTATCGAACAGTTTAAACCTGTACACGAAGGACTTGAACCTCGCAAAAAGGAAATTCTAAATATCCTAGAGGAGGAAGAGAAGAAATTCAATCAGACCCTCGAACATGGATTAAAGGAGCTAGAAAAGCTCATTACTAAACTCAACGGAAGGTCTTTTACCAATGAATCAGGAGAGACATTCAAAATATATGAGACATACGGTTTCCCAATTGAGATGACTCTAGAAGAACTAGAGAACAAAGGTATAGAATTTGACCGTGAAAAAGTAGAGAGAAATCATGAAAAGGCCTATGGAGAACATCAGGAGAAATCCAGAACCGCTTCTAAAGGCCTGTTCAAAGGTGGTATGGCAGATACATCTGAAATGTCTACAAAATATCACACCGCAACTCACCTCCTCCTTGCCGCCCTATACAGCATCGTTGGTCCTCACATCTACCAGAAAGGTAGTAATATAACAACAGAGAGATTGAGATTAGATTTCCCAAATGAAGAGAAGTTAACAGACGAACAGATACAGAAGGTTGAAGATATGATTAACGAACAGATTCAGAAAGGACTCCCCGTTACATGGAAAGAGATGCCAAAAGCAGAGGCATTAAAGATTGTTAAATACGCAGCCTTTGAAGATAAATATGGGGATATCGTTAAAGTATATACAATAGGTTCTCCTGAAAGTCCTTTCTCCCAAGAAGTATGCGGAGGCCCACATGTAGAGAATACAAAGACCTTAGGCCACTTCAAAATTGTAAAACAGGAAAATGTAGCAGCAGGAGTTAAAAGGATTAAGGCAATATTAGAGTAGAATGGATTATCCAATACTGGCGATAGACTTCGGGACAAAAAGAATCGGCCTTGCCGTTTCTGATGCACTAGGAAAGGTGGCCAACCCAATTACACCCATAAGAGTGACCAAAAACAGCAATGAAGACTCCCTACTAACAGAGTTTAAACTGAAAATTTCAGAACATGGAATAAAATCAATACTAATAGGAATGCCACAGGAATTTGAAGAATCTCACAAACAAAATACTGTTAGAATTACCAAGTTTATAGAGTGGCTAACCTTTCACATCCCCCTACCCTATAAAACATGGGATGAGAGTTTCTCTACAAGCAGAGCACAAGATATGATAGTATCAGCAGGTAGAAGAGTTAAAAGCAGGAAAAATATGTTAGACAGCATCTCTGCTAGTATATTTCTACAGGAATTTCTTAATTCAAATAAAGATTAATAATGAAATTATTAAGAGTGATAGCCCTTTTCATATTCATCAGTGTAATTGCTGTGGCTGGATATCTATACTTTAATTACGCACGAGTTACAAGTGGTCCTCTTGGAACATCGAGTGAAAAGGTTAGATTTGAGATTGAAGAAGGAGATACGGGAACCGTAATACTGGAGAAATTGGCATCAGCAAATATTATAAAGGCAAAAGATATCCCATATCTTAAGGTCTTCATAAGAGTCAACAAGGTTCCAGATATGAAAGAAGGCGTATTCAGAATACCTCAAGATCTTACTGCCAGCGAACTTTTTGACCTACTCCAAAACCCTGAAAATCCTGATATATGGATAACCTTAAGAGAGGGACTTCGTAAAGATACAATGGCTGAGATACTGGAAGAGGAATTCAGTAAGGAAGAGGAGGGAGTATTTAAAGCAGATAGGTTTCTAACCTTAACCGAAGACCCAGCCTTTATAGCTACCTTGGGTTTGGACATTGAGGGACTCGCTAACTTAGAGGGTTTCCTATACCCAGATAAATACCTATTTCCAAAGCAAGCGACAGAGGAGTATGTGATTACCGTCCTAGTGAATACCTTTATAACAAAAACAGGAGGTGTCTATACATATGAGGATATAATAATTGCAAGCATGGTTGAGAGAGAAGGTATGACAAACGAAGATAGGCCGATGATTGCGGATATTATTAAAAGAAGACTTGATGAAGGATGGCTACTACAAATAGATGCAACTCTTCTCTACTACTATAAAGACTGGAAGAGAGTACTAACAAAAGAGGATCTTGCACTGGATCAGCAATACAATACATATAAAAGAGCAGGCCTTCCCCCTACCCCTATCTGTAATCCAGGGATTTCTGCAATTAATGCCACTAAGAACCCAAAGGCCAACAACTACTACTTCTATATGCATTCAAAAAATGGTACCCCATACTACGGAGTTACATATCAAGACCACCTACTTAATATCTCTAAATATTTAAGATAGAATAAAAGTCATGGAAATCTCAATGCAAGTAACAGATAAAGATAGCAAGATACTTATAAAGGATATGAAGAACGTAACTTCATTAGCCGATTCATCAACAATGCCAACCCCTACTCCGGAAAATCAACAAGGAAAAGCGAAGCTTCCAAAGGTTAAAAGGCCTTTCAATAGGAAAATGTTTTTTAAATGGGTAACGAGAATTATAGTTATACTTCTTGTACTCGGTGGCCTCTACTATGCATACAGAATATTCAGCTTCACAAACAACATTGGGTTAAAGATAAAACCTGAAGATTTAATATCAGGGATAAAAAAAGACCCTGAACTAAAGAAAGATTCAACCGGAAAGTTTACAAATATCCTTTTAGTTGGAATTGACTCTAGAGGAGGAAAAAGCAAACTACAAAATACTGACAGTATGATTGTTGCTTCATATAACTACGACACTGGAAACACAGTGATGTACTCCATTCCAAGAGATCTTTATGTTGAAATACCTGCAGAACCTAAAGGATATTTCCAAAAAATAAATGCAATGTATGCAAGTGGAGAGTCAAAAGCTAAAGGCGGTGGCTTCACCTACTTAGAGAAGGCAATTAAAAACAACACAGGTTTAGAGATTCAATACCATGGGATGATAGACCTACAGGGATTTAAAAAGATAATTGACACTCTAGGAGGAGTTACAGTTAATGTAGAAAACAGCTTCACAGACTACTGCTACCCACTTGATGGGACCCAAAAAGCCAGCTACTTCTGTTCTGCTCTTCCAGGTTTAGCACAGACAATATCATTTAAGGCTGGGCCGCAAACAATGAATGGAACCGTTGCGCTACAGTATGCAAGATCAAGACATGCACCTGGTGAAGAAGGTAGTGACTTTGCAAGAGGGAGAAGACAGCAGAGGGTACTTATTGCCATAAAAGATAAGGTTATAACGTCTGGAACCCTTTTAAACCCTCAGAAGGTACTCGAAATACTCGACGCGCTTGAGAATAATCTAGTACTCTCACCTTTTTCCACAAGCGAGATTCAGGCAGGTATAAACCTCGCTCTTAAACAAAAAGATAACCCAGGGAAAATATACTCATTTGTTCTAGACCCAAGTATTGCGAATGGCAAACTCCTTATGGGGGGAACAGGTCTTAGAAGCAATATTGCAGGGTTCTCCCCTCAGCTATATACAGTACAATCTAGGGATGGCGTTCTTCCTACTTACACTCAACTGATTAAGTTTGTATCTGATGTTCAAACAGACCCTCAGTTATATAAGGATAATGCAATTATTCGTGTATACGACACAGGAATCTCCTATGCAAAGGCACAAGCTAAAACTCTTGAGTTACAGAAGAAATATCCATATTTAAATATTCTTTTCATGGGAACACTTTTCTCGGATAAGGAAGGCGTAGTCGTGTACTCACCTGAGTCCGTAAAATATGAATACACAGTTTCAACACTTTCGAAGTATTTTAAAACAGAGAACATAATTAAGCCTGAATATATAAAAACAGGATTGAATGGGGAAAACATAACTATATTATTAGGAAAAGAACCGGTTCCTATTATTACCCAAGAAGAAAAGTAAACAAATATGTTCCATTTAATACATGGGCAAGAGACATTTCTAAGTCTTGACCACGCAAAAAAGTTAGCGGGTGAACTTGCAGATAAAACAGGAGCAGAAGTCTCCATTATAGATGCGGAAACAATCGATCCCACAAAGATTGTAAACCTCCTTACCACCCCAAGTATGTTTCAAAACAGTAATGTTTATATAATAAAGAGAATATATAGAAATAAGTATAAGGACTCTATAATTGATGCAATATTAAACGGACCAAAACAAAATTCCCTTTCTTTCTTAATATGGGAAGATCAGAAGATAAATAAAACCACAAAGTATTTTAAATTCTTCGAAAAGGAGGTAGATTTATTCGAAAAAGGAGATAAGAGAAGTGTAACATCATGGTTAAAAAACGCATTGGAGACAAGAGGAATACAGTTTACCCAAGATACTCTAAAAACCCTGGCCTCAAGATGTAACTACGATTCTGAGAGAATCTTTCATACCATTGAGAAACTCGAACTTATAGAAACAAAAGTCATGACAGAAGAGCTCCTTGAGGAGATGGTGACAGACACTCTGGAGATATATGCCTGGGATCTCACTGATGCCATAAACAGAAAGGATAGGGTAAACGCACTAATTATCTACGAGGAGCTACTAAGACAACAGGTGGATCCTAACATTATTCTAGCCATGATAAGCAATAACTTTAAAAGTATTGCCCAAATTCACCTCCTCCTCAAAGAAGGTATGCAATCAACCGAAATTGCTAAGTCCTTAAGTATTCACCCCTTCGTAGTTGCGAAATCTATCTCAAGTGCAAAGACTATTACATGGACGGACATACAGTTCTTCTTTAAGAAACTAACATCACTTGATCTTGCGAACAAAAAAGGTGAAGTAGATATTCAACTAGGTACAACCCTCCTCCTAACTAGAATTAATTGACAGTAATCGTAAGATTGCTTAAACTGAGATATATTCTTTAAGACACCTACATGGAACCGAAAAGTAATAAATCAAAGACATTAACAAAGATAATCCTTGGAGTAACCGTTTTGCTTGCCTTTGTGAGTATTGGAACCGCTTACTACTTCTTCCAAATCAAGGATGTTTCCCCTACTGATACCACTGCAACCAACGGATGCGGTTGTTATTTTGTACAAGCCGATGAAAAGATAACAAGCTGTAGTACGGCCAAACCAGAAAATGCATTTGAATTCAGGACAGGGTTTATTGGAAGTGATGGGAAATGTTCTGCAACTTGTGACCCAAGAACGGCAGCAACAATAAGTTCTTCTCAAGCCGCACCAACAATCTTAGGCTGTGAAGTTAGCGAGTTTCCTTCCACTCCCGGATGTATAGACCTTGCAATTAAAAATAGTGAAGGAGAAAGAATAGCAGAAGGAATAGCCCCCACAGATGCCGTTACGGTAGAGGCTACCTTTGCGCCTCCGTCTTCAGTTACAAGTGGAGATACAGACTACTACGACGGATTCAGCTTTACTATTAACGGAGAAAAGATTGATATAGATAAAACAAGTGCAGAAACAACCGGAAGTGGCGGAGATATAAAATATACTGTTTCTACTCAGGTTACGGACTATGGAGATGCCGAGAAACTTTCGGTTCAAGCATTTGGAGCCTCCGCTACAAATACAGAAGTAACCTCACTTGCATGTCTAAGAACCGTTGCAATAGTCCAACCAAAGGTTGCATCATGTACTGCAATTGATGCAAATCTAACTTCAGATGCCCAACCAAAGGTTGCAGATATACTCCTTGACATAACCACAGCTGAAGCACCGAGCTCACTTGCGGTTAAATTCAAGCTGGGAACTAACGGAACAACAATAACGACAA
Source organism: Candidatus Dojkabacteria bacterium (assembly GCA_016182915.1). GTDB lineage: Bacteria > Patescibacteriota > Dojkabacteria > SC72 > SC72 > UBA2022. The sequence goes on from JACPFP010000003.1 coordinate 430,519, forward strand.
AAGATGTACTTTCTAAACTCGTTGATGGAACAATTGTTCTTGATGAAGACTTCCTATATGACACAGATAATTACACGTCATCAAATTCATTTAGCGTCCTTAACTCAGAAACGACTAAATATGCAATTGAGGCAACGATTCTAATAAACGGTACCGCTGTAGACTCAAAAGCTTGCACAACATCAATAGATCTACCAGAAGAGGAAGTGCCATCGGGTGAGGAACCTGGCGGAGAGGAACCTAGCGGAGAGGAGCCAAGCGGAGAAGAACCTTCTGTCACATCATCATTCTTAACAAGTAAAACAGCATCGAAACAGTGTTTGGAAAGAACATCTCCAAATAACTCGGTAAGTTATACGATTACTATCGATAATCTTGATGCAGGATACCAAGATGTGCTATCTGTAAAAGACAAACTCCCTCTTGGGTTCGCATATACAGCAGGAAGTACAGAGATAGATGGGACCGCAGTTGCTGATAACGATATCGTAACGGTTACTACAGTTGGAAGTACCCAAGAAATTGTGTGGGAGCAAGAAAATGGTTGGTCAATACAAGACGGGAAGGCGATGACTATTACTTTTGGAGCAACCGTTACAACCACAGCCCTAACAGGAAGCAACTTGAATGAAGTAATTGTTACTCCACTTAATACCCCAACAGATGACACCAAACTTAGATCCCAAGTAGCTGTTGAGGTTGCACAGTCTTGTACTGCCCCTGAGACTGCACTTTTTGATAGCAACTTAGCTAAAGCAGTACTTGGGTTGATGATAGTAGCACTTGCTGCAAGCTACTACTACTCAAAATCAAGTGACAGAGTAACAGAAAAGGTTCTCACATCAGGTGTATACAAAGGCCTAAAACTCTTAGGATTGAAATTAACAGAACCTAGAAAATACTTTGAAGAGAAATCAATAAGATCGATGGAGAAGAAAAGAAAGAAGAAGAGTTAGTTAATAGCAATTGCTTTTCCCTCTAACCCGTAAAGCTCACCATTGGAAATAATCACAAAATAGTTAACATCACTATATGATCCAGTATCAATAACAACAGTATTCTTCTCGTTTTCAACCTTCGATGAGAGCCAATGCTCTAAATCTTCAACCCCCGACCCAAATTTAACAATCCCAGTACAGGAATCCTTCGTATCCCATGTAATACGAATCTCCCCTTTACCCTTCTCCACCAACATATTATATGGAGTACACTCCTTCTCCTTCTTAAGCACCTCAATTAAACCCTCACGGTTCATTGCAAGGACAACCCCTGTCGTGACAAGGATAAGGAAAAGGATAATTACTTTAATACTATTCTTCATCAACAGATAAATAGAACATATAATCTATATACACATCTCCATTCCAAATTCTGACCACAACCTTTGACTCCCCTACATCACTACCCCCAGGTATACCAAAAAGAACTCCATCATCAAGGTACAGCCAAGCAGGAGCCTGTATCAATTCCAACCTTATGTTATCTACCCCACCCTTTACATTCACCAAAGGCTTAAATGTATATACACTATCAGCCTTGACCGCGGTAGGAGCTACATTCAGAACTGAGGGATATCCGCTAAGATCACTTTCTCCCTTAATTTCAGTATTGTTAGGAACCCTTTCTTCAAAAGAGAGCCTCTTATATATCGACCATGAAAGCACCGTTAGAAACACCAGAGTAAATATACTTGCAATTATCAAAACCTCTTTTTTCTTCATATATTAAACAGTGTAATTGATAAATAGGGTATTTACAAATAAAGATTAGAAATTGTCGTTTACAAATCCAACTTTTATTTATATAATCGGCATATAACATATATATAGAAATTGGCATGGCAAATTTAAAAGCATCAATCAAGGATCTAAGAAAGACCAAAAGAAGAACAGTCTTCAAGAGTAGAATCAGAGAGAGAATCAAGAAAACTATTAAGAAGTTCAATACCCTTCTTCAGGAAAAGAACTTTGAAATGGCAGATAAACTTCTTCCTCAATTAAACAAAGTATTAGACAAAGCTGCAAAAACAAATGCTATAAAGAGCAAAACTGCAGATAGAAAGATTTCTAGATTAGCTGTAAAACTAAATAAGGACAAATCTGCCACAGATGTCAAAACTACTAAAAAGGGCGCTTAAGCTATCGATACTGCCTGCTAGCTTGATGGTAGTAGGGAAGTTTCTCTCAGTATTTATACTAATTGCCCTGTACAGTCTACAATTTTCAATAGAGTCTAGTTCTAGCTCACTTTTTTCTATACAAATTTTCCTTCAAACCCAGGAACAGGTTCTCAATGTTAACTCCATATCCAACCTTATTACTTTTCTGCTAATCGCCCTTCCAACTCTCTACATAATTGCAAGAAAGACCTTTATGCAAAGTGCAAGAGAGAATCCACGAACCATAGTGAAACTCACAAGACTTAATATCCTCAAATGGGTAACTAGCGATAAAACACCAATCCTTCAGATAACAATATGGACTATGTTCCTCTGGATAATCTCCGGAGTATGCATTGCCTCAAGTATGAGTGGAAATACCTACATGTGGATAGGAGTTCTTTCTGGTATCTCCTCTATCCTTGCAGCCTGGGGAATGGTCAGGACATTTGAAACTGAAACTGATAAGATATATCCAAGAGAGAATAAAGCATACTACTAATATGATTAAACGAGAAATTAAAAGATTCAGAAATAAAGTTGGAAAATATATGGATCCTTTGGCGATTATTGCCATGATTCTTGTACTACTGCTTCCTGCTCTAACAGTTATCAACCTCTCGCCCCTTTCCAAAAGTAACGTCAAAACTAATAAGAATGTACTTGGAGAAGCCGTTGGAAAAGACCTTGGTTTTGTTCTTGTTGGTGGAGTACATGATTATATAAAAGAGGAACTGCTAGATTTCCCATCAGAGGATACATACCAGTACGTGGCGACAATCATCAAACATAATCCAGGAAGGTATTCAAAGCCAATCGTCCAGATTGTAAATGAGAACTCTCAGGAACAAGCCGTTACAGTAAGTGCCTTGATGGCCACAACTTCAAATACAGAAGTCTCAATTATAGTTAACGAGAAGGAATATAGGCTTGTATCCTCAGAAGGAGAGCCATATACAACATCAATAGTTCTTCCTTCTAAAAGTGAAAATATTATGTACCTGAAACTTGTAACACAAACCCCAACCCTCTTTAATAATAACATCGAGCTGCAGTTCGTGCAGAGATAGAAGGTCGCATATTTCTCATTTCACCGAAAAACTGTATAATTTCGAGAAATTATGCACACTACTCACAATCAAGATAAAATTAGAAACTTCTCTATAATCGCCCATATTGACCATGGGAAATCAACCTTGGCAGATAGAATGCTGGAAAAAACAAAGACAGATCTAAGTAGAGAGAAGAGGAAAGAGAGAGTGCTTGATAGGCTAGATCTGGAACAGGAGAAGGGAATTACCATTAAACTTCAGGCTGCAACAATGGTTTGGAAAGATTACGAGCTAAACCTCATCGATACCCCAGGACATGTAGATTTCTCATACGAGGTATCCCGTTCCCTTGCCGCCTGTGAGGCTGTACTACTCCTTGTAGACGCCCAACAGGGTATCCAAGCTCAAACTATATCAAACACAAGAAAGGCCCTCGATTTAGGCCTTAAAATTATCCCCGTTATAAATAAGATTGATATACCTTTTGCTGATATTAAGCAGAGGGAGGAAGATATTGTAAAACTTCTTAAACTACCAAAGGAAGATATTATTAAAGTTTCCGCAAAAACAGGTGAGAATGTAGATCTTCTTCTTGATGCCATAGTAGAGCAAACTCCTAAACCCGATGGAGATATCAATGCTCCACTTAAGGCATTAATCTTCGACTCCTTCTATGACGAACATAGAGGTGTTGTAGTTGCAGTTAGAATTTTTGATGGTAAGTTAGATCTAAGAACTAAGGTAAACCAGGAGATATTTATGCTCCAGAAACAGGAATCATTCACCCCTACAGAAATTGGAATATTCTCTCCTGACCTTAAAGAAACAAAGGTTCTTCTTTCAGGAGATGTTGGATATATTGCAACGGGAATGAAAGATATTCGCCAATTCACAGTCGGAGAAACAATCTCAAATGACAGGAAAACTCCCCCATTAGATGGGTATAAACCTCCAAAGCCAAATGTGTTTGCATCATTCTTCCCTGTTGAGGCAGATGAGTATGAAGATTTGAAAATAGCAATGAATAAACTAGCGTTAAACGATGCTTCCCTTGTATTCTCTGACCAGAGATCAAATATGCTTGGAGCAGGCTTCAGATGTGGATTCCTAGGACTCTTACATATGGAAATCATACAGGAGAGACTTGAGAGAGAATATAACGTGAACCTTGTTATAACAGCACCCACAGTTGAGTACCATATAACAAAGACAAACGGAGAAGAACTTGTCGTACAAACCCCATATGAAGTACCAGACCCCTCACAGATAACAGAAATCCGAGAACCATGGGTAAGGCTGGAGATACTATCTCCGGATAAGTATATCGGAGTGATAATGGATCTGGTTGGAAGTCGAAGAGGACAGTATGTTAATACCGTATACCTTACAGAGGGCGGAGCTACAGCAATGAACGATGTTTACATTAAACTGCAGTATGATATCCCCCTCGCCTCACTCATCTCAAACTTCTTTGACACACTTAAGAGTTTAACCAATGGATATGCCTCTATGGAGTATGAATTTATAGATTTCTTTCCTGTAGACCTAGTTAAGGTATCAATACTCGTGAATAGAGAAGAGGTTCCTGCCCTTAGTTTCCTGGAAACCAGAGAAGGGGCAAGAAGCAAGGCCGCAAAGATGCTACTCATTATGAAAGACGAGATACCAAGACAGCAGTTTCAAGTCCCTCTTCAAGCTGCGGTTGGAGCTAAAATCATAGCCCGTGAAGATGTAAAGGCAGTGAGAAAGGATGTAACCGCAAAGCTATACGGAGGAGATGTAACAAGAAGAATGAAACTTCTTGAAAAGCAGAAGAAGGGAAAGAAGCGACTAAAGATGATCGGAAAAGTAAATATACCTCAGGAGGCATTCCTAGCAATTCTAAAGACATAGCAGAATGATTAACTCTTTGAAATTAACAAACTTCAGACAGTTTAAAAAAAAGGAATTCAAGTTCGACAGCAATATCGTTATCATACTAGGTAATAACACAAAGGGGAAAAGTACCATATTAGAGAGCATATACTACCTAACAAACGGTAGCTCACCATGGGCGGAAAACGGAGATATTATTTCTCATGATAATGAATACTTCAGGGTAGATGCACAGCTTGATGATGGGGAGGGAGAACCTGATACATACTCCGTTTACAAAGATCACAGTAAAAGGAATCTACAGATTGGAATGAAAAATACTACATCAAAAAGGTTCTTCAGAAAGATCTCCTCTACCCTGTTTAGCCCGGAACTAATTGAGATACTCCTAATCTCTCCTTCGAAGAGAAGAGAATTTCTAGACACATTCTGCTCTGTTATTGATGACGAGTATAAAGAGGAATTAGATAAGTATAAAAAGATACTAAGGCAGAGGAATGGCTATGTAAGGAAGCTTTCCAAGAACTTCTATGAAACAGGGTTCATACCAAATGAGGATAAACAGCTTGAATACTGGACCCACCTCCTAACAGAGAGCTCTGCGCGTATTATGCAAAAGAGGCTTGAGTACATTGGAGAGGTAAATGAGATTGGGTATCAGCTCAGCTATAAATCTACGGTAGATTTCCACGACCTTGAAGACATTCTCTCTTTGGAAGATCTGTTAGAAATGACTGAGTATGCAATGCTCAATTCCAAGAAGCGAGATATTGCAGTTGGGCACACAAATGTAGGAATACACAGGGACGACTGGAGCATTATAGATGGGAAAGATATAAAAAGGTTTGGATCCAGGGGTGAGAAACGTATAGCTATTATTAAGCTCATCTATCTCACTCATAATGTAATTGCCAAGAAGAAAGGATATGCACCATACCTTCTCCTTGATGACATACCCTCAGAGTTAGACGATGAGAATATCAAAAAGATATTCAATAAGGAGACTCTTGGTAAACAACAGACCTTTATTACTGCAATAAGAAAAAATGACATACCAAAGGAGATCTTAAAAGGGGCAATGATTCTTGAGTTAGCTAGCTAGTATCCTCTCTTTAAACTCAGTCTTAAAAAACTCTATCCTCCCCCTTCTGTTATTTCTTCTCAATCTCTCGTATTCAGGATAATGTTTGGTGATCAACATAAATACATATTGAGAGTAGAAGGCAAAGAAATCTACAATCTTGAATGCGAGGCTTTCCTTCGTGAATACTTCGCTCTCACTCTTCTCGGGTAATATTCCCTCATACTCCCTAACCCATTTATTTTGAGAAAGTATCTGTGATTTATACTCTGGCATATATATTGATTTCATAAAATACAACTCATGGAAATTGAAGATATCAGCAGTGAATTCCAGTCCTCTCTCCTCTGTTATTAGATTCAAACATATCCGATCTTTATCGTCCTCAATATTAACTCGTCGAGTCATTCTGAAGATATTTGGGTTAATCATCATAAGTCCTCGGTATAACCACATCCTATTGTTCTTCACTACAACATAAATATCGATATCATCTTCTTCTTTTGCAACTTCCGCAGCCACAGAGCCAGTAACCGCAATATACTTAACCCAGTTTAAAAACAGAAGTCGCTTAGAAAATAATCTAGCAAATGCCAACTTCCTCTCCCATACTGTATTTCCTTCTCCCTTCGTAACGGCGTTCCTTCCCCTTTTCACTCCGAATATCTCTTCTATATGATTATCGTTCAAATCTCCCCCAAATCTCTTTCTAAATTCCCTTAATTCATTTATATTCTTCTGTAGCATATCCATGATTAATAATAACAGAGGGAATATAAACATGAAAGCTGATTTGAAAGTATTTTTATGTAATAATAGAGTATGAAGCAGCATCCAATTCCGCAAAATATATTGGACATTGAGTTCAAGCTATTTACCAAGTTCACAGTCCGTGAATTTGTTTATATGGCCCTTGGTATTGGTTTTGGAGGTATCTTCCTATACTTCTTCACTAAAGGTCAAATGCCAGGAATAATTGCCATCCCTATATTTGTAGTTTCCTCAGGCGTTGGACTCTTCCTTGGACTTGTACCCGTCAACGATCAAAATGCAGACGTCTTTCTACGTAACTATATCTGGGCTATAACAAACCCAACTCAAAGAGTTTGGAAGAATGAGAAGCTTATGGATAAAGAGCAGATAACAGAGAAGATGGAGATGACGCAGGGAACTCTTCAAAGGAATCCAAATCAACCAGGTAAGCCAGTAATTGTTGGAGCCGATGGAATAGGTCAAAATCAGTTTATAGAAGGTTCAAAAATTGATGAGTTTGACAAAGAGGAGGCTCAAAGACTAGCTTCAATCGGGGAAAGTGCGACAGGCACTCCTGAAGTAAAAAGAGAGAGTCCGCCACCTCCTGCAAATACCCCAGAACCTATAAAAGAAGAGACCGTTGCCCCCAAAACTCCGCAGGCTTCTCCAGGAGCTATTCTGATTTCAAGGGAAACCCTCTCAAACTTCCAAACTATGCCTGGAAATAATGGAGTAAGCATCGGATTTCAAGTGCTGAACAGTGACGGGAGTCCTAATAAAGATGCGATTGTCGCCCTAAAAGGAAACGGCGGAAATGTAATATTCGCTCAAAGGACTGACAGTAACGGATTGGTTACATTATCTAAACTTCTACAAGCCGATAGATATAGATTAGTAGTACAGAATAAAGAAAAAACGTATAGTAATATAGATATTATATTGGATGGAAAACCCCTGCCAATTATTAAACTGAAGCTAGGATAACATGGATGCTAAATTAAGAGCCAAAATAACAGCCTCAACTCAGGAACACTTAGAACTTAAAGAAGTTGTAGATGATTTAGTAATGACCTCAACTGGAACTGTATCTTTAATCGTACAGACAACAGCGGTCAACTTCGACCTTCTCTCTGAGTTTGAGCAGGACAATAAGATATATGCCTTTGCAGGGCTTTTGAATTCCCTTAACTTCCATATTCAAATCCTGATTAGAACCAACAGAATAGATATCGGTAACTATGTTCAATACTTGATAGGACAATCAAAAAGACCTATGTCAGAGGGATTGAAGAAACAGCTTGAAATCTATACTCAGTTCATTCAGAACCTCATTGTTCAAAACGATGTTCTGGATAAGAAATTCTACATTGTTATCCCCTATAACCCAGTAGGTCTTGTTAAAAAGAGCGGTATATTCCCTAAGAAAGAAGATAAAGCAAAACAGGAGATGAGTAACCGACAGAAAGAGAGATTAGTAGAACAGGCTAAGATATTCCTCTATCCAAAGAGAGACCATGTACTTAAACAGTTAAGCAGAATGGGATTAATGGGACATCAACTAACATCAAATGAACTTATGGAGATAATGTACAGTATTTATAACCCAGAAGAATAATGGATCCAAAGAACACAGAAAATAAATTCGAAAAACAGTTTCAATCTGCAGCAAGCAAAAAGATGGATGAATTTAAAACAACCATTCAAGACCCCGCTGAGAAAGTAGCAGAGATATATAATGAAATACAGCAGGATAGAGACAAAAAGGAAGCAAATGCCAAGGTTGAGAAAGCAGATCCAACAGTAATAAAAAGGAAAGGTTTTGATCCTTCTAAAATTGTTACAAATATTTTAGACCTGTTTGTAAAAAACAAGAAAAAGGAAGAGGAAGAAGAAAGCGATGGAGAAGAGGGAGGAGATAAGTTTAATACTGGAAAAGAGGTATACCAAAGCTCAGATGAGTTTGAAGGGCTCACTATTCAAGATGTTATAGCTCCCTTAGATCTTGAAGTAGATTTCAACCATATCCAGATAGGTGAATACTACTACCGCACACTATTCGTAAGCGGGTATCCAAGATTCGTAGGACCAAACTGGCTCTCCCCCATTATCAACTTCGAACACTCACTTCGTATTAGTACCTTCTACTACCCTGTTGATACAAAAATCATTCTCGATAAGCTTAAGAAGAAGATTGGAGAGCTTGAAGCAACCCTATACTCACAGATGGAAGGAAGGAAAGCTATGGATCCTTCAATTAAGGTTGCACTAAGTGATGCCCAACAGCTACAGGACTCAATTGCTGAGGGTACAGAGAAGTTCTTCCACTTTGGGATGTATGTAACAATATCCGCTAAGGATCTAAAAACTCTTGAAAAGATCACTCGTAATGCCGTATCTACCCTTGCAGCAATCAATGTCGTTGCTAAACCAGCGATGCTACAACAAGAGCAAGGATATATAAGCACGCAACCATTGGGACTGGACAAGATCTATGTAACAAGGAACATGGACACGACCTCCCTTGCTACCACCTTCCCATTTGTAACCTCTGAGTTAACGATGGATCATGGAGTAATGTATGGAATCAACCAACATAACAGAAGTTTGGTTATATTTGATAGATTCGAAATGGAAAACGCAAACACAGTAGTATTTGCAAAGTCTGGTGCTGGTAAGAGCTACTTCGTTAAACTAGAGGCAATAAGAAGCCTTATGCTTGGGACCCAGATGATCATAATCGATCCTGAGAAGGAGTATAAGGATCTATGTGAATCTGTAAATGGCGCATACATTTCCTTCTCACAGGATAAAGGCCAGAAGATGAACCCATTTGAGTTGTCAGGTCTTGGAGATCCAAATGACGATGAGTTAAGAATGAAGCTTCTTTCATTGCAAGGCTTCTTTAGAATCCTCTTTGAAAACCTAACAAATATTGAGATGTCGATACTAGACCGCGCTCTTCTTCTAACATATAGGGAAAAAGGTATAACTCTTGATCCTGTGTCACAAAGAAATAATAAGCCCCCAATGCTTGAAGATCTATATAAGGTTCTAAAAGGCATGGCAGAGACAGAGGCACATAATATGGCAAGAAGGCTGGAACGATACATTATCGGTAGTGGTGCGGGAATATTCAATGAAGAAAGTACCGTTCAACTGGACAATCCATTTACAGTTTTCAGTATTAGAGACCTCCAGGAAGAGCTTAGGCCAATGGCGATGTATCTGATGCTTGACTACATTTGGACAAGGGTTAGACAGGATAGAAAGAGGAGAATACTTGTAGTTGATGAGGCTTGGTACATGATGCAGAATGAAGACTCTGCGAAGTTCATGTACTCAATTGCAAAAAGAGCTCGAAAATACTACCTAGGTCTAACAACAATCACACAGGATGTTGATGACTTCTTAAAAATTGATATGGGAAGAGCAATCATTTCAAACTCAGCAATTCAGATGTTAATGAAACAGAGTCACTCCTCTATTGGTAAACTGCAGGAGGTATTCAATCTTTCAGAGGGAGAGAAAAACTTCCTTTTAAACTGCGACAAGGGTCAGGGATTATTCTTTGCAGGTTCTAATCACGTTGCAATTCAAGTAGTATCAAGTAATGCAGAGAATGAGCTCATATCCTCAGATCCAAGAGAAATCGAGAAGCGAGAGGCAGAAGGAAGAGTTCTTGGAGAAGGTTCGTTTGAAGAACTTTCTCAACTATTCGAACCTCCTGCAATGCAAAGGCCAATTAAGAGCGGTGTAGAGACAAATGAAAGAAATATAATCAAAGGGGCAATTACCAAGAAAAAATCTAATATTGAAAGTATTATTAAAGAGAGGGAGGAATACTTGAAGAAACTTTCCCAGCAGAACGCTCAAACTCCTGCACAACAGGCCGGAACATTAACAGACCAGATTGTGCAGCAGAGGAAAAAATTGCAGGAGAATAAGACGCATATAACTCCTCAAGGTTTAGTTTTTAATAATGGTAATAATGGAACCGAAAACAAATCAGACGACAAACAGTAGTCCAGCCTCTACACCAAACCAACCAGCAGATACTACAGCTCAACAACCCCCTGTTAATAATGCCATCGTTCATGATTACCTTGTAACACAGAAGATCGATCCCTCATTACTTCCGAAAGATCAGGTAGCTGGAGATCTTGAACTATTCAAAGAAGCAGAGGAGAAGATGTATAGTAAAACTCCTAACTATATAAGAGCAACAAGGGACTTAAGATCATCTACTCTACCTACTCGCCCTCTAACAGAGGTAGATATTTTGAAAATAAAGAATCCTTTTAGAGGAGAGTAGATGTAGACTATTGCGAAATAGACTACAACGGCAGTATAATTCAAATCGCATTATATCCACTTTAAGTAGATGAAGAATAGTAAGTATTCACGAGCAAATATTAAGAAGTTCTTTGTAAACGCTGCATGGACATATAGGCAGGTATTTAGTCTTGCCCCATTAGACATGTCCCTAATCCTTATCACAATTCTTGTAATCGCTTTCCTACCTACAGTTTCTGCCTTCATTGCAGCAAAAACAGTAGACGAGACTATCCGTCTTGTTACAGGAGGGGTTAGCTTCACAGAATTAAATTGGGACTCTCCTATTATTCTTTTGACACTTGCGATGTCAACAGTACTTGTTATTAACTCAATGATAAAGTCGTATAGGAATTTTTTGGATAGTAAATTTAAGGAGTTACATCTACAAAGATATACAGACAGACTTTATGCAAAGATTTCATCTTTAGATGTACAGAGTTTTGAGGATAAAAATGTTTCTAATTCAATTCAAAAAGCAAAGGATAATCTATGGAAAGTTAGGGACTTTGTACTAACCAGTTTTTCCCTCCTTTCAGAAACTGTTGGGATGGTAATATCCTCTGTTATTGTATTACAACTTTCACCAATGCTTTTTATTATTTTAACTTTAATAACTCTCCCAGGAAGTGTTTTCTTCATTCAGTTTATACGAGAGTGGTGGGATTTCTACGATGGTCACACTGAAGAATTCAGAACCCGATGGTGGATATTCGGAAATATAACCCACGAGGAGAATGCCCAGGAAAATAAGGTCTCTAACGCAGATACAGTATTGACTAAAATCGTTGATAAACTTGGGGACAGTGTTTATAACGAGAATGTAAATATAAGGGGGAGATGGCTAAATAAAGAGCTTTCAACAGGTATTCTAAACTTTGCTCAAAATTTTCTCACGCCTATATACCTCATAGCAAGACTTCTTAAAGGTGACTTTACAATTGGAGAGCTTAGTTTCTACATGAACAGAACCGGGGATTACACAAATAGACTTGATTCTGTACTGGGGTTAATTGTAGATATTTTTGATTCTTCTATAGGGGTTGAGCACGTGAAAGATATCATGGAGAGAAAAAATACAGTAGTGAGTGGAAATCGACAAGTCAAAGGTAATAAACCTCCAATAATTGAATTTAAAAATGTTTCATTTAAATATCCAGGGAGTAAGCGGTACTCTTTGAAAAATGTTTCGTTGAAGATTGTTCCTGGAGAAGAGATAGCTATTGTAGGTGAGAATGGTGCCGGGAAGACAACATTCATAAAGCTTCTTTTAAGGTTCTACGATCCAACATCTGGTGAAATTTTAATAGATGGAATTCCATTAAAAACCCTTGATCTTAAGTCATACTATAGAAGTATCGGAGTACTATTTCAGGAATACAACACCTACAATTTTTTAACTATTGAGGAGAATATTTCAATAGGTAGAGAGAATAAAAAGAATGGTATGACAATTGAAAAGGCTTTGAGACTAGGAGATGCTTTTAAGTTTGTAAGTAAGTTGGACTTAAAGACCAAGCACAGAATGTCTAAACAGTTTAAGGATGGTGTAAACCTTTCATCAGGTCAACAACAAAAGATTGCCCTTGCCCGAATGTTCTACCGAGATGCACCAGTATTAATTCTTGATGAACCAACGGCATCTATTGATGCTGTAGCCGAGCATAAAATATTCGAAAGAATATATAAGTTCATGAGTAACAAAACAGTAATAATAATATCCCACAGGTTTTCAACAGTTAGAAATGCTCAGAAGGTATATGTATTTCATAAAGGAGAGGTTGTTGAGTCAGGATCACATCAAGAGTTAATATCTCTTAAGGGAAAATATCACAAATCGTTTACCTTACAGGCAAAGGGGTATAACTAGGCCTATATAGATTTCCTTACGAATTATAGATATAATTAAGTGTTGTCAGCAGGTAACTTAATTAATTTGTCAGATTTGTCATTATGGCAGACCTCAATAAATCATCTCATGATGGTGCTGAGTGCGGAAGCGCAATTGGCGTCATAAAATTTTCGTACAAGAAATCTGGTTATCCAGATATTCTCAAAATTGCCCAAGACTGGTCAAAAGACCCAAACTTCTATCAAGTTATTGTTAGAAGAGTTTCTCAGGACGACTTTGGAATACAGTTTATTTTCTTTAGTAAGGAATTAAATGATCCGAAAGTAAAGGGTGACTTTAAAGATAAATATATAGATCCAATAAAGGACCTATTATATGCTTACGATATTGCATATGCGTCAGGTAGTGTGGAGAAGGCTCTTGATGGAATTATTAAAAATATTCCAATAGAAGAAGCTAGTAAGTAAGGAGTACCAAAACCCTGCTGACAACACTAGCTCAAAGGTCCTTGATCAGGTAGTACAAATTCTCTTAGGTTATCCTTATTAACTACAATTGGTACAGGTGTTCCTCCTGTAATTAGCCTAGCCGCTCTTCTAACTAGTGTTGCAAGATTTCTTTCCAACTGTCTTAATCCTGCATCAAAACCAACAGGCCTTACAAGCATAGGCCATACCTCTTCCTCAATAATAATACTTCCTTCTTCAATACCTGTGTTTTTAATAACTTTTGGTAATGAGTAGTTCTTGGCAATTACAACCTTCTCATCATCCGAGTAGCTTGTGAATCTGATTACCTCCATTCTATCCAGAAGTGCAGCAGAGAGACTTCCTAAGTTGTTGGCCGTACATATGAAAAAGACCTGAGAAAGATCAACAGGGTAATCAAGGTAGTGGTCAATAAAATGACTATTCTGTTCAGGATCTAAGATTTCCAGAAGTGCAGCCATGATATCACTGAGTAAACTGGTATTACCACTTGCCTTATCGATCTCATCAAGCAGAATAACAGGATTCATAGTCCCCGCCCTACCGAGAGCTTTAATTATCTGTCCAGGCTCCGCATCCAAAAAGGCTTTTGACTGTCCACGAAGGGTTGTTACACTACCAATAGCACCAAGGGATACTCTAACAAACTTCCTACCCATCGCGGATGCAATAGATTTTGCAATGGAGGTTTTACCAACACCCTGAAGACCAACAAAAAGCATAACAGGAGCATTTGCAGAAGAACCTCTAAGAACAGCCATTCCATCCGTTTTCTGAGTTTGATCTTCTTTCTTTTTCTGTGCAAGATTAAGCTGCATAACAGCAAGATAGTCAAGAATGAGATCCTTAACAGTATCCATTCCGTAGTGAGTACTATCCATTAACTGCTTCGCATTGTTTACATCCAGGTTATCCGTACTAATTCTTCCCCAAGGGATACCTGTAATCCACTGCACATATTTATCAACAGATTCAAATTCAGAGGAGTAGCTTCCTCGTTTAGCCATTCGCCTAAGTCTATCGATACTTCGCAAAGCCCTCTCCTGTAGTTCAACAGGCATAGCAACCGACTTAACCTTTGTTTCAAGGTCTTCAATTTCACGAATTGTTTCATCTACGAGACTGACAGGGGATGTTTGTGGAGGGGTTAAGTTAGGGAGGGTAGACTCCAGAAGGGAGGTAATGGTCGCGGAATCTGCTACTTGTGGTTGTGTTGTATTATCCATTTGTAACTATATATTAGAGTATTATACTAATATACTCAACAGAGGTTCTTCTTTCACACCTAACAGAGGCTTTATATACTTATTTAGTCTTTTATCTGAGAGTTTAGTGAGGTCATCTCCAAGGAATATATTTCCTTCACACAATCTAACAAGGTTTATAGAATCCCTGATATGAAGTTTAGAGAGACCAAGGGTTGATCTACATACAAAGGCATCAGGGTCTATATTCCAGAACTTCTTTGTCCATACCCTGCTCATTATAGTTTTTGTGGCTCGTGGGATTATGAAGAGGTCTAGATATCTTGCATGCTTGGAAAATTTGAAGAAAGGGCTGAGGATAATATCAGGGCCTACTCTCATAGAATCAACAAGGCCGACAACTGGTACAAGCGGGCTTCCACATGCGATTGTATATACTTTTGGATATCTATCTTTTATATACTGAAGTAGTTCACGGAGGTATATATCAGCATTTTTTGAGGATATCCCCGGGATGAAGTATATGGAATATAGGAAGTCGAGTTTGATTAGATTATATCCATACTCACCAAGGAGTCTATCCATAACGGATTTCAAATACTCCCTAACTTCTTCCTTCCTTACGTCCAATAGGTACTTTCTATACGGTAGATACCTATCAAAAGGAGTTACTTTTAACCCATCAATATACTTACCCTTCTCTTTAACAAACCAATCAGGATGTTCTCTAACTATTTTCGATTTTGGATTTGCCTGAAATGGAGATATCCAAAGACCGGATTTAAGCCCCATTTTTTCTATCTCCATTGCAACCTTTCCCATTCCTCCTGGAAACTTTCGAATATTTTCATTTAACCAGTCCCCTTCTTCACACCATCCCCCGTCAATTAGAACGTATTCAAGATTTAGTTCTGGATGTTCAGAGATCCATTTTGCTTGCTTAAGTATTTTATCCTTGTTAATTCCTCCACCATATACATACCATGAGCACCATCCTCTTGCAGGCTTCTTTAGGTTCTCTTCCCTACCAACTTCTATATGCCTATATTTATTTAGAATTTCATCGGGATAGTTGAACCTTGGAAACCTGAGTATTTTACTGATTGTTGAGTTATAGCTCCAAGACTGCCAACCTGTTTCTAATAGTTCTGATATTTCGTTTGGAGATACTTTATTCATACATCTCTACATTATGTTACTGATAATATACTACCGAAAAGTTTCGGATTAGAACATACTTAACATACCAGATTCTTCAGGAGGGAGTTTTTCACCATCTTTCCAGTTCACTTTTACCTCTCTTACAAAGCCTGACCTATCATAATATTTAACGTATCCATGATCCCTACCAAATTCATAGAGCTTCTTTGTTAACCTTACATCTTCCAAACAATACTTTTTGAGACTGTCAAAATCACCTGCTGCAAAGTATCTTACAGCATCTGCACCATGTCCAATCTTGCTCTCACCAAAAGTAGCGGTTGTTAAGTCATCCAGTTTCGGTCTGAAACCAACGGCTCTGTGGACGGCCACCATTAGATCTAGCTGTGGGAGGTAGTTAACCTCTCCTCCTAGGTAGTTGGCAATTACAGGCATATCAAATCCAAATATATTATACCCAACAATCATTGAAGCTCCTTTTAAAATTGGAGCAAGCTTAGGCATATCCTTCTCCCAGAAATCCATCTCCTTTCCATCTTCATCTATCACCCCCATGTATGAAATTTTTAGCTCCTTTAATGAGAAGGTTGCCCCTCCTGTCCAATCATTTTGTGTTTCAATATCCAAGAAAATCATCATAGGCCAGATTGTATACTATTTAGGGAGATGTGAGAAGTATAGAAAGGGGGTCTCTCTTGTATTATTTTCAAAAGATACTAAAGTGATACTGTATAACTTTAGGGATTCATTCTATGAAGAACAAAGATACACTAGTAATAGTTCTTTCATTTCTTGTTTTCGTTCTCCTTGTACTCCTCTCATATATGTTTCTAAAAGCAAAGTATGAAGAGAAGGTTAGAAATATAGATACATACCAAGAGTGTGTAGATGCTGGATATCCGGTTGCAGAAAGCTATCCTTCAGTCTGTAGAACACCAGACGGGAGATCGTTCACAAACCCAGATGAGGTAATTGAGGATGGAACAGAAGCAGATGGTGGAGACACTGAAAGCGGTGATGTTGAACCAAAGGCTGTAGATGTAAGGGTATACTTTTCAAAGGGGTTGGATGACCCAAGTTTAGTTGGATATGTGATGAGGAGTAGTTCAAGAACAGATATTGGAACGTATACAATTGAGCAGTTAATTAAAGGTCCAACGAGTGCAGAGAAGAGTCAAGGTTTCCTTTCTCCCCTCTCTTTTACAGGGGCTTACAAATGTACGAGTAATGAGGTTGAGCTCCCAATTGATTTTAAGTTAGTGGTAGATAAAGGTACAAAGGTAGCTACCATTACATTCTGCAGAGATGTTAACAGTAGTGGGGTTGGAACAGATGGGAGAATTACAAGTACCGTAACGGCAACTTTAAATCAGTTTAGTACTGTTGATAAAGTCATAATACTTGATTCAAATGGCAACTGTTTTGGAGATATGAGCGGATTAAATAACTGTTTAAAGTAGGAAAGGCTATTTGAGATTTTTAATTGCTTCTATTGAGAGGGTTGCACACCTAACACGAGGACTATCCTTCTTCATCCCTATCTTATCTAAAATCGTATCTTCCTGAATTTTCAATAGATCATAAATATTTCTATCCATTAACTCTTCAATAATCAATGACATAGACCCTATACATATTGCGCATCCTCTCCCATCGAACATAATATCTGTAACCTTTCCCTCCTCATTTTTTACATAGAGAGTTAGCTCATCACCACAGAGGTCATTGACTGCTCTCCCCGTTAGATCTGGGGTCTCCATCTTTCCAAACCTCTTTGGATTTTTATAGTTTTCTATTAGTTCTTTTGTATATGTTTCGTTCATCGTTACTTTCTAAATATATTAACAACCTTTTTTAATTGTTTTATTGTCTCTTCAATATCCTCTTTAGTATTATATATACCTAAAGATACCCTTGTACTACCGTTTAAACCAAGTTTCTGATGAAGTGGTTGAACGCAGTGATATCCTGCACGTACACAGATTCCATTTTCATCCAGAAGTGAAGATATATCATGCGGATGAATTCCATCAATATTGAATGAGACTATTCCCTCCCGCTCGATCTCTCCTCCAACAAGTTTGATTCCTTCAATCTCCTTTAAACCATCTACCAAGAGAGTGGTAAGGGCTTTTTCTTTTCTTTTAAATTCAGACCATCCCCCAAGCTCTTCTACACTCTTTTCAAACCACTTGAGTGCAATCCCAAGCCCTATTCCAGCCTCTATAGCAGGGGTTCCTGCTTCAAACTTCCACGGGAGGTCATTGTACAGGATATTATCTTCCTCTACGCTTTTAACCATCTCTCCTCCTCTTAGCCAAGGTTCAAATGAGTTTAAGAGTTCTTCTTTGCAGTATACAACCCCTATCCCACTAGGTCCGTATATTTTATGAGATGAAAACACTAATACATCGCACCCTATCTTCTGCACATCTATTTCCATATGAGCAATGCTCTGTGCGGCATCTATTACGGTTAAGGCACCAACTGTCTTTGCAACTTTTACAATCTCTTCAACATTGTTTACAGTTCCTAATACGTTTGACTGATGGAGGACTGAAACTACTTTCATCCTATTTCCATATTTACTAACGAGTTCTTTTAGGTGTGAGAGATCTAGGGTTCCCTCTTCTGATACTTTTATCTTTTCAAGTATAACTCCTTTTTCTTTAGAGACTTTCATCCATGGGAGAACGTTGGAGTGGTGTTCCATTTCGGAGATAACGACAACGTCATCTGGAGAGAGAGATACCGTATTGGCAATCCAGTTTAGTCCTTCTGTACTATTCTTTGTAAAGAAGACTTCCTTGTATGATTTTGCATTTATGTATTTAGCTACAATACTGTGTGCCTCTACCCACTTTGTATCTGTCTTATAAGCAATTTTATATAGTCCACGATGAACATTTGAGTTGTTATTACTATATTGCTGTACAATGGAATCTATAACAGCCTCAGGTTTCTGAGTTGTTGAGGCAGAGTCTAAGTATATTAACCCCTTATTGTTATTAAATATTGGAAACTGTGATTTAATATTCATGGTATTTAGCTCTACTTTAAACCTAAGAACTTTAAAAATCTTTGCCCTTTAAAAGTAATACCAAAGAACCCACTATCTTCCGTTATTAGCTTTTCATTCTTCAAAATTTCATACATGGTATTTAGCTCAATCCGCTTGTCAAAGCCCTCTTCTAAGCCACTTTTTAGAGGTAAGTCCTCAACAACATACAAGAAATTATCATGGTAATCGACAACTTTAGTCCTTCCCGCTTTATTAATATCGTTTAGTAATCTCTTCGTCCTAGCTACCAAAAATCGACTAAGACCCACAAAATCATAAAGTTCTACAGCTAGTAATATGGACACGGTGATCTCTTTTCCTGCTTTTATTTCTTCTAACCGTTTATTAAAGTTTACCGAAGAATCTAACACTATATCCCTCCATTCGTCTATCTCCCCTAAAGTAACAAGATTGTCTACATTACTTGCTTGAGGAATTTGCACATCGAGCCTTTTCACTCCTTTTTCATCACTTTCTACCTTAGATTCAGGCTGGGTCTCTAGGAAAAAGCTGTCAGTCTCGATTTTCGAG
Organism: Candidatus Dojkabacteria bacterium; assembly: GCA_016182915.1. Classification (GTDB taxonomy): domain Bacteria; phylum Patescibacteriota; class Dojkabacteria; order SC72; family SC72; genus UBA2022. Next base: position 450,068 of record JACPFP010000003.1, read on the forward strand.
ATTTTTGAGATAAGCTCTTTTAGAGGTCTTTGAAATATCAAAATCACAATAAACGCTAAGACTTGCCAAGACAAGATTAATTTTAAAAATTGAACACCTGTTTCCGGCTGTACCTTTACCAGTTGATTAAAAAGAAGAAAGAGTAACGCAAACGCAATAAGAGCATGTAAAAAGTGCTGGGTGCTTTTCACAATCTGACTAAATTTGGCTTTCCATATTTCGATCTTTTCCTTCATGATATTTATTATACTGTCATACCTCGATTTAGTACAATCCGATTTGGCATGTAAACTAGTCTAAACTCTGTATCGTCTGTAAATTTTGGAAGTCTATTTTTATTAAGTTTTTAATGTCGTGATTAGATTTCTGAATAAACTAACTACAGTCATAGGACCAACACCTCCAGGAACAGGAGATATATAGGAGACCTGATCTTTTACATCCTCATAGTTTACATCCCCAACAATCCTTTCCCCAACCCTGCTAATACCAATATCTATGACTACCGCATCCTTCTTAATCCACTCTTTAGTCACCATCTCTGGATTACCTGTTGCAGATATTACAATATCAGATTCCTTAGAAATTTCTTTAGTATTAGGGGTATCAATATCACATACCGTTACTATACTACCTTCATTCTTTAACATTGCACTTAAAGGCTGTCCAACCTCTATACTATTACCAATCATACATACTCTCTTCCCTTCTAACTCAATGTTATTCTCTTTTAAGAGAGTTATCACTCCGAGGGCTGTAGCGGAAGGGATTGCACCTAATTCATTCTTCTTGAGCTTTTCAAGGTTCTCTGTAGTCAGGCCATCAATATCCAAATGAACAGGAATACTATCCAAAACCTTCCTCGTATCAATCCTCTCCGGAAGAGGAAGCTGAACCAGAATACCATCTGTAATATTCTCAATCTCATTAATTTTTCCAATCAAATCCTTTGTCTCAATTGCATAATCTAAATCATGTACTACTACCTCTACCCCAATATCCTGCCCCAGGCTCTTCTTGATACCAACGTATAGTGAAGTTGCATAATCATTACCAATCATAATAATATCTAACCTCGGTGGTTTAAATCCGTTTGAAACCCTCTCTTCAATCATCTTTCTTAACTCTTCCTTTATTTTCAACGATAGTGATTTTCCATCTAATATCTGTGACATTTAGGGTATTGTAATAATATAGAAACTTTTGATTTTACCACCAATACGATATTTTTTCTCTTCAATCTTAATATTTTTAATCTCTACTGGGAAATATACACTAACTATTACAGAACCTGGTTTAAGCTGTTTTAGAAGGAGTTCTGTAACGGAGGTTGCAAGAGGTGTGGTTAAGTACATGAATACCTTATTGTACTTTCTGTAATCATACTTTAACGCATCTTTATGATGAAACTTTATACTATATTTAGACTTCGAAAATATCCTTCTTATATTTGAAATCATCACAAGCGGTTTACTGTATTCAACCCCATTATAGCTTCCGAATTCTTTATACATTTCTGCGGCAAGCAGAACAACCTTTCCATCTCCTGAACCAATATCTATAAAGGAATCCCCTTTTTTTAGATCTAAAAGAGAAAGGGCGAATTTAATAGCCTTCCTCTCAAGAGAAACGAATGGAGTTTCGTTTAGAAAAGAAATCGCAATTACATAAACATAGAGGAGGGAAATAGTTGCGAGTATGTATCCAAGTATAACTACGAACCAGTATATGGCGTTCATTTCGTATAACCAGGAAGCTTTTTAACAACAGTATCAACAAGTTCTCTCTTAAATAGCTTACCATTTGTCAAATCATACACATCATCAAACATATCTAAAAAGTCCTCTTCCTGAGTTACATAAATAAGGGTTCTTTGTGGACCGAGATGTTCCATAACAGCTTTGAGAATCTTCCCTCTAGATTTCTCATCAATGTATAGGAAGGGTTCATCGAGAATGTATATGTCTCTATTTCTGTACAGTGCTCGTGCTATTGCTAGTCTCTGCCAGTATCCAGGAGATATCTCCCTTCCACCTGAGAAATATTTCCCAAGGATCTGTGTATCATGTAATCCCTCCTTATCCATCATATCCTTAACACCAGATATCTTAAGGATCTTCTGGTACAGTTTTGTATTTACCCTATGTAGTTCTGACGTAAGGGTGATATTCTCTTTAAGGCTTAGGTTGTAGTTAACAAAGTCTTGGAACACTACACTGATCCTCTTTTTTAGTTCCCCTCTCGAAAGGTCTCTTATGGAATTTCCGCCGATAATATAGTCTCCATCCATAATCTGATACAGTCCGCAGAGGATTCTAACAAAGGTAGATTTCCCTGATCCATCACTACCAACGACGGCAATATTTCTCCCAGAGGGTATGCTTAAGTTTATATCGTTTAAAGCCTTTTTCCCTGAATCCTTGTGAATATATGTTAGATCCTTTAATTGAAGAGTTGGAGTACCTCCCTTGATAGTATTCTCACCACTCTTAACATCTCCGAACCCTTTATACTCAACATATTCAAAGTATGGTGCAGAGTAGTCGAGATGGGTATACAACCTCAGAAGCGTTCCAATGAGGTTAACAAAACTTTCGTAGGCTGTAACAGCATAGTCGTAGAGAGCCTTGAAATGTCCAATTGTGAGTTTAAGCGTAACAGACATAAATAGGATGAAGACGACATAGAGAGTGAGGGTGAGTCTCCCAATCTGAGCAAAGAGGGTTGTATCAATATAGAAATGTTTGGAAAGTTCAATACTACCATCCATATACTTCCCTCCCTCCTTCTCATATGAATCTTTAAGATATCTAATCGCATTATCTACTCTTAATTCAGGGAAGTATGGGAGTCTTGTTATTATATTTTCTAGATAACTAACCTTCTTCAGTCTCTCTACCTCCTCATTATTGTATTTATGGTTCTTCCTTCTGTTATAGTGGGCAGCAAGATTTTCAGGGAGGGCAAAGAGGATGAGAATGAGAGAACTCCATCCTAATGTCGCAAAGAGGAATCCAATGGAAGCTACGCCTCTGATCGCCCACTTAATTGCGTCTGAGAAAGCTGCGTATGCAGCAAGGATATTGGGGTATGAGAAGTTTGGAAGAATTTCCATAAGGTCACGGAAGTCCTTCCTCTCTACATCCTCAAGGTTTGACCTTGCTATAACCTCAAGCCTAGCACTTTGCATATGGAACTGTACTCTCTTCTCAATTTCACCGTATAGATAGTTTCTAAAGCTGTTAAGAGAATTAATAAGCATCCAGACAGCAAGGCCTAAGGCTAGATAGAAAAAGGAGTCCGAAAAGAAGAATGCCCTCAAGGTGAAAGTATCCATATTAAGAAGCAGCTCTGTTGTGGCATCAATAAACGACCCTCCGATTCCAATACCGTACATTTCAAGTCCAATGGTTATTAGGAAAAGGACATCTCTGGTTATAGCCTGAAATGGAAATAGGCCGTATACTAGTTTAAGGATTTTAAATAGTACATCAAACTTTATCTTTGGTTTGGTTTTCATATATGAAATATAATAGCATTTTATGAGAGATAATCACTACTTAAATAACCTTCTTGAAACTATATGGGATGGATACTTTCAAGACGTTCCTAGGGCAAATCTTGTAACAATAGGGTTTGGAAGAAGATCATACAGACAGCTTGGGGCTATAAAGTCGAGAAAGGGAGATACAAGTATCTCCAATATTGTGCTCACTGGGTACTTTACCAGCCTGATTGTCCCTGAGTTTGTTCTGGTTAGCACCATAGGTCATGAGCTTGTCCATTATTCACATGGGTTTAACTCTCCTCTACCTAAACTATATAGTGACCCACATAGGGGAAATATTGTAGACAAAGATATGATAAGGAGAGGGCTTCACCAAGAGTTAAATGATTCAAAGCTATGGCTGGCTGAAAACTGGTCTAATATCATTGAGGTAAGGCCAAGGAGGAGAAGATATTCTAGGAGAAAGTTTCTAATATTTTCTTTTTAAAACTCTCCCACATTTGATCTATCTTCTCTATTTCATCCCTAATTATCTTCTTTTCCCCTTTGGGGATTATTAGGAAAAGCTCTTCCATTTTTCCAACGATAGCGATTATTTCTTCTCTCATATTATTAAATACGACATATTATTCTATATAATATCAAACCCGCATCTACTAACATTTCATATATATGAAGTATAAAGATGTGGGGAGAAAAATTAAGGATTACAGGCAAAAGTCAGAGATGACTCAACAGGAATTAGCTGACAAAATCGGAGTTACTTGGGAGATGGTATCAAGGTATGAACGGGGATTGAGTTCTCCATTTTCGCGGATAGATAGGATTTCTGAGGTATTCAATATCCCATCTCATCAATTATTACAAAAAGATAACAATGCAAGTGAATATAAATTCTACGAAGTTCCCTTGTTCACATCCCTACCGGAATCTAAAATGTTTCTCCCTTCCGAAACTAAGCTCTTCTACTCTGCCCCCAAGTGGATACATGAGATAGGAGTCACTGTGTTTGCAGTTGAAAGTAAACTTATTAAGAATTCTACAATTGATATCAGAGATAATGGGATTGTCTATGTAAGCAGTAAAGTAATTAGTGATAAGGGAATATATCTAAACATTGAGAACGGATCTTTTAGGTTTACAGATAGATCTGACGGTGCCGTCGGACAGGTACTAGCACAAGAGATTAGATATATATAGAACATAAAGGAGAGAGTTTCCTCCCTCCTCAATGCCAAAGATTTCTCTTTTACTCTCAAGATTACATCATTCCTCCCATACCACCCATTCCACCCATATCACCAGCCATTGGACCAGAAAGGTCTTTATTATCATCTGGGAGATCTGCAACTACAGCTTCTGTTGTTATCAACATTGTTCCAACAGATGCTCCGTTTACCAAAGCCAGCCTTGTCACCTTAACAGGGTCTGTAATACCTGCTTCAACCATATTTATATACTTATCATTCTTTGCATCATATCCTAACTCTTTACTGCAATTTGCAGCCACGACCGCACCATCCTGCCCTGCATTCTCTGCGATCTGCTTAAGGGGAGAACTTAGTGCTTCCTTCAAGATTTGTAATCCAATCTTCTCGTCCTGATCATCGAGTCTCATCTTATCAAGAACCTCTCTTGCAATATGTAGAGCTAGTCCTCCACCTGCAACAACTCCTTCTTCCAAGGCAGCCCTTGTTGCATTAACGGCATCTTCAACTCTCTGTTTCTTCTCCTTCGCCTCAACCTCTGAAGCAGCTCCAACCTTTATGATCGCGACTCCACCTGAAAGTTTAGCAAGTCTCTCTTGAAGCTTCTCTTTATCATAGTCAGATGTAGTTTTCTCAAACTGGGCTTTTATCTCATTCATTCTATCTTTAAGACTCTTTGCCTCTCCCTTACCTTCAATCACAATTGTATTCTCTTTGGAAACAATCACTTTTTTTGCACTACCTAAGTCTGTGATATCAACAGAATCCAAGGTCCTTCCAACCTCTTCAGATATATATGTACCACCTGTGAGGATTGCTAAATCTTGAAGCATCTCCTTCCTTCTGTCACCAAATCCTGGAGCTTTAACAGCAACAACATTTATTGTGCCCTTAAGTTTATTTACAACAAGGGTAGCTAATGCCTGGTTCTCAATCTCATCTGCAATTATTACAAGTGGTCTATCTGCTGCTTGTAGAACTTTTTCAGCTATAGCTTGAATATCCTGAAGACTTGAAAGCTTCCTATCAGTTATGAAGATATATGGATTATCTACAACTGCCTCTAGAGACTCAGAGTTTGTAACGAAGTATGCACTCACATATCCTCTATCAAACTGATATCCCTGTGTATACTCTATCTCATCATCAAATCCTCTTGCTTGCTCAATTGTTAGAACTCCATCCTTACCTATCTGATCAAATACATCTGCAATCATCTTTCCAAGAGCAGAATCATTGTTTGCTGAGATGGTAGCAACGTCAGCAATCTCTTCTTTTGTTGATATTGTCTTTGCACTCTTCTTAAGATACTCAACAACTGCATCTACGCCTTTATCAACACCTCGCTTAACGGCAATTGGGTTTGCTCCAGCTGCAACATTTCTAAGTCCTAGTGTTGCGAGAGACTGTGCAAGAACTGTAGCGGTTGTAGTACCGTCACCCGCTAGTTTATTTGTACTCTCTGCTGCTCCCTTAATCATCTGGGCTCCTAGGTTCATGAATGGGTCCGCAAGCTCGATTTCGTTTGCAACTGTAACACCATCCTTTGTAACAACCTGAGTACCATACTTCTTAGCGAGAGCAACATTTCGGCCTTTAGGTCCTAATGTAACCTTAACTGCGTTTGCAAGCATATCTACACCCGCTTTTAATTTCTTTCTTGCCTCTTCATCGTAAATAATCTGTTTTGCCATTACTGTATTTAGTTAAAACTTATATATCTATTTAGCAACTGCGAGAATATCTTCTTCTTCAATGATGAGATATTTTTTTCCATCTACCTCTACCTCTTCAGGTGAGTATTTTTTAAAATATACCTTATCACCAACGGAGACGGAGAACTTGAAATCTGCATCTGTGCTAACTCCCAATGCAACTACAACACCTGTTGCAGGCTTCTTATCTTCATTTGCACTTGCAGGGACGTATAGACCACCCTTTGTCTTCTCTTCAACTTCTGTTGGAGTTAAAAGAACTCGCTCACCTATTGGCTGTAATGGAACTTTGTTTGCCATATTAACGTTATATTATAATTTAGCTATTAGCAATCTTTAAAAGTGACTGCTAGATTTTAGAAAGGAAGATTGAAATTGTCAAGTGAGTGTGAGCCTTCTTCAAAATACTCCGCCTCATCGAAAGAAAAGAAGGAAAGATTCTCAGCATATTTAAAATAAAGGATGGGGAAACTAAGGAAAGGAACGACCCCATATTTATAGGTAAGCCTAGGAATATCTAAAAGAGGATATCTCCACCCCTCCCTCTTTGAAACCGCATCATGTCTGTGTCTGAAAACTGAGAAGTTAGCATTAGTTAAAAGAATTTTATATCGACCTTTTAGTGCTGTTATAAGGAAATCAAGATCCATACTTATCTTTAGATTTTCATCGTACATTCCAATTTTATCGAAAATATCCCTACTGAAGAATGTATTCTGATGGCTTATTGGCATACGATACGTTAGAGCAAGAATATAGCTGGCGATGGCATGTTTCGTAAAACGAGGGCGGGTAAAAACTGTTTTATATTGTTTTACAGTCTCTCCATGCATAATATCAACCTTATTTGAACTGAGTATTTGGAAGGCTTTTTCAAGGGAGTATCTATCTGTGAAGTAGTCGTCTGTACCCATGAAAATAAGGTACTCTCCATTTGACTGTCTAATTCCTTCATTGAATGCAGATGATACTCCTCTTGGCTTCTGAGAGACTACTTTTACATCTATATTTACTAACCTACTTCTAAATTCACTTATCATCTCCAGCGTCCTATCCTTAGACTCTCCATCAACGAAGATTACCTCAAAATCTGTATACGTCTGCTTCTCAATAGAGGCGAGAAGCTCTCCTATATATTTCTCATTATTTAGAGTTGGAACGATAATGGTTAGATACGGTTTCTTCATACTACTTCTCCCCCTTTATAACAATATTTTCTTCATCAAGCTCGATATTTCTGATAGTACGTCCTGTAAAGTCTTTCTGAGTAATAAGTATCATAGCCTCTTTAATACCCTCGTTTATATTTACAACAATATTCTCTCCACCCCAATCCTTGACCGAAAGGTTACCAACTTTAAAGTCGGTAATATAGAGATCAGTACTCTCTACCTGATCTTTATTCAGATCAAAGTATAGCCAGAAGTCTCCAAACCCTTTTACATTAACCTTGTAATATATCTTCCAGAAACCCTGAGCAGGTTCAACATACATCTTCTTTATAGAGAGTCTTGAAGGGAGATTTTCATTGATTTTAGTAGCGAGAAGGTTAACAAAGTGAACATGATTGATCTCAACGAAATCCACCTCCTTCGTACTAGCTTTGAAACTCTCTATTTTCTTTTCTACTTCTTTATTAGTACTCTTCTGCACATTTAGATAGTCCACAGAGAGGTGGGAGTTTTCAAACTCAGTTTCCCAGGAGAGATAATTAGAACGAAGGACAAGGAAGACAAGTCCAACAAAGAGTATAAGAGCAATGAGAAGGGAGACTGGAAGGGCAACAAGAAAGAAGCTCAGGCCTAAGCTTTTTCTCTTTCCCCTGCTTGTACTACTTCTTTTCTTCATTTCTTTTAGCTCTTATAACTGACTTTAGAGTATCAAGAAGTGGGGAGACAACTGATACAACCTTCTTTGAGACAGATTCAAATTCATGAACCTTCATTACTTTAGACCCTACAACATATACAAGAAGACCGTAGAGGGAGGTTATGACTGTTACTCCTATAACTGAAACGGTCCTTGTTGTATCAAGGTTGAAGTCTGAAAGCTTAAAGACATAGTACATACTGATTGTCATAATTAAGGTATTGGCAAGAATCTTCAAAAGTGGTTTGTATGTATACTTCCAACTGAAAATTCTAATCTTTCTCTGAAGTAACCAGCCTGCTACAAACATCTCAGCAACAAAGGAGATACTTAAACCAAGGGCAAGTCCTCCAACAGCCGCATCAGAGAGATTACGGGTTTGCATCCATCTAAAGGTATCTTGGATAAATGACATAATTACCTGGAAAAGAGTTTGGGCGTCAATATAACTTAGCTGTGATGCTATCTGGGCAAGTATAGGTCTCCAATCCCAATAGTGACTGAAGAAGTTGGTGAGGTAGTATCCACAAAGTATATTTACAATTATAGAAACAAAGGTTGCAATAAGAGGAAGTTTTGTTTCGTGAATAGCATAGAAAGCTCTTAGGATGATAGAAACGGCGGACTGTGCCACGATTGAGATTGCGAGAAGAGCAAGACACCAAGAGGTAATTACAGTTGCCCACCAGTCGAACTGACCGACCCCATACGCTAAACGAACAAGCGGTAATCTCAAAACAAGAATGATAGCGGCAATCGGCAAGATGATAAAGAGGGTTTGCCTTAAAGCACGATTGAAAGTTCTCATGAACTTATCCTTCTTACCCTTTGCATACTCCTCTGAAAGTTTTGGTAAAACTACCTGTGATATTGCTCCTGTAAATATCTGTATAGGAAAAAGATGCAAGCTTAAAGCAAATTTATATGCACTCAGAGCCCCTGCAGAAAGTGTAAAACTAATCACGGTATTAACAATAACATTGACCTGTTCTCCAAGTAATCCAATTATCCTTGGAAGGGCAAGCTTGAATACGCTAACAATCTCTTTAGACCAGAGATGTGAAATTAGTCTATGTAGCTTGCTTCCCAGGCTCTCAGGAACAGACTTATATATATGAAGGAATTCAGGAATTTGTATAAGGAGATGGAATAGAGAGGCAAGTACAACAGACCAGGCAATACCATAAATTCCAAGGTTAGAGTACTTAACAAGTATGAGAGAACCAAGAATCATTCCAAGGTTGTAAAGAAGTGGGGCAAGGGTTGCAGTGAAGAATCTCTTATGAGCCTGCAAATAGGCACCAATTAAGCTGCTAACTCCCAACAGGATTGGAGATACAAGCATTATTCTCATAATGTTTGAAAATAGATCTACATTTTCAAGACTAACTGATGCTGCAGTTCCAAGATATTGATGTAGATTATCTGCATTAATAAGCCACTCACCTATCTCCCTTGAAAATACAAAGAGGATTATAGAAGCAATAATAAAGAATGATGTATATACAATAGTCAATCTCTTAAAGATATCTTTTAATTTTGTTTCATCTGTGTGAAGGAAATTTGTGAAAACAGGGATTATAGCTGCGTTTATAGCTCCAGCGACAAGAACATTGAAGATAGTATCAGGAATTGTAAATGCTGCCCAGAAAATATCCAGTTCTCTAGATGTACCGAACAGCTGAGCAATAATACGAACTTTAATAAACCCTAAGGCTTTAATAAACAGAAGAAGGAGTGTGATAGCGCCGACGGAGTTAACAAGATAATAGATTTTTTTGAAAAAGCTCTTAATTACGTTCATTATTTATGAAGAATACCATAGGAACTAATCATACACAAAGCTATTTAATATACATTTAATCTTTTCCTGAGACAATAGGATATGGGGAATAATTTTCTTTCAATAAGGTTCTGTATAGGATGTCTTAAGCATGGCTCCTGGGTATGCAACCAGTGTAGAAACAACTTTATAAAACAGATTCCACACTGCTTTGTCTGCGGGAAGATAGCTAAAAGCTATAGTACACACGAGAAATGCCTTCGTTTATCAAATGGGATTCACTCTCTCTTTGTGTGTTTTCAGTATAACAAGACAACGAGAAAGTATTTAAAATATATCAAGTTTAAATCTTCTTATGCCCTTCTTGAAGAGATTCTTGAGATTATCAAGAGAGAGATAACTGAGTATGTGAGAATTTCAGGTATAAGCTACGTAGATACAATACTAGTTCCAGTACCTCTACACCGCAAAAGATTGAGGGAGAGAGGGTTTAATCAGAGTGAGATACTCGCCAGAAAACTATCGGCACTACTAAATATAAAGGTCGGGAACGGCATACTAGAGAAGGTTATAAATACAAAACCACAGACAAAAGTAACACATGAGACGAGGCAGAGGAATGTAAACAACGCCTTCTCATTCATAGCAGAGAGGGAGATAATGAGCTGTATAAAACATATAATCCTCATTGATGACGTAACGACAACAGGATCTACCCTTAAAGAGTGTGCAAAGGTTATAAAAGCAGCGTATCCAGAGATTACTCTCTATGGTCTTGTACTATTTAAGCCCAAGCCTAAGTTTAGTGTAAACATACTCGTTCCAGAGGGCGATAGGGATAAAATCTAAACCTAATTCCTTACAAGCAACTCCCTCCTTTGAGACATTATCTCCAATTACCAAAATCTCCTCCTTATTCAGCTTGTAAGTTTCAATAACTTCCTTAAAAAGCTCTACCTTATCCCCTTTCTTTATAACAATCCCTTCAAAATACTGAGATAGTCCGAATCTCCTTATGAGCTCTGTTCTTTTTTGGGGAGTATTTGCATAGCTGATTATGAAGTTTTTAGAATCTTTTCCGTAAGTTTCAAAATACTCATTGACCCAACCAAAGAGTCTGTTGTCCTTCCTTGAGTACAAGGTCCAAAGCCAATCCCATATGATTACTTTATATTCTCTGCCTCTATATTCCATTTAAATTATAGCAATAGTTTATGTTATACTTTAAGGTTTTAATTCTCAGTAGTTACCTATGATTTTGTCAGATAAATCCATTAAAAACAAGTTAAAGAGCGGAGCGATAACAATAGAACCGTTCGTACTGGAGAATCTTCAGCCTACTTCCTATGATTTACATCTTGGTAATGAGTTTATGAGGTTCAATACCAAGAAGCATAAGATGATTGATGTTAAAAAGCCCGTATCTGATCTCATGGAGAAGATACATCTGGATAAGGATGACGATAGTTATATTCTTCAGCCTGGCGACTTTGTACTAACCCATACAGTGGAGTATGTAGGCGTTGACGATTGTCATGTAGGAAGGCTGGAAGGAAAAAGCTCACTTGCTCGTCTTGGGCTGATTATTCATACTACAGCAGGGTTTTTAGACCCAGGTAATTGCCTGCGTATGACATTGGAAATTGTAAATCTCTCCCCCCTACCAATTAAGTTATATTCAGGGATGAAAATCGCTCAGATGGCTTTTGAGGAGGTAGATGAGAAAGTTGAGAAATCATATGGACATAAGTCACTAAATAGTAAATACTATAGAGATAGTACTGTAGCAGAGAGCAAGTATTATAAGAACTTTAAATAAAATATAACTCATTGACTATGAATCTACATCCTAGAAACTTTTATAATCCAATTCGTCAAAAGCAAAGAAGGTATGACAAGATAGTTAAACTCCTTAATTTAAAACCTACGGACAGAGTTCTTAATGTTGGGTGTGGAGAAGGTCTAACCTTTGAGTATTTTAATAAGGAGAATCCAATAACTGGTGTAGATCTTTTTAAAGAGAGTAAAATCAACAGGCCAAACTTCATATATCTTCAAATAAAAGGAGACGGAACTCTTCCATTCAAGGATGAGGAGTTTGACGCAGTTGTATGTATTGGGGTTTTAGAGCATGTAAAGCCATACGAGGCGCTTCAAAAGACATGCAAAGAAATACAGAGAGTTGGAAAGAAATTCTTAATCCTTGTTCCTGATTATAATACTATAATAGAGCCCCACTATGCATTTCCATTCTTCCAACATCTTCCGATATCTGTGCAAAAATGGTTACACAGTATTTTAAATCTGAGGCTTGAACTAGATGAGAGAAAAGAAAATCCCTACGAGGAGATAAACTACTTTCCAACAAAGAAATGGTTATCACTTTTTAATGGGGCGAAAGCTACTATTCACAGACATATAGGAATATTTATAACCAATCTCATTATCTGGAAAAGCTAGTTTTGATTTTCGAGTCCAGTACTATTGTTAAGATTCGTTTCCGTAGTTTTGGTATCACCATTACTCGTCTCATCCTCTTTCTTTGGTAGATTTGGCGATATTTCAGTAAGCCTCTTCACTACATATTTGTATAATTCTGTATCTGTGCTTCCATATTTGTCCATCACTTCTTTGGCTTTCGCAAAATATCTATCTGCTTGTTTGTAATCTTTATCATTCAAAGATAACTCACCTGCAAGAACGTTAGACGGAATGTGCTCTGGGTTAATTGTGAACACCTGAGTCAATGTCCTTATAGCGGAATCATTATCGTTATTTACGACGTAAAGCTGAGCCGCATTATAGTATAGCTCGTAATTTAAAGGATTTAACGAAGCGGCTGTCTGCATAGAACTTAAGGCTGACTTACTGTACACTTTGAATCCAATTCCAACTATATTTGAGTACACATTTGCTCTTGTTCCCCAGTTCGCGTATACCTGTGGAGCCCTGTCTGTCGCTATTTTAGATTCTTCTACTGCTATATCTGCATAGGCGGTAATATCGTCAAAGAGTTCTTTCTTTTCGCTTTCTATATCTGTTTTATTGTATTTATCGACAAGAAGCTGTACATACTGCCCTACAATTAAACTCGCTCTTCTGTGGTACATGTCGTTCAAAGGGGCTTTGTTTATTGCCTTTCCATAGAGGTTGGAGGCCTTTACAATTCTCCTCGCTCTATCTTCTTCGCTTAATTTCCCCCTGTCGCTCAACTCCCTACCCTCAGCCGTTATCCTCTCCGCTTCCAATACATCAAAGCCAGCAAGGGTATAATTAACGGTTTGTGAATATAACCATATTGTAGGGAGAAGAACAAATACTCCTGCAAAAAGGAGATTTCTATTTAAACTCTCATTCTCTCTCTGAATTGAAAATCCTAGACTGAGTACAAATGTTTCATCTTTCTCATCCTTTTTCATATGCCTAAGAACCACCCCAAGAGTTATGAAGAGGAATAGCAGAAGGAATATAAGGAAGGAGAAATATATAAATACAGAAGAAACTAAGAGAAAGAGAGATAGAACATCTAACATTAGTAGAAGGAAATCCTCAGTCTCTGTGAAAGCTCTCTTCTTAACATCTGTTATGAGTTGCATAAACACAAGGTAGAAGAGATAGATCCACACCAAGACACCGAGGACCCCGAGGGATATAAAAATATTAAGGAATTGATTATTGGGGTAGGTAAAATTAGTATTATTAAGGACTAAAATTTCTTCCGTTAAGGGTCTATAAAGATTATATGCAATGGAGAAGGTATCTGGTCCATATCCTGCAACACCATTCCAGAACGACTCACTTATTGTATTTGTGGCTATTTTCCAACCTGTCTCAGGTGAAATAGTAACCTGAGTAATCAAGTTACTTGAATCCTTTACAACTAAATCTTTAAACTGAGGTATTTTAAGGAGGACAATCCCCGAGAGAACAATTAGAAATGTGAAAACGGAGACATTAACAAATACTTTACTTAATGGTCTTTTTCTAAAAAAAGGTATTAAAAGGAAGCATGCAAACATAACAAGAAGAAGGATTACCTGCTCAGAACCCTGTACTAGAGAATACAAAAGAAATGCAAGAAGGTTAGTAAGGAACATTAGTATCCCTGTTATAACAAGGCCTAAATTATATTTTTTGAAAGCGTAGAAAAGAAGCCCTGAAGATAGGATTACTGCACTTCCAAAGATAATAATAGATATTCTTGCAGAACTAAATAATGGAAGGCCAACGGTGAAGAGGTCTTTGAACGAAGGTATGAACTGTAAAAGGTTCATTCCCCAGAAAGAGAGGATACTGAATATGGCAGCAAGTGTAACCCCAATAAGTAGATATATGAACGAGTATATAACCCCTTCTATCCCCCTCACAAAATTACGGGCAGAGTATGTAAATATAAGCAGGGTACAAAGTCCAACGAGTCCACCTCCAAGTCTGGAATCAAATCCTAAAAAGCTTGTTATAGGGGATTTTGAGAGAATAGTTGAGAGACAAAAAAGAACAAAGAGAAGAAGGATGGCGGTATCAATCTTATTCTTTGGATATATGAGAGAACCGTTAATAAAGGTCTTGGATATTTCTAAAGCAAGGATTGGAATAGTAAACAGAGCAAGGGAAAGAGTCATAGAGTATTCTGTCAAATCCCAAGGCAATGGGAGAATACTGAGGGGAACGACTATTAAGGCTAAAAGATAAAGGATTCTTTGAGCAGTTTCAAGGCTGTTATTTAAGCTTCTATTCGACATTTTCCATGGGCAGTAACATAAAATGACATACTCATTGATAGTAACATAAAAGCATCATATGTACAAAAGGGAGCTAACTCCCTTTTGTACAGTAATGACCTATTGAATTACTCTACAACGTCTCCCTCTTTTACCTCGTCCTCTTTCTTCTCTTCTGGCTTCTTTTCCTCTTCCTTACTCTCTTTTGCTGCATCTTCGTAGAGCTTCTTCCCTATCTCCTGCAGTTTGTCTGAAAGTTTTGTCGTTAATTCCTTAACCTTCTCTTTATCAAAGTCGTCTTTGGAGATAAGCTCCTTGAGATCTTTAATCATAGCCTCAATCTCTTCCCTCTTCTCCTTCTCAACCTTTTCCCCACTCTCTTTTAGAAGGCTCTCTGCACTAAAGCAAAGGGTATCTGCTTCATTCCTTGTTTCAGCTCTCTCCCTCTTCTCCTTATCTTCCTTGGCGTGTTCAGCCGCCTCATTTACCATTTTTTCAATATCCTCGTCTGAAAGACCTGTGGTTGCAGTAATAGTGATCTTTTGTTCCTTGTTTGTCGCTTTATCAACTGCTTTTACATTTAGAATTCCGTTTGCATCAATTGAGAATGAAACCTCAATCTGAGGAACTCCTCTTGGTGCAGGTGGAATACCGTCTAATATGAATGTTCCAAGGGTTTTGTTATCTGAAGCCATCTCTCTTTCACCTTGAAGAATGTGTATCTCAACTCCAGGCTGATTGTCTGCAGCAGTAGAGAAGACCTGTTTCTTCTCAACTGGGATTGTTGTATTTCTATCGATAAGTTTGGTCATAACTCCACCAAGGGTCTCAAGACCCAGGGAAAGTGGGGTTACATCAAGGAGGGTAATGTCTTTAACGTCACCGCCAAGTACTCCACCTTGAATTGCGGCTCCAACAGCAACGACCTCATCTGGGTTAACCCCTTTATTAGGTTCTTTATTGAATATCTCCTGAACTTTTTTATAAACGGCAGGCATTCTCGTCATTCCACCAACAAGAAGGACCTCATTAATATCTGATAGATTTAATTTTGCATCCTTAATTGCCTTCTTACATGGTTCAACGGTCTGCTCTATAAGGCTGGCAACAAGCTTCTCAAGGTCAGATCTTGTCATAGTTTTTCTTAAATGTCTTGGCCCTTTGGAATCGGCTGTAATATAAGGGATGTTTATTTCTGTACTCTCTGAAGAAGACAGCTCAATCTTTGCTTTCTCTGCAGCTTCCTTCAATCTTTGTAATGCAGTTCTATCATCCTTAAGATTAATACCATCTGTATTTTTGAAATCTTCTACAAGATATTCAATAATCTTCTCGTCAAAGTCATCGCCACCAAGGTGGGTATCACCATTTGTAGATAGCACCTCAAACACTCCATCGCCTATCTCTAGAACAGAAACATCAAATGTTCCACCACCAAGATCGAATACTACGACAGTTTCATCCTTCTTACTATCCAATCCGTAAGCTAGAGCTGCTGCTGTAGGCTCATTTACAATCCTTTTAACATCAAGACCTGCAATCTTTCCCGCATCCTTAGTTGCCTGTCTCTGTGAGTCATCAAAGTATGCTGGTACCGTTATTACGGCCTCTGTAATGGATTCACCTAAAAAGGTCTCTGCATCCTTCTTGAGTTTGGCAAGAACCTTCGCAGAGATTTCTTGTGGTGAATACCATTTATCACCCATCTTTACCTCTACACCCCCACTCTTTGATTCTTGCATTTCAAAAGGCAGTACATCTTTATCCTTTTTAATCTCAGGATCACTCCACTTTCTTCCTATTAACCTTTTAACAGAATATATCGTTCCTGTTGGATTTATTACAGACTGATTCTTCGCAGGGGTTCCGACAAGAACCTCTCCTTTATCGTCAACAGCTACAATCGAGGGAGTTAGTCGTCCACCCTGAGCATTTGCGATTACAGTTGGCTTTCCACCTGACATGTATGCCATTACTGAGTTTGTTGTACCGAGATCTATTCCTAATATTTTTCCCATATTTTTATAATAATAATTTAAATTTTAGGTTGGGATATAATGACCCTTGCAGGTCTAACTATGATGTCGTTTAGCATGTATCCAGGCTGAACAACCTCATAGATAGTACCAGCAACTCCCTCAGGAACAGTTCCAAGTGCCTCATGCATACTTGAATCGAACATGTCTCCCTTTTTAGTCTCCATTTTAATAATACCGAACTCTCCCACAGCTTTCTCAATATCAAAAAGTGTCGCTTTAACACCTTCAACCCACTTAAGAGTCTCTTCACTCATCTTCATATTTGCGGAGTTAACTACAGCAAAGTTAACATCATCGAGAACATTTAAGAGTGTCCTCGTAATCTGTAATTTAATCTGTATAGATCTATTCTCAACTCTTTTCTCAATATCTCTTTCTAGGTTTGAGTAGTCTGCAAGGGCTTTAACTAACTGATTTCTCATTACTAGCTTCTCATCCTCCACCTTATCAATGGTAGTTGCGAGAGTCTTTAAGTCGTTCTCAAGTTCCTTAATCTTCTTATCGTAGTCTTTCATAGTATTTGAGTTACTTCCATTTTTCATATTATTTAGTTCCAACCTTTAAGTGAATTTTCAATAGATTCCCTTATAACTGAGAGTATTGATACTACTTTAGAATAGTCGAGACGTCTTGAACCGATAACTCCCATGTGGCCAGCTCTGTTATTTAATAGCTTTACTTCAACAAAGGCAATTGAGCAGTTTTCTAGATCCTGAATACCTGTTTCTGCTCCGATTAGAAGAGAGACCTGCTGTCCTTCATATCTGGAGAAGATTTTTCTTAATATATCTCTATCCTCTAAAACATCTAGGACCCTTTGTAATATCTCAACATTTCTTAGCTCATCATACTTCATAAGAGAGGAGACTCCGTAGTATCTTCTATCATCGTCCGAGAGGAAAAAGGCAGCACAATCGGTTTTCTTAACAAGAATATCTAGAATATCTCTAATTAGTTGGTCTTGTGAGAATCTAAGTTTGAATATTCCCTGTCTTATTTCGACCTCGTCCATCTGTGATAATCTTTTGGTGTCTGCAACTTCCTTTACATAGAGACGGATAGCTTGGTCTGTTGGGTGTCTTCCAGAGGAGATATGGCTTTTTTCAAGGAGGCCTTCCTGCATGAGCTTAACCATTTCACTTCGAATTGTAGCAGAGCTTATACCTAGGTTATGTTTCTTCATTAGAGAAACAGACCCTATTTCATCTGCATTGCTCATGAATTCCTCCATGATTGCCATGAGAATATTTTTCTGTCTTTCTGATAGTGTCATTTAGCACTCCAAACAATTGATTGCTAGAGGATAACATTTGAAAAGAAGAGAGTCAAGTTCAGAGACTTTATTTCATAGAGTGAGCAAAAGAGTTGCGTTTACCCCTTATATTGAATAAAACTCCTACGAAAAGAAAGAGTCCAAGAACGAGACCTATACTTGTTGCAGGGACCTTATCCGTTAATGAAGTTATGAAAAATACAGTTAATGCATAAGGTATCTTACTTAACATTGAAAAAGTAGACAGACTCGTTGCACGATATTTTGATTCAATATTTCGGTTAAGAATTCCTGAAATCCTATTCCCTATTATTGGTTCCAAGACAAACCTTACAAGAACCATGGAAGCACCAATATACATTCCCACGAAAGGTGAAACGAGAAGACTAATCACATAGAGGCCAACCGAAATTAGCAGAAAGTTTCTAATCCTACCTTTCTGTTGAAGTCTCCCTGCCCAAATTGAGCCTAATCCCCCACACAAAGCAAAGATAGCACTTGTGATTCCAAGGATTTCTTCACTGAATCCATACTCAACCATCAGAATATCGTTATAGCCCTCGTTCATGATTATCATAATAACGGCAATAAACAGTAATCCAAAAGTTATTTTCTTTAGGGTCACATTTCTAAATAGGTGCTTAGAACCTTCAATATTCTGTTTAAAATACGTAGAAAGGGTAAATTTTTCAGTATCAACCCTAGGTTCCCTAAGGAAGAATGTTAGTATCCAAGCAACTGCCATACCAACTCCGTTCATTATAAATGGCAATCCAGGAGATAGTTTATAGAGGAAACCTCCAATTACACCGCATACCGCAAATGATACATATGTAATTGCTGTTACATTTCCCAGAACCCTATCATATTCGTCCTCTTTTCCGTTATCTTTCAAAGTGTCGTATATCATAGCCTCAAATGTTCCTGACATGAAAGCATAACCAATGTTTAATGTAATAAGCGAGAGTGCCACCTGAAGTAGATCCGGTGCAAAACCCATCCATATTTGGGAAAAAGCAAGTACAAATGTGGCAATAATTAACGTTGTTCTTTTACCTAATAAATCACCGACTGCTCCCGTTGGTATCTCTGCAAGAATTCCAGTTACTACCATCACAACCTCCAAAATTCCTACTGCAGTATATCCCCCAAATCCTTTGTAGTATAAAATCCATATTCCAAGCCAAAACCATGAATATTTAAGTCCCGTAATCCAATATGCAAGTCTAATATTTCTCATAACATGAAAAACAAAATAAATCGTACAAATTATACAGGAATAGTCATATCCTTAGTAGACAAAGCCTACCAATTCTGATAAACTCACGTACTGAATATGGAGAAAATAGTATTAAACAAAAGAGAAGTAACTGGTAAGAGAGCAGGCAAACTTGCCGCTCAAGCAATCGTACCTGCAGTTGTATATAACGAGAAGACAGAATCTTTTAATGTACAAATTACCTTAAAAGAAGCTAACTGGTTAGATGCACACGCAACATCTACAACCATCCTCGATGCAGAACTAAACGGAAAAATGGTTAAGACTGTTGTTAAAGACATTGACCATAATCCTAGAACGGGAGCTGTAAGGCACGTTGCATTCTTCCAGATCGATGAGAATAAGGAGATGATTTTCTCTATTCCATTCACATTGGTAGGTGTATCTCCTGCAGTTAAAAATAACCTTGGTATTCTTGTTAAAACCCTCCAATCAGTTGATGTTAAATGTAAACTCGCAGACCTTGTTAAGGATATTGAGATTGATATCTCAGGTCTTGAGCACCCAGGTCAAACTATTTCTATTTCAGATATATCCCTTCCTAAAGGTATGTCCCTTCCAAATGAGGAGCATGCAAATAGCGCAATAGTAACTATTACACAGTTGCAAAAGATTGAAGAAGTTACAACGACTCCTGTAGAAGGAGAAGAAGGTGCAGAGGCTCCAGTAGCAGAGACAGAAGAAACAGCTAAAACGGAGTAATCCATACATTATGATTTCAATCATAATAACCTCATATAAAGAACCAAGAACAATAGGGAAAGCTATATTAGCCATAGCGGATCCTGCTTTTTCAGGAATTACGGGACCATTTGAGGTAATTCAAGTGTCACCAGATCAGGAGACTCTCGATGCGGGCCTTAAGGCTGCAAAGAAACTGAAACTGGGTAAATCCTTTAAACTGATAAAGGACGTAAGAAGGGGAAAACCATATGCATTAAAGCTAGCCTTTAAAGAGGCAAAAGGAGATATTGTAATCCTTACAGATGGAGACGCAAGATTCCAACGAAATGCTGTAAAAGAGATTCTTAAACCGTTTTCAAATAAAAGGGTGGCTGGTGTAACAGGAAGACCAGTTGCAAGAAACAAAAGGGATAGTTTCTATGGGTATATGGGGAATCTTCTTGCAGATTCTGCTCATCATAGAAGGACCCACACAATGGTACCTGAATCTGGGTATTATATATCTGGGGATACATTCTTTCCTATGAGTGGATATATTATGGCTGTAAGAAGAATTATAAAGAGTATTCCAAAGGATGTTCTCTCCGATGATGCATATATATCATACATAATCAGGAACAAAGGCTTCGAAATTGCTTATAATCCAAAGGCAGAGGTAAAGCTTAAGTACCCTACTACACTTCAAGACTACTATGATCAGAAAGTTAGATCACTTGGAGGTTTTATACAGTTAGAGAAATATGGAATATTTAAAAGGGACAAACAGAGTAGAAGTTTTTTTATAGAACTACCTTATGCACTATTCGTACTCACCTATCCAAAGAGTATCAGAGAACTATACTGGTCTCTACTAATGTTCCCTACTCGATTAATTGTATGGGCAGGAATATTTGTAGAAAGAGTTCTGCTAAGGAAAGGAATGCCTAATAAGGGTTGGAAACGAATTGAGAGTACAAAGTAGTATAATATAGGATGCATTTAGGTAGCAATCCACAAATTACCCACTCTTTCCAATCAAATCAATCTTCGCTATCGAAAGGAGTTTTTTACAAAGACACTGAAGATTGGGTAATTTTTGCTGGTTCTCGAGAGGAGAGAGATTTAGTTAAGCCAATTGAGGAAATTGAAGCTCATATTGATGCCCTTCTTGCAGATGGACATAAAATTGCATATATAACAGGCGGATTTGAGGGTACGATGGCCCATATTCAGTTACTAGGACAGTTTTCCAACCCGGTAGTACTTGGGCTAGAACCAGATAAATATATCCTAAACAAAGGGCGTTTACCCCTCAATACACTTGATCAACGAATAGATTTTTGGTCAAAACTTCTCCCTGAAGGAAGCATAATTTTTGTGGTACCAGATCATTCCGAGGACGGTTTCTACGATAGTCTGGCGAAAGAAATTGGTGTATTCAGAAGACAAAATGTTTATCACATAGGTTGCAACGATGATAGAGAAGATGTGAAAATTGCGAGAAGGAGTAGAGCGGCCTCGGGCTATTATTTAGAAGTATCCTTTGGAGAGAACCTTCATGCGTCCAACTATAATTAACTACCGTATCCTTTCCCCAGGTGGAGAATTCTCTTTTCAAGAAAACTGTCTTTCTTCTCTAAAGAATGTAAGTAGACAGTAAGCTCCCCTTGAATATAATTACTAATTCCAACTACAACATCCTGCAACGTCATAATCCTACTATTATGATCCTCTAACATCTCCTCCACGACCATTAAACGACTATCTAAGCTGGTAAGCTGAATCTCTATAGTTGCAAACCTTTTATCTATGTCATCAAGCCTCTTATCCACTCTATCAAGTCTCCTCTCCACCCCATCAAGTCTCCCCTCAACTCTATCAAGTCTCTTCTCTATTCCTTCAAATTTTCCGTTTATAGGATCAAAGAAGGTTTCCTTTAGTATTTGAATATCCTGTTTGGTTAACATTTTGTATAAATGATAATTTAGGCAGATATAATTGTAAACAAAAGATATGAAATATTTCTTAAGTCACAGTATCTGGAGATTCCCACCTGGCAAGAGTTCTCTATTTAAGGAAGAAACTAATATAAATAAAAAACACCCCATTTCTGGGGTGTTCCAAATTCAAAGATTTAGTTGAAGACTACCATCTGAAATGTGCAAATGCTTTGTTTGCATCTGCCATCTTCTCAACGTCTGCCTTCTTCTTCATTGCATCTCCTTCTCCATTGAATGCCGCAACGAGTTCAGTCTCCAATAGTTTAGCAAATGACTGTCCACTCTTCTTTCTTGTGTTATCTACAATCCATCTGATTGCCAATGTTTCCTGTCTTGCGGCTGGAACTGGAACAGGAACTGCATAGTTAGCACCACCAACTCTCCTAGTTCTTACTTCCAATGATGGTCTTACCTTTGCAACAACTTCTTCTAGAAACTTATCTGGTTCAATTTTAAACTTCTTTGCACCACTCTCAATAGCTTCGTATACAAGTGCAGATGCAGTACTCTTCTTTCCATGCTGCATTACCTTACTTATAAGTCTTGCAACAAGATAGCTACCATAGATAGCGTCCTTCTGTTGTACTCTTCTTTTTGCCTTATGTCCTCTCATTTCTTAAACTTTTAAAATATAATTATTCTTTGTGAGCTTTTGCTTTCTTAGCTCCATACTTTGATCTTGCTTTCTGTCTTCCTTGAACTCCCTGTGTATCATACTTTCCTCTTACAACTATATACTTAACACCCGGCAAGTCTCTCTTCCTACCTGCTCTAACAAGAACAACTGAGTGTTCCTGCAGGTTATGACCTTCACCAGGAATGTAAGCAACAACTTCCATTCCGTTGGAGAGTCTAACCTTAGCAACCTTTCGAAGGGCTGAGTTAGGTTTTTTAGGAGTCATAGTCTTTACTTGAATACAAACTCCTCTTTTGAAAGGATTGTCTGCTTTCTTGTACCTTTTCTTCAAAGTATTAAAGTTTGTTCCCAAAGCTTTAAATCTCAATTTCTTAGGTTTCGACTTTCTAGGTTTTCTTATTAACTGATTTATCGTTGGCATGCTTGGTATTATACTACAATATTAACTAATTTTTAACCTCTTCTAATTGAGATAGATCTTCTATCAAGGCACTCTCCCCAGAAGGGATTGGTTTTCCGATTATAACGCTCTCTTTCATACCTCGTATATAGTCAATCTTCCCTAAGATACTGGCATCGGTTAGTACTTTAACCTGCTGTTCGAATGACATAGCAGAGAGGAAGCTTTCTGTATACAATGCAGAAGCCTTAATACCCATAAGTTTAGGAAGGATGAGAGAAACGTTCTTTCCTGCCTTAACTAAAAGATCATTTTTAACATCTCCAACAAATCTATTAACAAGAGCTCCAACTAGGTAGCTAGAGTCTCCTGACTCACGTACTCTTCCAAGTCTAGCCATCTGTCTTAGGATTACTTCAATGTGAACATCTGAGATTGATACACCCTGTTCATTGAACACTTTTTGTACTCCATCTAGGATATACTTCTGCGCAGTTACAATATCTGTAAAGGCTGCTAGCTTCTTTGGGTCGAGAGCCCCCTCAGTAATCTGTTGGCCAACTTCAATATCGTCTCCATCATTAACGAGAAGAGTCTGTCCAGGTAGTACGTTAATTGTCTCCTCAGCTTTCTTCAAACCTTCGAGTTTAATAAGTCCACCTTCTACAACTACTGTTCCATCAAATGGAGCCTGTTTCTCTACTCCCTCGTGGTCAAGGTACATAACCTCACCATTCTTAACTTTTGAATCGTGGCTTACGTTAACTTTCTTAGCATCTGAAACAACATAGTATCTTACAAGTGGTCTCAACCCCTTGATTGAAACAATTGCAGATCCATCTTCCTGGGTTTCTACCTTAGCCTTACCGTTAACAGTAGACATCTCTGCCTCAACCTTTGGAGTTCTAGCTTCAAAGAGTTCTTCAACTCTAGGTAGTCCTTGTGTGATGTCAGTTCTCTGTACACCACCCTTATGGAAGGTCTGCATGGTCATCTGTGTTCCAGGCTCTCCGAGTGACTGAGCTGCGATTACACCGACGGCTTTTCCAGACTCAATTGTTTTATTCTGTTCTAGGTCAAATCCATAGCACTTCTTACACACTCCAAGAGGTGTTTTACAGGAGATTGGGGTTCTTACAAAGATCTCGTTTACTCCTTCTTTGTCGATTTTCAATGCAGCTTCTCTATCAATTACCTCATTCTTAGCAACTATAACGTTACCCTTTGAGTCCTTAACATCCTGAGCAGCATATCTTCCAAACACTCTATCCTCGAAGGAAAGTCTTCTATAATCATCTCTTGCAACCTTTAATCCAACTCCGTCGTATCCACAATCTTCTTCTCTAACGATTACTTCGTGAGCGACATCTACCAACTTTCTTGTTAGGTATCCAGAAGATGAGGTTCTCAAAGAACGGTCAGCGATACCTTTTCTTCCAGAGTTTGCAGCTACAAAGTATTCGAATCCATTCAATCCATCTCTGAAGTTACCCTTAATTGGAAGAGGTACCCAGTTTCCTGAAGAGTCTCTAACCATTCCCTTAAGAGTTAAGATCTGTCTTGCCTGAATCTTTCCACCGTTTGCACCTGACTGAATCATCTCGTATACAGAGTTGTTCTTGTCTAACATCTTCCATGCATCTTCACCCGATTCATCTGCGAAGTCGTTCCACATGTCAGTTGAGAGTTTGTTCTTCTCTTCCTCGGTTATCAATCCCTGAAGGTAGTTCTCCTGCAGTTGAGTTTCTTTCTCTTCAATCTGGCCAATCTTTGTCTTTAGGTCATAATCAACTTCACAATCTTCCATTGCAAAACTGAAGGCAAGATCTGTTGCATATTTGAAACCTAAAGTTTTGAGGTCATCAAGAAGTTTAACAACTACCTCTAATGGGTACTCTGCTTTAACAGTATCGACAATCTTTCCTACGATTCCTGATTCAACTCTCTCATTTACAAATTCGTAGTCCTTTGGAAGTACCGCATTGAAGATAATTCTTCCAACTGTTGTTCTCCAAGTTTTACCCTTTCCACGAACGAGAATCTCTTCTGTTATTGGGAGGGTTCCTCTCTGATGAGCACGAACTGCATCTTCAAATGTACCTACAATTCTTGGTTTCTTTGTTTCAACCATATCTGTTAAAAGGAAGAATCCTAGGAGCATATCCTTTGCAGGGTTTGCAAGCATCTTACCGTTTGCAATAGAAACAATGTTTCTCTCTGCAAGCATAACGCTTCTTCCTTCCTCAATTGCTTCTTCTGTTAGAAGGACGTGTACTGGCATCTGGTCACCATCGAAGTCAGCGTTGAATGCCTTACATACTAATGGATGGATTCTGATTGCCTCACCTTCAACGAGCTTAGGATAGAAAGCCTGAATACTATATTTGTGAAGTGTAGGGGCACGGTTTAGAAGTACAGGTCTATTCTGAATTACATTTTCAAGAATATCCCAAATTACATCTTCATTTGAATCAATTATATCTTTGGCAACTCTTATGTTAGGAGCCAACTCTTTTTCAAGAAGCTGATTTATAACAAATGGTTTGAAGATTTCCAAAGCGATAGACTTAGGAAGGCCGCACTGGTTCAAGTTCAAGGTTGCATCTCCAATGATAACTGCACGTCCTGAGTAGTCGACTCTCTTACCAAGAAGGTTTCTTCTAAAGATACCTTTCTTTCCTCTAAGTTCATCTGTCAGGGACTGATATGGAAGCTTCTTATTATTCATCATAGGTTTACTTGGCCTATGTGAGTTATCAATCAATGCATCCACTGCCTCCTGAAGCATTCTCTTTTCGTTTCTAAGAATTACTTCTGGTGCACCTATCTCAATTAATCTCTTCAAACGATTATTTCTGTTGATTATTCTTCTATAGAGATCGTTTAAGTCTGATGTTGCAAATTTTCCACCTGGTAGAGGGATAATAGGCCTCAAATCTGGAGGAAGAACAGGAAGGATATTCATTACCATCCATTCTGGTTCAATTCCATTCTTTTTGAATCCTTCAAGATACTGTAGTCTTCTTATTACGTTTGATTTCTTCTCTAGTTTCTCTGACTTGATAATTTTCTGAAGTTTTGAGATTTCTGCATCTAAATCTAAGTTCTTAAGAAGTGTATCAACTGCCTCTGCACCCATCTTAGACTCAAAGAATAGGAGTTCTCTATCTTGTAGGTCTACATACTCATCTTCTGTAATGATACTTCCAACCGCAACCTTCTCAAGAATTGTCTGAAGTTTTGTGTAGAAGCCCTGTAGAACTTCCTCTTCCTCTGCGTATTCTCTTCTAATTTTTGCAAGAGACTGATTCTTCTTATGTTCTAACTGGCTCTGTTTGAATTCTACAGCTCCCTTATCTTTCTCCTTCTTACTTATTACTTTCTTCTCATCTGTAAAACCATCTTCCTCAACCTTTAATGCTGCATTTAATTTCTCCTGAAGCTGGCCAAATTCCTCTTTTCTAAGTTCTTCGAGTTTAGAAAGGGTTGTAGCTCTCATCTCTTCATCTAATCCAACAACCATATATCTTGTGTAATATATAACTGAAAGAAGCTGTTTGTGAGACATATCAAGAACTATAGACATCTTGTTTGGAACTCCGTATGCAAACCATACATGAGCAACAGGAACGGACAATCTAATGTGTCCCATTCTCTCTCTTCTTACATCGTGAGTTGTGACCTCAACACCACACTTATCACAAACTATTCCTCTATATCTAATCTTCTTATATTTTCCACAGTAACACTCATAGTTCTTACTTGGTCCGAAGATCTTCTCACAGAACAAACCCTCAGGTTCTGGTCTTAAAGTTCTATAGTTGATTGTCTCAGCTTTAGTAACCTCACCATATGACCAGGTAAGGATATCTTCAGGTGAAGATAGAGTAATCTTAAGGGCATCAAAGTCCTTAAAGTTTTCTTTTTTATTCTGTCTGTTCATCATTGCTTTCGATTACCTCTTCGAACTGAGGTTTACTAGAAATTAAATCAATTTTAAGTGAGAGTGCATTTAGTTCCTTTATAAGAACTTTGAATGACTCTGGCACATTAACGTTCTGAATCTTCTCCCCTTGAATAATTGCTTTATAGGCAGAAGATCTTCCCTTAACATCATCTGATTTGATTGTAAGCATTTCCTGTAGAGTTCCTGGAGCTCCGTGAGCCTCAAGTGCCCACACTTCCATTTCTCCGAATCTCTGTCCACCCATCTGTGCTTTTCCACCTAATGGCTGTTGGGTAACAACTGTGTATGGTCCAGTAGATCTTGCATGTACTTTCTCATCTGCAATATGGTGTAGCTTCAAAACATACTTAACACCTACAGTAATCTTTCTTGGGAACTTCTCACCTGTTCTACCGTCAAAGAGGTCAACCTTCTGTTCCATCTTATATCCACCCTTCTTCATCTCTTTTGCCAACCATTCTGTATTTATATCCTCGAATAGTGGGAGAGCAAGCTTCTCACCTAAGAGAGATGCATACTGACCGAAGTGTACCTCTGCTGCCTGTCCCATGTTCATTCTCTTAATGAATGTTGGGGTTAAAACAATATCAACCGGCTTTCCATCTGCTGTGAATGGCATATCTTCAACTGGTTTAATTGCAGCAACTGTATTCTTATCTCCATGCCTTCCAGAGATCTTATCTCCGTAAGAGATCTTCTTTGTCTTTGCTACCCATACTTTTATCTCATGTAGTACTCCTGGAGATAGTTTATCGTCTTTATCTGAGGAGAGTATCTGTGTATGAATAACGATTCCAGACTCACCGTGAGGTAGTCTTAGAGAGTTATCTCTAACATCACTTGATGCCTCACCAAAGATTGCTCTTAAAAGCCTCTCCTCTGCAGTCAGTTCCTGTTCTCCTCTTGGAGCAACAACACCAACTAGGATATCTCCTGACTTAACCCTTACTCCTGTTCTTACAATTCCTCTATCATCGAGTTTCTGAAGAATCCTCTCATTTACGTGAGGAATATCCGCGGTTATGACCTCTGCACCAAGTTCTGTATCTCTAACCTCAACAGTGTGTTCTCTAATGTGAATAGACGTTAAAAGATCCTCTTTAACAACTCTCTCTGAGATAATGACTGAGTCTTCATAGTTATAACCATCATAGAACATTAATGCTGCTCTAAGGTTGGTTCCTAATGCCAACTCTCCATCAACCATTGTTGGGCCATCAACGAGGAGATCACCCTTACCAAACTTCTGTCCTTCCTCTACCCTCACATACTGTGAGAAGGATGTATTATCATTTGATCTGTAGAACTTTCTTAGTGTGTAATCTCTTCTTCCTGCATTCTTATACTTAACTGTCAATCTTGTTGCATCTGAGTATTCAACAATACCATCATCTTCTGCAAACACCGACCAAATAGACTGCCTTGCGACAACATCTTCAAGGCCTGTTCCTATGAGTGGAGCTTCCTGCTTAACAAGAGGAACCGCCTGCCTCTGCATGTTTGAACCTGCCAAAGCACGCATTGAATCGTCATGAGCTACAAACGGAATCAATGCCATACCAAGACCTGCCTGCTGTGCAGCCATAAGATCCATATGAGTAACCTGCTGAGTATCTTCAAGTACAAATGATCCTTTATTTCTTGTTGGGACAAATGCATCTGTTATGTTTCCGTATTCATCTGTATTTACAGTTGACGCGGTAACGGTTAAATCTTCCTCATCCTTTGCATCAAAGTATTCGATACTGTCTGTCATGTATGAAACAACTCTTACATTTTCTAATTGAGGAACTTCTGTTAAAGCTTTAGCCATATCCTTAGTTATCAATTGGCCTGCCTTAACAATTATCTTATTTCCCGCCTTAACATCATCAAGTGATACTCTATCAATTGGAGACTTCCCGTCATTCTTAGCTGTCTGAAGAACTCTTCTATATGGGGCCTCAATAAAGCCAAAGTCATTAACTCTAGCTAAGATTGCAAGTTGAGTAACAACACCGATTGCCTGACTTTCAGGACTGGTTACTGGGTCGAATCTTGAGTAGTGTGAGTTATGGACTTCACGAACAGAGAAGGTAGCCCTCTCTTTAACAAGTCCACCCTGACCTGAAGCTGTAACCTTTCTCTTATTCTCTAATTCAGATAGAACATTTGACTGTTCCATGAATGTAGATAACTGGTTTGAACCGAAGAAAGACTGCATTGCTGCTGAAACAGGTTTAGTACTTATAAGCATTGATGGAGTTAGCTTAGCATCTTGGCCGTACATGCTCATCTTATCTTTAATATTCTTCTCTAATCTTCTAACACCAACGGAAAGTTGCTTTAGAAGAACCTCCCCAACACTTCTAATTCTTCTATTTGAGAGGTGATCAATATCATCTGGCTGTACAACACCATTGTTAACTTCGATAAGTCTTCTTACAAGAGCAATTAAGTCTTCAATGTGAAGTCTTGAATCATGGCCATCAACTGGGTAATCAAGTCCTAATTTTCTATTAATCTGATACCTACCAACTCTTCCCAAATCAAACTTTCTTACATTAAAGAAGTGCCCTTTAATATACTTTTCAGCACTATCTAATGTAACCGATTCATCTGGTCTAAGTTTATTGTATATACTTATAACGGCCTCTTCCTTACTCTTTGTAAAATCTCTAGCCAGGGTAGACTCTATATATTTATACTCTTCATGATCATCAACCTTCTCAAAGAGAGCTTTAATCTCTTCATCTGTTTCATAACCAAAAACCCTGAATAGCTCAGTTATTAATACTCTTGGTCTTTTTGGAATCAATCTTAGAGAGATTACATTATACTTACTTACTTCAAATTCATACCATGGTCCACCACCCGGCATTAATCTTGCCTTATATAAAACTCTGTTTGGCATAACCTCATTAGCCTCAAAGAGAACACCTTCTGCTCTAACAATCTGGTGAGTAACGACCCTTCTAACTCCATTTACAACAAAGAATCCATCGTTTGTCATTAATGGGAGATCAGCAACAAAAATTTCCTGTTCCTTAATCTCGCCAGTCTTATTATTTAGAAGTTGAACGGTAGAATAAATAGGAGCTTCATATGAAAGCCCCTTATCAGTTGCATCATCTATTGATCTATATGGATCACCAACTCTATAGTCCTTAAACTCGAGAGTCCACATTCTTTCCATCGTATCCTTCACAGGATTTATCTCATTAAAGAGGGTTTTAACCCCGGCTTCCATGAAAGATTCGAAAGATTTAATCTGAGCTTCGATAAGGTTTGGGAAAGAAATTTCCCTAGTAGAGCCAAGTCCAAGGTTTACTCTTCCGGCTCTATTTTTCATAGGTTCTTTTGACATGAATGTTTTAAAAGGCCTTAAATTAAACAAAATTTATGATCTTCACTTATTCTCAATAACTGACTGCAATCCTCTAGAACCTATTAAAATCGTTTTCCTAACTGCATTAATCGGAAATTATCGTGGCAATCCTATCACATTTAACCTTCTTTGTCAAAACGTTTTTTAGATGGAAGTTTAGTATCTAATACTATATTATGGAAGGACTATTGTCAAAGATACATTATAATAATATAAATAAAGTAGTATGGGCAGAAAGAAGAGATCTAAGAAAATAAAAGATATCAATATACATAGCGATGAGACTCGAGTTCTTGGAGCAATCATATTGCTTCTAATTAGTCTTGCACTAATAATTTCTCCCTTCTTTGACTCACAATTATTAAGAAAAGTTGTGGAACTCTTCGGGTACAGCTCAATTGCCTTTGGTATTACAACTCTATATCTGGCAATGAGGTTTTTCAGTTCAAAGGCTGTTTTTAAATCATGGAAGCTTCAGTTTGGACTTCTTCTTTTTTCCCTTGCTTTTGCTACATTCCTAACCTTCTGGGTCCCAACAGACCAGCTCCAAAGCAGTGTGACTTATGAACTTCCAGCAGGAGAGATTGGATACTCACTTCATATACTTCTTCTCTCATATTTAGGAAAGTTCCTTGAATTTGTAGTTTTAATTGTAACATTTGTAATATCTATATCTCTAATAACAAGTATCAAACTCACTCAGCTTAGAGATTATGTCGAGAAATCGTTTGAAGGTGGAGAGGGCTTTCAGTTCAAAGGGGCACTAGAAGAACAGATTAAACCTGAACATGCAGAGGATACGGGTGAAGACCAGTCTAGAATGGATAGCCTGATTAAGGGCCTTGGACAGAAGAAAGATGAGGAAGAGATTATATTTAGTAACAATACGGAACAGCAACAGGGACAAAGGGAGTTGCAAAGATATACTCCTGATGGAAGTCAAAGCTCACTTGAACTGGAGACAGACGCTCCAAAATATGCAAACTGGAGGTTTCCATCTCTCGACCTTCTTCAAGATCCTGTAGTTCAGCCACAAAACAAAGAAGTTTTTAAGAAGAATGCATTGATAATTGAACAGACTCTCAGAAGCTTCGGAGTTCTAGCCAAGGTTGCAGAGATATCAGTAGGACCAACGGTTGTACAATATGCCCTAAGTATAAGTGTAGGTATAAAAGTGTCAAAGGTTAGAAACCTGACCAACGACCTCGCCCTTGCCCTTGCAGCTCCAGCCTCAAGTGTAAGAATTGAAGCACCAATACCTGGAACATCACTAATTGGAATAGAAGCTCCAAACCCAACTCCTAACTATGTATATGCAAAAGAAATGGCAAACCAACTCCTTAAAGACAAGGATAAATACCAGTTACCATTGATTCTAGGAAAAGATGTAGCGGGGAAGTTAATAATCAGGGACCTTGCAGACCTTCCTCACATCCTTGTTGCTGGTGCCACAGGAACTGGTAAATCTGTTGGTATTAACTCAATCCTTCTTGGACTTCTTTTAACTAAGTCCCCTGATGAGCTTAGGTTCATACTTGTAGATCCTAAGATGGTAGAAATGGCACCGTATAACGGGATTCCGCATCTTCTAACTCCCGTAATTACAGATATGGAACTTGTCGTTAATGCCCTTCAGTGGGCCATTGAAGAGATGTTGAAGCGATATAGAATCTTAAAACAGATGGGAGTAAAAAAGATAACTGAATATAATCAGAGAATGGGATTCAGCGCTATGCCATATATCGTAATTGTAATCGATGAAATGGCCGACCTGATGCTTTCAACAGGCGTTGATGTAGAAACGAAGATTGTAAGACTTGCACAGATGGCAAGAGCTGTGGGTATACATCTAATTCTTGCAACACAGAGGCCATCAGTAAATGTAATTACAGGACTCATCAAAGCAAACATGCCTGGAAGGTTAGCATTTAGTGTTACAACAGCAATAGATTCAAGGGTCGTAATCGATCAGATTGGCGCAGAAACTCTCCTTGGAAAAGGCGATATGCTCTTCAAATCACCATCGCATCCTAGACCAATCAGAATTCAAGGCTCCTTTACAGATAACAACGATCTCGACAATGTAATTAATTATATAAAAGATCAGACCGATGTAATTGAATATAGCGAGGAAATAACAAAAACACAGACAGCAGAGAAGAAGGGAAGTGATGTTCCGACAGAGGATGACCCAATCTTCCGAGAAGCCCTAGATGTGATTGTAAACGCACAGAAGGCTTCAGCCTCACTTCTTCAGAGAAAACTTCGAATAGGGTATAACAGAGCCGCAAGACTGATGGACGAGCTCGAGGAGGCAGGAGCAATTGGCCCCCAGGATGGAAGTAATGCTCGAAAGGTGCTAATCTCTAGTCCACAACAGATACTTGGTAATGACCAAGGCGATTCACTGCCCCAATAAGTATATTTGATAATTAAAGTATGTTAACTCCTGGACAGATATTACAAAAGCGAAGAACTTCCCTTAGAAAAAGCCTCTCCCAAGTCTCACTAGAGACAAAGATACAGGAGAAGTATTTAAAACTGCTTGAATCTGAGGAATACTCCCAATTTGATTCCAACGTTTTCATCAGTGGATTTATAAAGATATACTCCGAGTATTTAGGTTTGGATGTGAATAAGATGCTTGCCCTATATAGAAGGTCAGATAAAGCACTGAAAGAACATTCAAAGGATATAAGCATAACAAAGAGAAAGAAACTAAAGTTTGATTTCAAAAAACTCATAACACCCGTCAACGTAATAATTCTCCTTGCCATAGTAATTCTTAGTGTGTTCATAGTATCAACAGTAGACAAGTATAATCAGCTTAATGAGAAACCAACAATAGTAGTAACCTCTCCAAAAAATAACGAGGCAACTGAAAGCGATAAGGTAACGATTAAAGGTCAAACCGATAAGGGTAACCTTCTCCATATTAATGACGAAAAGATAGTTCTTAAACGAGATGGGAGCTTTGAAAAAATCGTAGCACTGAAACTAGGTGAGAATATATTCACTATAACCAGTGAAAACCCGGATACAGAGACTAAAAACACTAAAACAATAAGAGTAGAAAGGAAACTGGTTGAAGAAAAAGTTGTGAAGCCTGTAGAACAGGTGAAGCCTACAACCTTCTCCGTATATGTTGAAATTGCACAGGAAGCTACATGGATTCAGCTATCAGTAGATGACCAGCAGAAGATTGCGCAGGCACTTCTTCCCGGCAAATCAGCAGTATTCACAATGAAAGAATCCTTGGATATTCTTACCGGTAAACCATCAATTACAAAGCTTTTCGTTAATGGAAAAGAGATAGCCCTCAATGTAAACTCATCATCGGGAACAGCCTCACTCTCATGCACAATTCAAGACAATGAATTAAACTGCCCGCGTTAAAGATATATAATGTATACATGAACAATGACAATAGCACTATCGAGCTAATAAAAGAGAAGGCCGATATTGTAACAATCGCAGAAAGATACATTCAACTAAAGAAGGCCGGAAAAAACTTTGTAGGATTATGTCCATTTCATTCAGAGAAGACCCCCTCGTTTAATATCAGTCCAGATATACAAATATTCAAGTGTTTTGGATGTGGTAAATCAGGAGATGTTATTACATTCATACAAGAGATTGAGAAGTTAGATTTCAAGGAGGCCATTGAAAAGCTTGCAAAGGAAACTGGAGTTGAGCTTAAAAATACCTCCGAAAACGAACCTTATAAGATATTTTACGATATGAACTATCTTGCCTCTGAAATATACATTAGACTCTTAAAGAATAGTAAAGGGGCTATGGAGTACGTTAGAAGCAGGGGAATTACGGATGAGGATATAGAGAAATTCAGAATTGGATTCGCTCCAGCAAATAACATTGTGCTTAGTAAATGCAAAGAGAAGTTCAAACTCACAAAGGCTCAGTATCTTCAATCTGGCCTATTTATCGAGAAAGATGGTGTCCTCAGAGATAAATTCCGTGATAGGATAATATTTCCAATGATGTCAGCAAACGGGAAGATAATTGGCTTTATTGGAAGAATCCTCCCAGGCAATAACTATGGACCAAAGTATCTACACTCTCCAGAAACTGTTTTATTCCACAAATCCTCAAGTGTTTACGGACTATTTCAAGCAAAGCAGAGTATAAGGAAGGAAGATCTTTGCATAATTTGTGAGGGTTCAACTGATGTAATTTCGGCTCACCGCATTGGTATTTCAAATATTGTAGCCCCATTAGGAACGAGCCTGGTGTTAGATCAGCTTCAGAAGGTTTCACATTTTACCAAGAATATCCTCTTTATCTTTGATTCAGACCTTGCTGGACAGAAAGCGCTGGAAAGAGCCTTTCTTCTTGCAGAAAAACTTGGCCTCAATTCCTATGCCGTTAATACATCCCCAGCAAAGGATATTGACGAACTTATTCAGAAAGATGAGAAGGAGCTTGCAAAGCGAATTGCAAAGAAAGGCGAGGCCTTTACATATCTTATAAGTGCATTCATTGAGAAGCTCAACCTCTCAAGCCTTCAAGATCAGGTTAAACTCACAAACTACGTTAGGCACCTAACTGAAAATCTTAATAGCTCGCAGAGGAGAGCTTTCTATATAAACAAAGTTAATGCAATTGTTCCAGCACTGAATATGCCAATAGAGAACCTAGAGCAAAGAAATGAAGTCAATGAGAATAAAGTTCGTCACATAGATCTATCCTTTGAGGAACTCTATCTGAAATTACTCCTTGAAAGGGAGGTCCTCAGCATACCTGAGAATCATGACATTGGTATATTTAAGAATAAGAATATAATAGATATTCTATCTACAATAAAGGATAATCAGCCAATTATAACAAAATTGTTACACAAGAAACTGGAAAATAGGCTCAGGGAGTACCTTGAGGACATTGCATTGGTGGAAAGCTTTGTTACGCCAGAGGAATTAGAGGATATATACTCTAGAATAAAAGAGCTTGAATTACAGGTAAGGGTTGTAAACCTACAGGCGCAGCTTGCAGTTGCCGAAGGTTTAAAAGATAATAAGAGGGTAGAAACCCTATTCAATGAGCTTAATGAGCTGATGGCTAAGTTAAAAAGGAAATAAACGTGAAAATTTCAAACTACGACGAATATGATTACGACTACTCCAAGTACTGGGAGAATAGAGGATATGAGGATAAGGCAGAACGTAACTATCTTGAGAAAGTTCTGAAAAATGTTCGAGGAGATTGGTTTATTGATATAGGTGGTTCATACGGAAGAAATCTTGATCTCTATTATGAAAGGTTTAAACATCCAGTAATTATCGACTACTCGCTACAAACTCTTCAGAAAAACTACGTTGAAATTATGGAGAGATTTCCAAATACCACTCTAATTGCGGCCAATGCCTATTTCCTACCATTTAGAGATAACTCTTTCGATGGAGGACTCATGGTGAGAGTGTTGCATCACATAGAGAATACACAGAGATACTTTAAAGAGGTCTCTAGAATCCTCACCCCTGGCTCTCTTTATATCCAGGAGTTTGCAAATAAACTACATTTTAAAGCTATTGTTAGAAATAAACTGAAGTTAAATTTCTCTTTCTTCAACCAAAAACCGTACCAACAACCTACCCATGGGAATTTCGAGGGGACAAAGGGAGAATCTACCCTCTTTTACAACTTCCATCCTAAATATATTAAAAAGCAGATGAAGGAGAATGGATTCAATATTATAGACAGACAAGGGGTTTCTTTTCTAAGAGTACCTATATTGAAAAAAGTATTAGGAGAAAAGATCTTAATAAAAACGGAAAGTATACTTCAAAAGTTCTTTAAGGGGATATATTTCACACCAAGCATCTTCTATACCTCATACAAAGCAGGAACGCTCATCCCTGAAAGTGCCGAAACTTTGACTGATATTCTCGTATGCCCACATTGCAAGGCAGACCTAAGAATCGAAAGTAAGAAAGCGGTATGTACAAAGTGTATGATGAACTTCAATAAAGAGGGAAATATTTGGGACTTTAGAGTCCAATGAGATTAAATAAAGCCTTAGGGCAAAATTTCTTTAACAATCATAATCTTGCAGACTGGATAGTAGCCGAGGTTGCAAAAAGTAATCCAAAAACGGTAATTGAGATAGGCCCTGGCGACGGTTATTTCAGCAAAAGATTGGAGTTAATAGCAGAGAAGCTACTTCTAATAGAGAAAGATACTGAACTTGCCGAATTTCTGAGGTTAAAACTACCGAAGGCTGAGATTGCAAATGAGGATGTAATGGAATATGAAATTGACCTAGATAGATATACCAAACCAATTGTTATATACGGATCGCTTCCCTACAATATTTCAAAACTAATTATCGAGAAATTTATACAGACAGCTGGTATTGATTCTATGTATTTCATCATTCAAAAGGAAGTCGCAGAGAAATATACTTTTGCCGAGGGAAAGTCATCAATACTTTCGCTCATTACCTCGTTATATGGAGATGTAGAAATCCTCAAGCTAATTAAACCTGGGAACTTCATTCCAAAACCAAAGGTAGAGAGTGCATTAATTAAGATAAAGTACAACAGTAACTCCGGAGGAATAGATGTTGAAAAGTTTAAAATCATTGTAAAAACAGCATTTAGTAACCCCAGGAAAACCCTTCGTAATAACCTTAAAAAGTTTGATACATCACAAATAGATTCGCTGATACTTGCAAGAAGGGCAGAAACTCTAAACCTTAATGAATATAAAGATTTGGTAAGTAAAATAGTGATATAATCAGGAATCGTGAAGAGAAAAAACAAAGAAGAATTTAAACAATTGAATTTAGGCCTTAAGTCCCCACTTTCTAACTACCTGTTAAAGATTGGAAGTAAAGTTTCTGAATCGTTTCGTATATTCGACTTAATGAAATATGGGAAAGACTCAATGGTTTGGTTTCTTAATACAGTATCAACCTCTCTTGTTGCTCTCCAAGTGTATTTAATTCTCACAACAATCAAAGATCTTCCAAGTTCGCTACCAATTATAAATTACTACAATATAGACTCAATGAGGCTTCTAGAAAGAGACTTTACTCTTGCTATACCGATAATTTCAATATTAATACTTATAATTTCATTTCTATTGAGTTATAGGTGGTACAATAGGGAGAAGGAGTTAGTTAAACTACTCCTGTATATCCAATTGCTTAGTATTCTTGCCTTGACGGTGCACCTTCTTAAAATAGTAGCTATATATTAATACTTTATGAATGAACTACTTGCGAACACATCTAATCTCCTTCAGAATCTTCTACTGTCAAGCAATCACATAACCTCAGTAACCCCAGAATACTTTAAATACATTCAATTTATCCCGCTGTTTATACTCTTCTTTCTTATAGCCTTCCTTCTAACCCCAATCATAGGAAGATTTGCAAAAAAAGTCGATGCAATAGACTATCCTGCAAATATGAGGAAAGAGAAACTGAACAAATATGATCAGACTGTTGGCGTGAAAGCCATTCATAAAACACCAACTCCACTCCTTGGCGGAGTAGCGGTACTGCTTCCAGTTCTCATTGCAATACCATTCTTTATAACTTCAAAAGAGCTTGTTATACCTTTTTTAATTGCATCAGGTATACTTTTCCTTATTGGATTTCTCGATGATGTTTATAACCTTCCCGCTCCTGTCCAACTAGCTGGACAGCTCATTGCAGCATCTGTAATTGCACTTTCCATGATTGATATTCCCTTTGTTAATAATCCCTTCGGAGGGACAGTGAACTTGAACTGGTTTGAAACTACTTTTAGAGTCCTCACAGTAGATTGGAGAATAATTCTACCTGGAGATTTGCTTGTAGTTGCCTGGATAATGATCTGTACGAATGCGGTTAAATGGGTTGGAGGAATCGGCGGACTGCTTGAAAGCAACATGTTAGTGGCCTTCGCCCTGCTTTTCATTTTAGGTGTAAGAACAGAGAGTTCTTTTGTAATAATAATCGCAATAATGCTTGCCGGAGCAATTGCTGGAGGTTGGATCTTTGATTTCCCACCATCTAAGATATTTACAGGTTCAACAGGAAAAACCCTTTATGGTTTTATAATAGCAGTATTAGCAATTGCCAATGGAGCAAAAGTTGCGGCTACAATCATCATACTCGCTCTACCCCTTGTTGATGCTATTTACGTTATATATTATAGATATACACAGTTTAAGCCTAAAAACATTATTGAATTGATGCGAATAAATGGGCCAATGCACCTTCATCATCAGCTGAATAATATGAATTTTACAGCCCCACAAATACTCCTTATAGAAACAAGTATCTCGCTGTTTTTTG
This sequence comes from Candidatus Dojkabacteria bacterium, assembly GCA_016182915.1. Classification (GTDB taxonomy): domain Bacteria; phylum Patescibacteriota; class Dojkabacteria; order SC72; family SC72; genus UBA2022. The sequence goes on from JACPFP010000003.1 coordinate 488,799, forward strand.
GAATAATTGCCGTTTTAACAACGGGAGCATATAAGTTTGTATTCCTTCTTGTAATCATATTTGTAACAATTGTAGGGATAATTATCCTTAATCAAAGGGCAAAAAAGAGAAAAGAGGAGGGAATTAAACAGTCCGCAGGGAAGACCCCCGAATCTAAATATTCATACTAAAACCTTATAGACAGAGTTTAATCGCTAGCATATAATGAATTTATGCCAAAGATTAAAACTGCCACAATTATAATTCTTTCTATATTTATACTTTCTGCTATTATCTTTTTCCTTCCTACAGAGCAGATACTATCCAAAATCCCATACCTAAACCAATTCTACAACAATACTACAGTAACCGTTACATCAAGAAATTCAAAAGTTGAGGTATTTTTAGGATCCAAGAGCTATGGTGAGACGCCTGTATCAATTTCAGACCTTAGTCCTGGAGAATATACATTTAAACTAAAAAGGTTAACCGACGTCTCTGAAGCATATGAGGTTAGGTATGTTCAGATTGATCTAGCAAGAAATACTGAAGCAATTATTGATTTGGAGGTAGGGCCAGAGAATATCTCTGCTGGCTATATTTTATATTACACAAAATCACCTGTCACTGATGGGAAAGGCTATCTAAGTCTTGTTTCTGAACCAAACGATGCTACCGTATATATTGACGGTGAATATGCGAATAAAGCCCCTATCAATGCATATTTAACCAACCCTCAGTCGTATACAATTAAAGTAAGTAAGACAGGTTATGAAAATTTGGAATTTCCAGTTATAGTTAGAGAGGGATATAACCTTAACATCAAAACCTACCTATTCCCTATACCGATAAATATAAACGAGAAAATAGATGAGAAGTAACTTCAGTGACATTAAAATTAACACGACAGTTTCAGTACTGGTACACGGAGGGAACCCTCTCGGATTCAAATTAGCGAAAACCCTTCTTGAACAGGGCGGTCGTGTAATTATAGTTGATAATTTCAATGCAAGATCCAGAAGTGTTGTAAGCGATCTGAAAAAGATCGGAAGCGCAGATTTCATCGATTTTTCAGGTATAGAATCTCTTTTTAAAACTATAAAAAGAATCGATTATATATACTATATGCTCTCAGAGTATCTAATCAGGCAAGAGAACTTCTCAAGCAGAGATTTTTTAGAGGAATCAAACTACCTGAATCAAACTCTTAAGTCTGCATTAAAGAATGATGCAAAGATTTCACTAATAACGTCTGTGAAGCTAAATGAACTTCTTTCCGCTCATATACTTAATAGTAATTTTTCAGCACCGTCACCATATTCTGCCATAGAACTACAAAAGTATTGTGAGACACTAACTGCAGAATATAGAGATAAATCAAAAATGAATGCCCGAATTATTAGACTGGGCACCCTTCTTGGCGCTGATATTGAAGATATCACCGATCCTGTAATTAATGAAATGATTGATGAGAGTTCCAACAAAGGATTTATTACTATTGAAGGCGAAGGACTCGGAATCCATTACATTGTAAATATTGAGGATGCAATCTACGGCATTCTTAAACTAACCTTCCATTCAAAAACCGAAGGAGAGGTCATAACCCTTGCAAACAGCAACGATTACACGACCCTTTCCCTTGCATATAAACTCCTTGAAATTAATGATGAGATCTCAGATATAAAGTTCATACAAAGTAAAAAGAATGAGAAGTACATTAGTTATGATAATTATGTACCAGCTCCTAATGCCAGTAATTTCGGTTGGAAACAAAGCCAGACGCTAGAACAGACATTAATCAGTACAATTGAGAAACTCCATCCCAAGACAGGACAGATTATTAAGAAGAAAATTGATACACCGAAGAAAAGTGAAGACGAAATCCAAGAGGTAGTTAAGGTTAAAAGCGTGAAAACTCCACTTGGTAACTTCATTGAAACAATAGCCAAACCTTTTTCAAGAATAACAAGATCATCCTCAAATAGTATAGAGGCTTTCAAAAGAGATTTGACTCCACAAAAAGCTGCTTCCCTCTCTATAGTAACCTTTCTCATCCTACTCCTTACATACTTCATAATATATCCTGTAATGACAATTGCCCTTGGTGGATATCTAACTTTCAATTCTCTGAAAAGCGCTAAAACACACGCAGCAGAATTTGAGATGGACTCCACCCAGAAGGATCTTGAAAAAGCGAGTGGATATATAGATAAAATCTCTACTTCTTTTGGACAGATGAGATGGATATTCACAATATCAGGTGCATCTGACACATATGAGAATGCAACACAGCTCATATTCGCTTCAGAGTATGGCATTAAAGGGGCTAGAGAGGTTGCACAAGCCGTAGAACCGCTTTCACAATACATACAGAACTTCGAGCCTGCACTGAACTTCCAGGCCTCTCTCCCGTCCTCCAGTAGAGAATACAGAGAGTACCTAACCTCATTAAAGGAAAATAAAACCCTTCTACAAAAGGGCGTCTATAATTTGAATATAGCATCGGATTTGATCGGATCTGTAAAAACGAATACATTCCCTAAACCAATACAAAACTACGTTCTCAAACTAAAACAGTATAACGATGAACTGAGTAAACAGATTCTCCCTATGGAGAAGGTGGTAACCTTCCTCCCTGACATACTTGGAATTGATGGAAGGGTTAGATACCTTATTCTCCTCCAGAATCCGGATGAGTTAAGAAGTACTGGTGGATGGCTTTCAAGCTATGCCCTAATCTCTTTTGAAGGAGGTCAGATTAGAGAGTTAAAGGTGGACGACATATATAATTTAGACGGCTCACTAACAAATGAAAAGATAGAGGTTCCGACATCACTTCCAATGAGACGCGCACTTGGAGTAGATATTCAAACCTTTTCACTTTCAAACTGGGAGCCCGATTTACAATCAGTCACGGCATTAAATGAAATTTTGATTAACAAAACCGACCCTGGGACTGAAATAGACGGAACAATTGCCATTGACACCGAACTCCTGAAAAACCTTTTAACAGTTTGGGGAGAGGTAATAATCCCTGGAGAAACCAAACCTATTACAGCAGAAAACCTTGATGAAAGGATTTTTAATCTACACAAACAGTTTACCCCAGGAGAAAGCTTGAAGACTCCATTCCTCGCAAACCTAGCGAATACAATCCTTCAGAAGGTTCTAACCGCAAGTACTCAAGAGTATGCAAAGATTGGTGGGGTGCTCTTGGATTCACTCGAAAGCAAGAGTACAAGTATATATCTAAAAAACAAAGAAGCTTTTGAATACCTAAACGAGAATGGATGGTCAGGGACATTGAAAGAGAGCTATAAATCGGCTCCCTTCTCAATTGAATGGAACTGGGGTGCAAACAAAGTAAATTCGAAAATAGAGAGAAGTATCAATCTCAATGTAGATATTTTAAATACAGAAACGATTGATTACACATATGCGTTAGCAATAAAAAATAGTGCAACAAGCAAGGTATACCCACTCGGTGACTATACTAACTACCTTAGAGTATATCTTCCTGAGAATGCACAGATAAAATCTGTAAAGGGATTCACCGATACGGACTACCAAATATACTTAGAGAATGGATTTAAGATTGTTGGAGGATGGATGAATGTCCCAATTCAAGCATCAAAGAGTTTTGAAATTAAGTATACTTTGAATGAGGAGAGTTCGTATAAACCAATTGCTGTTAATAACGAAGATATCGAATTTAACCTTTCACTGTATAAACAACCTGGAACAAAAGATAGCACACTTTCCGTAAACGTAACCTACCCAGATAGCTGGGCTACAGTGAGCAATGGAGGATTAGATAATGTCCTAAATCAACTAATTACTCAAACCAAACTAGATTTGGACTATAATTACAGTATTATTTGGAATACAAAATAGAGGTTATATTTTGATAATAGGATCCTTAGAAAGAAGAGAATATATAGAAAGAATATCATCAACTAAAACCTCTTTCTCTCTTGAGAATTTACTTATCTCATCAACTGTAAGGTCACTATTTACTGGCATTCTACTGCTAACCCCCAATGGTTTTACGAAAGTTGCAATGTGACGGGATTTACAATTATTACAACTGAAGTGTATAATGCTCGAGAAATCATTTTCTTTTATAATTTGCAGATTATCAACGCTATAAGGGCTACCACACTTATCGCAAAACTTAGCAATCGTTTCGATAAAGAACTTAAGATGATCAGAATTATTTTTTTGTTTATCTTTATTTCCTCTCTTATTAGTCATACATAAATTATACCACAGAAAATAGATATGAAAGCGGACGCAAACAATCTCGCAATTAAGAAACTTATTGAGAAAGGCCAAGAACAAGGTTTCTTGAATCAGGATGATATACTTGCCCAGCTTCCTACATTAGAAGAAGATATTGAGCTTCTTGATAACGTTTTTCAAAAATTGCAACAAGAGGGAATTGAAGTAATCGAAACTGAGGAAGAAACACAGGCCGCATCTGAGGAAGATCTAACCCTTGAGAAAAAGATTAGAATTCTTAAAACCATCCAGTCAAACCTTTCAACAGATGCAATAAGGTCATATCTATATGAAATTGGTAAAATCCCTTTACTTACTGGAGCAGAAGAAGTAATTCTGGCAAAGAGACTTGAGGCCGGAGAAAGAGAGGCATCCCAACTACTTATAACTGCAAATCTAAGACTCGTAGTAAGTATTGCAAAGAAATATGCAAAAAGTGGTCTAGAGCTTCTCGACCTTATTCAGGAGGGAAACATGGGATTGATGAGGGCGGTTGAAAAATTTGATTACCTAAGAGGGTTCAAGTTCTCAACTTATGCAACATGGTGGATTAGACAGGCAATTACAAGAGCAATTGCGGACCAGGCAAGAACTATCAGAATTCCAGTCCATATGATTGAAACTATCAATAAGTTCAATAAGATTAATTCCACATTAACAACAAAGCTAGGAAGAAAACCAACGGACTTAGAGATTGCAAAAGAAATGGACATTGAGATTGAAAAGGTTGTTGAAATTAGAAAGATTTCACAGAATCCATCCTCACTTCAAACACCTATTGGTGATGAGAAAGATAGCCAGCTTCTCGATATTATCCCTGATGACTGGTCACAGTCTCCAGAGGAGTATGCAACTCTTGAATATTTAAAGAACCAGATTCATGAAATTCTAGACTCCCTCCAAGAGAGAGAAAGGAGAGTCCTATCTTTGAGATTTGGATTAGAGGATGGTGTAACAAGAACTCTTGAAGAGGTCGGGAAAGAATTCGGAGTGACAAGAGAGAGAATTAGACAGATAGAAGCAAAAGCACTTAAGAAATTAAAAGAGAAATCTACATCAAAGAAGTTAAATAACTATATAAATAGTTAGTTTTGAGTCTCAAGAGTAGCTTTACCTATAATACTTAGGAACTCATCAGGAGAAACAGGAAGGTTCTCCTGTACTTTCTCCTTCATCTCTGTTAGACCTTTAGTATCAAAAGTCGGGTTAATACCCTGCATATAACTAGTTGCGTTCGGATCAATATCCAACTCACTACTTTCAAAGTAAATACCTAGCCCAATCCAGGCCACACAGACAATCAGGAGAAGTATTAATACTGGTAATGCATTTAGTTTCATAATCTAATCAATATAAAATTTAGGGTCATCAATTCTAAATATTAACAGCTCAACGCTATATTGTGTTAATCTAGTTTCTCTATCTGCTTCTCCAAAGTTCAGTTTGTTGACAACAGGGTACATAGGCATAGACTCATACGCCTTTAGAAGTTTAACAATATTCGATCTATTACCTACCACTGTAAGTCTAACACTCCATGGTTTCAAGGTAGTAAGATTCATATCAAACTCACTATCACCACCAAAAGTTATGTGACTTAATGTATACCCATTTGCCTTTGAAATATCTTCTACATTGGACATAAAGAGGCTGAAGTTGCCATGTGTGGGAAAGAGAAGTGGAAGAGCTTTTGCATCAAAACTAATATTCGAGTATAAGTTACTCAAAGTTCCTAAGTTATCAAGTTTAAGATCTAACTGCTCATTAATATATTTTTTATCCTTTATATCCTTGTTAATCTTTGTAATAGTGAGAAGGGTTGGCCTAATAGCTCCAATAAGTAGGATAATAACGACAATAATCGTAAAAATGGCAAAGCTATACGTCTTGTTTTGTATAGAGCTATTAATAATTTTTAAGTAGTCCAATCTCTTAGTCTCTGCCATTATTTTTTGTCTTCATCCGAAATTAACGAGAATGAAACCCCTACATCATATACCGTTTGGTTGGCGCCTGATTTAGAAACCGTAACGCTAACATCCTTATATCTTGTATCCTGTCTGAGTGAGAATTCATAGTCACGAATATCTTTTATTTCATCCCCTGTTAAAAAGAGAGATATCTTTGTTCCACTGAACGAGAACTTATCTAACGTTAATTCCTCAGGGATAGAGCTCAGTAGAAGGGATATCTCTTCTGAGTTAAGTAGCTGATTATTGCTTAGCTTTGTTATATCATTAAGAAGTAACTGAGTATTTCTAAATTTAATTTCCTGATTTCGAAGACTTTCATTTGAGAGTATAAATGCTTTATCGTTAATCTCTTCTGTTAGGTCGTGATTCTGTTTATCCAAGATAAACCTTGAGAAAAACACTACTAGAACAATCACTTCAATACTCAACATAAGATATCTACCGACATTGAAAACCCAATTATAAATCACACTCCAGGTATCACTGGGTGTACCAATAGGCTCAAGGAGGTTTATTGTTCTTCTATTAACTTTTGATGGCATTGGGCAGTGTCACGACATTTTATAGCTACTAATACAGAATATATTGTATAATGCAATTATGCAAGTTACAAATAACAAGCAGGAAAAAATATTTATAGGAGTTTCATGGCCTTATGCAAATGGGAATATCCACCTTGGGCATCTTGCCGGCCAAAATGTTGTAACTGATGTATTTGCAAGATATCACAGGCTTAAAGGAAACAGCGTTTTAATGGTATCTGGAAGTGACAGCCATGGTGCACCAATTTTAACTAAGGCAGAAGAAAGAGGGATACCTCCTGAGCAACTAGTTGAGGAATCTCATGCAAAGATAGTTGAGACGTTTAAAAAGCTCGGTTTCCTCTACGAGAACTACACCAAAACGACTACAGAGAATCATAAAATTGTAGTGCAAAATATATTCAACGTACTTAACGAATTGGGATATCTAGAAGTAAAAGAGACAGAGCAATATTATGATGGAAAAGTTAAAAGATTTCTTCCGGATAGATACGTAAAAGGGACATGCCCGAACTGTAAAGCAACAAACGCAAGAGGAGACGAGTGCCCTGAGTGTGGAGCATATCTAAATCCAACCGATCTTATTGATCCATACAGTACCCTTTCAGACGCCAAACCAAAATTAAAAAAGACTAAGCACTTCTACCTCAATCTATCAAAACTTCAACCAGAAATTTCAAAGTGGGTGAAAGCAAGCGACAAGCCTTGGAGGAAATGGGTAAGAGAATTTACAAGGGGGTGGTTAAAACAAGGGCTAGAGCCTAGAGCCGTAACAAGAGACCTCACGTTTGGAGTTAAGGTGCCAATTGAAGGATGGGAGGATAAAGTTATCTATGTTTGGATTGAAGCTGTTGTTGGATACCTGTCTGCAGCCATTGAGTGGGCAGAGAAGCAGGGATCACCATCTCTCTGGGAAAGCTTCTGGAAGGATGAGTCTGCCAAACACTATTACTTTGTTGCAGGAGGTAATGTTCCTTTCCACACAGTAATGTGGCCAGCAGAGATTGTTGCATATAATGAAAAATATGGAAATTCTGAACTTCGAGAGAAATATAAACTGCCAGGAGAAACATCTAGCAAACCTTTAAACCTTCCTTTCGATGTTCCTGCAAATAAGATGTTGCTGTACAAAGGGAAGAAAATGTCTAAAGGAGATGGAACAGGTATTAATCTCGATGCGGTTATAGATAAGTACAATCCTGATCTATTAAGGTACTTTTTTGTGAGGTATGCTCCAGAGAATCACGATAGGGAATATACCTGGAAGGACTTTATAGATTCAAACAACAATGAACTGGTTGCAAATATCGGCAATTTCATAAACAGAGTCCTCACCTTCACAGAGAATAAATTCGATGGGGTAGTTCCTGAAGGATACCTCGAGGATGATGTGAGGGAGGCAATACAGAGCACCTTTAAAAAGGTAGGGAAAAGCATCGAAGCGTGTAAATTTGTACAATCAATAGAGTATATCCTTGAGCTTGGTAAGTTCGCTAACAAGTATTTTAATGACCAAGCACCTTGGGAGAGGATAAAATCAGATAAGGAGATTGCAGGAAATACCATCTATAATAACGTTCAGATAGTAAACGCTCTAAGAACTCTCATAAAACCATACCTTCCATTTGCATCAAGGAATATATCAACGTTCTTAAATATCAAAGATGAGTACGATCAAAATGAAGAATTAGAGGCAAATGGGTACGTAAGTAAGGTAGTGAATAACTGGAACTTTACGGAAATACCAGCAGGTACGAAACTAAACAAGGCAAATATTCTTTTCGAGAAGCTTGAATATGGTGATGAGTTAAAGGGAGTAGATGAAGGATAATGAATTTAAGAGCACACCTTAGGATTTAGAATATCTGCTCATCAACTGGTAAAGGAAGACAACCTTCTCCAGAAGAGAAGCCATAGCTTACAACTCCATTCTGATCGATATCAACGACTAAAATGTAGCCTCCATCTTCCCCTGGAGCTGACACCGCATATCTTCCCGGATCTTCAGTTGTAACACTCCCTTCTGCAATAGCCTCATCTCCTCTAAAAGTATATACATAAAGACGGCCGGGTCTAGTTTGTAAGGAGTATAAAAGGCCATTTTCTGGGTTAAAAGTTTCTGTATAAATATAATCCTGCAAAGTTTTCATATTGAAAACCTCACCATTTGCACATAATCTACTATCAAATTTCTGGGATTGGATTCCTCCTTTGAATCCACTACCCTCAGAATTAGCAGTTCCACAGGCCGAAAGAACTAGACTTGCAATCATAGTTGTGCGAAGTAGTGGATTAGGCCTCATTTTTGTAAAATAATAAATAATTGTTGATTATAACCTATAACATGGTTTTTGAAAACTAATCCCCAAGCTCTTTAATCTCAACATCAACCTTTTTTTGCCCATACTCTCGGAATAGGGTATGAATCTGATCAGAAATTTCAGCCGAGTCAGTTTTATCCCATACCTCTATACCCAATTCCATGCCATCGGGAGGGGTGGCGGTTACAAGAATAAAACGAATCTCATGGGGTAAGTTTCCAACAAGACTTAAGACTTCCTTCCATTTCTTATGTAATCCATCGCAAAGCACCGTATCAATTTGACTACTATAGTCGTTAAGAACGTCTCTAACCGCATCATTATCAAGGTAGAAAAGTGGGAGAAATTCGGCTCCCAGTTTTGTTGCTTGCTCGGATGTTTGCTTTAGTACACTTTCATCATCATCTATAATTAGAATCATTCGTATAAACAATCAATTTATATTATTCCCTATTGCTAGAGTAATTAATCTTTTGCCTCTATATTTCTTGGCATACTTTCTTTCCACTCTCCAATAATAGTAATTAACCTTCTTGGTTCTATATTGTTAATATAGTGGTCCGATCCAAAACGCTCACTATAGCTATAATCTATTCCAGAGTAGACTGCCCACCCTTTACCAGAGTCTTGAGCAACCTCAACCATATCTGAAAGATTAGGAATGGAACCTCCTATTAGTACTCCAGCAACATCATCTTCACGAACTAAGGTGCCAAGAGCTTCCTCATCGCCACTACTGAATAGCTGAAGTTCAATATTTGCAAGCTTGGTGACGGGAACAATATTTTGATACTGATCCACACTTGTATGTACAAATATAACTTTCATACGTAAAAATTATTAATTTATATCTGCTCAATCATTAATATACCATCTGCAAGCCCTAACCCTACAAGTTCCTGCCATACAGATTCCGTAATATATGGGATAAATGGATGCATAATCTTCAAATTCTCTTTGAGAAGATAAACAAGCTCAGAAAGAAGTTCTATTCTCTTCTCTGAATTTACCTTCTCATCCTTAATTGCACCCTTTACCTCTTCAATCCACTTATCACAGTATTCATGCCAGAAGAACTCTCTAATATCCTCTGTACCAAGATTGTACTGATGCTTCCCCAAATATCTTTTTACTCTCGCAATATGAGCGTTACTCTGTGTAACTCTCTCTGACTTTATATTTCCTTCTGCAAGCCTCTTTGAAATCTCCAAAATCTCTGAATCATCAATATTCATCAGTACAAATCTACTCGCATTCCATATCTTATTTATGAAATTTCTATTTCCTTTAATCTTCTCCTCTCGAAGTGGTGCATTTGCACCTGGTAGAGCATCGGAGTAGTACCAGAGACGAAGGGAATCAACTCCATATCTATCGAAAAGTTCTATCGGCGAAACAGTATTACCCTTGGATTTTGACATCTTTGAACCATCAGGCGCATTGATTATTCCATGTAGAAAAACTGTATGGAAAGGAGTCTTCCCAGTTCTGTAAAGACTTAACATCATCATTCTTGCACTCCACCAGAAAAGAATATCCCTTCCGTGTACCATAACATCTGTAGGGTAGTATTCATCGAAACCATTAATACTCATTGTAGTTGAGAATGGCCACTGACCTGAACTAAACCAGGTATCAAACACATCACTCTCTGATTCAAACTCAAGGTTCTTCTCGTTCTCCCAATCGGGATCTACCTCAGGTTTCTCAACCGATGCAAATACCTTTCCACTTCCATGGGCTTCCTTCCCAACCTCTTTCTCAAAATCTTGCGTTGTCTTTCCTGGATTATCTGCTAGCCAATCATGAAGCTCCTTGCTTCCGCTATACCAGATAGGGATTCTATGTCCCCACCAAAGTTGTCTTGAAATACACCATGGTTCAATATTTTCAAAGAAATATGTTAGGGCCTTCTGCTGACCATCAGGTATAACCTTGGTATCTCCTTTCTTTAATGCCTCAAGAGCTTTCTGTGCTAATGGTTTTGTATTTACATACCACTGGAAGGAGATTATTGGTTGAATTGGGGTATCGCATCTCTCACATACAGCAACCTCATGTTTTATCCTTTCCAATTTTACAAAGAGGCCCAGTTCATCGAGTTCTTTCACAAGAGCTTTTGAACATTCAAGTGTATCCATTCCTAAAAATCTCTCAGGAATATTTCCACTCATCTTTCCTTCCTCATTGATTACGTTGATAATCTCAAGATTATTTCTCTTCGCAATCTCAAAATCGACAGGGGAGTGGGCAGGAGTTACCTTCAACGCTCCGGTTCCAGTTTCAATATCAATATCATCATCCGTTATAATAGGTATCTCTCTATTGGCGATTGGAAGAAGAACTTTCTTACCAACAAATTCTTTATATCTATCGTCTTTAGGGCTTACTGCTACAGCTGTATCTCCCAACATAGTTTCAGGGCGAGTAGTGGCAACGGTAATTCCCTCAACTCCAAATTTATCCTTAGCTCTCTTTTTATCTTCTTCTTCTACAAATGGATATACAATGTATGCGAATATCCCAGGAAGTTCTTTATGGTATGTATCAATATCTGCAAGAGCCGTTCTACAGTTTGGACACTGGTTTATAATTCTCTTATCTCTATATATTAGTCCGTCATTTAACATTCTAAAGAAGGTGTCGTACACAACAGATGTTAATCTAGGGTCCAGAGTGAAGAATTCTCTATCCCAATCTGTGGAAAGCCCGATTCGTTTCTCCTGACTCCTAGCATTGTTAGACGCATTTAGACAGAACTCGTAGCAACGTTTATTGAACTCATCCCTTCCTAAATCCCATTTATCTATACCCTCTGATCTAAGAATTTTTGTATAAACGCTCTCTGTTTGTATACCAGCATGATCTTTACCTGCGATTAGTAGGGTTGGGTGGCCTGTCATCCTATTAAACCTTGCCATTGCATCATGAAATGAGTATCCGCATGTATGTCCCATATGTAGATCTCCGTTTGCATTAGGAGGGGGGAGGGTCATGACAAAAGGTTTCTTAATCTCTTTATTGGATTTCTCAAGATATTCCTTTACGTTTTCAGGTTTGAAATATCCACTATCTTCCCAAAGTTTATACATTTTCTCTTCCTGACTCTTTGAATCAAACGCTTTTGGTATTAGCTCTGCTTTACTGCTTTCCATTTATATTTAATGTTAGGTTAAATAAAAAGCCCTCATCTAAATAAAAATATACTATATATTTATACTTAGATAAGGACGGATATTCCGTGGTACCACCTTATTTCCCTATATTATTACTAATACAGACTTTGTCCCATACTTTTTAATATGGAGATGCATTTACAGTACATCTTCTGATGAGTTCTACTAAGTTAGTATTAATACTAACTTTTCTTCTCATACCTCCAGAGTGACTGGCTCTGTACAATCGGTTAGGGAATTATAGCAAAAAAAGCGGTAGCATTACAAATCTTCTTCTTCACTGCTTCTAAATGCACCTAAAAGGTCATAGTATATCTTTTTATCATCGGCATATACTTCATCTTCCGAAACATATTCTACATTTTCAGAAAGAACTAATACAGAAATTACCCGAATAGAATCATTTCGATAAGGATTTAAATGAAGAATCAAAGAATAGACATCTCCTTCGGGGTCACGATCGATTGCTATGACTATTCCATAGCTACCAGGATCTACAATGTACTCACCAAACTGATATGGATCGCTTGAATCAGGAAGTTTAACAAAACTCCCTGGTACGATACCTTCACTCTCACTCGTACGTTTTTCTTTTTTTCTTTTTTCTGGCATTAGTGCACTAACTGAGTATTAATTAGAAATACTTATAACTGGATCAAGTGCGAAGGAAGCGCAAGTTCTTTATTCTAGGATTTCCGGATTCTCGAAACTGTAGTAGTCTACAATTACATTACCTTCTGCTTCTTTCACAGAGAGTTCGTAATATTTGCTCCCGACGATGACTCGGAGATCAAGCCCTCGAAGTCCGTCAACCGAAGGGGCAAAACCATGTACTATAGCGAATACCTTATATGTATCCTGACTATCAACTATTACCGGCTCTCTGTCTCTTGATTTATAGTTCTCTGTGGTTAATACTCCTCTAGAAATTCTTTCTTGAAGAATATATAAAACTGTATCAACAAGCTTTTCCGGGATATCGAAAGGGAAGTTCTCGTATTTATCTGAGTACTCACCAATGTAATTATTAAGCGCAGTGACGGTATTTAAAACGAATTTCTCAGGAGGACCGTCAAAGCTATCACTAAAAGGGCCATCCTTCTCCTTGAACAACTCATTTAGAAATGACATCTTCTCTGGTGTCATAGTCTCGGCTAAAAATGTTTGGGTTGTCATTGCTATTTTCTATACAAAATTATAATAAGTTCTTTGTTAATTATACCCTATAGTACCTTATAGGTAAACATTAAACCCCCTTATGCAATATACCTATATCTATTTAATGCTATAATACCCCTATGAATTATTTTAATAGAAGAAAAGAGGAAGACCTAATCCTCTGTACCCTCTCGGGAACAAACGAAACAGGTGGTAGGAATTCAAACTTTATTGAATACAAGGATAACATAATCATAATTGATGCAGGATTCGCATTCCCAGATCAAGACATGTATGGTATCGATTATCTAATTCCTAACTTTTCATATTTAAAGAAGAAGAAGGATAAGATTAAGGCAATATTAATTACCCATGGACACCTGGATCATACAGGAGCCCTTCCATATGTTTTGGAAGAGTTAGGATTTCCACCTATATACGCAGGAGGATTTCCATTAGCATGGATTAAAGAGAGGTTAACTGAATTCGGATTGGAGAAGAAGGTAAAGTTAATTGAGATAACTGAGAAATCTATCCTGAACTTCGGACAGATGAAGGTCTCATATCTGACAAACGCACATAGTATTCCAGACTCTTTCTCCATGTTTATAGAAACCCCTGAGGGAAATATATTCTTTTCCGGAGACTATAAAATTGAAAACCCTAAGACTGATATGCAGGCATTGGAGAAGATTACGGGAAATGTTCATGTTGCTCTTGTAGATAGTACTAATGTATATAGACCTGGAAAGGCAAAACCGGAAACCCTCGCTCACGATACACTACTAAAAGTGATTTCTGCGCATCAAGGTAGAGTCATTGTTGGGGCATTTGCATCTTTGGTGGATAGACTCCTCACTCTTGTAGATATAGCTAAAAAGACGAACCGTAAAATTTACATTTCAGGAAGAAGTATGTTAATGATCCTCGAGATTGCGAAAGGAGAGGGTTTGATAACGGTTGGACCTGAGATGTTCATTAAAGAAAGGGACCTTAACAGTGTTGAAGACAACAAGATCATCATGTTAATAACCGGAAGCCAAGCAGAGCGATACGCCGCAATGAACAGAATTGCCCTTGGCGAACATAAGTACATTAAAGCTAAACCAACAGATCTAGTTATTCTTTCTGCCTCAGAGGTTCCAGGTAATGAGTCCAAAATTGGAAAAATGACAGACGACCTGATAAGGCAGGGAGTGGAGCTTGTAAAAGGTGCTGAAATTGATGTTCATTCCGGCGGACACGGACTACAAGACGATATGAAAATAATGTATGAGGTATTAAGGCCTAAATACATTATTCCTATACATGGCTCCCTTACATATAGATACCATAGTAAGAAGTTACATACGAAGTGGGGACATCCTAAAGAAAATGTTCTTTTAACCGAAGACGGCCAGACATGGAAACTCAGCAAAGGTATACTACGTAGGGGTATAAAAGTTGAGTCTAAGCCTATACTAATCGATGGATTAGGAGTTGGAGATATTGGAGATATTGTTCTAAAAGATAGAGCACAGCTCTCCGAATTCGGAATGTTCATTGTAGTTCTTAATATCAACTACAAGGACAAGAGGATAATGTCTAAACCAAGATTTGTTTCAAGAGGTTTCGTATATATGAAAACCTCACAGCAGCTTCTTAAAGAGATTGATACTATATGTACTGACACCCATAGAGAATGGCTTGAGAAATGGAGATCTAAACAGGCTAAAGAGCAGGATCTTGTAGATGAACTTGAGAAGAGAATCAAGAAATATATATATAAGAAGACTCAAAGAGAACCAATAATATTACCTGTATTAATATAGGAAATGGATGTAGGAACTCCAGAAATAATTATATCTCCAAAGGAGTTAAGACCCTCAGACAGAATGAACGGGTATCCTCTTGGAGTACCAAGATGGTACACAAAGATTTTTGAGGCTATACCAGGAATTATAACCTGGTTCTTCCTTCTCCTTCCCTTCGCTGTCGGACTAGCAGGATACCCAGAGATACTTGTCGGATATATTGCCTTCCTCACTGTATATTGGGCGCTTAAAGGTTTCAAATTTGTAACAGCTCTCATCATTGGATATAGAAGACTACAACGAGATCTACAGATAGATTGGGTAGCTAAAATGAAAGATGAAAATCTTCCTATGGGCGATGTTAAGTATGTGTTCCTTTTTCCTGTGACAGCAGAAGGTCTTGATGTACTCATCCCTTCATTGGATGCATGGGCAAAACAAGATATAGGGGCGGAGAAAATCTCCCTGGTTTTTTCATTAGAAGAGAGATTCAAAGAGGTCAGTACTGAAAATATACAAGTTCTAGAAGAGAGATATAAGGGAGTATTCAGAGAGATGATTAAATATGTACATCCGATTGATATTGAAGGGGAAGTGGTAGGGGTAAAGAATCCCAACATTAATTGGGCAGGTAGACACTTCAGCGAAAGGGTTAAACATAGAGGAGAGAAACTGGAGGAGTACCTTCTAATAACCTGCGACAGCGATCTGAGACCTCATTCGAAATATCTCTCCGCAATCACATATAAATTCCTAACTGATAGTAATCCACTAAGAAAGTTCTATGCAACCGCAGTTCATAACTTCAATAATAATCTATATAAAGTCCCAACCCTCATACGAACGTTTTCCAGTTTTCTAACCCTTGCTGTAATGCAACAGTGGATATTCTCAAAAAAAATAAACGAGACATGGTCATCCTATGTTGTAAACCTAAAGACTGTAGATGACGTAGGGTACTGGGATCCACAGATACCAAACGACGATACCGCCTTCTACTATAACGCCCTAATCCGTTTCGATGGAGATTTTGGAGGGGAAGAGGTGTACATTCCTACGTACAACGATGCGGTTGAGAATGTTAGTTATGTTAAAACCCACCAGTCACTATATAAACAGCAGCTTAGATGGGGATGGGGAGGAATAGTATTTCCAATGACTTTTGCAGGTCTATATAAAAATAAGAGGATTCCTAAGTTAAGAAGGCTGAAGATTATTCTAACTATGTTCGATGACAGGATGATTCTGAAAACGGTTGTATACCTCCTCACCTTAGGAATTCCAATCCTGACTCTTGTAAGCCCTGAATTCCAATATAGTTCTGCTTCATACAACCTTCCAAGGATAATGAGTATAATCCTAACCTCAGTAATGTTCCTTAATATACCTATATACCTAATAAGGTTGAAACTTTCTCCAACACCTAGTGAATGGGGTATTTTTAGGAGACTCCTCGATATGTTAGAAACCCTCGTCGTTACAGTAAATATGCTCACTTTTGCATTCCTCCCATATATCCAAGCACAAACGGAGATGATGGTGGGAAGGGGAGTGAAGAAGAACCACTACGTAACAGAGAAAGTTTCAATAAAAAAATGATATACTGAAATATTATGATAAAACTGCCAAACCTCATAAAAAAATCCATTCACAAGATTAATCCTCAAGAAAGGGTTGTTGCTCTTGATATTGGTACAGAGGTACTTAAAGCTGTTCTTTTCAATATTGAGGAAGGAAAGAATATCGTTGTTGAAAAGGTATCAAGAATACAGCAACAGCAAAACGCCATGGATAAAGGAGTAATAACAAACTTAAACACAGTTCTCGAAAACTGCAGGCTTGCAATGAGAGAGATTGTAAATGACCTCCCTTTGGAGAAAAATCCAAAACATATCGTAATGGGAATAGCAGGTGAATATATCCAGGGAGTTTCCATAATTGTAAACTACGAGAGAGAACAAAAATTTAACGATGAGGTCACGCTAAAAGAACAGGCAGATATTATATCCAGAATTCACAGTAAAATACTTGCTTCTGGTAAAGAGGATCTTGCAAAGAGAACCGGCCTTGTTAATGAAGATATTGATATCCTCCATGTAACAATTACAGGAATGGAGATAGGCGGAATGAGTGTAGATTCCCTTGTCGGTTTTAGAGGTAGGGACGTAAAACTATACTTCTATGCGTCCTTCGCCCCAAAAACATATACCGCAGCTCTTCAAAATGTTTCTAAATCTCTCTCCCTAAATCTGCTTGGTGTTGTATCCCAACCTTTCGCTGTAGCAAGAGCTTTTAAGGGAGCAAAAAGTAAGGAGTTCTCTGGTATTTTTGTTGATATTGGAGGTGGAACAACTGATGTAGCAGTAGTGCAGAGGGGAAGCGTTGTCGATACACAAATGTTTGCATTTGGAGGTAGGGTGTTCACAAAACAGATTGCTAAATCACTGAACCTCGACCATAGACATGCCGAACTAAGAAAGATTAAATACTCAGAAGGGACGTTAGAAGCGAAATTGGAGAAACAGGTAAAGAAGATTACATACCCAACAACCCAGATATGGATGAAAGCCCTTAAATCATCTTTGGAAGTAGCAGACGAATTAGACTCTCTTCCAAGTAGAATATACATGTGTGGAGGTGGTGC
>JACPFP010000001.1 GCA_016182915.1 Candidatus Dojkabacteria bacterium
AGAAAAAGATGGATATAAAGAAACTCTTGCAAGATAGGAACATCTTGATCAAGAAAGCCCCAGGTGATGAACTCGTTATTGATTGCCTTGTAAACAACTGTGATACCGACAGCGCTATTAATGAAGCACATTTCTATATAAACTCCAGCACCGGAGCTTTTCAATGTAAGAAGTGTGGAGTAGAAGGCGGCCTCAAAGAGCTGTTAGCAATACTGGGGATAGACAAAGTCGATAGTAAAAAGAAAGAATTCACACCATACGATTACCAAAGATACGAAACTCAACTGGAAGATAACTCCGAGATTATGGATTATCTCATTCACAAGAGAGGATTAAAGACCGATACTATAAAACAAAGACACCTAGGATTTGGGAAGTTCTTCGGTAGGACTTGGATAACAATTCCATACTTTGACGAGAAAGGGAATTTTCTGAATCTATATAAGCTAAGAGCTCCAGAGGGCAGTAATTCAGCTAGTAAATACCTTGTCTATCCGACCAAAGCTGAGACAAGACTTTACGGACTAGAATTACTTGACACAACGCAAAACAATATTTTCATTTGCGAAGGAGAGTTTGATTCTATGATATTAAATCAGCACGGTCATAATGCAATCAGTATTGGCTCAGGTGCGCAAACTTTTAAAGATGACTGGCTTGAAAGTCTAAAACCTTTTGACGAAATTTCTATCTGTTTTGATAATGATCCTGCCGGGGAAGCTGGAGCTTTGAAGTTAATTCAAAAACTTGGCTACATATTTCCCTTAAAGCAGGTAATAAAACATACAATTCCTCACGATGACGGAGCTAAAGATGTTTCGGATTTGCTAAATCAGAAAGATGGTTTCTATAAACTGATGGGTAGTACAGAAATAGTACAAAAACCACCCGTCATGAAAAGATCTATGTCGATTGGTGAGTTAGCAGATGTCCTAGATCTAACTATAAAAGAAGACAAGGTAAACAAGATTCTTGCGTTCCTTTGCTTCTTATCTATGTATACGGAGAATTCACAATTCAACATAATATTTAACGGTCCGAGTAGCTCTGGTAAGACCTACATACCACTTGAGATAGCAAAGCTTTTCCCTGAAGAAGATGTGATCGACCTAGGTAAAGTTACTAACCAAGCCTTCTTTTACGAGCAGGGAGAATACGATCAGGAGACAAACTCAATGATAATAGACTACAGTAGGAAGACGCTTTTGTTTATGGATCAACCTAATACAGAGGTAATCTCAAAGATCAGGCCATTACTTTCACATGATAAGAAGGTGATAACTAACAAGATGACCGATTCGAACCTTAAGTACGGTACCAAAACTAAAACAGCAAAGATAGTAGGGTTTTGTTCTGTGGTGTTTTGTACAACAGATTCACTAATTGATGAGCAGGAATTAACAAGAGTAATACTACTAAGCCCAGACACATCACCTAAAAAAATAAAGCGTGTGATTGAAGCTAAAATCAACTCTCAATCTAGCATTATCAACGATAGGGGAATAATAGAATCTAATCCAATCCGCCAAGAATTAATGTCTAGAATTCTGGATATTAAGTATGCAGCAATTAAGGATTTCTATATTCCCAATAAAGAGCTATTAGAGGAATTACTACATAATGGAAAACATCAGGTATCAACAAGAGACACTCGTGATATAACAAAGATTTTCTCCCTAATTCATGTCTTGGCATTACTAAACTATAGATTTAGGGATAAAACGGAGGATGGAAGACTCCAAGCAGATGACCAAGACATTTACGATGCATTTTCTCTCTGGAATGAAATCCGGCTAGCACAAGAGACGGGAATTTCCCCTCATGTACTCGGTTTTGTAGAGACAATTGTAAAGGATCTTTTCAAAGAAAGACAATCTCCGGATGTAAATACAGAGATCAGAATAAAACGAGAGGATTTCATAAAGAAGTACTCAGTAGTTCACAACACAATTCTGGATGATAAGAGCATGATTAATAAATACCTAAGACCTTTATGCTACGCAGGAATTCTTGAAGAGCTTAAAGGAGATGATAGGCGGGAGAATGTTTACGCACTGACTACCTACGGGAAAAATATATTGAACGTGAAAGGGGGTATACCTTCAATCGAGTAGAGATGTTTACACAAAGTCTAAAACTTTATAAGATATGGATGCTTACCCAACAATATAAAACTCGAAGAGAAAAGGGAGTCCAGTCCAACGCTACTCTTCGTAGTTGTTGGGTAAGCCTGGGCTCCCTTTTGTTATTTAAATTAATAATAACTAGCGATGGAACTAAGACAAAAAGCCTCCAAATACATACTATATGCCCGTAAATCAACTGAAAGCGAAGATCGACAACAGGCCTCTGTTGAATCTCAAATTGCAGAAATGCGAAAGGTGGCTAAAGAGTATAACCTTAATGTAGTTGCCGAATTATCCGAAAGCCGATCAGCTTACAAACTTGGTAGACCTGAATTTCAACGAATGATAGATATGATCGACAATGGAGAAGCAGATGGTGTCCTTTGTTGGAAACTTTCTAGACTCTCTAGGAATCCTGATGATGGAGGAAGGATAATTGGGATGCTCCAAAGAAAAGAGATTAAGCATATTAAGACATACGATGGAGGTTGGTATCCTGAAGATGACCATATGATGATATTCCTAGAGTTAGGTATAAATAATAAGTTCAGTAAAGACTTAGGAACAGACACTAAGCGTGGTTTAAGAGCTAAAGCTGAAAGAGGATGGTATCCTTGTGCGACTTTACCCTTAGGATATAAGCATCATCCGGAAGAGGTTTTGAAAAAACATTCTGACATGGAGATCATACCTGATGAGCCCATGTACAGTATAATAAAGGGTATGCTCAAAGAATTAGCGGAAGGGAAATTTTCTCCCAAGCAAGTCTATGATCATGCTATCGCCAATGGCTTCCGTACTCGTAAAGGCGGTATACCTTCCTTCTCTGTCTTCTATCGTATCGTCACTCATCCCTTCTATTACGGAGAATATAATTTCACAATAGACGGAGAGGAGAGAGTGTTCCAAGGTAAACATCCAGCTATGATAACTCGAAGTGATCATGAGGCTATTAAGAAAGCCCTAAAGAGGGGGCATACAGTTCAACAACAAAAGTATTTTCACTCGTATACAGGATTAATGAAATGTGGAGAATGCGGGTGCTTTATTACCGGTGATCCTACTAGAGTTAAAGTGAACAAGAAAGGGGAGGTCAGGAAGTTTACCTATTACCACTGCACTAAAAAGAAGGGACATTGTTCACAACCATTTATTACAGAAGAGGATTTAAGTAAAAGGTTTGAACAGGTACTGAGCATGATACATATTCCTGAAGAACTAGTTGATTATGCCCTTGAAGAAATTCAGAAGGAGCACGAGGAGAAAAGTTTGGCACGTCTCGGTGTACTAAAGAATAATCAAAAAGAATATGAAGCGTTGACCAAGAAGCTTGATGTGTTAACCGAGAAGAATCTTAGTGGAGTTATTGATGACTCTGAATATAAACGTAAGAGAGACGAGATCAAGTCCCGAATGGCACTTATACAATCTCTTATTAATACTAACGATAGCTCAAGAGACGAATGGCTAATGAGAGTAAAGAAAAGGTTATCGTTTGCAGAAAGGGCTGTTAGGACATTCAGAACTGGGTCACCTGAGTTGAAGAAGGACATAATGATGGAACTACAGTCGCTAATAATAGTGAAAAACAAGTCGATTAAGGTTGATTTAGATCCATTGTTAAACCTCTTTTTTAAGAAGCCTAATCAACAGGACCTTGAAAAGATATTGGTTCGAACCAAAACAAATGAGGTAGGTACAAACATATTCGAGATTTTCTTTTCCAGCAATTCCATCTGGGGTGGAAGATGGGACTTGAACCCACAACCCTCGGTTCCACAAACCGATGCTCTAACCAGTTGAGCTACATCCACCATAACAATTGTCAATTATACAGTACATACTACATTTAATAAATATTTCATCCCTGTACAATATGTAAATGACATCTAAATATTTTAAAATATATGCATTCATAGATTCTCAAAATCTTAATCTTGGAATTCAATCATTAGGATGGAAACTAGACTTCAAAAAGTTCTATATTTTCCTTAAACATAAATTTAGAATAGAGAAGGCATATCTATTCCTAGGATATATACCAAAATATAGAGAATTGTATGAAAAACTAGAAGGATATGGTTACACCATATTATTCAAACCTGTAACACCATTAAGAAATGGGAAACATAAAGGAAATGTAGATGTAGAACTAGTCCTCCAAGCTATCTGGTACGATTATAATAATTACGAGAAAGCTATAATAGTTAGCGGAGATGGAGACTTCTACTCACTCTATAAAATATTAAAACAGGAGAATAAACTGGCTAGAATCTGTATTCCAAACTATAAATCTAAGTCAAAACTCCTTGATACTTTCAATAGTTATACGTACATGCTTGAACAGAATAGGGGGAAATTAGAAAAAGTTGGGAGGCGTGGACCTACATCACGCAGATTGTAGGCTCGTGTCCCCCTCGTGATTGATATATGATAACTCTTAATATTACCTAATACAATCCTTCATAGATTAGAATTCTAACACTCTGTAATATCTGTACTAATTTCTCCCCTTTCAATGATATAATTACCCATATGAAAAAAGTATTGAAAGTAATAACTGTATACGAAGATGAAAAAACTCTTAGAAAGATATCCAAGGATATCCCCCTAGAGGAAGTGACCAGTGAGAAATTCCATAAGTTCTTGGACAACCTTAAAATAACCGCACTCAATTCAGAACTACCACAAGGCTGGGAACCAGCAGGCCTAGCAGCAATACAGGTAGGAGAAGAAAAGAACGTCTTCATAGCAATAGATCTAGACACAGGGGATTTTAAGGAATTCATAAACCCAAGGATAAAGACAATAGGGGAGAAGACCAGTATAGACATCGAAGGATGCCTTAGCATTCCGGACCTAACCGGATACGTTGAAAGACCAAAGAAAGTTAAAGTAACATATCTAGATAGATTTGGAAAACAACATACAGAAAGACTCTCCGGGTTTAATGCAAGAATAGTGCAACACGAATACGATCACTTAATAGGTGTACTATTTACAGACAAACTCGTTAATAATGGCAATTAAACACTCCCTAACAGATAAAGAAAGCAGAAAGGTAAGAAATACCACAATACTATATATCCTTGGAATCCTCCTCATAATAGTTCTTCCCTTCCTCCTAATTAATCAGAAACCCCTTCCAAAAGAGAAAGAGGAGAGTAAGAAGGAGAAACTCTGCATAGAAGGCGAACTACAACTCCAATACACCGAACTCCTAGATAAATACGCCCAAGAGAACAACATGGAAACAATACTCGGAGAAGATACAGAGTGTTTGGCTACAGTAGCCAGAAATATCAATAATATAAACGAGTATATTAAAATCACTAACAAAATATATGTAATAGTTGGTAGATACGATACAACCCTCACAGACATACCCTCTACGAGCCTAGATACCCTCCTAACCACACAGAAATACAAAGGAACCAATATAGTATGGGACAATGATACAGACACCTTCCTCCGAACAGCCTTTGAGGGAATTGGAGTCGGACAGAGAGTCATAGAAACAGATGATATCACTAAAGAGATAGAGAAAAACAGCAATACCCTTGCCATAATCCCCTTTGAAAAGATTACCTCAACCTTTAAAGTAATCTCTATAGATGACCAAACCCCATTAAACAAAGATTTCAACACATTAAGATACCCATTAATAGACAGATACTGGATTAAAGGAGTGCAGGAGATAAGGGAGAAAATAGCAAGTGAAATAACCGAAGTAATACCTGTAAGCAACTACAATGCTAACAACCTTAGAAAGATCGTATTAACAGGTTCATCTGCAGTAGGTAGTGGAATACAACAGTCACTCTATACGAATAAAGGGAAGGATTACATTACATACGACATACAAACCATAATCTCCTCTGCAGATATTGCACAGTTCAACAACGAAGCATCAATATCCTCCCCATGTATACAATCAGAAAGTACAGGAAAATACTGCAGTACTCAATCCAACCTGAGACTAATAAAAGATTTAGGTTTTGATGTTGTAGGAACAAATGGAAACCACATTATGGATATTTCATATGATACCTATGTAGATACCCTCGCGTACTACAGAAAGAACAACCTCCCATACTACGCAGGCGGCGTAACCCTTGAAGACTCATGGACCCCAAGAGTAGTGGATGCTAAAGGACTAAAATTCTCCTTTATTGGCTTTAACTACCTATATCCCTTCAGCTACTATGCCAGTAAAACAACTGCAGGGAGTGCTAATGTAGATATGGATATACTTAAAGAAACAATTACCAAGGCTAAGAAAGCCTCAAACATAGTTATAGTAGATATGAGCTGGGGATTTGAGTATGAGGAGAAACTCGTTGCATACCAACAGGAGTATGCACAGAAGGCTCTGGAATACGGAGCAAACATAGTAATTGGAACCCAAAGTAGGATATACCAAAGTATTGAGCTATATAAGAATGGCAATGCCATCTTCTACGGACTAGGAGCATTCCTCCCCCATACCTATTCCAACTCCCAAAGCGCCATTTACACCCTCACATACTACAACGACACCCTCATTAACATAACAATAAATCCAATAATCCTGAACAACGGACTTGTACAGTTGGCAGAAAGTTCTCAATTGGATACAATGCTAAAGAACGTGTATAGTAATATAAAGATAAAATAAGCTCCATTATCAAAAGTGAAAAATCTAACTAAAACATTAATTCTAACTACCGTTATATTATTAACCCTGGTAACACCAATCTTTGCTGTAACCCAGAGTGAGATAGACACAACACTAACAAGCCTAGAAGACCAGAGGATCAGTAAACTGGAAGAGGAACTTGGTCTAACAATTCCTGATATATCAGATAATCCAAATCACATAATTACATTTAGAGACCCATCAGGTGAAGTCGGAGTTAAACTGGAGATAGACGGACAGGGATTTAAGAAAGTTGTAAGTCCGTACACACTCCCATCCCTTGGTATTGGAAAGCATGTTCTCACATTCAAATTTACAGATTCAGAGGAGGCGCCACAAACACTAGAAGAAACGATAACTATAATCCCAAGGCCACCAATAATTGATGCCCCTGAAAAGCTTGAACTTTCCCAGCTCACATTCAAAGGAACTGCTCTTGCAGCCTCAACCCTAGATCTATATCTCACATCAGGGACTAAAAGCTACAGAGGAGCGCCTGAGGTAAGCAGCGATGGAAGCTGGACATATACCTTTAAAGCAGAGTTTTCATACGGTATATATAATGTAGTAGCTATAACACGTAAGAATGGATTTGCGAGTAATTTCTCAGAAACCATTGTCTTTGAACTAAGTAAATCAGGAGACACAGTTGTAGCAAAAGACAATGTAACTCCAATCTCATTCTCCTTCTCAGACCTCATTAAACAGTCTCCCGTTGAAGTTATTAAATCAAATCCTGACCTTGCCATATTAACAGCTTCAGCTCTACTCCTAGGGATTATAACGTCACTTTTCTTTACAAAACTTGGAGACAATAGGGCACATAAAAACCTCGAAGGAATGCTTGTAAACAAGTTCAACGGTAAGGATAAGAAAGAGGATAGTAAGGAAGAGAAAACAGTAGAGACAAAGAAGATGACCTTAAGAGAGAAGTTTGAAAACGCAGGAATTAAAAAAGAGGCCATTGTTGAAGAGAAGAAAGAAGAAGTTAAGGAGTCTGAGGTAGAAGAGGTTAAGAAGGACGAGAAAGTGACCAAAGAGAGTGAGAAAAAGGAAGAGGTAGTTGAAGAGAAACCAGTAGAGAAGGTAGAGGAAGTAAAAGAGGAAAAGAAAGAAGAGAAGAAGGATAAGGTTCTAACTAAAGCTGAGTTCCTACAAGAATTTAAAGATCAGGATCCTGACACAGAGAAAGGGGAGGAGAAAGTAGAAAAGGAAGTAAAAGAGGAAAAGAAAGAAGAACCAAAAACATCTAAAACCTCTAACCTAATGAATAGTATAAAGATATCCCTAACATCAAAGCCTAAGAAATAGAATAAACAAGAACCCGTAAGTTTTATGAAGCAACTAGAAAAGAAATTACTAAGGATAAGCAAGGTTTTTGATATTAATGAAGTCCTCAATGTTAAAGTTAACAAAGAGTATATCGCTAAGTACTATAAAGTGAACCAGCTCGCATATTCAATTTTCCATACCGTAAGTGATCGAATATATATGGGAGTAAGTAGAGACGGAAAATATAAGAAGGAAGATCTTTTGGAAGCAGCCAGAACAGTAGAACATTACATAAAAGAAATTAGCGCAAAATCTGTACTCGAGCTAGCAACTGGAAGGGGGGCAAATTCTTTCTATCTAGCCAAACGACACCCTGACATAAGCTTCCAAGGACTAGACATCTCTGAGGGTCAATTGTATTTCGCACAGAAAAAGAGCCGTATGGCTCCTAACTACTCTCCGAAACTCGGCGATTATCACAACTTAGATAGATACGAAGACTCCTCAATAGATATATGTTTTGTTGTAGAAGCCCTTTGCTATAGTACAGATAAAGGGGCTGTTCTTAAAGAAGTTCGTCGCGTGTTAAAACCTGGAGGAATATTTATAATTTTCGATGGATATCTTGCAAAGCCAGAAGAAACCTTAACTGAGAAAGGTAAACTTGCAAGCAAATTAACTGAAATTGGGATGGCAGTAGAGAAATTTGAAGAGTATGAAGATTTCAACAAAACAATCAAGTCCTCAGGACTTAGTATTCTCAAGGAGGAAGATGTTTCAGTATTTGTATTACCGACCATGAAGCGTTTTGAGAAATTAGCGAAAGCCTTCTTCAAAATTCCACCCCTGGCAAAACTTATATCCAAAATACTTCCAGAAGAATTTACGTACAATGCAATTTCTGGGTACTTGATGCCAGCACTTATTGAAGAGGGAATTGCGAGTTATGTAATAACAATTCTAAAGAAATAATCATCACGAGATACAAATTTCAACCTTCTCCATGTTTTGGTATAATATGCCAATTAGTTAGTATCATAGATAGATGATTCAATTTAGAACGAACATACCTGAGATAGTTGCGACATTCAGAGAAGAGCTTGACAGTATTCCCAAAGAGAGATTGATTGAAGAAGCTCCAAAACTAGTTGCAAGATATCACCACATACTACTACACGATGAGGGAGGGCCAGATACACAATATGTAAAAGGTATACTCAAAGAGATGTTTTTAGGTGGTACATGTTACGGTTTAGGTAAAGTTCTCTGTGAAATTCACATACCCGCAGCCTTTCCAATTGCACAGGATCTAGCTCTAATATGTGGTAATTTTGAAGATACTTTCCCTGAAGATGTTAGTGAAAGTATGGAAAGAAACTTTATAAATGCACTCCTCAAAGATGAAGTTTACACTTTAGAAACACTACCGCAAAGATTCTCAGCTATTGTAAGTCCTGAACTTGATGAGTTCTTGAATAGATAATACCTATAAGGTTGAAACCAAAGAATGAAAAAAGTAATCATAACAGGTGATGATGGATACAAAGGAGTAGGGTTAAGAGTTTTAGCCAATGCATTAAGA
The DNA here is from genome assembly GCA_016182915.1 of Candidatus Dojkabacteria bacterium. Lineage (GTDB taxonomy): Bacteria > Patescibacteriota > Dojkabacteria > SC72 > SC72 > UBA2022. The sequence goes on from JACPFP010000001.1 coordinate 9,659, forward strand.
AATGATTTTGATTTAACTATTATCGCTACCAGAGAGCAGAAGAGTGGCGCAGGTGGAAGCGTAAAAGCATATGGAGAAAAAGAATGGGGAGAAGAGACAGTAGACGGAATAAAGGCATACTGGGTAGATGGAACCCCCGCAGATTCAATGGAATTCGCCCAAGGACTATTTCCAAATGGGGTAGACTATTTAATATCTGGAATTAACTGGGGAGAGAACATCGGTCTTAGCACCTTCACTGCCTCTGGAACCGGTGGCGCAGCCCTACGAGGATACGCACTTGGTATAGCACCAAAGGCAATTATAATGAGCTGGATGAAACCCGATTCGGAAAACGACTGGTGGAAGGATAAGAGTGAGGATGATACACAACCATATCTAGAGTATCCTGGTAAAGCTTCATTACACATAGTTAACGAGGCCATTACTAACTCCTTCTGGAATAAAGATATCCTAAATGTAAACTTCCCTCCAAACCCAACCAATGAATATAAGATTACGAAGCTATTAAAACTTCTACCAAAATTCTATAAATATCCCGTTATTATAGAAAATAACACCTATAGGTATGATGAACAGGTATTTGCTTACGATGAAATAACAAAGAATGATCTAACACTTGATGTTGGAGCTATCCTTTCTGGATATATATCTATAACTCCTGTGACTATAGAGTAATATGCCAGGAGGGGGACTTGAACCCCCACCTCTGTTAAGGAGACTACGTTCTGAACGTAGCGTGTCTGCCAAATTTCACCATCCTGGCTTAATACTTCCAAGTATTAAGAGTATTATACCTCTCTTCAGGATAGTTTATATCATCCAAAGATATATTCTCCAACTTGTTAGAAACTATGATTGTAAACTGAGGTTCGTAAATGAAGTAGGCAGGAGCATCCTCATGTAGAAGCCTCTGTACTACATCATACGAAACCTTTCTATCCGCTCTCTTAACCTGCGTTCGACCCTTCTCCAAAAATATATCAACCCTGTCATATGTATACCCAGAGAGATTCAAATATGGGTAGTCCTTCCTAAGAGAGTGCCACAAATCATACTGATCAGGATCAATACTCGTCTCAATCTCATATAGAAGAATCTGGTAGTCTCTTGTTGCAAGAGTCTCCTTTGTCAATCTTTCAAAAGATTGAGGATCAAGTTCAACAATAATCCCTTCTTTATCCAATGTATCCTTAATACTCGTAACCAAAGCAGTATTAATATCATTCTCAAGATATGTGATAGATATAGTTAGAATCTTCCCATCTGTTGATTGATAGTATCCAGAGGATTTGTCCTTGGTATATCCAGCTCCCTTTAACTCTGCGTCCCCCTTCTTCCTATCGTATTTGTAGTACGATATGGATTTATCATAAGCCCATGAACTAGGAGAGAAGGAGGAGAAAGTAGAGACACCATCTATACCTGCCCTCTCAATAATCTCATCCCTGTTAAGAAGATAGCTTAATCCTCTTCGAAGACCTGATGTTCCCAAACTCTTAATCCTGTTATTGAAAAATAGAACCTTCTTTCTTGTACCGATAACCGTCTGCAATACATCAAATCTCTTCTCATACTCCGTGACATACCCGCTATTTCTAAGTGAAACCCCGCTGACAACATCCAAACGGTTATTTCTAAAGGCCACCTCCAACTCCTTAACACTCTTAAAAATATGATACTCATAGTTTGTTATAGAGCTCTCGCGATTATCCACTGACGATTTCTTAAGGGTAACCAGTGAATCTGTCGCCGAAACAATCTCGAACATACCACTACCAATAGGCCTGCTTGAGAAGTTGCTCTGTGCAATCTGTGAGAGGGAGATTGTTTCAAGAATATGCTTAGGAACAATATATATCGAGATAGATTCCCAAAAGGTCGCACTATACTGATCAAGTATAATCTTAAACCTATACTTCCCAGTCTTTTCAATACTCAATCCATCGAAACCCTGTCCAATAGTCTCCTGAGAAAGCTTGCTTGCAAGCTCCTTTGACGTTTCAAATGTAAATATAACATCATCCGCTGTCATAACCTCACCGTCATGCCACCTAATACCCTCATTCATTACAAAGTTGTAAGTTAGAAGATCCTTCGATACAGTCCATGACTTAACAATATCCCCAACGGGAGTTCCATTTGAATCAACCTTAAGAAGTTTTCTAAAAAGAAGCGCCTGTAAGTCTCTATCTACCTGACTCTGTGGAATGTATAAAGGGTTCAGATTATTTAATGAACCAACCGTACCCTCGGCAATCATATTGCTCTTCCCACTCGCAATTAATCTCTCGTATGCACCTGATGTGAAATAGTAGTAACCAAAAGCAAAAACAACTAAGACAGAGAGTATGATATAGCTAATTGGGGCAAGCCCTCTGTTCACCTTCGTCACGGTATCCGGATAATTCCATAGGAAATCCCTGAAACTCATATTTATATGCTAATTGCTTAATTTGACTATTATCAATGAAAGCGAAGAGAAAAGTACCGCAAGAAGAATGGTTCCATAGTATAGGAACTTCTCAAGACCTCTTTTTGTCCTGAAAATTTCACCACCACCGCCAAACATAGTACCCAATCCCTCTGCACGATTCTGTAAAAGGACAAAAATAACAATTAGGACGGAAAGAACAATCTGTACAATCAATAATGTATCTCTCATATTACAATCTTTAAATAAATTTAATCATCCGAACTCCTCTTAAGTGACTCAAGAAGGGCACTAACAAAAGAACTAACAAAAGCAACACCTAATAACGTTCCAATCTGCGATACTTTAAAAGCATTGATCGTTATAACCTGTAAATTAACCTCTTTAAAAGCACTGGAGTTAATATACAGGGATGGGACAAAAAGTTCCAGAGCATAGAGAGCACCTCCAACAAGAAGGAAAACCGTAAGGAGGTAGGTTAGGAAGTTAATCTTCACCGTCAGAAACTTCAATACAGGTCTATGCAACATAACAGCAAAAGAAAGAATGAGAAGGGATCCAAGAAGGTACATAAAGTCTGTAGGAAGAGAGAAACCATCAAAGACATTAGAAACTGCGATGAAAATAACAATATTTAAAAACAAAGAGAAGAAGAATTTTTTCATTCTATGTTGCTCCCTAATTCCATATTAAGTATACTACAATGATACTATTATATATAACTACTATCAATCATGCAAAAACTCGCTCATACTAAGATAATTGCCACAATAGGCCCATCAACATGGGATGACGGTGTGCTTCTCGAAATGATTGATAATGGCCTACAGATGGCAAGAATCAATGCATCCTTCGCTGACTTCAATGAACTTGAAAGAGTCTCAGAACAGTTTAGAAGAATAGCTCCTAAAGTAGCTATAATGCTCGATACAATGGGACATAAGATAAGGGTAACCGGTTTTGAGGAGGAAAGAGTGCTTAAGGAAGAGGACAAGATAGTACTAATTCCTGAAACAAAAACAGAATCCCCAGCAGGAACTATTCAAATTACATACCCAGATCTTCATAAGTATGTAAATAAAAATAATAAGATTCTAATAGACGATGGAAACATTGTACTTGTTGTAGAAGGCATAAAAGCAAAAGAGGTACATTGTAAGGTAAAGATTGGTGGAGTGCTAAAAAAGCGAAAGACTGTTAATGTCCCTAATGTTCATTTAGACTTTCCAACCCTTCCCGAAAAGGATGTGCATGATATTAGATATGCCGTTGAACATAATTTCGACTATATTGCAGCATCATTCATTAGAAATGTAGAAGATGTTGAGGCAGTTAGAAAGGAGATGGGGGAGACAGATACAAAGTTAATTGCCAAGATTGAAGACACAGAAGGTGTTGAGAAGTTTGATGAAATCTTAGAGGTTGTGGATGGCATAATGGTTGCAAGAGGAGATATGGGAGTTGAACTCCCACTTGAGGTTGTCCCAATAAAGCAGAAACAGTTCATACAGAAATGTCGAATGGCTGGAAAACTAGTTATAGTGGCCACACAGATGCTTGAGTCAATGAGAGAGAACCACAGACCAACAAGAGCTGAAGTAAGCGATGTAGCCAATGCAGTAATGGACGGAACGGATGCCATGATGCTCTCTGCAGAATCTTCTACAGGTAAGTATCCGCTTGAAGCAGTCACAGTTATGAATACCATTGCTAAAGAGGCAGAAAAGGCTCTTAAGCCACAGGCTGTAACTGGCAGAACGGACGCATCTGAGGAGACAGATGCAATGTGTAGCACCCTCGTACATCTTGTAGAGACGTTAGGATTAAAGGGAATTGTTGTAATATCTCAAACTGGTAAAACGGTTAGAAGTATCTCTAGACATAGATTAAAGGTACCAATATGGAATGTAAGCAATAACGTAAAGCTAATAAGACAAACCAGTCTCTTTAGAGGAGTTGTGGGAATATATGTAAAACAGATTGAAACAGATAGAGACAAGCTAACAGCAAAAGTGGCAGAAATTGTATATTCGCAAGGGTTATTGGATATTAACGATAAAATAGCTATAATATCGGGAAGTTCAATTAAGAAGAAGAAACTCAATTCAATCCTTGAAATTGCACAGGTTAAGGATCTATTGGACTAAGCGAGAAGGAGTGGTGACGTAGCCAAGCTGGTAAGGCAGAAGTCTGCAAAACTTCGATGCGCGGGTTCGATCCCCGCCGTCACCTCCATATCTACATATACATAATTCCAAAATGGGTACACCTCTACATGAAGTTGCGACAGTGAGGATTGGAGTAGAGGCTATAATTATCTACAAAGACGAGATTCTCCTGCAAAGAAGAAGCTCCAATTTAGAATTTTTCCCAAAATATCTCTCTTTTCCTGGTGGTCATGTTGACGAGGGAGAAACTGTTCTTGAGGCTGTAATAAAGGAGATATCTGAGGAATCAGGACTACACCTTAAACACAGTGATGCGAAACTAATCTTTAACCATATTGTTCATAATCACGATACAAAGGTCGTATGGTGCAAGTTTGGATTCAGATTTAACCTAACTGAAAAACCCACCATTACCAATTCAGAAGAAGGGGAGTGTAGCTGGTTTAAACTTAGTGAGATTAACATGGATGAGATGGTACCATCCAATCCAGGAGACTTTGAGGTCTTAATGAGTAACAAAGAAGAGATAACGTACAGAGTTGGGGATATCATTGATGGTAAATACTATCCTAAATAAGTAATCTCTATTACCATATTATTTAAAATGTAGTAGAATTGCAGGCATGCCGAGGTGGCGGAACAGGCAGACGCGACGGACTTAAAATCCGTTTCCCGCAAGGGAGTGGGGGTTCGATTCCCCCCCCCGGCATATAGAAACAGCCCAAACTTATTTTATATTGTTGAGACCTATGCCAAGCAGAGATGACTTATTGGATAATTATAGTGGAGCTAAGAGCGTAGATATAGCCACATCAGAAGCACTTCCGTTAGAAATTACCCGATTACTTGATACACACCAAAAATCCATTCCATATTTGAACAGATATGCCCCAAGTACTTCAGTCGATGAGAATGAACCTATAGTCTATGAAGACAAATCCACAGATCCACTATACTTTGCAGCCTTACCTTATGATCAAGTGAATGAAGAATCTTCGGTAGATATCAGGGGATATAGCAATTTCACTGTGAGTCTTGGAAAAGTAGATCAGATAGAAAAGGCATGGAATAAGTTAGATGAAGCTTTTGAGAGTGGCAAACTATTATTAGACTGGATGCTTAGCGGAAAACCAGAAGTTCTGCTTTTAGAGATTCCTGTTAAGAAGACTGTTGAAAGATTCTATCTATTCATGGTACCAAGAAGAGACTTTGAAACAAGGGAGTTAATCGACAGATTAATGAGAGTTCAGGAAGAAAACTCATATACAATCACACTCAACCGAATAAATTACTAATTGAGGATTAAGGCAAAAAAAGTAGTACGATATAGGTGAAAATACGAGTGCAATAATCCTAATCCGCATCCCCGAACTTATCTGGATCCTCATTACCACACCTTGGACATTTCTTTAAAGGCTTTGCACCTTCATATGTGTAGTTACATACCATGCACTTCCAACGAGTCCACATGACATCTAAATCTTCGGGTTGAGTAGTATTCACTTCATACTGTGTACCCGTATTAACAGGTGTTGTTGGTGTAGATGTGTTACCTACGGGTGGTTGAGTCGGGATAGTGACAGGGGTTGTATTGTTATTCTGTGGGTTTAAGATATCCGCCATCCTTAATCAAATCAAGAATTAAGTTAAAGGTTGTAACCTCATTTAATTTCGAACTATCTATTACGATATCATTGTACAACTTTGGTTTAGAGTAATCTATACCATATATTTTTTTATATCTTTCCCTGTCCATGTTATACCTATTCTTAAGGCTCTCCAAAGCCTTTCTATAATCATCAGAGTTCCTATCAACAACCTTACCTTCTTTTAATAGAGTTCTCTCTGCCCTAACCTCCACCGATGCCTCCAACCAAATCTTAACTGTCGTTTGGATACTGTACTTAAAACACAATGCTGCAAAAATCTTGCTCTCAATTAACATATCCTTTTGGTTTGAATAACGAACTAGGGCCATGTCAACCTTCCTATCATACTTCTCTTCCAGATTATTATCGTATATATACTTAATAAACTCCTCTATAGACATATTTATTTCTTTGGCATACTTTCTCATGAGTTCTCCCCCTGAAATTCTTCTAAGGTTGTAATACTTCTCTAGCATTTTTGATATAGTAGAGACACCTGACTTCCCAGGTCCACCCACAACAAATAACATGCCCAGACCTGAAACTCGCTTATCCATAGCTTTAAGAATCATAGTAAACATAGTATATTAAAAAAGAAATGCGGACAAGACGAGAAACACATAAAAGAAAGACGAAAGGAGAACAACCACTAAGAAAGGTAGATACATTCCTTATTACATTTGCAGGGGTAATGATTGCTTTTGGAGCAGTTATGATCTTTGATGCCAGCGTATATCAGGCAAATATCCACTTCGGTGACCAGTTCTACTTCCTTAGACAACATATCGTATGGCTACTCCTTGGTATAGCCCTTGGAAGCGTTGCGTACTTCGTTCCATACAAACTAATCGTAAAACTATCCCCACTTCTGTTTGCAATAACTACGGCACTCCTTGTTGCAGTACTGGTCTTTGGAGAGGCCGTAAATGGATCTAAAAGGTGGTTTTCAATAGGGTCGCTTCCAATCCAACCCGCCGAGTTTATGAAACCAATCCTTGTTCTATACCTGGCAGGAGTTCTTGCGAAGGCAGATGACACAGCGAAAAGGGACCGACTTTCAGACACAGACAAGTTCAAACGTAAACTCTTTACCTTCGGAGTACCGCTTGCCCTGACACTTGGATTAATAGTACTAGAGCCGGATTTAGGGACAACAATACTCATTGGAGCAACAGCCATCCTGATGTTCTTCGTGTCAGACAGTACGTCCGCCCACTATAAAGGGACGTTAACAATAGCGGGTGTATTCGGGATATTAGGAGTAGCCGCAGGAGCATTTGCAACATATCGAATGAATAGAGTTAAAACATTCCTTCATCTCCTTTTCAAAGGAGTGGTTGATGACCCGAACGGGACAGGATATCAGATTCAGCAAATCCTAATCGGTATAGGATCAGGCGGATTTCTTGGAAAAGGGTTTGGACAATCGAGACAGAGATTTGGATACCTAGTTGAAAATACAGCCTTCACTGACTCAATCTTTGCTGTAATCCTTGAGGAGTTAGGATATATCGGAGGAGTAATCTTTGTAACTCTCTGGGGAATTTTTCTCTGGAGAATTATTAAGATCTCGCAGATGATTAACGATAGGGCGGGTTCCTTAATTGTATTCGGATTAGGTACTTGGCTAACCCTTCAAACCTTCCTGAATATGGCCGCAAACGTTGGTTTGATGCCGTTAACAGGTATCCCGTTACCATTTTTTACCTATGGAGGTTCTAATACAATTGTAACAATGATAGGTTTAGGGTTATTATTAAACATATCTAGATATGTAACCAATGAAAAAGCTAACTAAGAAAATATTAATAACAGGGGGAGGATCTGGCGGACATGTTTCTGTAGCAACAGCACTCATCGATGCTCTTTCTGATAAATATTCGGAGGTAAAAGAGAATATTCTTTATGTAGGCAGCGACCTTGGAATGGTAGGGGAGAAGAACGGCGTAAGTATTGAGCAAAGGAGAATGGAAGACAGAGATATACCTTTTGTTACCCTTAGAGCAGGTAAACTACAGAGAAGACTTGAGATGGCTTCAATAAGACTTCTTTTCAGAACAGTACTTGGAGTTAAGGATGCATTTGATATAGTTAAGAAGTTCAAGCCGGATATTATTTTCTGTACTGGTGGATATCTTTCCGTCCCAATTGCACTTGCAGGATGGGCAGGCAAGATTCCAATATTTCTGCACGAACAAACTGCCGCTGTAGGGCTTTCAAACGGATTCGTCGCAAAAGTTGCAAAGAAAGTCTACACAACATTTAAGTCTTCAGAAAAGTACTTCCCTAAAGGCAAGGTTCAGCTTACAGGAAACATTGTAAGAGATAGTATCTTCAAGGTAACTACCAAGGGTGAGCTTGCAAATGCAGTTGAGATTATGAAACTTAAAAACCTACCAATAATATACTTTTCAGGAGGAGGACAAGGTTCCCATATCCTCAATACACTAGTTAGAGACATGATGAAGTATGCACTAATGGATTATCAGATAATACTTCAAACAGGAGACAATAATGTTCTCAAAGACTACGATGTTCTTTCCAAAGATTGGAAAAAACTACCCGCAGAGCTCAGAGACAGAATCTATGTTACAAAGTTTGTTAAAGACTCAGAGATAGGAATGGTCTTCAACAGTATAGATATGTATGTAGGAAGGGCAGGGGCAAATACAGTATACGAACTTGGTGTCCTAAAGATTCCATCCATCTTTATTCCAATACCATGGGTCACACATAATGAGCAGGAATTAAATGCCAGAATCCTAGAGTCCTACGGCCTAGCGGAGGTACTATTAGAGGGAGAAGCTACCGCAAACAAGCTACACAGTGAAATTAAATCATTCCTAAAAAATATTAACAACAGAGAGATAGATGTTAAAGGACTTGAAAAGGAATTTTCTACAGATGCAAAGAGTGCTATTCTAAAAGATATGCTTGGAGAGTAGTAGCGATAACTAATTTTAATAATTAAAACCTTGAGAAACGAATTCATAATACTAATAGGATCTACAATTGTATCCGCAATTGTGATGCCATTCATTATCAACTTCCTTTATAGAATGAATCTGAAGGATGTAAGTAATGTTAAACATAAAGATGGAATACTTGATAATAGTGTATTTGTTAAACTATATTCTGGAAAAACAGGAACTCCTAAAGGAGGTGGAATTCTCTGGATTATACTCTTTCCACTAATTTCTCTTTTTCTTTTCGGGACAAACAGCATTAATCTCATTCTAATTGCAATAACACTAATATACGGACTTATTGGGTTAATCGATGACTCAAAGATCATCACGAAGAAAAACTACACATTTAAGGTAGACCATATGATTAGAAGGATTAAGTTTATTGTTGAGATTGGTATTGGACTTCTCTTCAGTCATCTTCTTATATACAAACTAAACCTATCCAATTCACTCTTTAATTATGCTTTCCTAACACTTCTTTTTACAAGCTACACGAATGCATTCAATACAAATGACGGTCTTGACGGCCTTCTCACAGGTCAGACAATCTGGATCTTTACGGGAATGTTGATCCTGACAATTCTTCAAGATCAACCAACAGTTGCGATATATTACGGAATTATGATAGGGATTCTAATTGTATTCCTATACTTCAATATCAATCCTGCAAGAGTATTTATGGGAGATGCAGGCTCAATGAGTCTTGGAGTTATTGCTCTAGCCTTAGCTATTATTTCCAATAATCTCCTTCCGTTTATAATTATGACAGTACCAACTATTATCACGATAGCCAGTTCTCTAATCCAGATACTCTCAATGAAATATCTAAAAAGAAAAATCTTCAGAATAGCTCCTATACATCACCATTTTCAAGCATTAGGGTGGTCGGAAACAAAGGTAACTGAAAGATACTGGTTAGCACAAATATTCTTTGTATTTCTGGCATTAGCAATTAATACGCTTTAGTAATTCCTAGGGTGGAGGTGAATAGATGGGAGTGCCTTCCCTCTATTAAAACTACACTGCTTTTATCAAGATTTACTATAAAGTTAAGAATTTCAGTTTCGCTTTCAAACAATTTCACATAGTCAGAGTCTTTGGCCTTAAAAAGAGGATCCGTAGTTAGTAACACGACTTTCCTATCATTCAAGATATCAATAATACGTTCATATGAACTTGCTTTCTCCTTTCCAAGCTCATAAACCCCTAAGCTCGATACAAATTTATCTTCTCCTTCAATTTGACTTACAACATCAATTGCACTGCAAAAGCCCTCAACATTTGAATTATAGCTGTCGTTAACAACCTTTAAACCAGTACCTGAGGTATGGACAGATAACTTTCCAAGTATGGGTTCAATACTCTCTACAACCATTTTTACATCCTCATATGTCATTCCAATCTTTCTTGATATAGCAATCGCAGGGATTAGATTGATAACGTTGTGATTACCTAGAAGCTGAGTATTGTACGATTCTTCCTTTCCTTCATATTTGAGAGTGAATCTAATCTGTGACCCAACTGTTTTTAACTCCGTTACCCTAATATCCGCATCCTTATTCAGACCGTAAGTAATAATATTCTCGCTGGAGAGCTCCTTTAGACTTTCCTGGGAGCCATCCCAATCTAAGTTCACATATACATCCCCAATACTCCCGGTTACCATCTCAAGTTTGGTTTTAATGAGCTTCATTCTATTTCCAAATAGTGACAGATGCTGATTTCCAACCCCTGTGACAACTCCAATAGATGGTGGATATAACTTACAAAGTTTCGAGATATCTCCTCTTCTATATGCTCCCATTTCTGCAATGAAATATTGAGTTGCCGGGGTCACCTGATGAGCCATCTCTATTGCAATACCAACGTCAGTATTGTGATTTCCTCTGCACTTCCCCGATATATACCTATATGAAAGAATCCTATGAAGATACTCTTTAACAGAACTTTTTCCATATGACCCTGTAACTCCAATAATATCTACCTTTGAGTTTGCCAATTGCCTCTTTGCCACATACATATACCTTGATCTATAAAGCATTGCTAGAGGAGAAGTTACAAGGGAACCCAGAATTACAAGGAGTTTAGAAAGTGGAAAAGCAAGAAGGACCATAGCGAAGATGATAGGTAGATCATTAATCACATATATTGAATAGAAGAGATATCCCCAAAGTACAAGAAAAATGAAGGCAAATATTAGAAGATTCCTTGGACTTTTAGCAGGAAATGTAAAACGAGGAGTGATTATAGCTTTAACAAAGCCCTTCTCCTTAATAAATGCTACATATCTATAGAGAAGGTACTCACAAATCTGAGTATGTAGAATATGGGGCAGGGTAGAAACTGCAATGATACCTGAAATTATTAAGGCCAGGATTAAATAGCTATACATCAGAGTCTATAAACAATTTAATATCTGCAGAGATTACTTTAGGATAGTAAGCTGTAAGTTCATGCCCGTAACCACTATAAACACTTATATCAGATCCTTTAATTCCTCGATTTAGTATATACGCCTGATAGAGAGGGGTATCAATATCATCTGCTCCCCATACAATCTTTGTTGGGACCTTTATATCTCCAAGCCTATTAGTTAAATCTGTATTAGTTACCCTAATGAAATTACTCTCAAGATGCTCTAGAGAGAGAAGTTCAGAGTGCGGATAGAAAAGGCGATAGTATAGTTTACGAACTGGCTTTATTTTCTTAAGAATGGATCTTACAAAATTCATCTTTGAAGTTGTCTTATTCATATATTCACCCTCACGTCTAAACGAAGGGGCACTAAGTACCAGTTTCAATAAATCATCTGTTGTAGAAGCAATGTACACTCCCAATGCACCACCAAAGGAGTGACCAATATATACGGGTTTCTCTTTTATAACCTTATGAATGAATTCAACTACCAACTCCCCATACTCCTGCACTCCCCAGCTTGGATCAGGATTCTCACTGTTACCTCTTCCTGGTAGATCTATACGGAAGCATTTATGATTAAGTTCCAACTCATGTGCAAGATTCTCCAAACTCTTTCTATTTCCCTGCCATCCATGTACAAGAAGTATAGGAGATCCCTCTCCTACAACCTCATATGATATTCTCTTCCCTTTTATAACAATATCCATATTCAATTATATCAAAATGGCCATAAGAATTGCGCATCATGTATAATACACATATGATTGGACACTCACAGAATTTCCTTCTAAACAAAAGGATTGTTGAAAACATAATTGAAAGACTAGATATATCACCTGAGGATGTGATTATTGATATAGGGGCAGGGGAGGGTGTAATCACGGAGATGATAAACAGGAAGGTGCAGGGTAAGGGGAAGATATACGCCGTTGAGATTGAGAACGAGTTAGTTAGAAGACTTCAAAATAGGTATGAAGAGTCCCCAAATATAACTGTAGTAGAAGCAAACATAAGCAACTACGAGCTTCCAAAGGGAGACTATAAAGTAATTGCTAACATCCCCTTTAACATTACCTCTGAAATTTTAAATAAGATACTTAATCCTAAAGGTTCTCTAAAGGAAGCATACCTAATACTTCAGGAAGAGGCCGCACTAATGTATGCAGGAGAGGCACTTAGTGGTGAAAGTACATTAAAATCACTTCTTTTGTACCCATTTTTTGACTTCAAAATCCTTCACTATTTCACACCTTCTGATTTCATGCCTGAGCCTAAAGTAAGTATTATATTCCTAGAGATTAAGAGAAGGGAGAAGAGTTTCATTACTCCTGAACTAATTGATGAATATAACAACTTTTTGACCTATATATCACAGGATAAAGTAGGGGAAGGATCATGGAAGGATGTCTTTACCAGAAAGCAGTTAGAGATAATGAGCAAAGCTTCAAACCTTGAAATAGGTAGAGGTCTTAAATCCCAACACTCCGATTCTATTCTGAATGCATTTAAAAGCTACCTAAAATATACAACCCCACAGAAGAAGAAAGAGATAGAAAAGGCTGTTGAAAAGATTAAAATCGAGAGATCAAAGGTTGTAAAGATACACAGAACAAGGCAGGATAGAGAGTGGCACCAGAAAGGTATGTAGATTCCTCAGTTTTCTATATTTCACCCTATAACTATTTTTTCATTATATATTCCACCCTGTAATATTATTCTCTTGACCTACAATTCTGCCTGATGGTAGATTGGTGGTGAATAGTGGTGAACTATGGTGATAGATGATACAATCGAAACATGATTATAGGAGAGTACACAACAAAGGTAAGTGAGAAGAAGAGAATCGCTATTCCAAAGAAGTTCAGGGATGAACTCGGTGAGAACCTAATTCTCACAAGAGGATATGAGAACTGTTTGGTATTGGTAAGTGAGAATCAATGGAAAGGATTAGCATCTGAGGTTGTAAATGGCTCTTTCATAAATAAAGATATCAGAGACACAAGTCGTTTCTTAGTTGGAAGTGCAACTGAAGTTATCCCAGATTCACAAGGTAGGATTGTAATACCACAGCCATTATTTACACATGCAAACTTTTCAGAGGAAGTAGTGTTCCTAGGATTAGTTAATTGGGTAGAGATATGGTCAAAGAGTGATTGGGCAGAAAGATTGAAGTATCTTGAAAAGAATGGAGATCAGATAGCTCAGGAGATAGCAAAGTTAAACAACCAAGCAAAATGAAATCCTACCACACACCAGTTCTCTTAAATGAATGTATTGAAGGTTTAAATATTAAGGAAGATGGAAGTTACATTGATTGTACACTTGGTGAAGCCGGTCATAGCTATGAGATATTCAAACTCCTAAGTAAAGAAGGAAAACTCATAAGTATTGATCAGGACCAGAGTGCAATTGACTTTGTAACTGAAACATACCCAGAAGATCTTAAGAAAGGAAGCTGGAAAATTGTTAAGAGTAACTTTACAAAGATTGAGAGTGTTGTAAAAGCGGAAGGCTTAAGCGGTGTTGACGGTGTTCTAATGGACCTAGGGCTATCATCAAGACAGATTGAAGAGATAGGGAGAGGATTTAGCTACAACGCAAACGAAGAGACCCTTGATATGAGAATGGATAGAGAACTTGGTGTAACAGCACAGGACCTTCTAAAAGTACTTAGTGCAACGGAGCTCGAGAAACTTTTCAGACTATACGGGGAAGAGAAATTCGCTAGAAGAATAGCCATTCTAATAAAGAAAACTGATATCAAAACTGTTGGAGATCTTACAAGCCTTATCTACAGAGTTGTGCCGGCAACTTCACGTAGGGGGGACAGCCATCATCCTGCTCGCAGGGTCTTTCAGGCCCTGCGCATAGCAGTAAATGATGAGATTAACAGCCTTAAAGAAGGCTTAGATCAGGCTTATAAGCTCTTAAACAGCAAGGGAAGGTTATGTGTAATAACATTTCACTCCCTAGAAGATCGTGAAGTAAAGAGATTTTTCGATGAGAAAAGTCAATTAGACGGAGCAAAAGTCCTTGAGGTAATTGCTCCCTCAGAAGAGGAATTGGAAAGAAATAACCGATCAAGAAGTGCGAAATTAAGAATACTTGAAAAATAAAATAATTGACACTGCCCATGTCAGAAGCTACAAAAAGAAAATTTAGACAATCAATGCAAGGAGGAAGCCTAAGTAAAAGTGTAAATATATACCTAAGACTATTTCTCCTTACCCTTGCCCTTTTCCTAAGCGTACAGATAGGTATAAATGCTATACTTAGCCCTATGGGAAGAAAGTTAGAATCATATAATGTTGAGAAGACAAGACTCTTGGAGGAGAATAGAACACTCGAACAGACTCTTGCAAACATGGGTTCTATTAAGGCATTAACACACCTTTCTCAAAAGAAACTTTCCTTAACCCAGGCTAACAATAAACAGATTATATACATAGGCGATACTACGCTTAGAGCAGAGAGATGAGAACATACTCAGCGAGGTCCATTATAGATTCAAAATCGAGAAAGCATAGTAAAATAACTCCACATTTAGTAGTCGGATTTTTAATCTCCCTCATAGGATTCGGGGTTCTTGTACAGGGTTTCAGATGGCAGATTATAGAGTCGGAGAAGTTCATTACCCTTGCAAGATCCCAGTATCTAGAAAATCAGCGTCAGCCAACAAGTCGAGGAATTATCTATGCCTCTGACTCTACGGTTCTTGCTGTAGACCAACCTGTTTGGGTAGTCTATGCAAGTTTAAGTAACGACAGTAGGGAGAGAGAGAAGTTCTTCAACGGAAAGGAGAAGTATATATCTACTGTTTCCGCCATATTGAATCTTCCACAGGATGAACTTGAAGAGAAGATTACAGATAAGTTCATGTACTTCAAAATCAAGGGAGGCGTTTCGACTGAAAAAAAAGGAGCATTGGAAAAGGCAAATATCTTTGGGGAAGGGACAGAGGGTTTAGGCCTGTACTTCGAGCGTGAGGAACAGCGAGTTTATCCGAATGGCAATCTTGCTGCACATATTCTCGGATTTATAGGTAAGAACAGTGTCGGGGAAGACGTTGGTCAGTATGGAATTGAAGGCTTCTACTTCGGAGATATAACCGGACAGGAAGGGTATACATACGAAGAGAAAGACTCACAGGGCAATGTCATACTAACCGCTGAGTATGAGCCAATACTACCAAGGCAAGGAAAGAGCTTTACAGTAACGATTGTTCCATCGATACAACAGAAAGTTGAGAAGGCCTTAAAAGAAGGTGTGCAGAAAAACCAATCTAAAAGTGGAAGCGCCATTGTCATGAATCCTAATACTGGGGCCATAATTGCAATGGCCAACTACCCTGACTACAACCCTAATGAGTATTGGAAAGTAACAGATCCCTGGATATTTAAGAATAAGGCGATATCTGATGTGTACGAGTATGGGTCCGTTCACAAACCAATTACCGTAGCGATAGGTTTGGAATCAGGAAAGGTTAAAGATGACTTCATCTGTAATGACAGTACAGGTAGTTTAAAGGTCTATGATAAGACAATATATACCTGGAATAAACAGCCTAGTGGAAAGTTAACCCTTGGAGGAATGCTTGAGAAATCCAATAATCCATGTATTGCACAGGTAGCCCTAAAAACAGGTCATGAATACTACTACCCTAAACTTAAAGAGTTTGGAATCGGTAGCATTATCGGAGTAGGTCTTCAAGATGAGGCTACCGGTTCACTACAGCCATACGAGTCATGGACAAAGCTAGACCTCGCTGTTACATCATTCGGCCAGTCAATTGCTGCCACACCTCTCCAGATCATATCTGCAATCAGTACAATAGCTAACGAAGGGAAAAGAATGAGACCATACGTAATTTCCGAAGTACAGGAGATAGACGATGTAATTAAATATAAACCTCAGATAATGGCTCAACCCATATCTGAATCGACTGCAAAAAAGGTCGCACATATGATGGAGGGAGTTGTTAGAGTTGGAGAATCAAGATTCTTCTTTAACAGGGACATCCCCGAATATAGTGTAGCAGGGAAAACAGGAACAGCTCAAATACCACTCTTAGATCGTGCTGGATACTATGATGATAGAACTAATACGACCTTTGTTGGATTCTCACCTGTTGAAAATGCTCAAATGATAATGCTTGTAAGACTTGAGGAACCAAAGCTTAATACCTTTTCAGCTTCAACGGCCGTACCCGTGTGGATAAATATCTTCAAAGCAATTGCAGATGACCTTGAAATTCCTAAACAGTAGGGGGCTACTTACAAACCCTATCAGTACTGCACCTTGAAACTCCACCAACACATCGACATACATTACATTTATCTTCACTAACATAGTTGTCTCCATCATTGTAAATACCCTTATTGTAGAGACACACATCAGCAACAGTACTCTGTCCATCTTCAGTCTGGTAGGCGAGTTTAAAATCACTTAAATCACTAATTGTTAGTTTATTTATCTTGAATTGCAAAGTTACAGTGCAAGGATTTACATATATACTCTCTATACTATTCAGTACGTTTAATAGTGTTAAGGTATTCTCTCGGAAATTGTATAAACCTATCTGCACAGCAGGCTTTCCCGTCTCACTACATAATTGTGACTGCTGTAACTGAACCTCGATTGACTTTTCCGTAGTTACAATAGAAGTGAAAGAAACCCCAAGAGGCTTTGAGAGAAGGTCTGGTGATACCCCGGAAGCAAAATAGTCGTACTCAAACTGAAGGTTCGATCTAACAAAATCAGAAATAGTTAACTGATTTAGGTCATCGCCATCTCTCTTTTTCGCACAAAGGACCTTTCCTTTTACACAAAGACACTCATTGTCACCTTCTTCAGAAACAACTTCCCCACTTGAATACATCTTGAAATTGCTTAAACAGATATTAGGGAAGAGGGCTCCCCTTGTTGCAGATATAATTATAAATATTCCGACGATTACAAACGCAAGCGAGAGCAGGATCAACGAGATTCGCTGGTTACTATTTTCCATACCGTAAGTTTACCACCCTTTAGATTATGCTACAATTGAGCCATGACTGATTCACACACACATCTAACCTTTCCGGATCTTAAGATTAACCTTAATCAGGTTCTTAATGAATTCAGGGAAAAAGGAGGTAAACACCTATTAAATGTTGGACATAATCCAGAGTCAAATCAAGAGGTCCTAACAATATATCACAATATTTCTGAGCAGTATCAAGGCGTAGTTCAAAATGCTCTTGGTATTCACCCTGAATACATTACAGAGATTATCAGTAGTGACCTAGATCGGTATAAGCAGATAATGAAGGTCATAAAAAATTATGAGGAGCTTGTATCTGGAAACCTGGATATTGTGAATGCAATAGGGGAGTGTGGGCTAGACTACTATTACTTAAAGCAGGACTCAAGTCTCAAAATTGAGGATATACAAACTATAATGGAGCAACAGAAAACTCTCTTTAAAGCTCACATTGAAGTTGCTATTAAACACAATCTACCTATGACAATTCATACTCGTGATATGAGAGACGATAATCAATGCATTGAAGATACTCTTTCTCTAATTTCAAATATTGGGAAAGGGAAAGCCAGAGGATCCTTTCATAGCTACACACAGGATATTAAGTATGTAAAAGATATCCTTGGTTTAGGCTTTTACATTGGTGTGAATGGAATTGTTACTTATCCTAAAGCAGATAATGTTAGGGAGATCGTAAAGAGTATTCCAATTGAGAAACTCCTTCTTGAAACAGACGCTCCATTACTTCCGCCACAAAAAATTAGGAAAGATAAAAAGTATTGGAGAAATTACGGAGCTCCTAGTGATATATACGAGATTGCACAGATGGTGGCTGAGGTTAAAGATATGAATGTAGAAAAAGTATTAGAAGTGACAACGGAAAACTACAAACAGCTATTCCTTATTGACTAATACCACAAACTCACCTTTCAACTTGATCTTGTGATTATCAATATCCTCAAGGAGTTCCTTTGCTGACTTTGAAGAGAACTTCTCATACATTTTAGTAATATCGTTGGCAAGAACAACATTCCTATCCCCAATACTCTCTATGATCTCTTCAAGCAGTTTTACAATTCTCTGTGGGGACTCATATATAACAATTGTAAGGTCTAGGTTTCCATATAGCTCCAACATCTGCTTGCGTTTAAGATCAGACTTTGGAAGAAAGCCTAGGAATATAAACTTATCTGTAGTTACCCCAGCAACACTCAAGGCCGAAATAGCAGCATTCGCTCCGGGAATTGGAGTTACAGAGTATCCCTGAGCTCTCAACTTACGCACAAGTTTAAAACCAGGATCAGAGATAACAGGGGTTCCAGAATCTGAGATTAGGGCAAGGCTAAGCCCGGCATCAAGTTTCTCGATTATCTTCTCTATGATCCTATCGTGGTTCTGATCCCTGTATGAGATTAATGTTGTTTCTATCCCATACCTCTTAAACAGCTTACTGCTCTCTCTGGTATCCTCTGCAAGAACAAACGCTACACTCTTCAGTGTATCTACTGCTCGATAGCTCATATCACCAAGATTTCCAATTGGTGTTGCAACTACATAGAGGGTTCCTTTACTGTTATTTTCCATCATTAATACAATTATAACACCTTAAGTATAAGAAATTATATGTACTCTTAGGATAATTCAATATATAATTATATTCATGTGGAACGGAGTAATACTATCGATATTATTTTTAATAATCCTTGTTTTCCTAGGTGTGGTTCTGACCTCCATCACATCCGTCCTATTCGTCTCTGTCTTTTTTACCCCAGTTTCAACTGTAAAGGAGATTGCAAAGATTATTGGTGCAAAGGATGAAGAGAGAGTAGTAGATTTGGGCAGTGGGGATGGTAGGGTAGTAATGGCTATATCAGATACCGCGAAAATCAAAGGCTTTGGCTACGATATCTCCCCTTTAATGGTAATACTTTCAAAAGTTAGGAAACTTTTCACACTTCGTTTAAATAGAGACCTTACATTTGATGTTGTTAGTTTGTTTGATGTTAAATACAATGAGTATGACATCATATACTGCAACCTAAATAAAAAGATTATGGAGAGACTCTCTGAGAAGTTTAAAAGGCAACTAGAAGGAACGAAGGTATTCTCATATGAATATGAGGTAGCAAATAAGAAGGCATACAAAAAACATACGCTATCAAACAGTAAGATACTTTTTGAATATCACTACTAATTTAGTAATCTTTAATAATACTTTTCTCTTGGTAGTAGAAAAATGGGAGATCACTAATCCCTTTCTGTTTCTGAATAAGCTCTAGGATTTCGACTTCAGACTTGCTCCCTCCCGTATTGCTTTTCTCGGCCTTAATAGCCTCATCAAAGGTTCCCCAGAAGTTAGCACCAAACTCATTTTCCTCAATCAATTTACCCGAAGGATTGTGACAGTAGCATATGTGGAAGAGAATATCTTCTAAAATCTCATCTTTCTCGTTATATCTCATTGCTCTCTTTACCCCAAGTAGATTGAAATCCCCGCTCAAGCCAGCTTCTTCAAACAGCTTTCTCTTTGCACTCTCCTCATATTTCTCCCCAATAAGGACCTTCCCTGCAATTGAGGTAATATCGCCTAAGTATGGCTGTCTATTTCTCTTTTGGAGTAGAATTTCGAATACTCCACTATTATCCCTTGTTACAATGAGGGCGACGGAAACACGGAATAGGTCACGTATATTACCCAGAACATCCATATTGGCAATTACTTTTTTCCCCTTCACTGAAAGTTCATAGGACGATTCTTCTTTAAGTATGAGGCCTTTCTTAACGAGATGTTGGAGATGATAGTTAAAGAGATCATTCTCAACCTTTTCATCCTTCAACTCTGAGTATTTCAACCTCTTATTTCGTATAAGCCTTGTGAGGATATCTATTTGAACCTCTGTAAAGACTGGTGCATAGGTTGCTTTCATAATTCATTCCACTCATTTAACTTTCTCACATAATACTCTATTTCCCTCTCTCCTGTCTCTACGCATCTCCCATTTTTCTGTGCACTATGAAGAAATGTCCTTGAAATCCAGCGCAGATAACAGAATAGCTCAGCAATTCGAATCTCTCTCTCCAACTCTGGGTAGTTATATTTTTCAGCGTAGGTTTTAATAAGTTTCTGTATCCATTCTGTGTATCCATAAAGGTTGCTTAGAGTTGAAATATGAGCAAATTCAAAAGCTTCAGGTGCTGTGAACGCCCCCTCCCAATCAATTATTCCAGACAACCTTCCCTTATCAAAAAGGATATTATTAAACTTAACGTCTCTATGAATTAGATGAAGTGGATGTTTTTCAAAATACGCTGAAACCTCATCCAGCCTATTTATATATTCCTCTACCTTTAACTCTTTAGGTATAACTTTCAGAAACCTCTGCTTATACTTTTCGATATATTTTCTAAATGAATCTTCATCAAAAGTGCTGAAATCTGTAGCTCTATCTACCTGATATGAGTGATAGCTATGAATGTAATTACATAGGTTATTGAGATTTTCATTAGTTAAGGCCAGAGACATAAATTCATTAGGGTTAAGGACTTTTCCAGGAAGAACCTTAAGAACAATTATATAACCAGGGAACCCTTCATACTTCTCAAAGTATCTATCAACTTCTGGAGTAGGGATTTCAGGAGCGACATTTTTGATGAGATCAAGAATTCGCTTCTCTTTAGCACCTTTCTTATCCTCAATGTCACTACTATCGTATGCGACCTTAACTATAACAGCCCTGTCTTCAAACGTTACCCTATATGCATGAGTCGTAAGGGCATTTGAAAGGGCCTTAATTGTAAATGGTATATCGCCATATACCTCACGAACAAATCTTTTAACTTCTTTCATACCTTTCTACTAAAATATTATGTAAACCAGAAATCATCTGAGCCGTCTTTTCAAGCTGAGAATATCTTTTCTCTCTCACTGGCGGACTCGCAGTATCCTCTGCAAAAGGAGCTTTCTTAGCACATTCATCAGCAACTACAGCAAAAATTCCCAACATATCCTCTTTTTCAACTCTGTTGGGTACCTCAATATGTGTAACGTCACCCTTCACCAGCTTATCCCACTGTTCATATGACTCATGTATTGAAATAAGGTCGTTCCCTTCACCTTCGTTTATTGCACCTTCTCGTACCAATTCATGAAAGAACTCTTTAGTACCTTCTTCAGAAAGTTCATGCGCATTTCTATGCCTATCCCCTTTAAACATAGGGTTAGGAAATTTCGCGACTCTACGTGTACTTTCAAACTTTGGAATCCCTTCTACTGAATTCCCATTTCCTGTCGAAACTGAGATAGAAAGTTCTGGTTCCCTGTACTTACCTTCATCATGATATCTTGCCCATATAACAAAGTTTTCAATATCAGTAATGTCAATGATGTTGTATTTTAAAAGTATCTGAGCAACCTCACGTGCCTCTCTTCCAATAACGGAACGAAGACTGCCTTCCTCATCACCCACAATCTCACCTTTGAATGCACCTAAGATATTCCGCATTTTCAATTGAGCTTTTGAAAGGGACCTTCCTTCAACAGAAGCACTCTCAGGACTAAAGATGGAGAGGGCGAGCAATGATGCACATTTCTGATGGTCTTCAACAGGCAACGAGTGAAGGTCATCTCTTTGAGCAAGCTGTCCAATAGGGGAAAGGCTTTCATTAAGAACAATCTGATGGTTCAGAAACAGTGAAGAGTAGTTTCCCTTTAATACTACTTCAAATTTAGATGCATATATCTGAGTCAGCAGATTTCTATGCCATCCTTTCCTGTATTTTTCAATTATATTTAAATCCATATGGGTTATATTGTTTAATTCCTGTCATTTTACCCTTTCCTTCCTGATTAATTTAGCGAGGATATCCTCGGTAAGCGTATACCGTTTGACCTTTTGGTATACTTAGTATACGATTAAACCATGACTGAACCTTTAGCCTCAAAATATAGACCTAGTACACTTTCTGATTTTGTTGGGCAAAAACACTTAATAGGAGGAAACTCACCAATTTCAAAACTGATTGAAAGCAGAACCCTTCCTTCCATGATATTCTGGGGGCCACCCGGAACTGGTAAAACGACTCTTGCCTATATTATCTCCCAAGATCTTTTCTATGATTTTCATAAGGTTAATGCAACCTCTGGGGGTAAGGAGGCACTACTGAAAATCATAAAGCTGGCAATGAATAACCGATTGTACGGGAAAGGAACAATTGTTTTCATAGATGAGATACATAGATGGAATAAAGCACAGCAGGATACTCTTCTTCCTTATGTAGAGAAAGGAATCATTACCTTGATAGGTGCGACCACAGAGAACCCATCTTTCAGAATTAACAGTGCTCTTTTATCAAGAACCAAGGTTTTTGTATTTAAACAACATACTCTCGAAGATATCGCAGACTTTATAAAAACAATACTCAAAAAAGAATACCCAGAAATTAAATGTAAGAAAGGGGTCCTCGAACTTATCGCCGAGATATCAAATGGTGATTTAAGATCAGCCCTAAACATACTTCAGATATCTGCTGACCTATCTAAAGAGAATAAAGAAATAACAAAAGAGATATTAGAGTCTGCAGTCCAAACCCAGATATATTACGATAGAGCAGGGGATGAACATTTCAACCTTATATCGGCTCTACATAAATCACTTAGGTCTTCAAACGCAGATGCGGCCTGTTACTGGTTAATGAGAATGCTGGAAGGTGGAGAGGATCCATTATATATTGCAAGACGAATGGTTAGATTTGCATCAGAAGATATAGGGCTAGGGGATAGTAATGCCATAACATTGGCAAACACAGTTTATGATGTTTGCAACAAACTCGGTATGCCTGAATGTGATGTACACCTTATTCACCTTGCAATATACCTTGCAAAAGCACCTAAGGATAATACAGCCTACAGAGTGAGTGGAGAGATTAAAGAGGATATAAAAAAATATGGAAACCTGGAAGTACCATTACATCTTAGAAATGCTCCCACTAAGCTTATGAAAGATATTGGATATTCCAAAGGTTATGAATATGATCACGATATTGAAGGGAAGAAGTCCCAGCAGCAGTGTATGCCGGAAAAGCTGAAGAATAGGAAATATATGTAGAAAGGTTCCTCTTAATCTAAATCTTCAGAAACATACCTAAAGATCTTATCTCTGCTAAAATCTAATGCTGAAGCATTTCCGCTATAATTACCGATAACAATCTGAGCTTCAACTATAACTTCCTCAATAAAAAACTTTGAAAAGCCTCCTGCTGTACTATTCTGAACTAAAACATACGCATGCACAGGAACATCATTAATATCGCTGATGAACATGGTTCCTTCCGGAGCAATAGTCTCATAATAACGATTTGAGTTCTTTGAGGCACCTGACATAATTTTATATAACTACTTTTTAAATCTGCGTAGTATATAGGATGCGAACCCTACATTGCAACTATAAGACATAACCTGCTATACTATAACTGTTCTTTACACAGTACAGCGTAGATAGAGATTCAGTAGAGTAATGATGGTGACATCTGAGAGAGGTTGGTGGAGCAAAACCTCTGTACATCATAACTTGAATTACACTCTTGAGTTAATAAAATTGAGCCTGATTTTAAGAATTGGGGAAGTAAAGTGGTACCGCGTATATACACGCCTTTACATATACCTAGTGAAAACTAGCTATATGTAAGGGCGTTTTTGTTTTAATTAATATATGATAGATTTAAATATGGTAAGTACAGATAGAAAAATAATAGATAGAATCCTGAATAAAGCAGTAGAAGATATTCTTCCGGGAAAAGCAACCCTTGAAGCCCTTCTTCTCTCTGGAAAAAGGTTGAAAGTATACCAGGGATTTGACCCAACAGGTCCAACCCTGCACATTGGACACTCTGTAATGATGAGAAAACTTGAAGACTTTAGAAAGCTTGGACATGAGGTAATCTTTTTGATGGGAAACTTTACAGGAATGATAGGAGACCCTTCAGATAAAGCGGTGGGAAGAAAGCCTCTAACAATCGGACAGGTGAATGAGAATTTAAAACTATATAAGGAACAGGCAAGCAGAATTATAGATATAGATAATTCTGAAAATCCTGTAAAGATCCTATATAACTACGATTGGTTAAGTAAACTAACCTTTGCAGAGATAATTGAGCTATCAAGCCAGTTCACAGTACAACAGATGCTTAAAAGAAGTATGTTCCAAGATAGACTCGAAAACGATAGACCAATAGGCCTACACGAATTCCTCTACCCACTTATGCAAGGATATGATTCTGTAGCAATGGATGTAGATGTTGAGGTTGGTGGAAACGACCAGCTATTTAACATGCTTGCAGGTAGAACATTGATGAAGGCACTAAAGAATAAAGAGAAGATTGTAATAGCAGGAAAACTCCTCACAACAAACGACGGGAAAAAGATGGGAAAGACAGAAGGAAATATGATCATGCTCTCCGATACACCAGAAAATATATACGGAAAAGTAATGGCTTTCCCAGACGAGCATATTGTTCCAGGATTCGAGCTTCTAACCTCAATGGAGATTGAAGAGGTCGAGACAATAAAGACCGCAATAGAGAGCGGTGAGAATCCAATGACTCATAAAAAGAATCTTGCATTCCAGATTACAAAGGAACTTAAGGGTGAACAGGAGGCTGTAAAGGCACAGCAGTACTTCGAAGAGGTATTTCAAAAGAAGAGCTTCAATACTGAGATTCCAGAGTTCAAAGGCGTAGGTAAAAATATACTAGATGTAATGATAGAAGCAGGAATCACATCAAGTAAGGGAGAAGCAAGAAGACTAATTGAACAGAACGCCGTTAAACTTAATGGGGAAGTTGTATCCACAATTGATATGAAGATTGAGGAGACCGGGATGTTAAAGGCTGGGAAGAAAGTAATAAACTTGGTGTAATGCCCTCCTTCTTAAAAGGTAATAGAAATATTGATAGAAAATAGTAGGTAGAGTACAATCTATCCTATGAAAGAAAGTACAAGAAAAGGTATCCATAAAGCAATAAGCATTTTCGTAGCCATTATTTTGATAGGAAGCATCGTATTCCCTCTCATAATTACAATATTAGGATATTGAAATGCCAGTTAAACTCAATGATAGAGTAGAGAACATTCCCCTAGTGGGAAGTATTAAAGCCACCCTCCTTGAGAAACTCGGAGTTAATACCGTCCAAGACCTTCTATATCATATTCCTTTTCGATATAAGGATACATCAAACATCCTAACCATAGACCAGTTGAAAATAGAAAGAGAAGGAACTATCCTCGCCACTTTAAATTCAATTCAGAATATATACACACGGAGTAGGAAAGTTTTAACCAAAGCCATCCTTGAAGATGAGACCGGAACTCTGGATGCCGTATGGTTCAACCAAAGGTATTTAGCAAAGTCACTAGCAACGGGAGAAAGATACCTTTTTGAGGGTAAACTTAACCCTAAACAGAGCAAACCTCAGCTTGTAAGTGCAACTTATGAGAAATACTACGACGGTCTAGTGAACCAGAAACACGTAGGAAGAATCACTCCCTTCTATCCTGAAACCGCGGATATCTCTTCGAAATGGCTAAGAGCCAGGTTAGACTATGTATTTAAAAACCTAGAAGAAGAGATTTCTGATTCGCTCCCTCCAGAGATACTAAGTGAAACCAAACTCCCCACACTACCACATGCCATTGATATGATTCATAATCCCAAGAGTATTGAAGATATTGAAGAATCAAGAAAGAGACTTCAATTCGATGAAATGCTTAGACTTGCAATACAGATTGAAAAACAGGTAATCCAGCAGAGCGGTATGAAAGCTAATTCAATCCCAATTGAGTTTGAGACTGTATTTGAATTTATATCAAAACTCCCATACCAGTTAACCGATGATCAGATACATGCCGTAAAAGATATCATCAATGACCTCGGTAGCGTAAGTCCAATGAGAAGGCTTCTAAATGGGGACGTTGGAAGTGGAAAAACAGTTGTAGCTGCAGCGGCAATGTATGGAGTTGTAAAAGGCGGTCTAACAGCAATTCTCATGGCACCAACATCAATCCTTGCAAGACAGCACTTCAAAACTATAACCGAACTACTGGAACCCTTTGGAGTTGAAATTAAACTAAGGACGGGTAGTGAGAAGCTTGAGAGAAGCAGTAACCCACAGATTATAATCGGAACTCATGCCCTGCTATACGAGAGTGAGCTTCCTGATAGTATCGGCCTTGTTATAGTTGATGAGCAACATAGATTCGGAGTGAATCAGAGAAATGAGCTTTTAAAAAGAGACACCAACTCAATCATCCCACACTACCTTAGTATGACTGCAACCCCAATCCCAAGAACCCTAACAAATATCCTCTTTGGAGATATGTCTGTCTCATTTATACACGAGCTTCCAACCAATAGAATACCGGTTAAGACATTCTATGTTCCACCAAACAAGAGTGATTCATGTTATGAGTGGGTGAAGAAGAGAATAGTAGATTCAGATGACAAGGAACAAGCCTTTGTGATATTTCCCTTGGTTGAGGAATCAGAGGTTCTGGAGGCAAAGTCTGCTAAGAAAGAGTTCCTACAACTCTCAGAAGGTGTATTTAAAGACCTAAAAGTTGCACTACTACACGGCCAGATGAAAGAAAAGGAGAAAGATGAAATACTAAAAGACTTCAAGGATGGTAAATACTCAATATTAGTTGCAACTCCAGTAGTTGAGGTTGGAATTGACATTCCAAATGCCACAATGATGATTATAGAGAATGCTGAAAGATTTGGACTTGCTCAACTACACCAGTTTAGAGGGAGAGTTGGGAGAAGTGATATGCAATCCTTCTGCTATGTTCTAGCGGGTAAAGACAGCGAACAGGACCCTATGGGGATCAAGCGTTTAATATATTTCAGTGAACACAACTCAGGTTTCGACGTTGCAGAATACGATTTAGAGACTAGAGGACCGGGAGAAGTATTCGGACTTAAACAGTCAGGAATTCCCCAGTTTAAAATAGCCTCAATTACTGATATAAAGCTTCTATTGAAATGCCGAGATTTTGCGAAGGAACTAATTAAGAAAGGATACGACTTAAACAGAGTTATGGAAGGACTATTTAAATGAAAATATATGTAGTATTAGACAATATAAGGTCGGCATACAATGTAGGAAGTATATTTAGAACCTGTGATGGGGCAGGGGATTGTGAAGTAATTATATGCGGGATATCTCCAACTCCTGAACACAGTAAGGTTGAGAAAACATCATTGGGTTCAACAAAGACAGTACCCTGGAGATACTTCAAAACCACAGATGAGGCAGCCACATACCTTATGGAGAAAGGGGTTCCTATATACAGTATCGAGGTTACAGATAAGGCAGAACGATATACAGAAGTAGAATATCCACAAGAAGTTGCAATAGTACTAGGACATGAAACTGAGGGTGTGAATCGACACATCCTTGATAGTAGCGATAAACATATTATAGTGCCTATGAATGGGAAGAAAGAGTCCTTGAATGTTGCTACGGTTGCAGGTATTGTTATATATGAAATAATTAAGCACAAAAACTAATTATGATTAGAGTTGAAACAATTACAGATAAAACGATTTGGGACAGTATTGCCGCCAACTCATCCCCCTCAACAATACTACAATCATGGGATTGGGGAGAGTTTCAACTTGCATATGGTCGTAAAATATGGAGACTAGGGGTATATGATAACGATACGCTTGTAGGTGTAGCCCTCACCCAACTTATTCCCACAAGATTAAGAACCCATCTCTATGTATCAAACGGCCCTGTTATTGAAAGATCAAAAATTAAAACATACCTCCCCCAGCTACTTGGCTATCTTAAGGCTTTGGCAATACAAGAGAAAGTCCACTTTGTAAGGATTGATCCTATGTACACCGAAGACGAGCAAACCCTATCCGAGCTAAAAGTGATGGGCTTGAAAGTATCCAAGACATTTACACAATCAGAAAATAAGTGGCTCCTTGATGTTACAGCAACCGAAGAGGAACTCCTTATGAATATGAGAAAAAGTACTAGATATGAGGTCAAAAGAGCAGAGAAAGAAGGAGTTAAAGTATACTGGTCAGATAAAAAAGAGGACTATGATAAATTTGAAAAGCTCTTCCTCATAACTGCTAAGAGGCAAGACTTCATACCTCATCCTCTTGAATACTACAGAAAGCAGTTTGAGGTTCTATCCAAGGGTGGGGTATTTAGAGCATATGTGGCACAAAAAGACGGACAAACCCTTGCAACCGCATTAATCTCATTCTATGGGGATACAGCTTCCTATTTACACGCCGCAAGCCTAAGTAATAGCGAGGTTAATAAATATAATGCACCTCCTGCTCTAGTGTGGCAGGCAATTAAAGATACAAAGTCAATGGGTATGAAATACTTTGATTTTTGGGGAATTGCATTAACTGACGATCCAAAGCATCCCTGGGCCGGATTTACAAGATTCAAAAAAGGGTTCGGCGGCTTTCTACATAAGGTAATAAGAGCCCATGATATTCCAATCTCTTCGAGATATGCACTAATAGCCATATTAGACGCCACACGAGAGGTCTGGGGAATATGGTATTACAAGTTGTTAAAACTTTTTAAAAAGTAGCTTGTAGCAATATCTTTTGACATCTTCCACACCTGCCTATATCATGTAATTATGGTTAAAAGTCCATCTCTCCAAAGAGAAAGATTTAACAATTCAATAAGGAGATTTCTATTCATTTTTTTGGCATTAACTCCCTTCTTTGCCTATGTAATATATACTGCTATTACCAATCCTGTTCCTAAATTCTCGTCAACTCCAACTACCTCAAGCTATATATATGAAGCGTCAAATGATCTATTTAAGGCAAAAGTTGGAAAGAGAGAGAATGGGAAACCCGATGTTCAGTTCATGTTCAATGATAATTACATTGGTTTCAGTTACCTCTCTGACTCAGCAAAAAAAGTCCAAAGCGAGAGTAGTAACCGGCAGATACTTTTCAAGAATGTAGATAAACATATTGACCTTGAATATACGACCTTAGAAAATGGTTTGAAGGAGAACATTATAATCCGAAAACCTCAGAAGAAAACAACCTTCTATTTTGAAACTATTCTTAATGGAAATACAGTTAAAAAGCATTACCAAGACTCTGGTAGCCCTTCTTTTTATACCCCCAACGGAAATTACCTCTTCCACATTCCCAAAGGCTTTGCTGTTGATGCAAGAGGAAAAAGGACAGATGATGTAACAATTGATGTTCTTAAACACGGAGAAAAATACTACTTAAGAGTCACTGTCGGAAAAGAGTGGTTAAACAGTAAAAGTAGGAAGTATCCAATAAAAATAGACCCAACAACTATACATGACACTACATCAGAGTTTTCAACAGGACAGTTTAACAGCTCAAAAGATACTGGATCCGGATCAAATCCGAAGATCGAAACATACTATCAAGAAAGTACGAATGATCCGTCAACTATTGGCCTTTGGCATATGAACGAGTCTTCAGGGACCTCAATAACAGATTTCTCTGGGAAAGGAAATACAGGTACAGCAACAGGGACAACTGTAGTGGCAGGGATATTAGGCAACGCTCGAAGCTTTAACGGAACAACAGACAAAATAAATGTCGCTTCCGATCTGGGAGATCCAGATGCAATGACAATCTCTTTCTGGTTCAATAAATCAAATACAAATGCGGGGGCCCAGTACATTGCAGACGGGAGGAACGGAGGTAACTGGTGGCTTATCCAGGACTACGACCTTGGAACATACTGCAGTACAGATACGGGTGGTAATATGTGCTATGACAACAGATGCATGATTCCCTCCAGTATGCTAAAGATCAATACCTGGCAACACGTAACTGTAACAGATGAGCCATCAGGCTGTAGGATATACCTTAATGGCAATTTAGTTGATACGGGAACAGGAGTTGATCCAAACATAGGAGCAAATATGAGGATAGGAACCCGCTACACTGATACCGTCTTTTATAACGGCTACCTTGATGAATTTGTAGTTCATAACAGGACACTTTCACCTATAGAAATAAAACGAAATGCAGAAAGGAACCCATATTCAACCTACACATCAGACGTAATCGACCTCACAACTTTCGTAACGGGATGGAACCCTATGACCTGGAGTGAACTAGGTGTAAGTACTGGTGATGGTGAAAGTGTAAGTGACAACACTTCACTTGTTTCCCAATGGAATTTTAACCAAACAAGTGGAACAACGGCAAGTAACAATGCAGGATCCTGTGGTGCAACATGTAATGGGACACTAACAAGTTTTGCAAGTACTGGAAGCCAAGATGCAGCTCCCGATACCGGATGGACCGCAAACAATAAACGGTGGGGAGAAGGAGCATTAATGTTTGACGGCGTAGATGACAATGTTTCAGCAGGAACGGCTTCTGCCTTACGCTTCACAGGGGATTTTAGTCTTGAAGCATGGGTTAAAACTTCAGCAGACACGGTAGGGCAAATACTTTCAAACGGGACCAATTCAGACTGGTTATACCTTCTAGGAGGATCTACTTCATTAAGCCCTACATGTAAAATATATCAAGCAAATTCCGGAAGCGGATACCTTCAGGCAAACGGAAAAACTGATATTACGGATAATAACTGGCACTATGTAGCCTGCACACTATCTGGGACAACGCTATCCATATATGTTGATGGTGTACTTGAAGATACAACATCTACAACAGCAGGAACAAGAGACATTAGCACTGCCGGTACTTTCACAATTGGGAAATTTACCAATGCTACCAGTTCATACTTCCAAGGCTCAATAGATTCAGTCCGTACTTATAGCCGTTCTCTCACAGCAGATGAAATCCTTTCAAATTACAATTCTTCAAACTTAGAACTACAGACAAGAGTAGGATCTGACAGTACCCCAGATGATGCCAACTGGGAAGCATGGAAACCTACAACAGGAGAAAGTACTATTGATGGGTTCGATACGCCACTTTCAAGTAACCTTGTTAGCTATTGGAATATGGACGAAAGCAGTGGAACAAGGTCTGACAAATGGGGAACTAGAAACTTAACTGCGAATGGAACCGGAGGAGTAGGATCCTCAACGGGAAAAATTAACATGGCCTCAGATTTTGAATCAACCGAAAGTGATTTTCTTGAGGTTGCTGATAACACAGAACTTTCAACTGGAGACATAGACTTTACCATCTCTACCTGGGTAAAAATGGAAAGTAAACCGACGGGTTACGAGATTATAGCAAGCAAGTATGAGTCCTTTACAGTTGCAGAATATCTCCTAGGATATACCGGATCGAGTGCTAGTGATCGCTTCTATTTCCAGCTTTTTAATAGTAGTGGAGGTGCCACATGTAGTGTAGAAGCAAATAATTTAGGTTCTCCCTCCGCTGCGACTTGGTATAACATTGTTGTATGGCACGATGCAACCGAAAATACTTGTAACATAAAGGTCAATAACGGTACAACGAACTCTTCAGCTGAAGCTGGTGTAGTAACAGATACCAATTCAGCTTTCAGACTTGGGGCATATATTGCAGGAGGATATAACCATTTCGATGGACTCATTGATGAAGTGGGGTTTTGGAAAAGCGTGCTCAATTCAAACCAGTTATCAGCTCTATATGGTTCTGGATCACCCAGAAATACTCTTTATGAAACCGATATCACAAACCTTAGTCAGCACGGAGGGATTAAACCTTCACCTGAATCTACTGTTGTACAGGAAAACTCAGCAAGCACAAAATATACAACGGGTCGATTAGGAGTGGATAAATCAACAGTTGGTTTATGGCATTTGGATGAAACAGGGGGAACAGGAGCATACATAAAAGATAGCTCTGGTATATCTACCCTCCCATCGGCGACAGGCGGAACCATTACGACATCGGGTGGATACACGATTCACACATTTACGACGAGTGGAACATTCACTCCAAATGGAATAGGGTCAGTCGAAGTTCTAGTAGTTGGCGGTGGTGGTGGAGGTGGTTGGAGAGGTGGAGGAGGGGCTGGAGGAGTGTCATACTATCCTTCATATCTTCTCAACTCTGCATCACCAATAAGTGTGACCGTTGGCGGTGGTGGAACAGGCGATAGTGCTAACGGAGGAGGGAGAGGGACGAATGGTGGGAACTCAATATTTGATGCCATAACCGCTATTGGTGGTGGTGGTGGTGGTGGAAGCAACCTAACAGGTTTAGCTGGTGGTTCAGGTGGTGGTGGTGGTATTAATGCTTCCCAAACTGGTCCATTTAACGGTGGAGCGGGCACAATTGGTCAAGGTAATGCAGGTGGTAATATAGTTGCTACGGCCGCAGGTCAAAGTAACGGTGGAGGTGGTGGTGGTGCAAATGCAACTGGTAGTAACTCTGCTAGTGCAACAGTTGGAGGAGCAGGTGGAAGTGGTCGCACCTTCTCGATATCTGGTGCCTCTGTAACTTATGGAGGTGGCGGTGGTGGTGGTGGTTCAGCTTCGGGGGGAAGTGGGGGAGCGGGAGGTGGAGCAAATGGTAATAGCGGTGCTGCAGCGGGTGCAAATACAGGCGGTGGTGGTGGTGGTGGTACCCTCAATGTAGCTGGTGGAAGCGGAGGTTCTGGTATTGTGATAGTTCGTTATCCTACGACTCCAGTTACCATCGCTAACAATGCGACACCAACCAATACAACTCTTTCGCAGGGTGTTATTGAAAAATCCCGAACTTTCACAGCAAGTGCCGACAATCTCGCAACAGCTTCAACAAGTCTTGGACTTACAAATGCCTTAACTGTTGAAGCCTGGGTCTATCCAACAGGAACTGATTCGAGCTGGAACTGGATTGTTTCTCAATGGCCAAATCCAAATGGTGCGAATGCTGTCTTTAACTTAAGCTATAGCACCACTTATAAGTTACATTTCAATGTCCAAAATTGTAGTACCTCTTTACATAATCTAACAGGAACCACTTCGCTAAAGCTTAACTCATGGAATTATGTGGCAGCCTCCTATAATGGTACAGATGGAAATATAACGTTATATGTAAATGGAGTCCAAGATTCCTCCACCAATGGAACGGCAGGAACAGTTTGTAATGCTTCCCAGCCAATAATGTTTGGGAAGGCACCATTTGATGCAGTAGAGAGTCTCAAAGGTAGAATTGATGAAGTTCGTATTAGTAGTGCAGTTCGAAGCGCTGAAGAAATAGCTGAAAGCTATAGAAAGGGACAGAACCATTACATAAATAAAACAATAAGTAGTACAGATATGGCTTCAAAAGGTTCCTTCCCTTTCTATATTGCGGCAGATAGACCCGGTACATATATAGAATCTATAATAGGAGAATCAGCCTTTGCAAACTACCAAGCAGATGCAAACACCCTATCCCTACTGCATTTAGACGACTATAGATACAAAGATAGCAGTGGAACTGGTCTTAATGGGCTAAGTAACTATAATGGGATTGAGTACGGGATTAGAAGTTCAAACCTAACTATCATTGCAAACCAGTGGAACGGAGCTGCTAACGATGGAGAACTCGATATTACATGTACAGGTGGAGATGCCACATGTGCGATAGTAACACATGATGGTGTAACTCTTTCAACTCCCTCTATTAATTTCGGTGTGGCAATGATTGAGAACGCAGCAATTTCTGCTTTCATAATGTATTCACCGTCCCTTTCAGGGCAAGGGATAACCCCTTATGCAAATAACAGTAACAACTATATTGGAGTGAGATATAGTGGAGGAGTATGGCAGTATGACAATAACGTTTCCTGGGTTACATTTACACCGACATCAGCAAATATCCTAGTTGCATCACTAACGACAGGCAACCCAACTACTACAAACCTACTCCAATTAGATACACACTCCATACCTACACAAGGAACAGTAGGAAAGGGAAGAAGTTTTGATGGAACAAATGATGAAATAGTGTTGGCGGGTTCGTCAACACTATTTTCAACTGATACGTACACTACCAGCGCATGGATATACCCAACGGTTACAGGATCAGCAAATCACTTCATTTTAGACAATAGAGATGCTTCATTAGATGGGACTATTATGTATATATCATCTAATGACACTTTAAGATGTACATACAACACAACTAGTGCGACAACCACCCTCGTAGTAACAGTTAAGCAATGGTACTATATAACATGTGTTTCGACAGGCTCCACACTTAATACCTATATAAATGGATCCTTAGCCAATTCTGTCGCAATATCTGGAAGTATTTCAGTTACAAGTGATGCCAAGATAGGAATACGTAGCTTTAGCACACCAACAAGCCCCTTTAGTGGAATCATAGATGAGTTCAGATTCGATAATATAGCTCGCAGTGCCTCTGAAGTCAGACAAGCATACGAAGCTGGTCTAAGAGCACATCAAATAACTATAGACTTTGGTGCCAAACTAGATAGTGGAAACCTAATTGCAAATACCAGTGATCTCTCCTTCACTGTAGATGCTACATACTACGGTCTACAAAACAAAGGAGATAAAATATTCTCTGGAGAGAAGATTATCATTAGAGAGAACTACAATGGAACAGAATACAAGGCTCAAGGAACTGTAACAGCTGTAAACAAGAGTACTGGTGCTATAACCGTATCCTCATGGGACACACTGTGAATGCAGATGTATTTAAGTGGCAGAGAGAGTACTGGCCTGTACTAAACAATACTCTTTCTACACATATGGATGGTATTACACAGTTAACCTTAAGAGTTACAGATGGGAGTGAAGGAAGAAGTATATGGATCGATGATCTTAGATCTGTAGATAACTATCTAACTAACCCTGCTGGTTCAACCATTACCTCCTCACTTGGAAACAGATACATGCAATATAGAGTGATAAATACATCCGTTGACCCGGCAGTCTCTAGTGCCGTGACAGTGGTAAACATGGACTACAACCTCAACATGGCACCAAATATCCCTACGTTAGATTCACCTAGCAACCTTTCTACAGGACAAGTATTTACACCGCAGTTAAAAACCACCGCAATAGATAGTGATTTAGATTATGTGAGATACAAGATTGAATTATGTCAGAATCCACACATGACAATAGGCTGCCAGACCTTTGATCAAACTTCTTCGCAGACAGGATGGAGTGGGCAGAACACAGAAACTTCAACTGCATATACTTCTGGTACGCAAGCCACCTATACCCTTCAAACCAACCTTACCCAGGGCACAACCTACTACTGGAGATCATATGCA
Organism: Candidatus Dojkabacteria bacterium; assembly: GCA_016182915.1. Lineage (GTDB taxonomy): Bacteria > Patescibacteriota > Dojkabacteria > SC72 > SC72 > UBA2022. The sequence continues at coordinate 45,544 of JACPFP010000001.1, forward strand.
ATTGACCCTGCAGGATTAAATACTTGGAGTTCAACACAAACAACCCCATATTCATTTGTAGTCAACGCAATTTCCAGATCTACTCAGAATAATGAATACGAGAGATTTATAGCGCGAAGAGAAAGCTCATATCCTTCAACCTCAGTCGGTTGGGCAAGTATTACGGGATCCGCAGAAACAGGGACGACAGCATCCACAAATGGTTGGATTGCGGGATCAAACTTCACAGTAGGAGATAAATACCTCATACTTGTATGGGGATCACACCAGACGGATAGCAGCTCATCCCGAAGCGGAATTAGAGTAAAGCATGGGTCAACATCGTTTACAGAGTCAGAGGCAATAGAGATAACTAACCAGACTTCAAGTTCATATAAAACACCATATTTCTGGTTTACAGTCTGGGATGGACTAAATGAAAATATTGAAGCAGAAATCTACTGGAACGGTGGAGCCCCTGGAACAGAAGCGAGGGTTGAGGATGTAACTTTAATCGCTTTAAATGTAACAGACCTTATAACGGCTAACAATCTTAAATATAATATTTCGAATGTAGGTGGACCACTTGACCAAACATTCACAAGCAAATCGGTAGTTTCATTCACACCAGCTACTAACAATGACCTCTGGTGGATAATGGGATACTCAAAGGCAAATTTCACACAATATAACAGTGATGACTACCAAGCAAGATTGAACATAAACGGGAGTATTAAATCAACTATGACAACCTCTGTTATATATGATTCAGATACCCCAGTATATGGAATTGGAACTGTAGCTCAACTCCCTAATTCTGTTCAAAATATTGACCTTGAATTAAGAGAAAGCGGTGATAATCACGACTGGGACTCAGCAGGAGTATTTGCTTTAAGACTAAACTCATTTGACAGCTTCATGGCCGATCACACGGCAGGAAACGGACCAACAATGTCAACACCAAGCGATTGGGTAGAGCAGAACTCCCTTGATATCCTTCTTCGAAAAACAGGCTCATTTATAACCGCTTCAGGTGCTATTGTTGACGACGCTGGCGCAAGAGTAATTAACAGACTTCAAAGCTCTGACATAAACATAACTGATGATATTGGAGGATGGAGACAGCAAGCAGGGGATAGGCTCGCTGTAACCTTGGGTGACATTAATATCGGTTATACAAGTGGTTTAAAAAATATAGATATGGACTCCCAAACGACCCTCGCAGGCAGTGCTTCACTAAGTGATACATGGACTGTTGGATTCTCTTTGGAAAGAGCCGGCTCAGGACCAAACCTAGACCTACCGGTGAACTCAGCGACAAATCAAAAACTGAAACCACAACTCAGAGTTACATCGATAGATCCAGACTCCGATACCCTAAAATATAAAATTGATTTCTGTACGGATCTAGCAATGACCCTAAACTGTCAGACTTTCAATCAGGTATCATCTCAAACCGGATGGAGTGGACAGAACTCACACTCAAGCACACGTTATACATCAGGAACTCAGGCTACATACACAATTCAATCTGATCTTAGCATTAACTCAACATACTACTGGCGAGCATACTCAATAGACCCCGACGGAACAAATACATTTACACCTGCCAGTCCCGTACACTCATTTACAACAACCCAAACTCCATACGCTCCAACCCTTATCGAAATTGAAGGGGTAACAAACCCTACAGAGGTAAGCGACATTACCCCTGAAATCAGTGCTGTACACACCGACCCGGATGGAGATAGTGCCAACTTTATACAAATTCAAGTTAACACAGCTTCCGACTTTACTGGAACATCCAAATGGAATACGGGCCAGTTAGCCATGACAACAACAGCAAATGGAGTTCGTTCACCCCTTATTATTTATGGTGGCAGTGCGCTAAACCTACAAGCACAAACATACTACGTAAGGGTCAAATTCTGGGATGTAAACGGAGCAGAAAGCCCATGGTCAACAACCGCACAATTCACTATGGATACTTTAGACCCTCCAACAGGTTGCCATTTAGTCGATAGTGATTTAACAGACACATCAATTGTAATAAGGTGGAACGATATAAGTACGATTGAAGGTGGATATAGAATCCAAAAAAGTACAAACGGAGGAACATTCTCAACCCTTATAGACAAAGCCGCAGACTCAGTAACTCACACTGATACAATAGTTCCCGGATTTACATACTCATATAGAATAGCCGCATCACTCTCCGGACTCTATTCCACATACTGTACAACATCTACCTCAGACGCCAACCCAGGAAACATCAGGTTTGAGGGGATAATATTCCAGTAATATAAATGAAATTGACACTCATAAAAAACATAAATATGATTAAAGATGTGGACATAAAAAAGATAGCCAGTAAATATAGAAAGACAATTGAAACAACCTTTCTGGGAGTACTATTTGTACTTCCGATTCTCCTCTTCTACATTAAGTATAACTACGAATACTATCCAACCTTTAAAACTACGGATAATGGAGGGTATACAGTAGCAAATAGCACATACTCTTCAAACCTTAACCTCTCTAAGGAAAATCAACCTATTATAAGTTTTAAGCTAACAGATCATACCTCCAATATTGAGCTTCAGTTGAAAAGCAAGGATAAATATGAGGCAAAGCTAGATAGAAAGAAAAATAAAATTGTATATACGAACAAGGGATCAGATAAAGTCAGAATTGAGTATACATCCCTTAACAATGGAATTAAAGAAGATATAATATTCCAAGAACCTCCAAGAGGTTATGTAATGCCTTTCACACTGAAAACAGAAAGCATCCTCATGCCACAGAAAATAGGTGACTACATGCAACCAACCTTCTACGACAGCAAAGGAAACTACCAATTTCATCTCGAAAAACCCTTCGCCATTGATGCTGCGAACCATAGAAGTGATGATTTCTCATATACAATTAAAAAGGTAGAAGGAGGATATGAGGTGAGGTTAAATTATGATTATAAATGGTTAAGAAGCTCGAATACTAAATATCCAGTCGTAATAGACCCAACGATACTCCATGATACAACAGCTGAATTTGCAACAGGACAATTTAACAGATCAAAAGATGTAGGCTCAGGATCAAGTCCAAAGATAGAAACATACTACCAAGAAAGTACTAATGATTCACATACCGTAGGATTATGGCACTTAAATGAAGCATCTGGATCCTCGATAACAGATTTTTCGGGGAGGGGCAACACCGGTACAGCAACTGGAACAACCGTAGTAACAGGGATATTAGATAATGCCCGAAGCTTTAACGGATCAAGCGATTACGTCAGCCTTGGAAGTTCAACTGACCTCAGGGTTGAAACAGATAGTTTTACACTCGAGACATGGATTAAACCAGCTACAAATCTTGCGACAGGCACCAGAGGTGCAATTCTTGCTTACTATACCCCTGGGTGGATATTGGATGTTGTAGATGACGCGGATGTAGAAGGATATCGTTTTTACAATGGATCTACTTCCTACAAAGTAAATGCTCCCAATAATTTATTATCACTAGATTGGACACACTTCGCCGTAACTTGGGATAGGGGAACATCTCTCCTTACCATTTACCTAAATGGAGAGGCACAGCAAACTTTTTCAGTAACATCAGTAACCACATCTACAAATCCCCTTCTAATGGGGAAACGAACCGATGGAAATTACTTCAATGGGATAATAGATGAAGTTCGGATTAGTAATATAGCCCGTACTCCAGAGGAGATTAAACAAACAGCTCAAAGAAGACCCTCTTCTACTTACACTTCAGAGGTTATAGACCTTACAAACCAAGCATTAGCATGGAATGCCTTCGGATGGGAAGAGAATGGTGTAGGGACAGGGGACGGAGAAACATTATTTAGTACAGCAAACTTAATTGCTAAATGGAATTTTAATGAGCTAAGTGGAACTACGTCCAATAATGATGCAGAAGGAACAAGCTGTGGAGGTACTCCAGCAAACTGTGATGGAACACTTACGGGCTTTGACTCTACAGCTTCACAAGATGCAGATCCTGATTCCTCATGGACAGCAAACAACAAGCGGTGGGGAGCCGGAGCACTGCAGTTTGATGGGATAAATAGCTATGTTTCTTGCACAGATATCAACTGTGGTGGGATAAGCGCACTTGATATGAGCACAAGATTAACTACCTATTCCTGGGGAACCTGGATAAATACCATTCAAACACCAAGTGCATCAACCGATATTATTAGTAAACGTAATGGGACAACACCTGCCGCGGGATACACTATGTATCTTGCAACCTCTGGGCTTATAGCTTGCCAAATAGCTGATGGAACCGCAAGTGCCTACACGGTATCGCTTAACAAGATTAATGATGGACTATGGCACTACATAGTATGCACTAATGATGGAACGAATATTAAAATTTATGTGGATGGAAAGTTTAATAATTTAGCATCAACCAGTTCCGTTACAGGCAGCATTAACACGTCAGAAAACTTCTCGATAGGTAGAAACAATAATGGCACATATTTTAATGGTATTATTGATTCTGTAGCAATTTTCTCGCGATCTCTCCCGGCTTCCGAGATACTTAGCAACTATAATGCATCAAATATTGAATTACAAACAAGAGTTGGAAGTGACACTTCTCCAGATGATGGTAATTGGGAAGCCTGGAAGCCAACAACCGGTGAGACGGCTATCGACACCTACGATGGGACATATCAATACAATACAACAGACAGTAATCTTGTAGCATACTATCCAATGGATGAATCAACTAATAACACCTGTGCCGGCGGTGAGGATATTTGTGACAAAAAAAATAGCTATCATGGCACTGAAACCAGTACAGATATAGTTAGCGGAAAATACGGTAATGCACGAGGTTTTGATAGTATAAATGACAATATAATACTTTCAAGTGAGGGTAGTAATTTATCCTTAAACAACTATTCTGTAAGTGCCTGGGTCAATAAATTAACTACCTCAACAGGTACTCACATAATCGTAGACAATAGAGATTCTGGAAGTGATGGTTGGATGCTATGGGCAACATCTTCTAATTTTGTATGTAGATATAACGCAACAGATGTTACAGGTACAACAACTGTAAGTTTTGGAGTTTGGTACCACGTAGGCTGTATTTCAGATGGCTCTACTTTAAAAATATATGTTAATGGATTACTGGAAAATTCAGGTGCGATTACCGGTAATATTGCAGAGACAACGAACGCCTCTATAGGAGGGCGAAGTTTTTCTACTCCGAATAACAATTTTCCAGGGAATATAGATGAAGTTCGTATTTACAACACAAATATATCTGCGACCCTGTTCAGACAGCAATTTATTGAAGGCTCAACAAACGCGACCACATTACTCCCATCAAATGACTCTATAGCCAAAGTTGATGGGACATCAAGTCAAAAAATCAATATCGGAAATCCAGTAGTTGACGCCAGTACAATAGCTCTTTGGCATTTGGATGAAACAGGAGGTACAGGAGCGTATCTCAAAGATTCGACCTCCAATGCAAACAATGGTACTCCAACAGGAACAACAATAGCAAAAGGTATATCAGGCAAGGCAAGAACTTTTAATGGAACAAGTGATTATATTGACGCAGGATCAAGTTCAACCCTAAAGTTTACTCTCACAGACAATTTTTCAATATCAGGGTGGGTAAATGTTGTCTCAGATTCAACCGAAAGAGTAATAGTTGGTAATGGATGGTCTACTTCTGGCTATCATCTCCGAATGACGTCAGGAAATAAGCTTAGATTTATAATTATTCATGATGGATCAAATTATAAATATACAGATAGTTCTGACGTAATTACCTCTGGCTGGCATTATGTAGTGGCCACATGGAATGGGAGTTCAACAACCCTTTACGTTGACGGTAAACAAACTGGAAGTCAAATAACTGTCGGTACTGTAACCAATATTACTAGTTCACTTAACTTTTATGTTGGTAATGTATCCGGACAAACAGCCTATTTCAAAGGTACTATTGATGAGCTAAGGGTTCATAATGTAGCACTAACGGCAGAAGAGATTGCAGAATCGTACCGTATGGGAAGTAACCACTATATAAATAAAACCATCACTTCAACAAACCTTTCGTCAAAATCCTCCCTACCTTTCTACATCGCAGCGGATAGACCTGGTACATATCTTCAAACAACAGTTGGGGAATCTGCCTATGCTAACTACCAGCCGGATGCAAATACTGTAGGTCTTTGGCATTTGGACGAGATAGGAGGAAGTATTTCAAGCCTTAAAGATAGCAGTGGGAATAGTTATGATGGAAATGCCCTTTATGCCACTGGAGGAACAATAACATACTCAGGTGGTTATACAATACATACTTTTACTTCCAGTGGTTCTTTTGTTACCTCCGGATCTAGAAATGTAGAAGTATTAGTGGTGGGAGGAGGAGGAGGAGGAGGAGGGACTAATGGTGGTGGAGCAGTAGGAGGTGGTGGGGGTGGGGGTCAAGTTGCATATAACGCAAGTTATACCGCAAATGGTGCTATTACTGTTACCGTAGGAGCCGCTGGAGCTCGTGGACAATGTGGTAACGTTGGCGATGGATGCCCCTATGCAACGGGAACAGCAGGTAGCAATGGAGGAAGTTCTATTTTTGGGTCGATTACCGCAGTTGGTGGTGGTGGTGGTGGATTAGGTAACGGTGGATCTGGATTAAGCGGAGCTAGTGGTGGTGGTGGTGGTACATACTTTGGAGCAGGAGGTTCTGCAACTGCCGGGTACTCTGGAGGACAAGGTTCTGACTGTAATACTCCATGTAGAGCAGGCGGTGGTGGTGGTGCAGGTGCTGCAGGAGCGTCTGGCGCAACAACTGGTAACGGTGGTAATGGTGTAGCAAATTCAATCTCAGGGGTAAGTACATACTATGGAGGTGGAGCTGCAGGAAATGGATACTCAAATAATAACGGAGCAGCTGGACTTGGTGGTGGTGCAACTGGTTATGTTTGCTCCGTTAATGGATCAACAGGTTGTACAAATGGAGCTAGTGGTACAGCAAATACTGGTGGTGGTGGTGCTGGTGCAAGTGGAAGTTCGCGTGGATGGGGTGGGCTTGGTGGTTCTGGTATTGTTATTGTGAGGTACCCAACTTCGTATACCGGAACAGAAGTAGAAGGAAAAGTTGGAATAGGAAGGAGTTTTAATGGAACAAGTGATGGAATAGTACAAAGCAGTGGAAGCAATGTAAACGTAACTGGCGATATAACAGTTGAAGCCTGGATAAATCCTTCAACCCTAACAGGAAGCAATAATACGATAGTCCACAAAGACTCTCAATACAGCCTCACAATTCGAACCACAGATAATTATGTCGCATGGGCAGACAGCTCAAACTGGAGTTATGCAAATTTCGGTTTTTCAGATATAGGACTACAACTTAATAAGTGGCAACATATTGCAGCTACTAAAACAGGAGGCGTAGTTAAAATATATCTTAACGGCGTGGAAAAGGTATCTAAATCATTTGGAAGTGCTTTAACTAGTACATCAAATGTCATGGCGATTGGTTGCTACGCAGGTGCAACCAGCTGTTCAAGTCACTATTTCCCCGGATCTATTGATGAAGTACGTATTAGTAATATAGCTCGCAATGCCTCTGAAATCAGACAAGCATATGAAGCTGGCCTGAGATCTCATCAAATAACTATAGACTTCGGTGCTAAACTGGATAGTGGAAACCTCATTGCGGATACGAGCGATCTCTCTTTCACCGTGGATGCTACATACTATGGACTACAAAACAAAGGAGATAAAATATTCTCTGGAGAGAAGATTATCATTAGAGAGAACTACAATGGAACAGAATACAAGGCTCAAGGAACTGTAACAGCTGTAAACAAGAGTACTGGTGCTATAACCGTATCCTCATGGGAC
>JACPFP010000004.1 GCA_016182915.1 Candidatus Dojkabacteria bacterium
AAAAGACTCTCTTATATCGGGAAATATTTATACCTCCTCTTGTGGATAACAATTGTGGAGTATCTTGGATAAAGTTTATTCATGTGTGGCTTACTTCCCTTGGCAAAATCCTCTTCTAAAAGGCTATTAACGTAATCTCAATGTAATTAACTGTGTAGAACTTAGGAGGTTATCCAAATCTATCCGAAAGTTATCCACCTACTTATCCCTCTTACTCAAATCTAGATTTGCAGGTTTCTATTTTGTCCTTGAAGTTACTATCATCTTTCATCATATCCTCAATCTTTTCACATGCATGAAGAACTGTTGTATGATCCTGTCTATTTACTTCCCTTGCTACCCTTTCGAGGGGTAGTCCAAGCTCATTTCTGAGCATATACATAATTACCTGACGTGCTGTTGCAAGATATGCAGTTCTTCTCTTCCCTTTTATATCTCTTGCTGTTACATCAAATACATCACATACCACCTCTATTATCTTCTCTGGTTTTAACCTCTTTCTTTTACTCTCAATATCTACCTGTAGAGATTTAGCAACCTCTTCAAGCGTTAGAGGATGTCCAAGCTTCTCAAGTGAGATTACTTTAATAGCGGCCCCCTCCAGCTCTCTCACGTTGTTCTCGACATTTTTTGCTATTAGTTCCAATATATCCCTATCTACAGTTAAACCGTGATCACTGGATATCTGTTGTAGTATTGCAATACGGGTCTCGTAATCAGGAGCTTGTAAATCTGCTACCATTCCTCCTGAGAACCTTGATCTTAATCTCTCATTTATATTTTTAATCTCTTTTGGTGGCCTATCTGCAGCCATTATCATCTGTTTATTTGCTTGATATAGTGTGTTAAAGGTGTGAAAAAGCTCCTCCTGTGTTTTAGGATATGTCTCTATAAATTGGATATCATCGATAATGAGCAGGTCTATCTCTCTATACTTTTTTCTGAATTTCTCATTAGTTCTATTTCGGATAGATTCTAGAAGTTCGTTAAGAAACTGTTCTATTGGAACATAGATTACTTTTTTATCAGTATATTTATTTAAAAACTCATTTCCAATTGCCTGCATAAGATGTGTCTTCCCCACTCCACTTGGTCCATAGAAGAAGACAGGATTGTATAGGGTTCCCAATTCCTTCACTACTGATTCTGCAACTGCATGGGCAAGGGCATTATGGGAACCCACAATGAAGTTTGAAAAGAGGTATTTAGGATTAAGCTGTGCACTTCTCGCAACCGCTGACTTATCCTTCTGTATTTTTTCCTGCACCTCACTAAAGATATTCTTCTCTCCTTCAGGGGATTCTTTTCTAATCTCGTCAATGGTTTTAGGGTTTGTCTTAAGTGAGGACCTGATGCTAATTACAATCTCTAGTTTCTGACCGGTTGCTTGGGTTAAGCTTTTAGTAATGAGGTTTCTATGGTATGACTCAATCCATTCTCTTTTAAAAGGCAGATCACACGATATCTCTGCTATCCCATTATCGATCTTCTCCAGAAACACCCCTTTAAACCAGGTGGCATAATCTCTTGGGGACATGTATAGACGTATATTTTCAGATACAATTTTCCACACCTCATCTGTATCAAAGGTCACACTTTCCTTGGAGATATCTCTTTTCTCAGAAATTATAGGTTTTAAAATTTCACCTTCGTTTACCATGGTTAATGGTAGAAAATTAGATATACATTGGGGCAGTTATGAATATGTCTGTGAATAGTAATAGCAGAAATGTGGATAAGTTTACAAGTGGAATGTGAACGAACTTGTTAGTATACCCTTTTTCCCTACTCTACTGTAGATATATGAATATATACTAATAAAGTTACAGGCTGTGAGAGTTGAATATTAGACTCCACCTCAAATTGGGCTTAGTATAGCCAATAACTGTCTTTTATTGTATAATTACAGGATATTTAATGAGTAGATGGCATTGAGTATGGTTAGCGGATATATGCAGTTTCCCCCACAATATAGAGAACTTGTAGCTCCACTCGAGAGATTTATTCCCTCTGCAGAACAAGAGGCCTTTAAAGAGGCTCATATATTGGTCGCTGGGTGTGGGCGAATTGGAAATCCCGTTGCTGAAATGTCTGTAAGGCATGGAGCAGAAAATATTGTAGTTGCAGACCCAGATACTGTAGATAATTCAAATCTCTCAGGTCAAAGATACTCAATAGATCAAGTTGGTAGGAATAAGGCTCAAATGACCGCTCGGAACTTAAGAAACATTAATCCCGTCTCTCCAGAAAAGGAAATCATTATATCTGATGGTATTTCCTTTAGAGTGGTAAAAGAGGCTTCAACTAGCGGAATAAGGTCTGTCAAAGAGGGAATTACATATGAAAATGTAGGTAGATTAGTAGCTGAGTCAGATATTATTGTTGATGGAATTGATATACGAGCCCTCGATGTCATGTATGAGTTGCACAGGGTTGCTGCAGAGCAAAGAAAGCCGGTTATTGTCGGGTATGATATGGCTGGTACCGCCCTAGTAGCAATATATAGATACGATTTGGAAGAGATGGAGCCTCTAAATGGTGAGTTAACCGCAGAGACGATAGAGGTCTTTAAAGAAGTTCGTAGACGATATGAGTTGGGAGATATCTCAGAAGCTAACTTTATGAATTTTGTTAATGCCTGTTTGAAGGGTCCAATAAGCCCATTAGATGTACCTACTGAACAGATAGAGGAGCTTCTTACTAGAGTTGGTGGCGAGAGAACCCCACAGCTAGGAACAACAGCTACTATGATTAGTGCCCTTGTAGTTGAAACTATTAGAGCGATTGTCTCAGGTAAAGAGGTAAATGATAAGATTGTAGTGGACAGTGCTACCTTAGTCCTGAGAAGAAAGGGAAATTTCATTAAAAAATTAGGCTTACTCCTTAGGTTGCTTCCAAAGTTAGAAGGAGATAAGAGAAATATGAAAGAATTATTAGATAAAATACCGCCCAATTAAAAATGCTCCCAATGTCGGATAGGTTACAATTATTAGATAAGTATATTGTACCTGAGGGAAATACTCAGGGTGAAACTTACTTTGGAATAGCTCACTCATCTAAAGATAGATTAGGTAGATTACGTGTGACAACAGAGGCCTATCGTGGGAGAGAATATTTAGCAGATATTCCTGAAGTAGGATTAAATCGCCCGCTCAGTGATTTAATAAATGGTAGTTTAGAAGAATTTACCATTATGTTATCCGAATTATCTGGCGGATATGATGAAATTTTTATGGAAGAAGGAATTGTTGTTTATGATTTAAACGGAGATAGAACAGACGGGATATATATAGATCCTTGGGAATTCCAATCTATCCCAATTGTTGCGAAAAATTCAAAGGGAGAGGTTGTTGGTTCATCTCGGCTTATTATGGCAAATGACCCTCTCCCCTTACCTACGCTTAAAACAGATCGTCTTGTAAGTCCAGAATTTAAGGAGGCGGTAAAACAAGTTCCATTAGAAATGAGTCAGTTGGCGAAATCGGACCAAGTTAATGAGCTAGTTAAATTTGGTCTTTTTAGGATAGCAATCCACTTAAGTCGAGAAATGGGAGCCAATGAATGGTTGGCTACTACCGATTCTTTTGTAATGAGATTACTCAATGGTAGACTTAAATTTGCAATCAAAGAAATTGGACAAACCCAAAACTACCTTGGCTCGGATTCTACTCCTGGTTGGATAAAAGTTGATGTTACTCTTAATAGCGTTGCTGAAAATGGGGATCGTAATCTCGCAGATTATTTAGGTGGGAAATTCGGAGTTCCTGGGTTTGAGACATTTATAAGTTTGTAAATTTGCTTTAGAATACAAGAATGCAAATACTGCCCTTAATCATACTTATATGTACGCTTCTTGCTATTGGTATTGTCGTTCTCCGAAACGATTATAAATCAAAGCTAAATAGAGTATTCTTTGGCCTTACTTTTTTCCTCATCCTCTGGATTCTCTCAAACTTTTTATCTAATACTCTACAGGACTATTACTTAGTGTTATGGTTGAATCGCTCCATCTTCATCACAACGTCATTTCTCTTTTGGTCTCTCAACTTGCTTTCCATTTACTATCCCGATGGTAAAGGTAATATAAAACCTTTGGCTTTGAGACTCGGCCTTATTTTTACTATTCTTATCAGTCTCTTGGGGTTTAGTAGTTTAATTGTTCAGAAGGTTGAAATTGTTTCGGGGTTTTCTAATATTACTTTTGGAGATGGAATTTACCTGTACCTGGGGCATTTCCTCCTAAATTTTGGACTTTTTATCAGGAATATCTATATCCTTCTCAGAAGGTCAAAAGGTTTAGAAAAAATTAAGGCACAGTATCTATTTATTGGCTTAATTCTTTCAAGCTTAGGGGCAATCGTCACAAATCTTCTTCTGCCGTTATTCTTTGAGTACTTTGACCTATCGAACTTTGGTCCGCTTTTTCTTATTCTCTTTATTGGCTCTGTCGCATATTCAATTGTTAAACATAGACTTTTTGGAGTAAGGTATCTTATTGCACAGCTGTTAACTATGCTTATTGCGGTAGCAATTCCCTTTGCTTTCTTCTATCTCGCCCTGTTTATTTTGAATGTTATGTGGGGAACAGTATATAGTACGAATGCAATGCTTTCAGGGATTATTCTCTCTATCGTTTTCCTTCAAATATCTTCTGCTATAAACAAGTTCAGTCAGAGAGTTATTCAGGAGAAGTTCCTGTACGAAGGCACGAACGCCCTTGAAACTAGAGATAACTATGTAAAGGTAATAAGTACGGAAGTCAAAATAGATAGGTTAGCTACCTACACCCTTGATATTTTTAGAAGAGTGTTTGGAATCTCAAGACAGGGAATTATAGTTTTCAATGTGACGGATGAAACAATCTTCTTTAAAAACTTCCGAGGAATTAATGAGAAATATATTGAAGGGGATAAGCTTTTAGACATTATCCATTTCTGGAATACCCTTAAATACAGCACAATTTTAATTAGGGAAGAGCTTGCCCACCGAGTAATAGGAGGTAGTAATCGCCGTCTTAAAAGCATCTACGACTTCATGGTTCAAAACAAGATAGAAGTAATTCTTCCTTTAAATAGAAAAGTTCAGATAAATGGAATAATCCTTTTGGGAGAAAAGAGGACCTCTCAGGCGTACACATCTGAAAACTTTCAGTACATGGAACCTGTTATATCCGAAGCCTCAAATGCCTTTGGAAGATCGGTTCTCTATAGCGAGGTGGAGAATTTTAATGTTGTTCTTAAGCGTAAAGTTAACGAGCAAACAAAGCAGCTCTCGGAAAAAATTCAGGAACTAGAAGCCCTTCGAAGAAGAGAAAGAGATATGATGGATATCATGGGACATGAACTCAGAACTCCCCTCTCCATCATAAGGATTTCTATTGGTTTATTACAGGAGAAATACAATAAGAGGAAGGAAAAAGATAAGAATTTGGATTATGAGATGTATATATCAAGAATGAGAGAGGCTCTTGATCGTGAGACTCGACTCCTAGAAGCGATGTTAAATAGTACTAAGATAGAGTCTGAGAAGATGGAACTTCACTTAGAAAAAGTAAGGGTAGACTCTATAGTCAAAGACGCTATGCTGGCTCTTGGTGGCAAAGCTCAGAAGAAAGGCCTCCAGTTTATATACGAACCCCCTTCTAAAACGGCATATGTATACGCGGATTCCGTTAGATTAGGAGAGGTAATCGATAATCTTGTGCTCAATGCAATTAAGTATACCGAGAAAGGCTCTATATCTATAAAAGTCAGTAGAACAGAAGAGAAGATAACCGTATCAATCTCTGATACAGGAATCGGAATTCCAGCTGCTGATCTCAAACACCTGGGGGAGAAGTTCTATAGAGTTGGTCAGTATAGCAATGATGAAGAAAATAGGAAGAAGAGGCAGACCCTCGATGAGAAGCAGATCTTCCTTGTAAAGCCCGGGGGTACAGGACTTGGCCTCTACGTCTCCTTTAACCTTGTAAAACTTATGGGAGGAGATATTAGAGTTGAAAGTACTGTAGGTAAAGGCTCAACCTTCACCCTAACCCTCCCCGCTTACATAAACCAACCAGATACTCATTCCAGAAAGAAAGCAGAAAAAGATCTATTTACACGATTAGGATTTACACGAAAGAGATCATAAGCTATAATCCACAAGATTATGAAAAGAACTTGGCAACCAAAAAAGAGAAGAAGACTAAAGAAACTTGGCTTCCTAGCTAGAAGTGCTACCGCAGGTGGTAGAAAAGTTTTAGCAGCAAGAAGAAGAAAAGGTAGAAAGAGCCTAACGGTTTCAGAAGAATTTAAAATGCTTCGAAAGAACCCAAAGGCAAAGGCTAGATAATTAGTAATAATTATGTTCCCCAAAAATCAAAAACTTTCTTCTAAAGAATTCAAATATGTATATGAGAGAGGATTTAAGGTAAAGGGAGAGTTTGGTATGCTCATTGGTCTTACATCTCCAGATATTTCAACATATAAGGTTGGTTTCGTAGTAAACAGTAAGATAGGTAATGCTGTGTATAGACACCTTGCCACAAGAAGACTGCGATCTGTCTTCCGAGAGATCCTTTCAAAAGAAACGCCTCCCCTCCTCTATGAATATGTAGCCTTCAAATACCCAGATAAATACGAGAGTCTGAAAGCTGAACTTAGTAAACAGATCAAAGAAGTTCAAGCACACTTTAAAATTGTTTAGTTATACTAATGAAGTATATCCTTCTCTTTCTAATCAAAATATATCAGGCTACCCTCTCATATGATCACGGAATTATGGGAAAGGTCTTCCCTAATACAAGGTACTGTCGCTTTACCCCTACATGTTCACAGTATAGTTATGATGCTATTCATAAATATGGATCCATTAAGGGAACGGTAATGGCTGTAACTAGGATTTCAAAATGTAATCATAGAACCCCTGCTGGAACCTACGACCCTGTAAGATGATTTTACATTTACAGCATTTCTAGTATAATTCATCAGTTCAGATTTATTGATATTACATATGTTTGCTACACTTTGGAACGCATTATTGTTCCACCCTTTCTTAAATATATTGGTAGCCAGCTATAATGTCCTTTGGGATAATCTAGGTCTTGCTGTCATTTTTATTGCCATCCTTATTAGGTTTGTCCTTATCCCTAGTGTTAAAAGTCAGACTGAGATGACAAGAAAGATGTCTTCGCTTAAACCTGAGCTTGCAAAACTTCAGAAGAAGTATGCCAATAATCAGAAAGCATTAGCGGAGGAGCAGATGAAGCTGTATAAGAGGATTGGGTACAACCCTCTTGGATGTTTAGGTTCCTTCCTTCCTCAGATTTTAATGCTATATGCAATTATTCAAGTCATCAATGTTGTTACAAAGAATAATTTCGATGGTTTATACCCTTTCATTCGAGATTGGGTTTTCAATGGTGCAAATGATATTTTGATTAATACTCAATTCTTAACAATTGATCTTGCTAAAAACTTTACCGTTGTTTCAAAAGAGTTTGGATACTTTAATATTGCATCTATCTCATACCTTGTACTTGCCCTACTTGTCGGTATAACTCAGTTCCTCTCTACAAAGTTTATGCAACACCTACAGGGACAGAGTAGCATACCTGCAAAGAAGAAGAACTCTAACGAACCTCCAAGCCCAGAAGAGCTACAGACCCAGATGATGAGCTCAATGAATCTCATGTTTCCATTCATGACTTTCTTTATAACCCTTACTACTCCTGCTGTGCTTGGTCTCTACTGGCTTGTGCAATCCGTTATGCTAATTGTCCAATATTTCATTATAGACAAGAAGAGAAGTATCGAGACGGTTAACCTACTTTTTAAAAGGAAACAAAAATAATTTTATATCTACTATTATGAATAAAGACACGATCCTCGATCTCGCAAAGAAGCACACATCCAAGCTCCTCGAACTCATTGGAATTACATCAGATGTTGATTACGGATTCGCACCAAACTCAACAGATGAGTTTGTAGTAGTAGAGGTATCAATAAAGGGAGAAGATCTAGGCTTCATGATTGGGAATCACGGAAGGCACCTTCAGGCCTTTCAGTCTATGCTTTCAATGCTGGTCAGGAACGAAGTATGGAAGGAAGACGATAATGTTAAGTTCGTAATCACAGTTGATGCAGGAGACTATAGAAAACAGAGAATGAGCAGAATTGAGACTCTCGCTATGCAGAAAGCTGATGATGCAAGAATCCTTGGTGAGCCTGTTGACCTAATGCCAATGAATTCAGCAGAAAGAAGAGTTGTTCATACCGTTCTTGGAATGTTTGATGATGTAAAGACTGAGAGCCACGGTGAAGGAAGAGATCGTTTTGTTAGAATTCTCCCTGCTTCTGAGAAGGACCTTGGAATTGTTTCTGAAACAGAGGATAATCTAGAGAATGAAGAAGATTCACAGGAATAGTTTAGTGTCTCTGGTTAAGGGGAACAATCTTGTATTCCTTTTTTTAATACTACTTTCTATTTCCCAGCTCCTACTTGTAGGGGAGAATACACTTAGAGCAACTGTTGTTCTCTTTCTCATAATTATCTGGATTGTTATATACAGAAAATCCAGGTCAACGATCTATACCTCCCTTCTCCTACTTATATTTGTTATTCCGTTTAATATAACAATCGCATTTCCCGATCTTCAGGACACCTATGTTAGAGGTGTGTACTCAAACTACCTTACCCCTACCCTCTCAATTATAGATATCTTTGTTACACTTCTCCTTCTCTCTCTCCTTTCAACTGTGAAGAAGGTTTCCATTCCTAAATGGGTGTATATTCCTCTTGGTTACGCACTCCTTCATATTATGGTTAATTGGGGAAATATAGTTGTACCGGTCTCTATTCTTAGAGTCCTTCTCTATACCATTACGGGGATTAGCATCCTAAGTATGGCAAAGGATATTTTTAAGAATCATAGTGATGCACTATTAAGGGTTGTACTTCTTTCGGTTGGTATTCAGGTAATTATATCTTTACTTCAAATAAAAATGGGGACTGACTTAGGTTTACAGTTTATTGGAGAGTCAAATCTGCTTGCAGGAACCCTTGGTACTAGCTTTATAGCAATGGATTCTGGACAGGTTTTAAGAGGATATGGAACATTCCCGCACCCTAATATCCTTTCTGCCTGCCTTCTTCTGAGTACTATTATCACCTTATACATGAAAGATCACGATAGATTGAGGCTGTTGGTTGTGATTGTATCCTCCATCGGAGTCCTTATTACTTTCTCAAGAACAGCTCTCCTACTTCTTCTTCTCATCTTTGTAATATATGGAATCTCTCTTTCTAGAAAAAGGCTATATTCCATATTGCCAATCACATTTGTTGATAGGATATTCTCTATGTTTACGGGGACAGATACAAGTGTAAAGGATCGTATTGCGCTAATTTCCCACTCCCTCTCTGTAATTAAGGATAATTATATAACTGGGGTTGGGAGCGGGAACTACGTCTCTACTATGAGAGAGATGTATGTAACTACAGAGAAGGGTTTTCTTCTACTACAGCCTGTTCACAACATATTCCTACTTATTCTTGCTGAACATGGTATTGCAGGGATATTCATTATACTTGGAATCCTCTTCAAGCTTGTCCTTTATAATCTAAGGAGGGGAAATATATATTTCTATGTATCTATACTTGCCTTTGTAATCCTGTTCGGTCTTTCTGACCACTTCTTTCTCACTCTTCCTCAAGGATTAGCCCTCTTTCTAATCGCTCTGTTTCTCTAGCAGGTCGATGATTTCGAGTAGTCCTTTTACCTCAATTGTTCCTTCAGGTACCTCTCCGCTTTGATATACTTTCCATCCAAACTGATTATTTATCCATATTAATTTCTCCACCCCTATGGCTTTTCCGGCTATAATATCTCCCCTCACGTTATCTCCAATAATCAATCCTTTTGAGGGATGGGTTTGGAGAACATCGAAGGCCTTCCTCCAGTCATCTTCGTTTTTATGTCTGTTTGTATCGCATATTTCAATATGTGTGAAATATTTTCGAAGTCCGTGGGTATCGAGCTTTAAATTCGTCCAGTCTTCTATAGCATGAGTTACTAATCCAACCTTATATTTTCTTGTTGAAAAGTATTCAAGTATCTCTACAGCACCTGCTGTTAGCTCTGGAGCGGTTGTATATATCCCATACATCTGTTGGAGAACCAAATCTAAAGTCTCATCGCTTATCTCTATCTCCTCTCTCATATATTTAAAGGCAAGTGGCCATTCGTTAACGGGGTTTACACTAACTTCATTAAATGCTCTTGCAAGAGACTTCTCGAAAACTTCTGATACATGTTCTTTCTTATTATTTGGATCTCGCCCTATTATCTCCTTTACCTTCTCAATTGCCGATGTAAATACTGCATTGGTCTGTAGGAGGGTATCATCAAGATCGAAGAGTACTGTCTGAATATTTTTCATTATATATAGTTTTTGTTTATGTTTACTTGTTTTTTAATTATATAGAGGTTTTATTTGTATGATGGTGGAAATCTTATAATTTCACTCCTACACTCACTAATTGTTCTAGATATTTATCAAATGTCTCGTATTGGAATGTAGTTATACCACAGGCTTGTGAGTTAGTTACTGATTCTAGATTATCATCCGCAAAGACAATCTCTTCTGGTTTAACTTTAGAATACTCTATTAACTTCTTAAATATCTCTACATAAGGTTTATTGTATCCAACCTCGTATGAAATGACTTTAATATCGAAGTTATCTAGGAACCCGAACTTATTTTGAAGACCTTTAATTCTAGCAGGGAAATTACTTGTGCATATAGCGGTCATATATCCCTTTGCTCTAGCTTTATTAATTACCTCTACTATCTTAGTATCAACGTCGTAGCTATCTATTAGTACCTTAACTAGTTTCTGCCATGTCATATTTAAATTCCATTCCTTTGCAGCCCAACTCCAAAACTGCTCATCTGTCACTTTCCCGAGCTTATACTCCATATTCATCTGAGGTGAGTTTGCAAAGACATCTTTCACTCTACTCTCTTCTACTCCTAACTTTACCAATGTGTTTATGAAATTCTTCTTCCCGTTTGGAAAATATACTCCATCTAAATCAAATGTTATTACTTTTATCATGTCTGGTTATGCAAGAATAAGAAATATATGGCGGAGAAGGCGGGATTCGAACCCGCGGTACGATTTCTCGTACGAACGCTTTCCAAGCGTTTCCTTTCGGCCACTCAGGCACCTCTCCATAAAATCTTCTGTATTATACACTTAAAACTACCATTGGTGATAGTTAGGATGTAGAGATAAGGGATTTTTTGTTAGAGGTGAAGTCTATTTGAAGATCTCTTTAACTGTAAGGATGATTCTCCCCTGCCTTTGTGGGAAATATTTTAACCACTCTGGGAAATATGAAGGTGAGAAACTATATTCAGTCTTTTTATCTGTATATTTCATCTCTTTAAGAATCTTCTCTCCCTCTTTCCAGCTCTTTCCCTGAAGCTTTTTAACAATCTCGTTCTTATCGATTTTAGGTTTTACCTCTCCCTTCGCAACGACCTTTATCTTTACAGTATCCCCTTTCACCTCTTCAACCGTTATTTCTTTCTGGATATTCTCATCAAGCTCAAGCTTAATGTCTCCACTGTTCTCAAAGAGATTTTGATCCTGCGCAGACTTTGTTAGCACCTCATTCATCTTCTCTTCCAGCTCCCCTTTCTTGAAATACATAGCACTTCCCTTTACCTCAATAGTTACATTCGCAACATCAGCTTCAGCGCCTACAGGAACGTCTGTTTTTGGAGCACCCTCAATGTCAGACTTTAATGTTGAAGCAATTATCTCCCAACCGTTATCAGTTTTACCCTCAAGTTCTTCATTTACCTCTTTTATGGTTGTTGGTTTTAACTCTTTCACAATCTTATCTACATCTCCCTGAGAAAGAACGGTATATGATTCCTTTGAACCTCCGGCGAATGCGGTGCTATTTTCACCACTAAGTTCGGTACTTTGATTATATCCTTTAACTGAGAAGGTTTTCCCGCTTGGAAGGTTATACTCCTCTCCTACCTGAGTTGCCCTTACAGCTACATTAGGCTTAAGGAAGGATCCATCGTCTCCAACGGTTACATTATTAACCAGTTCGAAGGTCTCACCAGTATTAGCTGTCAGAATTGTTCCACTATTTACGGTTATTGGGAGGTCTGAAACAGCACCCCAGTATTTGAGAGTTACTACTCCCTCAGCTTTATTTCCTCTAAATGCTTTTCCTGATGGTGTTACAGTTGCACTCACACTCTTCCCTGCCTCTTCCTTCTTAATTGGGACAATACCATTTTCATAATTAAACTCATTAGCTTTTATATCTCCATTGAAAACCTTCTCTACTGATACGGCTTTACTCTCTATGAATATTGTAGCTTTCACAAGTGGAACTAATTCATATACCAACCATCCTGCTACTACTAGAAGGGCAAGTATTGGGACTAGTATTCTTAGACCTATCTTTTTAAGTGGTGTGGAAGATATCTTCTCTCCAATTCCTCTTACAAAGTTCACTATGGCAGAGCCACCGCTTGGAAGGTTTCTAACTGTTTTTGGTTTAGGACCGTCAGCTCCTGTTTCAGACGTTACTCCTATCTCCTCTTCCGGAAGGCTTTTGAGGAAGGCAATATCTCTTCCAATGAGTGAAGGCTGTTGATTACCTTTATTATTTTTATATGTCTGTTTATTTGCATCTACAATATCCTGGTCAAGAGCAAACTTAATTCCACCCTCATCTACAACTTTCCCCTCACCTTTTTCAAGGTTATTTCTAGACCTTTCCATCGCCTCTTCAATCTTTCTCTGAAAATCTGACTTCTCTTGAGGTACATCCATCTCCATACTGTTCATCTCTGGTTCAATCTCTTCCTCTTTCGTTACTATCTCCTGTGCACTTACAGATTTATATCTCATATTGGATTGGTGTAGCTTCTCATCTTTTATTTTTGTTCTTCTCTTTAGTCCCTTCTCTGAATCTAACCAATATTCATCAAGAATTGTTCCTGTTGCTTCTGTGGTTGTCATACCAGCTTCTTTGGCGTTCCTAACCCCAACGGGATTCTGCACTATCTGAGCTATTACCGCCTTACCATTCTCATCTGCTGTTTCCAGAAGAACTTTTATATTTATTGGGCTTATTAATATATCTGTAGGTTCTGTGAATGTGAGGATTATCTTCTGTGCATCTGAGGTTGTAATCTTTCCAACGATATCTAGCAGGTCGTCTTCTCTACTTACTACAAACTTCTCAATCTCTGATTTTATTTTCTGCACTTTGTCCTTCTCCATTAATTACTTTCTTTGTCTGAATTATTTATTTTATCAAGTGCGAAGAGAGATAGCGAGGCGGGGGTTATATCGTATGTATATTTAAGATCCCC
>JACPFP010000002.1:0-221721 GCA_016182915.1 Candidatus Dojkabacteria bacterium
ATCATTAGAGAGAACTACAATGGAACAGAATACAAGGCTCAAGGAACTGTAACAGCTGTAAACAAGAGTACTGGTGCTATAACCGTATCCTCATGGGACTCTGGTTCAACAGTTCCTCCTTCAGGATACACTGTGAATGCCGATGTATTTAAGTGGCAGAGAGAGTACTGGCCTGTACTAAACAATACTCTTTCTACACATATGGATGGTATTACACAGTTAACCTTAAGAGTTACAGATGGGAGTGAAGGAAGAAGTATATGGATTGATGATCTTAGATCTGTAGACAACTATTTAACTAACCCTGCTGGTTCAACCATTACCTCCTCACTTGGAAATAGATACATGCAGTATAGAGTGATAAGCACAAGTAGCGACACAAATGTATCAGGATCAATATCACTTGTAGATTTAGATTACACTATAAATGCTCCCCCAGATGTACCTACTCTGGACTCCCCAATAGACACATCAACTGGGATTCCAAGACTTACAGTTCTTAAAACAACAACAACAGACACAGAATCAAACAATTTGAAATATAAGATTGAAATATGTGAAAACCTATCGATGACAACAAACTGCAAGACCTTTGATCAAACTTCTTCGCAGACAGGATGGAGTGGACAGAATGCAGAAACCTCGACAACATATACATCAGGGACTCAGGCTACATACACATTACAAACCCCACTGGATGCAGGTACCACCTACTACTGGAGATCATATGCTACCGACCCAGCAGGATCAAACACTTGGAGCTCTACACAAGGGACTCCATACTCCTTTACAACAAACTTAAGCCCTACCATCCCCATACTAAACACACCTCTTAATACAGCCACAAATTTAAGCGTGTTACCTCAATTGAGACTAACATCTACAGATGTAGAAAGCGACTATATAAGATACAGAATAAAGCTATGTACGGATGTAGCAATGACAGTAGGCTGCCAGACCTTTGATCAAACTTCTTCACAGACAGGATGGAGTGGACAAGATACAGAAACATCGACTGCATACGCCACTGGGACACAGGCAATCTATACCCAGCAAACTGAATTAGAGCCCTCAACTACATACTACTGGGCAGGACAATCAATAGACCCTGGGGGATCGAACAGTTTTAGCTCATACAGCACACCTTTCTCCTTCGAGACAACGAACCCTCCAACCCCTCCAACGGACTTAAAAACAGAAGCTTTAACAAATCCAACAAATATTCTAACCCAAACTCCAGACTTTACAGCAATACATAATGATCCTGACGGGGATTCTGCGCTTTTCTATCAGATTCAAGTCAATACAGCCTCGGATTTCAGTGGAACTAGTATGTGGGATACCTCAAAAACAAGCACAACTCCTGTACTGTCCGGAAACGCAATATCATCTATTACATACGCTGGGACAGCCCTTGTCTTCAATAATACAACATATTACTGGAGAATCCGCTTCTGGGATGATGGAGGGGCAGAGGGGGCATGGTCTGCGACCGGGAATACCTTTACAACAGGCAGACTTAATATGCCACAGAGCTGTTATATAACTAAGGCGGCAAACAACAGCTCCATAACCCTTCATTGGACAGCAACTGTGAGTTCCGTCGACGGGTACACAGTGGAAAAGAAGGTTAACGCAGGAGCATTCTCAAACTTAATTAATCTGCCAAATACCTCCTTCAGCCACACAGATAGTAGCGTTTCAAACGGCAATACATATCAATATAGGGTGGCTGCAACATACAATGGAATTACAGGTAATTGGTGTACAACTTCAGTTTCTGATTTACAAACGGGCAGTTTTCTAATATATTAACAATACTATGAGTTTAAAAAGTGATTCATTCAAAAAATTAAGAAAAGAGAAAAGCAAGTGGAAGACAGAGACCTGGGAAGAGTTCGAAGAGAGAGAAAAAGCATTTCTTAAAGAGAGACTACTAAGTAAGGAGCCAACTATAAGAGGGCAAGTTAGAATTACTGGTGGTAAAGCAAAGAATATTCTAATCGACATTCCAAGAAATACTCGCCCGCTTACTGATAGGATGAAAGTCAGAATCTTTGATATTTTGAATACCGATATTCAAAAAAAAGATATATTAGATCTATACGCAGGATCAGGTAGCTTCGGTTTAGAATCACTTTCAAGAGGTGCAAAGCATGCAACCTTTGTAGATGCTTCAAAACACGCCGCAAATATCTTGAAAAATAATGTAGACATAACAGGGTACGCATCATCTGCTGATGTAGAAAAGATAAAGGTAGAGGAGTATCTCTATAATGTAATGAGGGAGGAGACAACAGTTTTCGATATAATCTTCATGGACCCTCCCTACAAGCTTTTTAATAAAAAAAGGCTCACTAATATGCAAACAATAATTAATAACGCAGCAAAACTCCTACCTGGGGTAAAAAAAATTAAGGGAAGATTCAAAGGGGCAATTATTATCAAACACCCTAGGCACTATCCAATTGAAAAGTTACAGCTTGAAAATATATCCCTGAATGAGACTTTCGAATTTGGTTTAAACTGTATCTCAATATATATTGTTGGGTAACGTATCGAGACAAAGTAATATATTTACAATATCAATACGAATCTGTTTTTTCATTGTCTACCTATGGTTTGGAGTATTAAAGGCGATGGATATTAGTCCCGCAGAACCTCTTGTAACAGATCTTCTCAATGTCATGCTTCCACATTTTCCCCAAGATATCTTTTTCTTCTACTTTGGTTTGTTTGAGATATCTATTGCACTCTCCTTCCTATTTCCAAAGATTACAAAACTTTCTATATTTCTAGCCTCTATCCACCTTATATCCTGCTTCCTTCCGCTTTTCCTCCTTCCTCATTACACATGGCAGGCACCATGGGTATTAACACAGACAGGGCAATATATTGTTAAAAACATATTTATTGTTGCAGGATTAATCGGTCTGGCAAGTTATGAAGAGTAGGACTTTCACAATCGTTTACTAAAAAAGCGATTACATATATACCCATATTGCAAATTAACCGTATTCGCTATAAAATCAAACAGATGTATAAAGTATTCGGTGCTAACAAAGAAAAACTGCTTAAAATTGTATTTCCCACATCCCTGTGATGTTATTCAATCATTTTTCCAACTTTAATTTTTATTCTCTATCTTAAATGGCTATATCAAACGTAAATATTGACAACATACCAGAAATTGAAAAGATGAGGCATACAGCCTCACATATACTTGCGCAGGCAGTACTTAAATACTATCCAGATGCAAAACTAGGAATCGGACCTGCAATTGAAGATGGCTTCTACTACGACTTTGAATTCTCTGAACCAATCTACGAGGAAGACCTTGAGAAGATTGAGAAAGAGATGAAGAAGATTATTGATGATAACCTCCCGCTAACTCAGTCATACATGAAAAGGAAAGATGCTGAGAAGTACCTTAAGGAGAAGGATCAGAAGTATAAACTTGAGTTGCTTAAGGACATACCAGACAAAGAGCTGAGCTTCTTCGCAACAGGAGAAGATGCATTTATAGATATGTGTAGAGGACCACACGTGCAGTCAACCGGAAGAGTCGGAGCTATAAAGCTCATGAGCATCGCAGGTGCATACTGGAGAGGTGATGAAAAGAAACCTATGTTAACAAGAATCTATGGATTAGCATTCAAAAAGAAAAGCGAGTTAACCGCCCATCTTGAACTCCTTGCAGAAGCAGAGAAGAGAGATCACAGAGTCCTTGGAAAAGAATTGGGACTATTCATATATTCAGACCTAGTAGGGAAGGGATTGCCACTATGGACTCCAAAAGGTGCAACCATAAGAAGGATACTTGAAAGGTTCATTGTAGATGAGGAGATAAAGAGAGGATATCAGCATGTTTACACCCCAGATATCGCCAAGATCGAACTGTACAAGAAGTCTGGACACTACCCATACTACAAAGACTCAATGTATTCACCTATAAAGGTCGATGATGAAGAGTTTATGCTCAGACCAATGACATGCCCCCATCATTTTGAAATATACTCATCTCAAAAAAGAAGCTACCGAGAACTACCTATGAGAATTGCAGAGCTTGCTAAGCTTTATAGATATGAGAAGAGTGGAGAGCTAAGCGGGCTAATTAGAGTTAGAAGCTTCTGCCTTGCAGACGCTCACATCATTGCGATGCCTTCCCAGGCAGAGAGTGAGATTCATAAGGCTCTCGACCTAATCGAGTTTGCAGCAGAGACATTTGGATTACAGCCAAACAAAGATTACAGATATAGGTTATCACTAGGTGATAGAACTAACTCTGAGAAATACTATAAAGATGACGAGTCATGGGAATTTGCGGAAAATGTTTTAAGAGACGTTCTTAAAGAAAGGAAGGTTGAAAGCTATGAGGCCCCAGGAGAAGCTGCTTTCTATGGACCAAAAATCGATATACAAATGAGAAATATATTAGGGAAAGAAGATACTGCATTTACAGTTCAGTATGACTTTGTAATGCCAAAAAGATTTGACCTTAGATACTCAGACGATAATGGAGAGGAGAAAGAGCCAATTGTAATCCACAGATCCTCAATCGGAGCAATTGAAAGAATCATAGCCTTCCTAATCGAAAAGTATGCGGGGGTATTCCCACTGTGGCTCGCTCCTGTACAAGTTAAGGTACTTCCAATCTCAGACGAGCAGGCAGAGTATGCAAGAAAAGTAACAGATAGGCTTATTTCAGAAGATATTCGTGCGGTACTTGATGACAGGAATGAAACCCTTCAGTATAGAATCCGTGACGGAGAAGTGAACAAAATTCCATATCTTCTGATTGTTGGAAACAAAGAGATAGATACAAATACAGTATCTGTACGATCACACGGGAGCAAGGAAATTGGATTAATGAAGGTAGATGAACTAATACAGTCTCTTCAAAAAGAGATAGAGAATAGAAGTTAATTAAAATAATTTATATATTTATAATATTACATGGAGTTTAAAAGATCATTTAGGCCAAACAATAATAATAACCGAAACAATAGATACCCGGTTGAGAAAAAGAAAGATTTTGGACCAAGAAGAAACGAGTTCATCAGGGTACCAAAAGTAATGGTAATTGACGATACAGGTACAAACCTTGGGTTAATGGCAACAGATGAAGCCATTAGATTAGCCCAGTCTAAAGATCTTGATCTTGTAGAGGTTGGGACAACAAATCCACCCGTATGTAAAATCATCGACTACTCCAAGTATGTTTATGAACAGAATAAGAAGCAGAGAAAGAGCAAGAATAAAGCTAAAGAGATGAAGGAGTTCAAGTTCAGTCCTGTAATAGATGTTGGAGATGTAGAGATCCGAGTACGAAGAGGAAAGGAATTTATCTCCAAAGGTCATAACGTAAGACTAACAATGGTAAGGAAGGGGAGACAGACCCATGAACAGGCATTGCAAGTTTTCAAGGATATATTGACTAATTTCGAAGGCTATAGTACTATTGAGCCCGAGAAAAAAGTAGAAGGTAAAACCATATTTATAACATTTAAAGCAAATGGCAAGGCAAAGAACCCGGAAAACAGCAATAAAGAGGGTCAGAAAGACCAATCCTAAGGGAAATAGAAAGGCAAAGTTGATGTATTCTAAGACCGCACAACATCACCTTATGACTAAAAGATCCGCCAGGGTTAAGAGAAGAAAGCCAAATAAGGCCGTTGCTTCAAAGAACAACGCTAGAAACTTTAGAAAAATAATTAAGAATATATAACAATGAAAGTATCTACAGGAGTAGTAAGAAGAAGAAGACATAAGAAAATAATTGCTACTACCAAAGGGTATAGAATGACAAAGAACAGCCTCTATAAGGTTGCTCACGAAGCATTCATGCACGCAGGACAGTACTCATATAACCATAGAAGAAGGAGAGCAAGTCAGGTAAGAGAACTCTGGATCAAAAGAATTAGTGCAGCTTTGCAAGGTCATGATGTTAACTACTCAGTCTTCATGAACAAACTTAAGAAGGCAGGAGTACTATTAAATAAGAAAATGTTGGCAGACATTGCCTACGATTCTCCAGAAGTATTTTCACAGATTGTAAAGTCATTTTAAGTTATACAAATAGCCCTAAAATGATGTATACTGAATCTACATCAGATAAGGGTGAATCTATACATGGAGTTCAAATACGAAAATATACAAACAGTATACGACCAATTCAATAAAGAGAGTGAGACACTTTCCCAAACAGAATTAAGCAGTAAGTATAAGAAAACTGGTACCCAACTCAAAAGTATATACTCCAAACTAAAAGATTTAGAGCCCCAAGATAGGAAAGATTACGGATACGAGGCTAATACCTTGACTAGATATATTGAAGAGAAGATTGAGAATATCCTTCGTACACCAAATAAAGCAGCCGAAACTCCGACCTCAGCCATTGATCCCACAGCACCATTCGATTTAAATCAGAACAGTAAGGCCACCCTAATTTCTAAGTCTCTTGAAGGAAGTAAAAACCCCATATCACAGGAGATGGATAGAGTACTTGGTATATTCAAAAGGATGGGCTTTGATATAGCCGAATCAAGACAGCTAGACGATGACTATCATATGTTTGAATCCCTAAACATACCTAAAGGGCACCCTGCAAGAGATATCTGGGACACTTTCTGGACCCAGGAAGGCCTTATTCCTCCAGCCCATACATCAACAATGCAAAACAGAGTTATGAAAAACGCAGGAGAACCTCCAATAAGGTATGTGATTCCTGGAAGATGCTATAGAAACGAGGCAACCGATGCCTCACACGAACACACCTTCTACCAGGTTGAAGGTGTCTACGTGGATAAAAATATCTCCCTGGGAGATATGCTTGGAACAATTAAAAAATACCTCGAATCATTCTTTGAGATGGATTTAGACATCAAAGTTCAACCCGCATACTTCCCATTCACAGAACCTGATATGGAATTCATGATATCTTGCCCTTTCTGTAGAAAAACTGGATGTAAAGTTTGCAAGTACTCGGGATGGATGGAGATAATGGGATGTGGAATGATTAACCCGTTTGTTCTAAGAGAAGCAGGGATCGACCCAGAGAAGTACTCCGGTTTTGCCTGGGGTTTCGGCTTAGACAGGCTTGTTATGATTAAAAACGGAGTGCAGGATATTAGAAGATTCCATAGTGGAGACCTTAATTTCTTAAAACAGTTCTAAATGTATATATCGACAAATTGGATAAAAGAATATACGAGACTAGACCTAACAACTGAAGAGTTGGTTGAAAATATTGCGACAAAGGTAGGGTCAGTGGAAGAGGTTGTAGATCTATCGAAGAAGTATGAAGGAATTATAACCGCTGAGATTGTAGGGAAGAAGGACCACCCAAATGCAGACAAGCTAGGCATATACACACTAAACATAGGTGATGGAAAACAGGTCCAGGTTGTAGCTGGAGATAAAACATTGGAAGTAGGGGACAAGGTAGCATACTTCTCACCGGGAGTTAAAGTACCATACAATGCACACCCAGAGAAATATGATGGGATTGTTTCAAAGGTATCACTACGAGGAGTCGACTCAGAAGGAATGATGGCTTCAGCAAGAGAACTCGATTTTGGATCCGACCATACAATGGTAATGAGACTAGATAACTCGACAAAGGCAGGAGAGAATTTTGCCCAGCTATTTGGACTCAACGATATCCTCTTAGATGTTGAAAACAAGGCTCTTGCAAACAGAGGAGACCTTTTTGGAATTGTAGGGCTTGCACGAGAGATCTCTGCAATACAGGGAATGCCTTTCAAAGCACCAGAGTGGTCAACAGCCACTGACTATAGCAACCTTTCGGGTGATACCCCAATTA
Source organism: Candidatus Dojkabacteria bacterium (assembly GCA_016182915.1). Taxonomy (GTDB): domain Bacteria; phylum Patescibacteriota; class Dojkabacteria; order SC72; family SC72; genus UBA2022. Next base: position 7,826 of record JACPFP010000002.1, read on the forward strand.
CAGTTGATAATCAGATAGAGGCATACTGCAAGAGATATATGGCCATTGCAATGGACTCCGTCACCGTTAAACAATCTCCAACATGGTTAAAAGCAACATTAGCTAAGGTCGGAATAAGACCAATTAATAATATAGTTGATATAACCAACTACATGATGTACCTAACCTCACAACCCCTTCACGCCTTTGATCTGGATAAAGTGCTTGAAAAATCGAAGAGATCAAACCCAGCTATAACAGTACGGCTCGCAAGGGAAGGGGAGAGTATAACAACTCTTGATAGTAAGACGGTTACACTTGATGTCAATTCAATGGTAATAACAGACGGAGATAGTCCAATCGCAATCGCAGGAATCATTGGTGGACAGGATACAGAGATCGATGAGAATACAAAGAGAATAATCATAGAATCAGCAAATTTTGATAGATACAATATTAGAAAAACATCTATGAGACTAGGTCTTTTCACAGATGCAGTTACAAGATTTACAAAGGCACAAGATCCAAGTCAGTGTGCACCAGTACTTCTTCAAACTGTTAACCTTGTAAAAGAGATTGCAGGTGGTAAGGTTGCGAGCACAGTAGCTGATGACTATAGACAACCAATTGAGCCAAAAATCCTTAGTCTTGGAATTGAGAGACTCAATACAGTTCTAGGAACAGAGCTGACAATTCAGGCTGTTGGCACCCTCCTCACCAATCTAGAGTATGGGGTTGAGATTGAAGGTAGTAACCTGAAAGTAACCGTACCGACATTCAGACAGGACATTGATATTGCTGAAGACCTCTACGAGGATGTCGGACGACACTTTGGGTATAACAATATAAAAATCACATTGCCTAATAGAAGTATTGAACCAAATAGAGTAAATACTATGCTTGAGTTCAAAGGGAAGATTAGGGATATCCTAACGAAGCTTGGTGGAAACGAACTCCTTACATACAATTTCACAGACTCGAAGGTATTTGAAAAGTATGGACTGGACACAGGCGAGGCATATAAGATAACGAATCCGCTTTCACCAGAGTTGGAGTATATGAGATACGACCTTCTTCCATCTCTACTCGAAAAAGCAATCTTCAATATTGAACAGGGGTATCCTAACTTCATTCTCTATGAAGTTAATAAAGGACACAGTAAGAATGAACAGGATCAGGATGTAGAGGAGAAACTACCTAAAGAAAGAGAGTATCTTGGTGTGGTTACAGTAAATCCTGAATATAGCGGGAATTCATACTATGTTTCTAAAGCTCTTCTGGAAAAGATTCTAGTGAGTCTAAATGTTAAAACCTATGATTTAGTTCTTCTTAAAGATATTGAAGAGGGTAAAGCAAGGTGGGTAGATAGATTAAGAAGTATGTTAGATATAAATAGATCAGCCGTACTCGTAATAAATGAAGAATGCGTTGGTGTAGTAGGGCAGTTAGAAAGTAACATTCAGAGAAATTCTAAACTACCAACATATACTTCAGTCCTTGAGTTAGATCTCAATCTCCTTCAGCCATACACTAAAGATAGCTATGGGTATGTAGAGCCCTCAAGGTATCCTAAAACGGTCCAGGACTTCTGTTTTGAATTACCAGTTACAACATCATATGAGGAGTTATACAGGCTCGTTAAGAAGGTAGTTACAGATGTTGATTATGTCTTTACTATTTCTCCACTTGATATCTTCCATAAGGAGGAAGATACAATGAAGAAAATTACCCTTAGACTAGAACTACAGCATAGGGATAGAACTCTAACGCAGTATGATATAACCCAGCTTAGGGGAACTCTTTCTAAGGAGAGTGAAGGTATAGGGGGAAGGATAGTATAGTCCATCCTAAGCCTATAATATTTGACACACTTCTCAGATTTCCGTTATAATCACCCACTTCAGTACATTAGATTGCTATCATTTAGTATCACATTATGTACAGATCTTTAATAATAGAAGCAGTAGCAGGGATTCACTCTTTGGCTGTCAAACTAATAGTTTATTATTTATAACATAGTATATTGTTAGTTCGACAGCCCAAAAGGCTGAATCCAAATTTTTCGGAGGTAGTACAATGACCACAAAGTGGCCGAACAGCATCGTGTGGAACGGTTTAACCTATTATAAGGCAAAAGAGGTAAAGAACCAAAAATGTCTTTACCGAACAAGCGATGAAAAGCTTGAAAAAACAGTAGGCTTGGCAGAGGCCAAAAAACTCGCTGCCGAGTAGCACCACGATTGTAATAAGGCATCCGCCTTAACCCTACCTCAACCTAGGCTACTGCTTCTATTACAATCAATGAAATTTAAAAGGAAGAAACTAGTACTTTATAGTTATTGTACTACTCTCATATGTATTTCCACCATCAACAGCTATCGCTTTTATTGTGTAAAAGGTATTAACCCCAGGTAATGTTCCATCGTTCCAGTTTGCAGACCAACTACCACCGTAGGAGCCATCTTCAATTGTTGTTGAAAAACCACCCCCATTCTTTGTTATAACAAACTGCACCTTATCTATATTATTATCCGATACAAAAGCACTGAAGGTTATAGGCTGCGAGACATGAATGGAACCATTGGAAGGAGATGTGATATTTATAGAGATTACAGCACTTGTTACACTAATCGTGACCTGTGATTCACTAGTCTTTCCCTCATCATCAAAGACCTTCGCCTTTACAACATGATTACCAACTGTAGTTGAATTAGGTATTAAGTAGCTGTATTCATATGGAGAGGATGTAAGGGTTTCTACCAATACTCCATCAAAGAATAGTTCAACCTTTGTAACAGACCCTTTTGCTCTAGGATCAACTTTAATATTCATAACAGAATCCTTTGAATATGAGGATCCGGAACTTGGGCTGAGAATATCTACAATAGGCGCATCCCCAGGTCCCAATGGAAGAGGGCAATTAGCAGTTTCCGGTTCTTTAAAGTACATTTTAGGATCTTTAATCGCACTGAGATATTTCTCATAACCACTCTGTTGAAACTTGTTTTCTAATTCCTTTACAACAACATATGCCGATACGGTGAGACCATACTTCTTGGCTGCCTCAAGATTTGACGGTACCTTGTTATTAGCCTTACATACCTCAATTTTAGTTCTCTTATCCATCTTCGGCGCCTTACCTGTAATATAGATAGAAGATACCTTCTTACACGCCGTATCCTTTGTTGCCATGTTTCCGGTGTCTGCACATACTTGAGTTGCAACAATCCCGGAAGGTCTTGAGAAAGGCTCCGGCTTATATTTTGAAGCCATCCTATTCATAAACGAGCTTGCAATTGGAAGAGGGACTGTTGTGCTCCATGCTCCCGGAGTTTCAACATTATTATTATTACCTGACCAAACTGCAGTAACGAGGCTCTTCGTGTACATCATAGCTACTAAATCCCTTGGACCATTAGTTGTACCTGTCTTACCACAGTATGTTCTCCTACCATTGTAATTATAGTATTGAGCATTAGGCTGATCCTTATATCCACCCATATCACATAGAATCCAGTTAAGTGCGTATATCTCCCTCTCATCCCAAACTCTCTTCCCCTTATTTTCTTTCTTCTCCAATAGAATATTTCCCTTGGAATCTTCAACTTTAAGAATTGATCTGATATCTTTTTTAATACCTTCATTTGCAAAAACCGTGAATGCTCCAGCATGTTCCAAAAGGGACATCTCAGCCGTTCCTAAGGTTAAACTGAGACCATATCTGTCTCTCTCAGTTAATGTAGTTATTCCTAATGTTTCTGCAGTTTTAATGAAGTTATCAACCCCTACAAGTTGCATCGTATACACTGCTGGGATATTCCTAGATTGAATTAAACCCTGTCTTGCAGTCATTAGTCCAGAGTATCTGTTATCCCAGTTAGCAAGCTTATAGTTTCCGAAGTTTAAGTTCTTAATGTCAGGCACAAGAAGCCATGGGCCATACCCCTGGTTAAAAGCTGTAAGGTAGGTATATGGCTTTACTGAAGAACCCATCTGTCTCGGACTAATTGTTACATTCACATTACCATCAATCTTAGGGTCATTCGTCTTGTTATAGTCTATAGAACCAACCATGGCTATGATATCTCCAGTTTTGGGATCAATTGAAAGGAGGGCTCCGTTATTTACATTCCATCTCTTACCGTAGTTTGCAATCCCTTTCTTAATTTCTTCTTCAGCAATCTTCTGTACAGACAAATCAAGACTTGTTGTAACCTTAAGACCTCCCTGTTCAACTCTTTCAGCACCATACAGATCAACTAACTGTTGTTTTACATAAAAGACAAAGTGTGGAGCATCAATATCAATATCTTTCGATCTATATACAAGCTCTTCTGCTTTTGCCTTATTAATATCTTCCTCTGTTACCCCAGTTAAGTCTTTATGTTTCAACATCTGGTCAAGCACAAATTCCTGCCTACCTTTGGCAAGATCAGGTCTAGTACCAAAAAGAGGGGAGTATATCCCAGGACCTGTTATAACACCGGCAATCATAGCACTCTCAGCAAGGGTTAGATCTTTTGCATCCTTTCCAAAATATGCGTTTGCTGCCGCCTGGAAACCATAATTAACACCGCCCAATGGTACTTCATTCATATATAGCTGGAGAATTTCATCCTTAGTGAAATTCTGCTCCATCTGCATTGTGATGAGAATCTCTTTAATCTTTCTAGAATATGTTTTTTCGTATACCTCATTACCGATAATGTCGTAGAGAAGGGTATTTTTAACCAACTGCTGTGAAATTGTACTTGCACCTCTTACAACATCCTTAAGAACAATGTTTGTATATGCGGATTTAGCAATTGCAGCCAAATCAATACCCTTGTGCTGATAGAACTGAATGTCTTCAGCAGCAAGTAAAGCCCACTTTGTATGCTCAGGTATCTCATCAAGGCTTATGAATTCTCTATTTTGATTACCGTAAATTGTATAGAGCAACTTTCCTTTCCTATCGAATATCTGGGTACTTAGGGCAGAGCTTCTATCAATCAATTTATTTGGATCAGGGAGTGAAGCTTCTAACTGCTTAAGATATATGGCTCCACCGATTATTCCGAATAATCCAAGAAAGAAACATATCCCTATGAATATATAAGTTGCTTTTATTAATTTCTGCTTAAATGGAGAAGGGGAGGTATTTTTTCTATCAGTAGATTTACGGTTATGTGGAGTTCTTGTACCAAACCTCTTGAGATTGCGAATTCCAGAGGAGGAAGTACGACTCTTTGCCCTTCTCGAGCTGAATCCATAGATACTAGCTCTTGATTTTTTTGTATCAGATAGTCCTACTCTATATTTCATGAGTTTATTATATCATTTATGCTCGGTAACTTAAGTATACCTTTTCATACCTTTCCAGATTTACCTGGGCCGTTCTATACATAAAATATAGGACAAAAGCTAATACTCCCCAAAAAAGTATGTCAATAAGGGTATCTACAAGTCCTGGAAGGAAGTTAACAGTTAGAAGCTTCAGTACAAAATACCCGACAAATACAAAAATGAACTTCATGATCATTTCAGGGTTCACAGAAGTAAAGTATCCTGTGAGCATCTCTTCGACACCTCTGTTGGCGACCCCATTCTTAGTATTGACGACTGTCTGCCCCATCGCCCATGTCCTGAAATTTGGTTCTAGACTCGTATTTATACGAAGAAGGATATCTTTAGGAACAGAGTTCTCTTCCTGAATGGAGAATATAAGCCTATTTTCGGAATTCCTAATATCAATAACCTTCTGTTCAAGGGAGCTACCAAGGTTAAAATTACCCTCAAGGAGTAGTCCCTGCACATCAAACTTAGGTTGAATATCGTTAAAAGAGAGGGATAAATCAGCTATATTGTATACCTCTATAATATCATCATAGGTGATAATTAATTTGCTTCTTGAAAGCAGAAGTTTTGTAGATGTAACATCGTTAACTTTGTGGTCTAGAGAAAGTACATCAAAGGTTTTGAAAACGATATCACCCATAAGGAGAGAACTCAAAGTGTTCTGGTATTCACCCTTCTTATATTTATATATCTTCATGTTCTAATATTAGAAGATTTAAGAATTAGGAGCAAGCATGGAAAGGGAAAGAGGTACTAATTCCCCCTTTCCCTTCACAATTACTTAGCTAGTAGGACTGTAAAATTGAATCTTGCCTTACTGTTTCCATTAATAGTCCCAGAGGTTTTGAATGGAGTAGCCTTTTTAGGGCACTTGCCGGCATCAATTTTAGCATTATAGGAGGATTTAAGAGTTACATTAATAGTTTCAAACATTGACCTTGTTATAGTATTAGATACCACAGCTGTCTGACAGGCATTTGGAAGATTGCCGGTTACCTTATATCCCCATTTCTGATTACCAATGTAATAGTATGAGAATGTAAATCCATCCTTAACTATTGTTTTTGGTGTTCGAACTGTTGGAACAGGGTTATTAGAAGCTACTAACACTCCATTATATACATAACGTACCTCTACATTTGCTTTTACACCCTTAGCTGCAGACTTTGAAACTTTCCTAGATAAACTGACTGCTTTCTCCTGGTTCTCACATCCCTTAGGCTGAGTAGCCTTCTGGGTAAGTCTTACATAATACCTGCCATTAAATTCAGTTCCTTTTGAACTTCTGGTTACTGCAGGCCATGTTGAGACTGTGTAACAATTTGTCCTATTTCCGCTGACAGAGTAGTTCCATCTCGAGGCTCCAGCAGTGTATCCTGATATCACAGTAAATCCTTTAGCTGAGGTTAATTTCATATTATTGCTTAAATTCTTAGCAGGAGATTTGTACGCTACCACGAACTTAAACGGAGTATTATCGTATGCAGTCAATGTACCCTGCTTATCAAGAACAACTGGTTTAACGAGTGCACCTGAGCGAGGCTCTTTACATCCCGGAGTTTCAGACAATTTTACACTAAAATATGTAGTCCTCTTAATTTCTTCATTACTTTCCGGAACAGATTCTCTCCATACGGTTTGACCGTCCTCCTCAATGGCAGTACTTGCACTTATATTGTTTAACAGATCATCCTCAGCAACCACAGCAAGCTCTGCCTCAGGTTCTTTATCCCCATTATTTACAGTAAAGTCAGCAGTATAACAGGCTGGAACAGCCCCGCTTACAGTATATTTCCATTGAACTTTTATATCATCTTTTCGATACGAGTTCGCGGTTGGGTTTACAACCCTCTCCAGTTTAAGAGTGAATCCCTCAAGCTTGATACCATCGAGTAATCCTGCAGATGCATTCTGACTATCGTAGCTACTCTTCTGTACCATATAATAAACTCCTGCAACACCCAACAACACAATAATTACAAACCCAATTATCATGGCCTTTTTTCTTCCGGCCGTAGTCTGGAAATTCTTTTTTCCCATGTTCAAGAGATTAATAAATTTATATGTAGCAAATGTGAAGAGTAACCTCACAATTTAAATATATGTACTATCTATATAAATTGCAAGGGGAATTCGCAATGTAGTAACATGCGAAAAAAGACGATAACAATAGCTATTTATAAAAAACTTGACCCACACATGTATTACCCTTATAATACACTCAATGGAAACACTGAAAAATGAGAATACAACTGAACTGTTCAAAGCCTTCCTTCAATTGAATAACATTGAAGAGGTAGCTAATTTCTGCGCTGACCTTATGACACCAGATGAAATCAAGGAATTTGCAAAAAGGTGGAAAATAGCTCAACAGCTCAATGAAGGAAAGTCACAGAGAACCATAGCCAAAGATCTTAGGCTAAGTATTACAACAGTAACGAGAGTAAATAAATGGTTGAGAAATGGGACGAACGGATATAGAACTGTACTTGAGAGAATAAACACACTTCATCATCACAAGCCAAAGTTTGCTGGTTTGTGATTTTTTATCTCCTAAACATTTTTAAGAAATCATAAGCCAGTAGAATGGCTTATTTTGGTGACTATAGCTCAATTGGTTAGAGTTCCTGTTTGTGGAACAGGAGGTTGCGGGTTCGAATCCCGTTAGTCACCCCAGTTATTACAATGCAAATGAATATAATACCTGTATTTATCTGCTCTGTAACAACAGAGAGAAAGGAGGTCCCATGTACACAGGACCCGATCACGGAACTGACCATTAGTTAGTTCCAACAGTCCAGGGAGGAAATTGTGGAGTAATCTCCCAAGCTATATTCCTTCCTGGGCCAAAATTTAAATTATTTATACATAGTTATGAATGTAGAAGAACAACTTAAAAAGCTAGTTTCAATCCCAAGCTACGTAGATGAAAACTGTGACGAGAAAAATGTCGGGGAGTACCTCATCTCTAGATTGAAAGAGATTGATCCAAAGATCCCTGTAGAGAGGCAGAAAACGAACGCAGGCGAGAGATTCAATGTATATTCAGAAAGAAAGAGTCCAACCCTCTTTGTTATCGGGCACATAGATACGGTGCAACCATCAACAGGTTGGAAAACGAATCCCTTTGATCCAATAGTTAAAGATGGAAAGCTTTACGGATTGGGTTCGTTGGATATGAAAGGATCTCTAGCTGCCTTCCTAGTAGCGCTAGAAAGTGTAAGGGATGAGATAGATACAGGGAAACTTTCACTCCTCTTCTACATAGATGAGGAGTATGATTTCCTTGGAATGAAAAGATTTATAGCAGATAACCCCCAGCTATCACCACAATTAGTACTATCACTTGATGGCACTGAGAAAGTGAGAAGCGGATGTAGAGGTTTAATCGAAATCGATATAGAAGTAATGGGGAAAAGCGGGCACTCATCAAAACCGCAAAATGGAGTAAATGCCATAACTTCAACGGTCGAGCTATCTAAAATGCTTGGGAAGGATCTGCTTGCTCTTACCACAAACGATCTCGGATACAGCACTGTAAACCTCGCATATCTTCGGGGTGGCAAAACAGTTGAGGCTGGAAACAAATTGGACTGGAAAAGAGAAGGAAACGTCATTCCTGACTATGCAGACTGCACTATAGAGGTTAGGACAGTATCAAAGGAAATAAATGCAAAGTTTGTTATCAAAATGATAGAGAAATACAGTAAACAACTTGGAGTTAAAATTAGCATCAAAAGGATAAGACACGACATATGCCCATGGGAAAGTGCAAATAAGGGAAGTACAACTGATAAGCTTAAATCAATTTATAATGAGTGTTCTCTCCCATTTGAACTTGAAGATATTAAATTTAGTGGTTACGTTGATATTGGAATGCTAGAGGGATTAATCACTGCACCCAAGTATACAATTGGCGTATCAGGCGATAATGCACACGCACCAAATGAGTATGCATTGGTGAGTTCGCTATACAATGCACAAAAGATATATGAGCGAATACTCTTAGAGTATTGTAGGAAAGAAACTATCGTTAAATAAAATTAAATTATGCTATACTAAAAACATTATGAAGAACATAAAACTAAGTACACAACCGTATAAAGGGACTCAGGACTACTATCCTGAAGACATGTATAAAAGAGACTTTCTCTTTAATACTTGGAGAGAAACCGCAAAAGAATTTGGATATCTTGAGTACGATACTCCTTTCTTGGAGAACGCAGATATATACAGGGCTAAATCTGGAGATGAGCTTGCTAATACCCAGCTCTACAATTTTGTAGACAAAGGCGGGAGAGAGATAGCAATTAGACCAGAGATGACTCCATCTCTTGCTAGAATTGTAGCGGCAAGATTCCAACAGCTTCCCAAACCAATCCGATGGTTTAGCATAGACAAGTTCTATAGATACGAAAAACCGCAAAGGGGAAGGTCCCGTGAGTTTTTTCAATTAAACATAGATATATTTGGAATCACAGGGATGGGAGCAGAGGTAGAGATATTTCAGTACATTAATAGTGTCATGAAAAAGCTTGGCGCACCTGAAAACTCCTGGAAAGTATATGTAAACAATAGGTATCTAATGGATTATATCTTTGAGGAAGTACTAAAGGTTTCAAAGGAAAATATACCAGGAATCGCCAGAGCAATCGATAACTACACTAAAATTAAGAGAGAAGAGTATCCTGAATATCTAAAAGATGCCGGATTAGACCAATTACAGGTAGGTAAACTTATTGATTTTTTACAACAGGACATGACGTACATAGAGAAAATTAAAGACGAGAGCAGGGGGGCAAAGGAATTGGTAGAACTTTTCAAATTATGTAAGGAGCTGGGCCTAAACAACTTTGAGTTTAAACCCTACATAATGCGAGGAATCACATACTACACCGGAACGGTCATTGAGATGTTTGACGTTGGGGGAGACAAGAACCCTCGAGCACTTTTTGGAGGAGGAAGATATGATGACCTTTTAGAGATTTTCGGAAAAGAGAAACTCCCTGCCTTTGGAATTGGCTGGGGGAACGTCACAATGATGGACTTTTTAGAAACATACAATCTAATACCTACATATAAGGAGGATATCGATGTATTAGTTGCACTAACAGATAAGAAAGATCTTTCAGAAACACTAAGGGTCTCAACATCTATCAGAGAAGCAGGTGTAAAAGTACTAACTCAATTAAAAGAAGATGACCTCGGAAAGCAACTCGGAAGTGCCAACCGAAAGGGTTTTAAATACGTTGTATTCCTCTCTGAAAAGAGTTGGATGATTAAAGATATGACAACAGGAATACAAACCAAGGTTGAAGGTGATATCAAGGGCTATTTCAAAGAATTGTAAATATTTTGTAATAATTGAGAGATATAATTAGTACATGGAGTTTAAACCGACAGTACTTGTTGTAGAAGACAATGAAAAATTGAGAGGCCTACTTGCTTTAAACCTCTCAAAACAATTCAATGTAATAGCAGCTAAAAATTTTAGAGAATCTCTCGATACAATTCAGCATCACACAATCCATATTGCCTGTTTAGATATAATCCTCCCAGATGGTAGTGGTTTGGAAATTTGCAAGATATTGAAACGTGAGTATCCTAATACCAAAGTAATAATCCTGAGTAATAAGTCACAAATTGATGACCGTTTGAAGGTCTTTAATACAGGGGCAGACGATTATCTTCCCAAACCATTCTTCTTTGAGGAACTCACAGCTCGAATTAGAAACCTCTTGCATCTCAATGGAGAATCAAACATTATGGTAAAAGATAACTTTTCACTTGATACTTCATTAGGAGTTTTGAAGTACAGAGAGAACGCCATGAACCTAACTAAGAACCAAACTATTCTTATGATGGCTCTCTTAAACTCATCAAAGAAATACTGTGATGTAGATTCAGTCTCAAGAACCTACTCGGCCTACACAATTAGAAAACCAAGCGAAGAAAGTATCATGGTATCATTAAGCAGGTTGAAAATAAGGATAAGGAGAGAGTGGGGGATGGACCTAATCCATTCTAAATACGGTTATGGATACTATCTAAAGTAGTTATAACAATCAGGCTAGATCTGAAACCTATCGTTTAGAAAACCTACTGTTTCATCCAGAGACTTTAAATTCATCATCTCACCTCTAAGTTCGGCTGCACCATCGAAGCCCTTAATATACATCTTAAAGAATTTTTTCAGAGCCTCAAAGTTATATCTTCCTCCCCAAGTTTCGTTGTGAAGGACAACATGTTTTTTAAGTATTAGTAACCTTTCTTCCATACTATGTTCTTGAGTATCCTGTAATCGATTAAAGACCCATGGGTTATCAAAAATACCTCTACCAATCATTAAACCGTCAACACCATACTCCTTCGCAAGCATATCTCCCTGTTCAAGACTCTTTACATCTCCATTACCAATAATTAGAGTCTCCGGGGATATTTTATTTCGAAGTACAACCGCTTTACCAATCTCATCCCAATGACATGGAACCTTTGATTGTTCATCGGCAGTTCTACCATGCACAGTTAGAGCGGCGGGTTTTAAACCTAAAACAAATCCAATCCAATTCTCTGTATCAACCTTACTGAATCCTATCCTTGTTTTAATACTCACAGGAAGTCCTTTTGCTCCTTCAACCGTTGCGAGATATACCTCCCTGGCTAAGGTTGGGTTCTTAATCATTGCGGAACAACCACCGTTCTTAATAATCTTTTTAATTGGGCAACCCATATTTATATCAATCCCATCAAAACCCATTTCTACAACCATACTTGCAACCTTTAGATAGTTTTCAGGGTTAACTCCCCATATCTGAGCAATTAGCGGTCTTTCTATATCTGTATGCTGAAATCTCTTAATCACCCTACTTGAACCGGGTGAACAGAGTCCCTCGACACTCGTAAATTCTGTTACAAAAAGGTCGGGCCTTCCTAAATCACAGACAATCTGTCTAAAAACACTGTCGGTAACATCCTCCATAGGAGCAAGTACGTAGAAAGGAGCAGGAAGGGTCTTCCAAATATTTTTATTAACAGTATTCTCATTCATAAGGTGTATTATACAGCACTAAAACAGTTTGCCTTAACAGTTAAGAGATAATCTCTCTTAATTTCTCATATCCTATCTTAAATACACTATTTCCACTCCCTGCCGCAGCAACCAACTCAATCTCTTTATTAAACCCCTCTTCAACGTATGTTACCAACTTTGTAGTATGTCCAAAGGGAGGAACTCCTCCAATTGAATACCCTGTAATATCTTTCACCTCATCAGCATTTGCCATACGAACATCTTTTGCATTAAACCTCCTTTTTATCTCTTCAAAATCAAGTCTTCTATCCCCAGGAACTAGGAAAAGTTTGAAAACACCCTCAACATTAACAAGGAGGGACTTCACAATGTTAGAGACAGGAACACCATGAACCTGTGATGCTTGCTCTGCTGTTTTCGTAGGTTCATCTGTAACAATAATTTCTAGATCAATTCCATTATCTTTAATATATTTTTGAAAGGTAGAGTATGCCATAGTATTTTCTCTTACAAGATTTATATATCTTCAACTATAATTGATATAATACCTCAGTTATAATAAACTGTATACGAAATGACTGCCCATAGAACACAAGGTAAAATGGAACTATTTGATCCTAAAGAAATAAGCGATAGTATTAGCCCATATCAATTCGTCTCAAGTACCGTGAAAGACTTCACCACCTGGTGGTATATAAAACAACCGATACTTTTCATAAAACAGTATATAAGACTAATAGACGTAATCGACGACAGATTCTCAACCTCATTTCTCATAAGAACCTTCCTTGTCCCATGGCACAGAGATAAGCAATTTGTTGGATATTTAGTAGGAATGATAGTGAGATTAATATTCATACCCGTAGGTCTAATCATGATTGCAATCGCGACTACTGGATACCTTTCACTAATACTTTTCTGGATATTAATTCCCATTACATCCGTGATAATGGCCATAATTTCACCCTTTATATAGTCAATGAGCATTGAATTTGAACAAACAAATAAACTGATTTATGGTTCTCACAATAGAGATAGTAATAAGTATACGATTATTAAGAATAAATACCCTCTGATTAGCGAGAAGAATCTTCAACAATTCATGATAACAAGAGACAGTATCTTCACCATATCTGAGATTGATATAATTAAGGCTGCAAAAAATTTCTCAAGTTTCAGTGTCTATCAGAATATCCAAAGAAAGCTCGCTAATGCAATTATAATACCTGGAATAGTTGTTTCATTAAGCTACGTTTTAAAGATATTTGGTAATAACAGCTATCTGGTAATGTTAGAAAACTTCATTTCTAGCAGTACCATAAATACAATCTTCTGGCTGTCATCCCTCGGTGTAATACTCCTCTGGTTTGCTACTTACAGAGGTTTTTCTAGTGGGAACTATCTTCCAAGCTTGAAAGCTATAAATGAAGTTGAGCTTGATCTGATTAAAAGTGGAGAGATTAAATTTGGTAGATATTCACAGTTAAACGTTGCAGACTTTTTCTCGGAAAACTTTCTGCAGTATGTAGACTATCTCTATGGAAATAATTTTAAGATGGAAGACATCCTCAAGTTTATCCTGAAAGACCCAATGATTATAAGACTAATGAAAAGAGCGGGACTAGGGGAACTCGCAAATCAGCTAGCTTCTGAGCACAGTTTTTTCAAAGGGATTGAGGATATAGATATAGAGAATTTTAGAAGTCTTCTCCTGTATACAGCAGAAGAGGCCCTACTAACGGAGTCCAAAAAAATTGAGCCCGTCCATCTATACCTTGCTTTCTTCAAAATCCTTCCTAACCTAAATAAAGAGCTACAGAGGCGAAATTCAACCGTTAGAAATCTACGAATAAGTTACGTATACGAAAGAGATTTAGATTACAAAGAACATATGTCTTTCTTTGACCCAGAGGTTGAATATAACAAAACAAATGGAATTGCAAAAACGTGGGTATATGGATATACCTTTATCCTAAACCATTTCAGTAAAGAGATTAATGAAGATGTTGCAAATAGCTTTGAGAAGTTTGGTATTGGTCATCAGGAGGAAGTAGAAGAATTAGTATCCATAATTGGGAAGGTCGGAAAAAGAAATGCTCTGTTGATTGGAGATCCTGGAGTGGGAAAGAGTAGCTTGATAAGAGGACTAGCCCAAAGAATCAACAATGGAACAGTCCCTCCACAACTTCTAGGGAAAAGGATAGTACAGCTAGACTTAAATGGAATGATTGCATACACATCCAATATGAAGAACTTGGAGGGCGTTGTACAAACGGCAATGAATGAGTTGAAAAGAGCGGGGAATACAATTCTGTACATTGATGAGCTGCAGGAGCTCATACCATCAAAGGCTGAAGAATCTGGCCACTCACTCGCCGGCATTATTCTCCCATATATACTTGATGGATCCTTCCCTGTGATTGGGACTGTGAACTATAGTAACTACAAGCGTTATTTCTACACAAATGAAAGCTTTAGACAGAGTTTCAATAATATAGAGGTTAAAGAGCTAAATCAGCATGATACGGTAACAATTCTTCAGAGCAAGGTCAGCAAGTTCGAAGACCTTTTCAAGCTATATATAACAACACCGGCTCTCATATCAGCTACAGAGCTAGCACAGAGATATGTAAATGACAGAATGCTTCCAGACAGTGCTGTAGATATCCTTGAGTCAGCGTGTTCATGGGGGCAAGCCAATGGCGTAACCATCCTCACAGATGAACATATTGCAAAGATTGTTTCAATTCAGACCAATATAGATGTAGAGTCGGTATCCTCTCTCGATGTTGACTCCCTGATTAAATTAGAAGAGAAACTGTCAAATAAGGTAATCGGGCAGGAGGAAGCCGTAAGGGTTATTGTAGATGCAATTAAGAGGTCTAAGACAGGAGTTAGAAGTCCTAACAAGCCAATAGGTGTCTTCCTATTTATTGGGCCAACAGGGGTTGGAAAAACACACCTAGCAAAGGTTCTCTCAAATGAATTCTTCAACAGCAAAGCAGATATTGTAAGAGTTGATATGTCTGAATATCAGGAGGAGGGAAGTGTAAACAGACTTTTAGGAAGCGATGCCGGAGGTGCGCAGTCGGTAAGTCTTATTGATAAAATAAAGAAGGACCCATACTCTGTAGTACTCTTTGACGAGATAGAAAAGGCAAATTCACAAGTCCTCGATCTCTTCCTTCAGATATTTGATGAGGGTGTTTTAACTAGCATAAGTGGGGAAACCGTAAGTTTTAGGAATGCGATTGTAATATGTACAAGCAATATTGCAAGTGACATTATCATGAAGAATTTCGAAAAGAATGTAATTTGGGAACAAATTAAAGATATGGTAATGATTGAGCTGAAACAGAGAATTAGGCCTGAACTGTTCAACAGGTTTGATAGCATAGTGGTATTCTCACCTCAAACAATTGATACATTAACCAAAATATCAACAATACTTCTCGGAGAGCTCGCCTCTAGAGTCTCAGATCAAGGAATTACAATCACATGGGAAAGTACCATTCCAATGCTAATTGCAAATAAGGCATATGACCCGGCACTCGGTGCAAGGCCAATTAAGAGATATATCCAGGAGAACATTGAAGGTAATATTGCAACAGAGATAATAAACAACAAGATGAAGGCTGGGGAAACTATCAAAATCAAGGAAAGCTGGATTATCTAGATATAATCACCTTTTCTCATCATAGACACACCTCTCATAGAAATGTCCTCCTTTTTGAAAATGAAAATTAAGCTACATATATATTTCTATCGGACTGATTGTTCAATCATATTTTAAAGGTTAACCTTATAATTAACTTTTAATAATTTCTAATTATGAATAGTGATTACCCACCAGGGTTAGAAGGTCTAATGAATAGCAGGCCTGATTTAGGTATCATGGAGAAACATATACAACTCCATGGTATGTCCTATGCAGACTTAGTTGAAGGAAGTCTGGATTATAAATCGTTAGCAAGGGGAAGTAGGTCGGCATTGGCAGTTATGGATGGAGAGGTGCTACAATTTCCAAGAATACATTACAGCGAGGAGGATAAGATAACATGTAATGGTATAGCGCTTACAGGCGTTTATATTGCAATTGAAGTAAATAGCCCAAAAACTAACGCAACCTTGGTAGTCGTTTCTGGTGATAATGGCTGTATACACTTTAATATAACAGCCGCAAAACATGTTATAGCAGCAATTGAAAAAAACATAGGAGAACCATATCAGATGGGATTAGGCTTTTAACTAATTGTTATAAGTTCAGGTTGCACATAATGATATTTTTCCTTATAATCAACGTAATAATCTAAATAACTAAACGAAGAACATGGGTGCACTTCCAAAACGAAAACTATCCAAAGGAAGAAGAGATAGAAGAAGATCACAGGACAAGTTAAGCGTACCATCATTGGGTATCTGTCCAAAATGTAAGAAAGCAAAGAGATCCCACTTCGCTTGTGAATACTGCGGTTTCTACGGAAAAGTAGAGAAGACAGAATCTAAAGCTGAGCCAAAGAGTAAGTAATGAAAAAAGCTACTGACCCAAGACATCAGGCAAGGGTATTAGCACTTCAGTATCTTTTTGCAAAAGACTTTGTAACAGGCCCTAATACAGGGGATAGAGTCCAACATACAACAGATCAGCTTGCAGAGATTGATGAAATAGAGAAGTTCGACACAGACCTCTATGAAGATATCATCAAAGGAGTCCAAAAGAACCTTAAAGACTCTGAAGAAGTCATCCATAAGTATGCCCCACAGTGGCCGGTAGATCAGATTAAAGAGGTTGACCTCATTATTCTTAAGATTGCCATTTACGAGGGCTTCATATCTAAGAGAACTCCACCTAAGGTAGCTATAGACGAAGCGATTGAGCTCGCCAAAGATTTCGGTGGATCAGCAAGCGACAAGTTTGTAAACGGAGTTTTAGGAGCAATATATGAAATTAGAAAAAACGAATTATAAATATGGAACTAAAAGAATACCTAAACACAATCGGAATTACTGATATCAAGAACATGGATATATTTGTCGAGGCATTTACACACAGATCCTTCATTAATGAAGTTAAGAAAAAACAGGGGATTAACCATAACGAAAGGCTTGAATTTCTTGGAGATGCAGTATTAGAGCTCATCATTTCAGAACATCTCTTCAGTACATACAGTAATAGACCTGAAGGCGAGCTAACAAGCTTCAGAGCTGCTACAGTACGTACAGAAACTCTGGCTAAGGTTGCTAGAAAGCTAGGATATGGTAACTACTTAAGGATGTCTCAGGGAGAAGCTAACACAGGAGGACGGGATAAAGATTACCTTCTTGCAAATACTTTTGAGGCTGTACTAGGTGCTCTATATCTTGATCAAGGTATTAAGAAGTGCGAAGACTTTATAAATGCAAAACTCACACCTATGATCTCACATATTGTAGAGCATAGATCTGATATAGATCCAAAGACAAAATTTCAGGAACTATCTCAAGAGATATACAAGGTTACCCCTGAATATAAAATTCTTAGGGAAGAGGGACCAGACCACAATAAAATCTTTACAATGGCGGTATTGATTAACGGACAGGAGATGGGAAGAGGCGATGGAGCAAGT
Organism: Candidatus Dojkabacteria bacterium; assembly: GCA_016182915.1. Classification (GTDB taxonomy): domain Bacteria; phylum Patescibacteriota; class Dojkabacteria; order SC72; family SC72; genus UBA2022. The sequence continues at coordinate 25,778 of JACPFP010000002.1, forward strand.
AAACAAAAGGCAGAGGAACAGGCTGCATTAATGGCTCTTGAGAAGATTGGGGAAAATAATATTGGGAAAGGCTTGAATTAGATTATATCATTTGTTACAATAGCCCCATTATGATAAAGATTAGATTAAAAAGAACAGGAAGAAAAGGTGAGCCTCATTACAGAATTATTGTAGCCCCTTCAACCAAGAATAGAAATGGTCGTGCAATTGAGGAACTTGGATACTATAATCCAAGAACAAGTCCATCAACTTTTGAGATTGATAAGGCAAAAACAGAGGAATGGTTAAAAAAGGGAGCTCAGCCAACAGAGACCGTCGCGCACTATCTTGTAAAAAATGGTATATTAAAGAGTATTAAAAAAGGTTCTACACTTTCTAAAGGCAAAAGCAAAAAGAAAGAGGCTAAGAACTAATATTAAGTAAATTAATCGCAATATTGCTATGAAAGTTCTATTAGAATATATCGTCAAAGGTATAGTTAATAACCCAGATGAGGTTGAAATTACTGAGAAGGAGAGCGTTGATTTTCCAGGCCTTACAATTCTTAACATCAAAGTTTCCGAGCAGGATAAAGGTGTTGTAATTGGAAGAAAGGGAAGAACAATCAATGCAATAAGAGATCTAATCACAATTAGTGCTATTAGAAACGATAAAAGAGTTAGAGTTCTTGTAGATGAAGATCAGAATGGTGGAAACTCTGGAGCACCAAAGGATATGCTTGAGAAGTCTCCTGATGATACTTCAAATGAGGACATGCTAAACGACGAGATATAAAGTTTACTGTATCAATATCAGAGAGAGGGAGTTAGGTAACCTGTTTTGATATTTGCATACTATTGTTCCAGTGCCTCCGCCTTTGCTCTAAAGACATCCATTGCATGGGTGTTAAATGTATATGATGCGAATGGCATGTATATGTCTAACTTTGGTAAGCTAGCCTTGTTCAAATAGTATCCAGTTATTATTAGCGAGAGTTCCCAATCATTTGTATCTGGTAATTTCTTAATCTCAACACTATCTGCAGATATAATAAAAGGTGAGACATTTTGTAGCTCATCAAGAAATTCAACAATTACAGGTAAAGGCCCGGAATACTTTAAAGGTCCGCTTACTCCCTTTATAACAGGGTCGACAGACCTTTGCTCGTTTTTTGATCTCACTTGAATATCACCTGCAAGAATCTCCTTGAAATCAAGCTTCTTATCCTCAGCTAAATTATTTACATAGAGGATAAAATCCGAAACTTGAAGGGAAAATGGAATGACTTCCCGCGACACCGCTAGGTCTTTTTGTAGCTGCCCAACATCTATCTTCCCAACCTCTGTACTCAAATTATCTAGTTTAGTAATCTTCTGCGCAATTTCATCTTTCTCTTTCCTAAATTCAACTGCTTTAATAATCATTGGGGTATATACAAAAATAGTCAACAAAGCAAGAAAAATAATACTTAGAATTGGGACTACAAGATCAGAAGCTCTAAAATGCTTCACATCCTGCTGTAACTGCTTCAATTCTGAAATAACTCCTGACCTCTGTTTTCTTTCTGCTATAGACTGTCCTGGGCCGTTAGTTGACATTGTAGAAGGGGATGGAGGAGTGTCAACGGATGGCTTTGTAGATTCAACAACAGTCTGTGGTTTCGCAATTGGCTCTTCCATACTCTTTTGTGTTTCGACTTTATTATTTTCCAAGTTATCTTGAGAATTCTTCAAAACTTAATTTACCTTCAAAATTAAACCTTACAAGGGTTTCCTCTTTTACAACATTCTTCAGTTCCAAACTCTCTATTCTTTTATCATTACCAAGTAGATACCAAAGCTTTGAAACGTCCTTAAGGGTCTTTGAGGTTCCTGATACTTCAAAATTCATCCCTTGAGCTAGTATAATACTACTTATTGTTCCAAGATCCTTTGAAACATCCTGCCAGTAGTCAATAACCTCATTTGCAGAATATGTACTCTGCTCGATATTTTGATACAATTTTATTCTCCTCAGTATTTCATCATTCGAAGTGATAATCTCTCCTCTGGATCTAACGTCCTGTTCCAAAGCAAAAAGTTCTTTCTTCCTTTCATTCAAATCAAGTTTAGAGAAGAGGTTGAACCCAACAATACCTATAGAAAGAAGAAATAGGAAAAGTAGAGCCAGGGCTGCACTCATATTCACTCCAACCTTTCTTGTCTCAATATGTTTTTCCTCTTCTGTCTGCGGTGGGATGAGGTTTATTGAGGTTCCCGTAACAATATTTTCTGCAATTTTCTTTTTAACTTTCTCCTGTTTATTCATCTTTTAGTGATAGTCCAATGGCAACTGAATATGATGATGCGCTTTTTGTCACAATATTTCTGAACTTATCCGGAACGATTATATTCTTCCATGGATCTGAAAGTATTGCGCTTACACCGAGATTTTTGGATATATAGTCTGCTAATCCAGGGAGAAGTGCACCATCACCGCTTAAAAGTACATTACTTGGTGAAGCGGCAAGGGTTTTATTCTTATAGAATTCAATACCTCTTCGAACTTCATTAAGGATTGCATCAAGAATAGGGGAGAGGGTTGTGAACATTTTTCCTTCTAATATCCCTTCCACAACACCATAATTCCGTTTATATTCCTCTGCCTGTTGATATTCAAAATTGAACTTATTAACAACCGCCTGAGTCAAGGAATCTGATCCTATTGCAATACTTTGAGAAAATACGAGTTGCCCATCTAACATAATACTCATATCTGTGCTTGTAGCTCCGAAATCGAGCATTACAACATGTTTCATTCCAGAAGACTTGAACATTGCTCTTCCCATAGCTACAGACTCTGTTTCTATAGCAATCGGTTGAAGACCTGCTTTCTCTGCTACGTTGAGGTATGTCTGAATGACTTTCTTTGGTGCTGCAACAAGAAGAACCTTGAATGCGTTTTTCTCTTGATTAAAACCAAGAGGAACGTAACTCATCTGTACCTCATCTATGGGCATAGGGATATATTCTTTTGCCTGATAGTATACCGCATTCTCCAATTCATCCTCTTTAACCCCAGGAAACTCTAGGAATCTTGTAAATACAGAAGACTCAGGAAGAGCCATAACAACGAGTTTATTTCTAATCTTTGCAGTTGAGAAAAGGGTTTTTACAGCATCAGCTAACTGATTTTGATGCATATCATCTTCACTATTTATCACTCCATGAGGGGTTCTCTGACTTCCAAAGTTTACTAGTTCAATAGTTGCGGTTCCAACTCCTTTTAACTCTACAGCTTTAACAGAGTGATTTCCAAAATCAATACCCACATGATCAGGCAGTTTCGACATACTAATCAGTAACTAAATTTAGGCAGTTTGTACACATTAATTAATAACAGGGAATGGATTTTATGTCAAACAGATTGAGACAAAACTTCTTTACTATAGAGGTTTAAACCCAACCTCACTCTTATACCCCTCCACATTACCTCCAAAAAAGAGTGCACCGAAGTTAACATATCTATTATCAAAGTGGATCGCAGCAGAAGGGAATGAGTTTGCATCCATAAGAGTTAAGCTTCTATCAAGAACCACTGAACGACTACCTTCATTGTTAAAGCCGATAAGACTACCGACTATCTTAAGACCATCTTTTGGTTCGAGGCCAGAATCTCCAGAATCTAACGTTATTATCCCATCTGAAATTACAAAGGAGTTTACGATATCGTACTTAGGATATGTAGCTCCAGCAGATTTATAGGACCCAGCTGTAATGTTAACATTACCTTTATTTACAAACATACATCCGTATCTTGAACTACTCGCAGTTAGATCTGGATGAATTGTTGTAGTACCAGTAACGAGGAAAAGTGTTCTTGCGTCGCAAACAAAACCAATATTTGCAACAAGATTTCCTGCGACTTCAACAATACAGTTGTTAGCTGCAGTACATGTATTTGTTCCATCAGTAATACTTGTGGATCGAGAATCAGTTGGAAGAGTTAGATCCCCTGTTATAGTTACTTTCGAGAATGTAGTAGGGGACTTATCCATTTGTTTCTGTGCTCTTTCAGAAAGAGAATCAAACCAATATCCTACTTTATTATTTGAATCGGCTTTATTTAAGATTCTTCCTGACTTAATCTGAGTTGCCCTTATTAATTCATTTAGAAGATTTGAACCTGAAGCAAGCACTTCAGTTGACAGTTCAGCATCGTATTTATAGAAAGCAAACGGTAGACTCCAATAGGTATCATTGGATAATCTTTCTGTCTGAGAAGTATAGGCAAGATCTTGCATGGTGAAAGCACTCCCTCCCTTTGAATATGCAACTCCAGCCTTAGTTATCAACCAAGGTTCTCCCAATGGGAGAATAACAGAGCTACGAGTAGCGTTACATGCCTTATCGAAAGCATAAAGGAAGAAGTTGAGGGATCCCCCTTCATTAAGTTTAACATCTATTCTTTGACTACGACTTGTTCTTGAACTATCTACCCACAGATTTGGTGTACCAGTGAAGACATTAGGCCCATTACCTCCGGAGCCAAGAACATAATCAATAGTTTGAGGACTAGTAAGGTTACTTATTGGTCCATTAACTTTCCCTGCTCTATCAATTGCAGCATTACCAATTACCTTAATGAGACTATTACCTCCTGTATCTGGGTCGGTATCTGTAAAGGCCCATGCCAAATCAACCTTAGTTCCTCCAACGTAACTAAAACTCAGACTATCATTAGTAGGTGCTGTTAAATCCAAAACTACTGATTTAGTAGAAGGAGTCCATATTATATCCGCAGTACCATATCTTCCGGCACCATGAATATTATATTTTCCGCTTAATGCAGTTTCATACCCGCTAATTCCAGATTCATTGTTATAAAAGGAGATATCAAATGTAAATGTAGTATTTGTTCCTCCTACCGTGACAGAGACATTACTTATACTTGCAAGACTTCTTCCATTTCTTCCTTTAATTATTCCTCTTTGACCTGTTCCAATAGTTCCGATTTTTACCCATGATTGAATATCTGAACCTGCTGTAGTGCTTCCTGAAGTATATTTACTTGGAGCATATATATCACTCCATACTCCGGCAACTTTCTTAACGACAATCCCAAACTTATTATTTGCGACTAAGGCCTGTGAAGCCGTGGAATTAAAAGCACTAATTGTTGTTGGACTATTTCCAAACCATACCCTTACATCATTAAGGTTATTGCCGGAAAAAGTATTAGGAGTAGCGGCACTTACCCTTACAGTATTATTCGCAGTTTTACCTACATAGCCTGATGTAACTGTGCAACCAAGTGCACTGGTACTATTGATAAGAGAGTAGTTGATAGTTACAGGAGGAATAACAGGAATGCATCTATAGGTTGTCAAAGTCCATCCATTGCAAACATACGAAGGTTCCTCACATTCCTGACGACAAACATAACTTCCTCCCTTTTTATAACCACACACCTCCTCACAACCTCCTGGGAACTCTTTCTCGGAACAACAACTACCCTTTACCTGAGCATTACCACCACTTCCACAATCATTGTAAAGTCCCTTACTTACACATGCAGAGGAAGCGACTTGATTACTTCGGACCGTACCTGGAGGGCAATTCACCCTATATGGGTCGCAATCCGTTGGTGGAGGGTCATTCTCCACAGGAGTCCCACTCCCTATATCACAACAACCTCTATTACATCTGTAAGTACCTGGACCACATGTTCCTCCTCCAGAGCCATCAGAACAGTGACATGTTTGAGTAGTATTTCCATTATCATCTGTAGTAAATTCACATATGTACTCAGTTGCACCTCCGCAAACCCCAGAGCCATAGCCCGCAAAAAGCAATCTCCCACTGAAGAGACTTAGCAAAAAAGTAATAAAAACTACAATTGTAAAAACTATTTTCCTATACATACAAGATGTGGTTTAAAAGGTAAATAAGAATTAAAATCATTCGATTTTGCCTCACGAATGATATCAAATCCGGATTTTGAATCTTTTATCTCAATAGCAATATAATCCCCAATCATCACTTCTTTACTCCATAGGGAAATATCTTCGTAAATATCTCTTTTTATATGAAATGGACCTCCAAGATTAGCGACTTCGAGATTCTCATCTGTACAGAATCGGAAATATGAGTAAGTAGTTCCTTTTTCTCCAACAAAGTATCTAAGCCCCTCTTTACCCCATATTGCAATACCACCTTGTTTATTTCTATTTATATATGCAATTGTACCCCCATATTGACGATACTTTCCTTTAATATCTAATGTATAAAATTCTCTTCGAGCGGAGCCTCTAATATCGCGGCTAAGGTTCTCAATATTTTTATTCGCCTCTATAAATTCCTTTAAACCAAAGTTAAAGTATAAAAGTAAGTAAACGAGGCCACAAATACAAGCAACAACTGGAATCATAATCAGTAGTAATCGAAAGACTCTATTCTTCATATTGAAATCGTACCAAAGCAATTTCAATTTGTCTATGGACTATAGTAATTTGAAATGCTTTGACGAATGGCTTACTGCGAGGCTGGCCTTAAAATTTCGAGGGAAGCGACTCTATTCCGAAGCAATCTCGGATTGCCTTTGACTAGTGATTCCATAGCGGCCTGAGTGTCTCCACTACCATATTCCCCTCCATATATACGTGCAATAAATGGAATCTCTAATTTAGATGAAAGGGCGCGCGTAGTGATGCCAAAGTATGGAGCTGCCATATGCCTATTTAAAAGGTCAAAAGCCGGAGAATCATACCCAGCAGTTTTTTGCCCTGGATTATCAAGCCTAGATCTTACATTAACACCTAATACACAAATATTCTTCTCAATGTTCTCAGGGTCAGCAGGATCCGGGAATATAATAGGGATTACAATATATTCAAGGCCATTTCTATCAATTAGTTGTGCCGCTGTAAACTTCCAAAACCACCCATGTGTTGAACCATCATCATTAGGTGTAGACATTAGACTCTTGTCCGTTGTTTTTATGAAATCGCCAAAAAACCTCCAAGGGACATTCTCATATTCACCTTTCTTGAATTGATGTGGGTAGTTTTCTAATACAAACTTACAATAGCTTCCATTTAAAATATCCTGCTCAGACAAAACCTGATTACGATAGCTTTCCAAAGGAGTTTTCTGAAAATCCTTATCCGGAATCTTTTCCCATGAATTTGTCTCGTAATTATAAACATGGTCAAGTATAACAAGGCCGAACCGATCAACATACCACTGGTCAGCAGATAGAGTTTGCTTCTCTCCTGTCGCAGAGTTAACAAGAATTGAAAGACTACCATCATTTTGGGCCATCGCCCCTTCAATTGGATACTCAACTCCATTTACAACGTTATAGAAAGTACCGTCTGGTTTTACAAGAACAGCCCCACCAGAAAGCTCAGCAAATTGTTTTGCCAAATTCTCTATTCCATTAGGTGGAATAGGGGTAAAGGTAACCGTTGGAGGAACAGGCGTCTTAAGAATTGGAGGATCATCATTTCCTCCACCACTTCCAATCTGTGGCTGATTACCCTCAACCTGTTCTGTAACTTGTGGCTGATTATTACTTGACGTACTACCAAATATATTACTCCTTAACTTATCATTAGAGCTTAATACCAACCCGGCAACAATAGATAGTACAAGAAGACCAAATGCAAATTTCATAGAAGGGGGTAGCCCTTTACTTCCACCCTTTGACTCAATACCACTACTTTTAAGCGTAGCACTATCCGTAATAAGGACGGCTATAAAATTTTCAAGCATCTCATCTGTTATTGTCTTCCCTTTATCCCAAACTCCATCTCTGCCTAACTGTCCGAAAGAGAATTGCTTCAAAAGACCGTTACCATTAACCAATGGTAAATCCCAATTTTTAGCACGCTCTTCCATAAAACCCAAAACACTTGCATACGCATCCAAAAGCATAGCCTCTTGTGTTTCATTAGATAACTTTGCAACTAGATCTCTTGAGGGAAGGGTAGTAGTATTGTTATCACCAAATTCACTATTTCTTTCTACAATCAAGCGATGTAGCCTAGAGACATCGTGAGCAACCTGCGAAAGGCTTTCATCATTAAAATTTTCAACAGGAAAGCCACTTAGAGACATTGCTTCAATAACAGCAGTTTCATCCCAAATTTGATTAGAATCTCCACTCTGGAAATTTAGTTCACCGTATAGAAGTTGACGAAAAGTCTGAACTGAACGTAAGTTCTCTTGTGTAGAAGAGTTCTCTGGAAAAGAAGTTTCGGTATTTTGAGGTGGAAAAGTGATAGCCATGTCTGAATTACTTCCTATTACTAAGCCTGTTGCCATTTATTAACAACAAACAATTTATAGACACATTATACATCTTAAATATATATACTTCAACCTATAGCGCTGAAATCCCATGTTAATACTATTTATCACTCCCCAATATTTTTTTAATTTCTCCAACCAAATCTGAATACTCTAATTCTGATTTAATGAGGTATGAAACAGCCCCCAATTCAAATGCCTCTTTAATTACCTTCTCGCTAGTCATATTTGTAAGGACAATGATAGGGACTTCACCATACCCTTCCTTATCGTTATGGATTGTCCTTAGAACCTCTAATCCATCCATACCAGGCATCATAAGGTCAAGAAGAACAATATCAATGTCATTATGATTTTTTTTCAGTACCTCAAGCCCTTTATATCCATCAATACACTTTATAGGGGTAAGTCCTTCATTCGTAAGGACTTCAGAATATGAATCTAAAAGGGCAATCTCATCTTCAATAATTAAAACATTCTTTTTAATTCTCTCACTCATAACGGGTTTAAAATATTTAACTAATCACTCCCCAAAACACCATTACCATTAAAGAGGACATAATCAAAGAGAGATAGAGCGGATTCCTGCTGAGGAATCTGAACTTCCTTTGCTCTATATGTACCAGTACAGTTAGCTCCAGTAGTTATTTTCACCATTTCCCAATCTTCTAAACAAGTTGGACTTGAAACAGAAGTTTTAATGGCAACCGTCCCACCAATCGACCTAACCCTAATTTCATCAAGATTGTATACAAGACCCCCATAGGTTTTTGTAGTTAGTGGAACGGACAAGGTAGATCCGCTCTGTAATGGAGTCCACGTACCATCTACATTATCGTTGTCAACACAGTTTGAACCAAGGATGTGTACACAGTACTGTTGTAAATCATCATACTCATATGCCTTATACTCTCCAGGAATTCCACTCGAGTATGAACGAGCATACACTCTAGAAACTGCTACATTCCCAAAACTAGATCCTCGGGGCTCAAATTTAAAATTCATCGTACAACCCGCAGCAGGGGACTGTCCCCTTACAACCACCGATCTAACACCTTCGGACGGGAGTTCAAGTTCGTCCTCCGGCCCTGCAAGTTTAGCTGTAAGTTCAACGGTTGAGTTATCACCCTTACACTCATCAAAGACATTTAAGGTTTCATTATCAACACCTGCTGTATCTAGGAACTGTTTAACAGCACTCACTCCCTTAACACTACATCCATTGGTACTCTTCATTCCTTCACCATATTCCGGGTTTGTACAAACATTCTCAATCGTTGCAACGGTTGTACCCTTTAGTGTATCCAACATAGAGTCTGCGAATTCCAAGGCCTCCGCAGAAGACTTCTCACTTGCAATCTGCTGTGTATCTTTAAGGGTTCGAGAAAGCATTGCCATCCCAAGAATGGCAGAGATAACGAGGACTATCATTACAATTGCTAATGCTTGACCTCTATATACCTTTATTTTTTTCATTTTGAAAAGTATTAATATATAAAATAAGGTAACAGATTAATTCTCCCAGGTCAATTTCTGAGTTGAAACAACTGTTTGCTTGAAGTATCCGGGTTTAATACTCCCACTATTTGCGACCCAGTGAACTGGTTCCATCTCCAAATCAATTGTAATTAAGTAGTTACTGTCGTAGGTATTGAAAAACTGCATAGATAGAGAGTTAACATCCACATCTTCAGAGTTCAGAACAAGAGTATTAATAGTATAGAAGGAAGATTGCCCATTGAAGCACTCTGACGCAACCTCTAAATCCTGTCTTATCGACTTTAGTATATACCCTCTCTCCGGATCCTCAGAGTCAGGGAAGAAACCTATACATACCCATTTATTGTATCCAACGGGTCTAAAATGGATTTCTGTACCTGTCTGATCTGATGTAATAGGGGTGTCATATCCTGCTAAACCGCTATCCACAGTTCTTTCACTTGCTTTGTCATACATCCTACCGCTAACCTGATAAAGAAAGATTTCTTCTGCATTTGAATTTCTCACAGTCTTTCTTAGTAGCTCAAGTATAAATTCAGATTCTTCTCTCGTTGTTGTACGTGAGGTCGAGATAATTGACGTACGAATCATTGTAGAGAGGGTAATCGAAACAAGAATCATCACAATTCCTAGGATTACCATGGTTATTAGCATCTCAACCAAACTCACCGCATTGTACTTTTTAATCATTTTCATACTACTCCTGATCAACTTTAACTCCTAAATAATACTGATAGTCTCTAATTTTACACTTCCCTCTGTCTGCTTCAGCCTCACAGTTTGCCATACCCGTAACAATCTTTCCAACAACTAATCCACTTGCTGGGACAGAGTCAGAAAGAATACAGAAGACCCTAAATATTTCGCTATCTTGTGAGGTATGTTCTCTACAAAGTTCTCTCTCACCTGCATCATATTTGCATGCAATCTTGAAATCAGCACCTTCTGTTTCAAAGGAGGGATCGTTGCTATCTCCGTTAAAAGCATAACAGTTCCCCTCATTACCTGAAATTAACGGAAAGAGAGCCTCTCCTTCGGGGGATTCGTTATGATTCGCGGCTATCTTTTTAACCATAGAAGCGGCTTCTACAGACCTTTCAGTTAGATTATTCTCTATTTCATTGCGTATTAGCTGACTAGTAGTGTTAACTGCAATAGTCATAAGTACTATTGAGGCAATTCCTGCAACTGCGATTGCAATCAAGGCCTCAACAAAACCAACTGCATTGTAATTCTTTCGTTTATATCCTTTCATCTTCAACCTTAACTTTCCCAGATATATTAAATATTGTTATTGTTTTCAATCTACTTGTATTCGGGGCCCTCACTTCGATTACAAAGTTAATAGGTGAACTAACCAATTCACCTGTGGAGCTATAGTTGACTAGATATCCGTTAATATCGTAGAAAAAAGCCTTTCCAGATACAGCTTCAAAAAGAAGATAGGCCGGGACTCCTGCAAAATGTCCTGTAACTCTGTTATCTTCAGGTAGTGTAGCCTGAAAATTACTCCCTATACTAAAGTCAATATTGTTATTTAATCTAACTATTTCACTAACGGCAATACCTTGTTCACAGTTTTGAGAAGAATATGGGAGAGGGGAGAGACCGAGATTGCTATTTAACTGGCTCAGGTTAAAGTTTGGATCAAAATTAGGAACATTCTGCTTTGACCTAATGTCACCATAGTTATCAAATTGAGCACACCACTTAAATAGTCTGTAAGAGCCATCGTTATCTAGCTGTGTGAAATCAATACCGATACCGTACAACCATCTCTCATCATTCTTTCTCTCAAGAAACAGGGCCGCTCTCTGAGCCCCTCTAATATCCTGCTTCATTCTATCTATATCCTGATTTAGAGAAATTGTATCTCTAAATCCATTAAAACCTGCCATACTCAATGCAGAGAGGACTATAAATATGACTAGCACAACCAGCATCTCAAGGAGGGTGAAAGCTTTATATGATTTATATTTAGGCAGTTTCATATACCTATAAATCTATCACATAGACTTTGCTATGACAAACAAGAAAGGAGACCTAAAAATAGAGATATTTTGAAATAAAATCGAGAACATAATTAACAGTTACAATGGATATCACGTAGGCGACCATAATAAAAGGGACAAGTGGTATATATCTCTTCCTATTTCTCCTGTCTTTAAGAACAAGATAGATTGCATAGGTACCTGAAATCAGGATAGTAATCAGAAGAGTGAGAATACCAATCTCTAGATTGAAGAGTAATAGAGTTGAGGAAAATATTAGAATATCTCCAAGCCCAATCTTCTCTTGTTTTAAATTTAAGATCCATATTGCAAGAAAAAGGATTGCAACAGCAAGAAGTGAGTATGTAAAACTACTCAAGAGGGCATATATTAGGGAGACTCCAAAAATAACATCAACCAAAGTTTTAGGTATACTTTTGCTTTTGATATCCCAGTAACTAAGGAGAAAGATATAGGTGAGGAAGAGATAGGGAAGAATTGAACTGTTATTCCAATACAGAAGCATAAAGGCTAACCCAAGGAATAGTTCTGAGACAGGGTAGTACCAGAAAACTTTCTTCCCACACTGTGAGCATTTACCCCCAGTAATAATGTAAGAGAGAATAGGGATGAGGTCATATACCCTTAGAGGCCTACCACACTTTTCGCAGTGCGAAGGTTTCATAAAAAGGTCATAACCACGAGCACCCTCCATTAAACGATAAGCAAGGGCGTTAAGAAAGCTTGCAAGTATTATTCCAATTATAAAAACTGCTATTACCATAACTAAATATACGGTATAGATATAAATAAAAAAAGGGAGGCCGAAGCCTCCCTTTAAGTTTCAATTACGAAGGTCTAGTTCCAACCCTCTCCACTTGCACCCCAATCTCCGCTGATAAACCCTGAAGCTACAGCAGCATCAAACTCATCCGCAGTAAGTTCTTTCTTAGATACAGTTGTCCCACCAATTGGAAGAATTCCAAACCCATTACCATTACAATATCCGCCAAGATCATTCTCATCATCAACGCCTCCAAAGGAGACGCAAACCAATGTACTTTGACCTGTGTCATCTACAGCATAGTAGTAAGTGGCATCACTTCCTCCGTCAAATGAGCTCGAATCAACATACTTCCCAAGAACACCAGTACTACTCAATGCACTATCAAAGGAGTCAAAATCTACTGATGAAGGATACTCTCTATTATCAGCATAATAACTCTGTAAACCTTGATATATCTGGTCTGCAGCACTTTGATGTTGCACTCTATTTGCTCTTTGAATTGCGAATCTTCCTGCAAAGATACCCATTGTCATAAGAATTACAAGGATTCCCATTACTACCAACATTTCAACAAGTGTGAATGCTTTATATGATTTGAACTTAAACATACTTAAAAAGTATAAAATTAACTCTACTATATCCAATCTACATCAGTACCTGGTGGCTGTCAATAATTTAACCAATTACCCCAGATAGGTTGAACATAGGCATATAGACGGCTAATGCAATGAAGGCAATTACGCCTCCCATAAGCACAAGCATCAGCGGTTCCATAAGCGTAGCAATGTTATTTGTGGCCACAGTGACTTCATCATTGTAGTATTCGGCCATCTTTTCTAAAACGTTATCCATCTCTCCAGATTCCTCACCGACCGCAATCATCTGACTTATAATTAGAGGGAATATCTGTGCACGTGCAATTGGTAGAGCAAGAGCCACACCTTTTTCAACCTCTTTCTTAGCCACCATCACCGCATCTTTATATATTACATTTGTAAGTGAACCTGCGGTTAATTCCAATGCCTTCACTATTGATAATCCACTTTTAAGCAAGAGTGCGAGTAGTCTTGTAAACTGAGCAATCTGCATTTTTGTAACAATCATTCCAAATATTGGAAGTTTTAGAGAAACTCTATGTATAAACTTCTTTCCATTTGGAGAATCGTAGTAGTACTTGTACAAGATAGCAACGAGAATTGCGATAGTCGCAAGTAACCACCAATAGTTTATAAAGAAATTACTCGCCGTAATCATGAACTGAGTGATGGCAGGTAGTTCTGCACCGAACTCCCCATATATCTGTGCCATAGCAGGAACGAGGACAAACATCATAAGAAGAACAACACCCACAATAACCAACACAATTATACTTGGATAGATCATTGCTGACTTAAGTTTCTCTCCCAATTTCTTTTGTTCTTCGAGTTCAACAGCAAGTCTTTCCAAAATAATCTGCAGGTTTCCACTTTCCTCTCCTGCTTCAACAAGATTAAGGGTAATGGAATCAAATACATTATTACTTTTTCTAAATGATTCTGCCAAGCCTTCTCCGCCTTGAACATCCCCTAATACGTTTGATATAGTTCTTTTAAACATAGGATTCGTAGCCTGGGCTTCAAGAATCTCCAAGGCCTGGGTAAGAGGGAGTCCTGCACCAATCATCGTAGCAAGCTGTCTCATGAAAACAACCTTATCTTTAATAGGAACCCCTCCGACATTAATTTCCTTAAGTTTGTCCCAACTTATACCAATCTCATCCTCAACTTTAACAACAACGAGTTTCTTTCCTTGAAGAGTTTCAACAACAGTATCACGACTCCTAGATTCAATACTTCCTGTTATAATTTTTCCTTCAAGGTTCCTAGCTGTATATTTATATTTCTTCATGTATAAAGGTTAGCTCTTAAGTAATCTTACAACTTCCTCTGGGTGAACTGCATAATCCTGAGCTTTATCCATAGTAATCAAACCTTCTCTAACAAGCTTTACCAGAGCATGCTCCAAGGAGACCATACCGACATCTGCACTAGTTCTAATTACATTATCAATTTGATGAGATTTACCCTCTCTAATAAGATTCTTTACGGCACTAGTTCCAAGCATAATCTCAGAGACAGCTCTTCTTCCACCTCCATCAATTGGAATCAACCTCTGTGCTATTACAGCTTCCAAAATGTTTGAGAGTTGAGCTCTAACCTGGGCCTGCTGATTCTCAGGAAATACATCAATAATACGGTCTATTGTCTGTGCCGCACTATTGGTATGCAGGGTTGCAAACACAAGGTGTCCTGTCTCAGCAAGGGTAATGGTTGCCGCAATTGTTTCATAGTCTCTCATCTCACCAACCAGAATGACATCAGGATCCTGTCTAAGTGCACTCTTTAGTGCAACAGCCCATGAATGGGTATCATCATGCATCTCTCTCTGGTCAACAACTGCTTTGGCCTTAGGGAAGATATACTCAATAGGGTCCTCAATCGTTATCATGTGAGCAGAACGATTCGTATTAATATGCTGCAATATTGCAGCCAGGGTAGTACTTTTTCCGTGCCCTGTAGGGCCAGTAACAAGGATGAGTCCCTGTTTCATATTTGCAAATTGTGCATAAATACCTGGCAACATAAGTTCTTCAATTGTTCGAATTCTTGTAGGAATCAATCTTAGAGCAGCAGCAAGATTCTCTCTTGAATAGAAAGCATTAATTCTGAACCTTGCTTCACCTCCATGTCTATGGGTATGAGCAAAATCAACCTCACGATTAACCTCTAAAAGTTCTTTCTTTTGTTCTGTCAAAAGTGGGAATATCAATTCCTCAGAGTTTTCAGCAGAGACAATCTGTTGGTGTAATTCAATTAAAGTCCCATCAATTCTAAGCATTACTGGATATCCAACAGAGATATGGACATCGGAAGCGTTTCTTTCGATGGCAAGATCAAGAATCTTATTAATATTTAGAGGATATTTACCTCCGACAGTTGCTCCAGCATCTATAGATTCTGTACTTACAGAATCTTTTGCGTTTTCATCAATAACATTTGATGGCATAGTTACAGAAGATTCTCCAACCATTGAATCAACAGTTGGGGGAGTCTCAAGCGGAGTCGCAACAGTAGGCGACGCCTCACTTGGAGTGGTTGCCTGTTCTGATTGAAATTCCTCAAGAGGATCCACGGGGACACTTTCCTCAGTCTTAACTTCTTCTAGAGTAGGGGACACTAAAGTATCTGCCTGTGCAGCAACACTGGCATCTGGCACATCAGGGGAGGCAGAAATTGGAGGTTGAGAATTACCTGGATCTCCTAAATCAAGGGTAGGACTTTCAACAGTCTCCTCCGGATTAGGTGTTTCTATCATGGGATCGGGAGTGCTCATTTCACTAACAGATGGTGTTGATAACGGGACATCTAGGATAGTATCTGATTTCATCGGTTCAGAAAGGGGAACGTCCAATGAGCCTCCAGGATTAATACTTGTATCTATATGTGAAGGAGTCTGGTCTGTGGCAGGTGTACTCATAGGCATTGATAATGGAGTTTCCATTGGCATATCCGTACCAGTTGAAGGTTGATCTGCTAATGGCATTGGTACATCTCCTGGGACAGCAGGTGTTTCAGGTCCATCCAAAGGGATATCTTCTTTTTTTGGTTCTTCCTTCTCTGGAGTTTCTTCAATTAGCTCCGACTTTAGCTCCGATAACTTTCGAGCAAGCGCTTGTAGCGGGCTCTCCTTTTTATCTTCCTTTTCGTCTTCTTTTTTTTCTTCCTCTTTTGGTTCTTCAACTGAAGGTTTCTCCATTTCCTCTTCCTTTTTTTCAGGTTCTATTGTTGGCTCAGTTGTAATAGGGTCAGGGGTCAGGGTAGGGGTTGGCATTGTCATTGGGTCTGATACAGGCATCGTTGTTGAAGACTGCATAAGGTCACTCATTGCTCCAGAGTTATTCTCGGGTAATGGAGTCATTGACGGGGAAGTGTCTGAAGTTTCAAATGTAGGACCTGATATCTGTTGACCTCTATTAGGATCTAGATCATCTATACTTTGCAAGGGTGCTGGTTGTGGGGTAGAAGTAGCCGGGTCAGGCGTTGGAGTAGAAACGGGCTGAGTAATAGCACTTGGACTACTACCACTATTATCTGTTTGAACAGGGTAATTTAAGTTTACTGAGTTATCGTCTTGGGCAGTCATCGATGTATATTTTAAACTAATCTAATGTTAAAGATATCCTATAAACGAACATATTTCAAAACCTATATTAATTAATCTTTGGATACTCTTAAAACCTCTTCGATGGTAGTTATACCCTCGATAGCCTTAAGATATCCATCCTGAATCATAGTTATCATTCCATCCTCTATGGCAGTTTTTTCAACATCTGTAGCCATCACATCCTCCATCATCATTCTTCCAATCTTCTCTGTTACGGTCAACACCTCGAATATTCCGGTTCTCCCTTTATAACCGCTTCCTCCACATCTATCACATCCCTTTCCTCTATATAGATAGATCTGATCCATTCCACTTGGATCTTTGTCAGGCATCTTTAAAACAACTCCCTCCGCTTCTCTTGTTTTAGCAGCTTCAGCAAGTTTTTTAGCATAGTTAACAACATCAAAGTTTTTAACGCTGGCGAGAGCTTCCTTAATATTTTTCATAACTTCTGGCGCGGCAGGATATGATTCTGCACAGTATTTGCATACTCTTCTTGGAAGTCTCTGAGCAACAATACACCTCAACGTAGAAGCAAGAAGATACGACTCAATACCCATATCTAGTAGTCTTGGGATTGCAGCAGAGGAACTATTCGTGTGAAGGGTTGAAAGAACTAAGTGTCCTGTGAGTGAAGCCTGAACTGCAAGCTGAGCTGTCTCCTGGTCTCTAATCTCTCCAACAAGTACAATATCTGGGTCTTGTCTTAAGATGGATCTTAAACCAGCGGCAAATGTAAGTCCTACTTCAGCCTTTACCTGAACCTGGGTAACCCCTGGAACTCGGATTTCAACAGGGTCTTCCAAAGTAATAATATTAACCTTAGGATCGTTTAAACGAATCAGTGCACCAGCCAAAGTCCTCGTCTTACCACTACCAGTAGGTCCAGTAACCAGGATAATTCCATTTGTCACACTCATAGCATCAAGGAGATGCTTGTAGGCAGCCCCTCTTAAGCCTGTTGTATCAAGGCTAATATGTTCAAGGTCGTTTTCAAGCAAACGCATTACAACTTTCTCACCATAGATATTTGGAAGAGTTGAAACACGAACGTCAATCTTTTTATCTCCAATCTTTAACTGTAACCTACCGTCAAGAGGAACTCTTTTCTCGTCAATCTTAAGTCTTGCAAGAATCTTAAGTCTTGAGACAACGGAACTTGCAAGGTGCTTTGGCAATGAGAGCCTCTCTGTCATCATTCCGTTCACCCTAAACCTAACCCTTAATCTATTCTCAAGGGGTTCGATATGTATGTCTGACGACCCCGTTTTCACACCATACTGAAGAATTGAATTAACAATACGGGCTACGGGAGCAGATTTAAGATCCATTCCTTCCATATTCCCAACATATTCATCTCCGACCTGTTCCGTTAAATCAGCAACTGGAACCTGCACATCTTCAAGGGCATCAGTTACCTCAGTACTCATATGGTCTCCAACCCGTCTATCCAATACTGCATTTACTCCGTTTGCATCTGCAAAATATATTTCTAATTTTGTACCTGCTGGATACTTGGTTTCAAGGGCTTGAATCACCTGTACATCGAATGGATCAAGCATTGCCACTTTTACAACGTTTTCAACATGAGAGAATGGTACTGCATTATACTTCCTTAGGCTTTCAACATTGATCTCAGAGAGTGATTGCTCGGGTATTTCAAGCGCGGTTAGGTCAACATACGGGATATTAAAAATGTCAGATTTAGCCTTAATCAAAGCCTTTTCATCGACGAGGCCAAGCCTTCTGATTATCTGCTCCTCTGTTTCGGAGGTCTTAGTTCTTTCAACTTCAACCTTATTTACCGAATCGGCAGGGATTACTCCTTGCGTTACAAGTTGTTGTAATATTGAGCGAGTCGGGTTCAAGGGCAGTTGAACTAATATTATTCAATTAAGGATATATTAATAGTAGTTTAACGTCAATGCAAATATGCTATTATTTGTATCATGACAAGAATAATTATTTCAGATACAAAAGAGGGGAGGGAGGTACTTCTTCTTAAACAGGTTTCAGAACTTTTAAGAAGGGAATTTAATATGATTGTAGATATTCTTAAGATTCCTGATATTCACTATCTAACAACGGTCGAAAATAGTTTAGGGATTGAAGAGGTGAAGAAGTTTGTGCAATCTATGATGTTTAAGCCATTTCAGGAGATATACCAGATAGCCATCATAGATAATGCAGAAAAGCTTACAACTGAAGCCCAGAACTCTCTTCTAAAGACTCTTGAGGAGTCTGGGGATAGTACTGTGTTTTTCCTGCTGACGAGTAGTGAGGGATTACTCTTGGATACAATTAGATCAAGGGGGAGTCTATATTACGGGGATATGGGAAATAATCATTTTGAGAGCGAGGTTGTGGGATCGTTTTTAGAATTGGATACTGCACATAGGTTAAGGTTTGTAGAAAAGCTTGGGGCAGAGAAGGAGAGGGATGAGATTGTATTGTTTCTGAACTCGCTACTAGAAAAATATAAGGTTGAGTTTGAGGAGGGGATTGTAAAGGGGGAGAGGAATCCGAGTATTGTTAAAAAGATTAGTGAGATTGAGGGGACATTAGAGGCGATAAAGGGAAATGTAAATAAAAAGTTGGCATTGTACAACATGGTCGTGCAGATGGGGGAGTAATATCTTTTTAGGAGACCACTCATATAAACGCTTTACGCTATTGGCTAGCAGTTTTATTTTTCTTGAGAAATATACCCTTCAGTAGACTTAGAGACCGCATATGTAAGGGAAATAATCCAATCAAAACTAAGGTTAAAGCCTTAGCTTTGCTCTTGAGCTCAAACTGCAAGCCCTCACATTGTCTTCTAAGTCATCTAAATATTTGGAATATATAATCAAATCGCAAGTGCTTAACTATTTGACAGCCCCTAATTTAACTTAAGATCTCTTTGACCCTTCGATTCAGCATTCGGAATAGAGACACTAAATACAGTTAACCCACTCTCTCTTGCATAAGTAATCTTTCCTCCCCAAGTTTCTTCAATATATTTCTTTGAAATATACAGTCCCAGTCCACAACCATTTTCTCGAGTTGTAAAAAATTCTGTAAATAGCTTCTTCTGATTTTTGTCAGTGACACCCTCTCCATTATCGGTAATTGAGATATTTATGCCATCTCCTCTCGAAATAGCTTTAACCATTATCTGCGGGTTTTCCTTTCCTTTCACAGCCTCAAGTGCATTATCTAGAACATTAGTCAATACATGTTTTAATTTCGTCATATCCCCAGTAATTTTGAGCTCTCTCTCATTAAGGTTTGGTATTGGGACATTATAGCTATTAAATTTCCAGCTAAGTATTTCAACGACATTCGTAAAAATAGCACCTAGAGAGGAACTCGTTGTATTTGTTTTCTCTGTAAGCTCCTCTCTAATAGAATCTAACTCATTGGTAATATCCTTAAAAGAAACTGCTAAATGAGTTTTCATTTTTGAGCTAATTCTCAGATTAGAGATTTCATTTAGTAAGCACATGAGCGGAGAACGAATATTATGAACTTTCTTCCCAATTCCCATCGCGATAAGAGCCAATTTATTCATTTGAGAAAACCTTTCTTTTTCGCTTTTATTTAGATAATGATATGCACTACTTAATGTAGCCTTCGATTCATCAAGCTTCAAATTACTCTGCATTAGTTTTACGGTCTGTTTTAGGACTCTTTTGTTAAGAACTTCATTTTTAAATTTAAGATCATCAACGAGTTTATGGATTTTAGATACTTGATTTTCAGAATGAGTATGGTAAATCCAAATTACATGTGAGATTAAAACGAAGCATATACTAATTATCAGGGTATCGTAAATAAATACTTCAGGAGACCAATCAGATAGATATTTAATTATTTTCAGTGACTCCAAAATTCCAATAACAGGTACACTTACAAGGTAAATCAAAGCGACCCTAATACTCCATTCCTTTTTAAGCAGGTAAAAACATAATGAGAGAAATAATACTCCTAAAATAATTCCAATATAATGAAGTATACCCCACAAATAAAAGCAGATTAGACTAATCGTCCCTAGTATTCCAATCAACAGGTATCCAAAAACAATGAACTTACCTCGGATAAAAACTACTACAGTTAATATACTAACTAACAGAAAGAAAACATCCATTATGAAGTCTCTTATTAAAATCCTCCCAACTACAAAACCAATGAAAATACTTATGGCGAAAAAGATTATACATATTACAATAGGGACAAAAAGTACAGAGGTAAGGAACTTATTGGAATTTTTGGTTTTAAGATCCCATTTCTTCCTAATATTAGCTATCCCTTTGAAATACTCCTTTAATATCCCCATGGTGAAACAATATTTTGGTGAGTTTTTAATATTGCTCGATATTGAAGTGGTTTAAGACATAACATGAAATTAGATATATTTATTTTATTCCTAGATTATCTCATATGACCATAACAAAATCTTAACAATCTCTAATACTTCTTCTTCCACTTTGCCAAAATATTTAATGCATCGAGAGGCGTAAGCGCATCCACATCAAGATTTTCAATCTCCTTAACCAACTCACTATCCTGTAACTGAAATAATGGAATCTGCAAATCCTCCTTCCGAAGCGGCCTCTCTTCTTTAGCAACTTTAGAAATAACCGACTCACCACGAAGAGTGACCCCATCACTAAATAACGATCCCTGTTCAAAACTCTCTAGAATTTCATTTGCTCTAACTATTATCTTTTCTGGAAGCCCAGCCATCTTGGCTACATAGATACCATAACTCCTGTCCGTTCCCCCTTCTACAATCTTTCTCAGAAATATCACAGTACCCTTTTCAACATCCTCCTCGACAAGCACATTGTAGTTCTTAATCCCTTTTTCAAAATTATCGGAAAGCTTAAGAAGTTCGTGATAGTGGGTGGCAAAGAGAGTACGAGCTTCGATCTCATTCGCCAGATACTCGGCCAATGCCCAAGCAATACTAACACCATCATAGGTACTGGTTCCTCTTCCGACCTCATCAAGTACTACCAGGCTATACTTAGTCGCATTATTAACAATATTTGCAGCTTCACTCATCTCCACCATGAAAGTACTTCGGCCGCGAGAAAGATCATCCGATGCCCCAACTCTTGTAAATATTCTATCAACAAGGGAAAGTTCACAACTTTTTGCAGGAACATAGCAACCAATCTGAGCAAGAAGACATATGATTGCGACCTGTCTGATATACGTAGACTTACCCGACATGTTAGGTCCAGTCAGGATAATCATACGAGAAGTTTCCATATCCATCTGGGTATCATTCGAGACGAATTCCTCCTCAGATATTGATTCAACAACAGGATGCCTCCCACCCTTAATACGAATTGATCCCTCTGCCTGTCCGAAATCTGAAAGTATTGGTTTTACATAACTCCTAATATTGGCAAGGTGGGCAAACCCAGAGAGAACATCAAGTTTAGCAATCCCTTTAGAAATATCTTGGAGAAGTTTGATGTATCCCAGAAGCTCCTCTCTAATACCCTGAAATATCTTATACTCTAGTTCACCTAATCTACTCTCAGCATTTAATATAATAGATTCCTTCTCTTTAAGTTCCTCTGTAATATATCTTTCATTATTAACAAGAGTTTGTTTACGGATATAATCATCGGGTACTTTATCTTTATGAGTATTTGTTACTTCAATATAGTATCCAAAGACTTTGTTAAAACTTATCTTCAAAGATGTAATTCCCGTTCTCGCCCTCTCCTTACTCTCAAACTCCCTTAACCATCCTTTGCTATCTCCCGTGATTGATCTAATCTCGTCAACTTCAGGACTATACCCATTGTTTATAATATGACCTTCAGTGACGGATAGGGGAGGGTTCTCAAGAATTGCCTTCTCTATAATCTCAATCACGTTCTTCACTTTACCCAGACTTTCCGTATTTGCTAGATCCGCAATCAGACCGTTATCACTACCAAAAACTTCCACAAGTTTTAAGACCGCACGAAGGGAGTATTCAAGGGCCTTCATATCTCTAGCATTAGCTCTATTCATTCCGACCTTCCCAAGGATTCTTTCTATATCGTTAATCTCTCCAAGGACATCTCTAACCGTTTCTAGTTTTCCATTACTTTTTGTGAAGAAGTCTACGACTTTCAACCTGGCTTCTATATCATTAAGAGTTACAAGAGGATTAAGCACCCATGAATATAGAAGCCTCCTTCCCATTGTTGTTTTGGTATAGTCAATAACACTCATAAGGGAATCTTTATATCCACCGTCTCGATTATTTTGTACGAGTTCGAGATTATGAATGGTTGATCTATCCAAAGTCATAGTATTGTTAATAACAAACTTTTTGGGAATCTCAATATGTTCTGCCTTAACTTTCTGAGTATCACTAACATATCCAATCAACATGGCGACGGCATTTACAGCAGGGTCTCCAACCTCAAGTCCGAAACCTTCAAGGCCCTTGGTTGAGTAGTATTCGGTAAGGAGGTTCGCACAGTATTTCTCATTTCCATATCCTTTATCCATCAACTGAACAGGAATATTGTTAAATACCAGGTTGGTATCTCCACTAATTACAAGTGCCTCTACAGGATCAAATGAGTTTAGTAGCGATTCAAATGTATCTTTCCCTACTTTGGTATTCACATAGAAAAGAGTACCTACAGAGAGGTCTAGGAATGCGGCTCCCATATCCTTCTTGTTTATATAGAAAGCACCAATGTAGCTATTTTTAACTCTCTCCATACTGTCGCTGTCTAGGGTTCCTGGGGTTACAATTCTTGTAACCGCTCTTTTTACAATTCCTTTTGCTAATTTAGGATCTTCAATCTGATCAACTATAACCGCACAATATCCTGCATTTATAATCTTTGGAAGATACTGTTCAAGAGCATGATGTGGAAAGCCTGCAAGGGGAGTTGGGTCTGTATTACGGTCTCTTGATGTTAGAGTGATATTTAAAATTCTGGAACATAGTTTTGCATCTTCTCCAAATGTTTCAAAAAAATCTCCCATTCTAAAAAGGAGAAGTTTGTCTGGATACAGCTTCTTAAAACCAAAATATTGTTCCATCATAGGAGTCATTTGCATAGCGATAGTATACAACATACACCTAGGAAACTTATAGTCATTTTGAGAAATTCCACAGGAGGACGGTATAGGCTAGTACGGCCCAAACGGTGAGGTTTGGGCCGTAAATAACGCCTAATGTTTAAGTGAAAAATCTCAAGGGACGGTTGGGGCAGGGGTTGGAGTGGACATCTCGTAAGAAATACTATTTCCTATATATGATTCTTTGGAAATAGATTCCTCGTTTAGAAATACCTCTACAGAAACCTCAACCGAAGTATCCCAGCTTGCGTAGAAAGAATCCGCATCCTGTACAACCGTGATGTGGAGAGAATCCTCCAAAGCTTCACCAAAGGTTGTGCTGAGAGTGTTCTCCCCGATACAGAATGCCTCCAAAGCAACTTCCTCAATCTGCGTATCCTTCCCATTAGTGATACTCGCAATGAAATCGTGTCTCGAACGTAGACATGTGTATATTGGTTTATCGACTTCTGTCACTATCACAACGGAAAGCTCAACCCTCGAAGTTGTTTGGCTCCAAATAACGGAGTCTTGGACTTCAGGTGTTTGGGTAGCTGGCACCTCTGTCAGAATTTCTTCCGCAGTTGTCGTGGGACCTGGAGATCCGCCACTGCAAGCTACCAGTGCGAAAACCAAAAGAGCTGAACAAATTACAAAAAGCACATTCTTTCTCATCCTTACCTCACATTCTCCATATAGATAGTATGCATTCCTTTTTTCCCACCTTACTCATTTACATGAGCCGTGGAGGTAATGCGCCATTTTGTTTTCACAACGTGGCCTATCTAACAGGGGTCAAACACTAATCATTGTATTTTAGTATCTAAACCATATTAGATAGTTAATCTATTAGAAAACTTAAGACTTTTCTACCTTATTATTTTTTAATTTACAAAGAGCAAACATAAAGAATAATTAATCCTCCTGTGGATTAAGAAGTGTAAAAACTTCTACTATATTATATCATCCTATAGTATCCTTATAAAGGAGAAATCAGAAAGACTTCTACTGTGTAATCTGTGTAGGATCATTGGCTTGAGGGAAGCCGAGTTGACAAGAAGCATCTAAAGATTCAACTCTGTCGAGTAAAAACAAAGCATATTCCCCCTCTGTTTCGCCACTATTACTGATATCTGAAATATCAGGAGGATACATAGGAACACTCTTCGACCCACCTTTAGTAGGAATTAAATATAACTCCACCATTACTAATTCTTCTCTTGAGCCAGCATGATAGGTGTGAAATGAATGTTTACTTGTGAAGCTAATAGGAATTGAGCCCGTAACAGAGCTGTTACCTTCCTTATAACTAAATTGAAGTGTCGCATCTACATAATCCTCTGGTGAATTCGAGTAGGAGAGTGTGAACATAACATCGTTAACCATTACATTTACCCCTCCACCATAAGGAACTTCATGTCTATACCACCATTGATTTTCGTGACAAAAAAGAGGAATACCCGGAATAAGACCATCACCTTCTTCTGCTGTCGAAGGTGATTGAAAATTTGGTATATAAGCCTCTGGAATAGGGGCAGTGGAACCACCACAAGCATTGAACACCAAAGAACCTGCTATAGCTCCTAATATTATTCCTGTCTTGCCCATTCCTACTTAAATATAAAATACTATAGGGCGTATTTTAACCTACAAATGGAATATTATCAACCAAAGTGTGAATTTACAAACCTCTATTTTCCCCCAAGAAGAATCTTAGTTTCTTGTTGAGAAACTAATTTTTTTGCATCAGCAATACTTTCAGTTACAGATATCCCATATACACCCTTCGATACACAATACTTTATAATATCCGTATTACTATTTGTAACTACAGAAAGCTTAAGCCGATTCTTTCTAGATGTAGCAACAACACTATCTATTACCGTATACACACTCCCAACCGCTAAATCATACTTAGTTGTAGAATCTTCATAATCAATACCCTGCATCTGCTTTGCTATTGCTGGAGTATTCAAAATCAGTCCATCAATATCCGTATTTGCAATATCATCAAGGACGATTACTTCAGAAGGATTCTCTATAATTGCATAGATATTAAAGGTTGAAGTTCTTCTCAAACCAGAGGCCGAGATACTCTTTTTGATCTCTCTCATCACAGAACCGTTAATAGGGGAGTGGACAGCAAGTGACACATTTCTGTTATGCAATACATTTCTTGTTCTTTTAACAATTCTTAAAACAAGATCAAGAAGTTTTGCATTATCTAGGTACCTTGAAGTTCCCATTGTTTTTTCAGGAAGGGAACTCTCTTCGAACTCCTTCCCCTTAACAAGGGCTTTGAATGATTTAATTGTATGTTCGCCAATAGAAAGGACGACCTCATTTGGAGAAGCGACCGAAGCTACAGCGTCTATCTTCTTCGCAATTGAGTCCGCATACTCCTTATACTTTTTGTCAGCGACATATGCTAATGGATGTCTTCCATCCTCAATCATCAACTGATCAAGAGATAGGTACATAACCCCGTCGCTGTTTACAACCTCATCTAAATTTGAAAGGGAGGTGAATATTTTGGTTGCGGTATGTGGCAAATTTAGATCTCTTTCGTGAACGTAAGCGTTTGTGACATTATCAGATACAGGAACTTCCTCAATCACTGGTGCAACAGGCATTTCAACAATATGATTTAGCTTTTCAGTAATTCCATCTGCAACCGCTTGCTGCTCACCCTTCGCTTTATCCACTAGATATACCGACCCACTATTTCCATCCATCTTTATGATATCTCCGCTTGAGAGCATAGTTGTCCCTACAATACTACCAACAACAGCAGGAATATTTAATTCTCGACAGACGATAGAGATATCACTGGTGAGACCGCCGGTATCTAGGATAACTCCACCTGCTTTTGAGACAACCTCGTACATCTCCTTCTCATACCTCTTCATAACAAGAATGACATCCTTAGTTACAGGCACATCCTCACCCGCATACATTTTTACAGTACCTTGCGTAATACCAAAGCTAGAACCAATGCCTGAGAACATAAACTGCTCCCCATCAATTGAAATCTTTGCCTTTGGAGGAACGGGGGCAGGGGACATGTCAACCTTAACTTCTTCAACCTTTCGCACTTTTTCAAATTCCTTCTCCATATATCTACCCGCTTCTTGTACAGCCTGTTTCTCCAACTCAGCACTATCATCAAATCTAGAGATTATCTCTTTGACAACCTTGAAAAGGGTATCAGCAACAAAACTTCCATATCCAAACTGTACATTCGAAACAATACTCTGACTTGCGAAGGTATTCTTGGCTTGTAATATCCAAAGCCTTCCTCCACTTAATACCCACTCAATATCAAGAGCCTCACCCATCTGATCCTCTAATCTCATTCCAACCTTTGATATTTCAACAATATATTTATCTTCTAATTTCTGTCTATGACTCCATGCAGGGGAGATCTGAATCTTCTCACTTGTATTAACTCCACCCGATTTCAGTGTCCTAACTTTCATCCACTCTTGGGGAGCAATATGCTTTTCAACAATTGCAAGATCTTTCTTAAGAAGAACATAGGAGTCAGGGGTAATATCACCGTTTGAGATTACATCTCCCAAACCATACACAGCCTCCACACTCATCCTTGTCTGATCCTGTGTTATTGGGTCAATTGTAAAGACGACACCAGAAACCTCTGGCTGAACCATTTTCTGAACTACAATTGCAAGTCCAACTTCACTTAAATCTATATTTTCATTTACACAGTATTTAACAACAGAATCTGTAAAGACAGAGGCATATACCTGTTTAATAGATTTAAGGAGATTCTCAACCCCTCTAACATTCAACTGAGTATCGAAAAGCCCACTGAAGGAAACCTCAGGTCTCTTAGGAAAGGACACAGAGGAGCGAACAGAAACCCAGGCATCTGTAAACCCTGAGAGCTTAGTGTAGTTCTTTATAATATCGGTAGTAACGTCCTGTTCTAGATCAAATCTTGAGAACATATTCGCAACATCTCTGTTCTCTAAGGTCTCTTTCATTGACTCAATCTCTTTCTTCTTCTCTCTAAATACCTTTGATGAGAACTGAAAAAATACCGCAGGGGATATTACGAAGAAATCAGGAACCGGAGAATCAAAATTATGGAGTTTGAAAAGACTAAGGCCCTTCCTTCCGGAGAGGTTTTCACTCACATCACTTAGGGAAACATCCTCAAAATGAGTTACCAGTTTTTCACTCTTCTTTTCTTCTTCGCTATACATAATGGGCAGTATAAATATATACTAAACGATACCTTCTGCTTCTATTTTTTGCAAGTCTAAATAGAAGTCATAACCTATCTGCAACAGTACTGCAACAGGGACTGAGAGCAATGCTCCAAGAGGCCCTGCAAGAGTAAAGCCGGAGACAACAGCCACTATAATCAATATCGGTTTAAGACCAACAGCTTTAGACATAACTTTAGGAACAATAAGGGTGTTTTCCAACTGCTGTATCAACGCATAACCAACCGCAACAAATACTGCACTAAGTGGGGAACCTGCAAGAAAAGCTACAAATATAGTTGGAATTGCAGATAACATTGGTCCTAAATTTGGGATTGCCTCAAACAACCCGGCCAGAACTGCAAGTGGAAGAGCGAATGGAACGTGAAGTACCGTTAAGAGTACCCATGACATAGCCCCAATAATCAAACTGAGACTTGCCTGTCCTAGTAACCAGCTTCCTAACTTCTCTTCAACATCGAGGATTAACTTTCTGACTCTGTTTCTCTTTTTGGCGTTAAATATCCTAAGCATAATGACATCTACGAAATTATCATGATCAAAGACAATGTATATAGACATAAGGAAAGATGTAATAAGGGAGAACACCCCACCCGCAAGACTTACGAGAGTACCCAATGCTGTCCTTACACTATCTACTCCAAACTGCGTAGAGACATTCTCTGTAATCCAACTCACAATATCATTGGAGACATTCGAAAGAACACTCCTGTTTATCTCAAAACCAAAAGCATTGAACTTCTGAAGTGCACTCTCAAACTTTAATATGAATCCGGGGATATCGGCAAGAAGTTTCTGAGTTTCTGCAACGACAGGGATAAAGACAAGAAGAATCATAAGTACAATGAGGAGAATACCAAAAAGGTACACAAGGGTAATAGATAGTCCCTTACTCACTCCTTTATTCATTAACCACCTTACGGAAGGGAGGGCGGAAGCGGAAAGAATAAATGCCAAGAAGAGAAGAACAATTACATCCAGAAGCTTTGATCCAAAATAAATAGCAGCACCAACAAGAAGAATCATAAGTACAGTCCTAAATGAGATGTCTACGGTAATAGTCTTCTTATGCATAGTTGCATAGTTATGAGAATTATCGTGACCATTTTCAACCTCTTTCACGTCTAGACTCTTTCCGGAAATTTTGGCGGAGAACTCTTTTGCCATAGTTTTCAAGGGTATAAAATTACACCTCTATTTTGCCCTTTTCTTCAGCTTTAGTCAAACTACTTGTATTGAACATCTTCAATGTTATTAACCCAGCCCCAACTCCAAAAAGGATACCGGTTATAATCCTTTTTGAGATACTATTTACAAACGACATTGGGACAGAGGTTATAGTGAGAACCTCAACAACCGATTGGGCAATTCCATCAATTACCATAGGGAGAGTTAGGAGGAAGGCAAAAAGGTAGAGTTTTTTCACTGAAATTACCTTCGTGACTGCGCTTCTTCTCATCAAGGCAAAAATGAGCAAGGTAACGGCATAGGCGCCGTAAAGAGCAATATCCCTAATGCATAAAGGGACTTTATATCCAACAACATCATTTCCTACATAGTCATGCCCGAAATATTCAGGCCACTGATCACTCTCTGAAGTGGGGGGAAGATAGTTCTGATCTTTTAACTCCTTCACACTGTAGAAACGAATAGGGGAGTCTTCTGAAAAAAGAAAAATTGATCTCTCAACTCTCTGATGACAGAAGTTCTCATATATCTGATTTATACTCCAACCGATATTTTCCATACCAGTTACATAGGCAAAGGGAGCCAGAAAAGGAATTAGGACATATAACCATACTATAATTGAGAGGATAAATAAGGGATTCTTTAAAATTCTTGGAACTTGTTTCATCAATATAATATACTTAAAAGATACTGATTATTATGCCACTAAAATAATGTTAAAGTCACTCTTAAAATTCTTCTTCTCACACGATTCATCTGACTCATCCTTTTATACTGTATATCAGAATATAATTAAATGGAGAAACTCGAAAGTATATCCTAATGACTACGATCTTCCCCAGTCAATATCTCTCCCATATGAATTCTGGGAGAGAGTGAAAGGATTACATAAGAATACGAGGGCTGATAAACTGGAAAGATCTGTATCAGTATATTGGGTTGATGGAGAGTTAATTATCTCTACTGTCACAACAGGAACAACCTCATTTGTGAAATCGAATTCTCAGATTAGGGTATCGTATAATCCAAAGAACAGTGAGTACTATAATAAAGAGGTAATTGTTGATGGGAAAAGATATTCAAGAAGAGAGGTGTACTTCAAAAAAGTTCCCAAACAGATAGAATTACAGTACCTATTTAATATGCACACCCATCCTCCACATGAATATAATGAGAAAACATACTACGGATTTTTCTCAGCACAGGATATAAGGTCATTAATTGCGAGTGGTGCTATTGTAACAGGATTAATTACAGATCATTTATACCTGCTATTCAGGACAAATAAAGTAGACAGTAATGTCAATGGACTTGAAGATAAAGATTTGAAAGAATCTACTATTACTCAGCAGTATAATTATGCTCTATATAAGGGAATTCACGGTAAGAAACTATATAGAGTATCTTCTGACCTTAGCTAGAACTAATAGACTGTTAATAGCAAGAACTATAAGTGCTATTACTCCAAAGGAACCCATCACTTTATTTCCCTGTAGGAATGCGAGAGCAGCTTCAAGCTCACCTGCAGACTCAGGTAGTTCTGGATCTACTGAAGCACCGTTTCCATTTATTGACCCTGTTATTCTTGTAGCTATTAACGGATTCTCAGCTTTAACACTGTTTCCTGCGTCGTCTCTAATTTCAACCTCATAATTGTTACTTCCAACTGTTAGAGGGAGGGTAGTACTAAACTTCCCGTTCTTATCTACCTTAGCTGTATACTTAGACCCAGCACTTGAAAAAACAACTGTTGAAAGAGGCTCTGCCTCACCTGAAACCTTTAGAGTATTAACATCTACTTCTTTCTGATATTTTAAAACCACAGTCTTTGAAGGAGCAGTCCAATCTACATTGATAGCCATTATTGGAGACCTCTCACTTCTCTTTCTAACAGGAAAACCTGATATTGAAGCCGCCTGAATTCTGTATAAACCTTCCTTCTCAACAGGATACTCATATTTGAAATTTCCGTTATCAACCCATACAGCATTCTCAACTTCTTTATCGTTTACATATACAGCAACTCTCTTTATATCTTTATTCACACTTCCTCTAATTGTTAGAGCATGCGCACTTGTTGAACTTGGAAGTACCGTGAGAACGGGGGTATTAATTGATTTATCAAGTTTTGGTTCAACTCTGTAGAGAAGAAGAGCCACAATTCCGACTACAACCAACATAATCCCGAGAAAAATCATTACCATACCAGCAAATACTGACCAAAGAGATCTCTCTTCTACCTCAACTACAAGTTTATCGCTCATGTTTGAATTAACCTCTTTCATCTTATTCTTTTTCATTTTTCTAGGTGCCATTTTCATACACTAAAATGTTATTATCAATATGATATTATAAACCCCATAGAAAATCAAATGTGAGTTTGATATAATGCGTACTATCAATATAAATATTCAGTAGTCTATGTTACGTTTCCTATCAAAACTTGCATCCTTTATTCTCTTGCTATCAGTTATAGCAGGGGCAACCTTTTTTATAGTATATCCCCACTATCCTGAAATAAAGGCGACGGTTGATTCTCTCAATTCAAAAAGGCTTGCAAATAACATCACCCTTCAATTAATGACCTATATTTCCCCAGCAGATCAAGCCGCCATAATAAAAGACCTAGAGGCTCCTCAGGCATTGGAACATATATCAACTGATGAATTGATCCGATTAAAGAACGAAGGGAAGATTCTTTTTAATATGGAGAAAGCCAACACCTCCCTATACATACCCTCTGCAAGTATAAATGGAAAAGTTGTAGATGATGAGAGTGTATATGGAATGGAGAGAGGATTCTGGCATTTCCCACTATCAAGTCAGCCGGGAAAGAGGGGAAACACAGTTATAATTGCACATAGGTTTCTACATCTTCCTCCAAGAACAGATACATTTTTTAACCTGGATAAGGTGAAAGTGGGAGATAAGGTTATAATTGAACAGAAGGATGCTACATATAGATATACAGTAGTTTCTACAAAGGTTGTAGAGAAAACGGATAGGTCTATACTTGAGAACTATAATGATTATAGAATAACATTAGTAACCTGCACACCACTATGGACTTCTAATCAGAGATTAGTAGTAATAGGGAAGTTAGATAAAATTTATGGAAGTATATAAAAATGAAATATATTGATGCAACCGGGAGAGAAGTTGAATTAACAAAAGTGGAATTTGGAATACTAAAGTCTATGTCTAAATCTTGGACTGAACATTCTATTCACGAACTTCCTGGAGGATTAGATGATTATAAAGCTCTACAGGAAAAGGGGGTAATTGATAATCTAAATCGGCTTGTTTCCAGTAAAAAATATATTGCAGATCCAAGGGTTATCATAGCCATCTTAATATACGTGAATAAACTTGATGATATATCAGAAACAGTCGATATGTTTATGGAGAGAGAGATATCTCAAAATAGTGATGACTGGGTTGCAACTATCCCAATATTTGCCGAAAGATTCGGAATAGCAATGGGAATAAATTTCGACGAAAGCGAAATTACAGAAAAGAGGGAGGACCGGGTTATAAGTGAATTCAAGGAGATCTTAGTAAATAGCTGTGGTGCGATAGTGGAGTAGAGGAGGAAATATACATCCTTCAACTATACAAAATCCTCCTAAACCTATATACTTACGAGATAATTTAGAAACAATAAATATGGATAAAACATACACTAGAAAAGATGTATCAAACGATAGCATTGAACTAACAGTTACAATTCCTGCAGATGCATTTATAAAATCATATAACACACTTCTCGAAAAAGAATCAAAGGGTGCAAACATCAAAGGGTTTAGAAAAGGATCTGTACCATCTGAGATGATTGAAGGAAAGGTAAAAGATAGTATTCTTTTCGAAACATTTGAAAGAGTTGCTCCATTATATGTAAGCAATGCAGTAGCTACAGAAAGCATTGAGATTGTAGCTCCACCCGCATATAAAGATATTCCAAAGCTTGTTAAAGGAGAGGACATTGTATTTACAGTTGTGTGTACAATTATGCCAGAGTTTAAACTTGGAAATATGAAGAAGATAAAGGTAGAGAAGAGTAAGGTTGAAGTTGATGAAAAAGAGATGGAATCTGTTATGAAAGAGCTTGAACAGAGGAAAACAAAAGCAAAAGCTGGAACAGATGAATGGGTAGCAGAGATTGCAAAATCGCTATACCTTGAAAATGTTAAAACCATGAAAGAATTTAAGGAAGAGATAAAAGAGAGACTCATGTCACAGAAAGAAATGAATGTTAGAAAAGAGCAGGAGAGCAGTGCACTGAAACAAGCAATTGAACTATGCAAAATTACAATCCCACAGGCTGCTGTTGACTATGAAGCAATCGAAAGAGAACAGTCCTTCCTACACACTCTTGAGGAGAAGAAGATAACCATGGAACAGTTCTTAAATGGTAACAATATAAAAATTGAAACAATGAGAGAGATGTGGAAGAAAGATGCAGTAGATGCACTCCAGACAGATGTATTCCTAAAGCTGTATGGAAAAGAGAAAGGATTAGAAATAACCGAAACTGAATTGGATGAAGAAGTAAACAAGATTAAGAAGGAACACGAAGGACATAACCATGACTACTACGATGATCCACAGTGGAAAGAGTATGTAAGAAGGGTTCTTGTTAAACAGAAGGCCTACGACGCTTTTATACTTGCAATATTTCCTGTAGGAAAAGAGAAGAAGGGGAAATAAAAGAGACTAAACAGGAGGAACAAGTGTAAACTCCAAGGTCACTTCCTCTTTACTTACATGATACATTCCTCGAATCCTAACGGTATTATCCTCGAGATCAACCGCTAATCCCTCGACCTCAAGTAAGTAGGTGCGAGCATCTACATCTTCTCTATTAAACGTAAATAGAATTGAAGATAGATCTGTGACAGCGAGAGCAAAGAGATCTCTTACATACCAAATCGGAGATCCGTTCTCCTTAAAGGTATCCTGAATAATATCGTGGTGCTGACTCAAAAGAATCTCCAAATTCGGATCTAACTCTGGGTTTTCCCCTTTACCTTTCATGACATTTCCCATAATAAATATAATTATTGATTATATCACCAAGTTTGCCTAAGTAGTACGGAAAAGCTATAATCCATGCATAAATAACTTCGTAATTGATTTAACTATGAATGTACTAATTCCAACCGTAATTGAGAAAGAAAGAGATGGAGAGAGAGCATACGATATCTATTCAAGACTACTTAAGGATAGAATACTTTTTGTAACTGGAGAGATAGAGCCACACATGGCAAATACCATTGTTGCACAACTTCTTTTCCTTGAGAAAGAAGATCCCAAGGCAGATATCCAGATGTTCATTAACTCCCAGGGAGGACAGGTAACCGCAGGGATGGCAATCCTAGATACCATGAACTTTATAAAACCAGATGTTTCAACAATTGCTGTAGGATTATCTGCATCAATGGGCTCCCTGCTTCTCGCAGGAGGTACAAAGGGAAAGAGATACTCATTACCACACAGTAAAATACATATGCATCAACCATTAGGTGGAGCAGAAGGGCAGGCAAGTGATATTGATATTGCAGCAAAAGAGATACTTAAAACGAGAGAACTTCTTTTTAAAATGCTCTCAAGCTTTACGGGAAAGAAGTATGAAGATATAGAAAGGGATGCAGATAGAGATAAGTTCTTCACAGCAGAGGAAGCAAAGGAGTATGGTTTGATTGATAAGGTCATAAGCTAATAGTTTGGCTATAAACTCATGGGGCATATAAATCCTAATCCTACAGTTTTCAGTGTAGAAAGTCTTCTTTCTACCGATAAACTAAGTTTATTGAATGCGTATCTTTTTAATGGAGAAAGAGACAGATTCTCTCACGAAACGATGGAAAGAGTTAAAGAAGCAATAAACCTTGTCCCTTACGGTATGGCATCAGTTTCTTCGGGAAGAATCTTTGATGTTGAAACTCTAGTAGAAAGCGCAAACGATATTGGAGTCCCTATTCATGATGTAGACTATCCATGGGGAGTGACAGTAAGAGATTCAGCCGTGAAAATAGGTAAAACTATAGAGGGGAAGGATATAAAAACAGTGATAAAAACTGGAATGAATATTTTTGGAGCATACCTTTTAGCCGTGGATCCTAAAGACCAAAATTCCCGAGTTCAGAGTGGGGTAGAGACCATTCAACAAACAGTCTCCGATCAACTAAGGTTGCGGTTAGATGCGGATCAGTTTTCTGAAGCTTTAAGAGAGAAAACTTTAAAGAACTTAGCTGATATAGGAAGTTCACTAGGTGTAAGTAGAAATATACAAATACTGGTAGAACCATCAATCCTAACCTTTAAAGAGTGGGATGGATTTCTAAGGTTAATGAAGGATCTAAGAAGTAGATATGATGGAACGAATATAATTCCACTGATTTCGTTAGATTTAGCAAATACTCAGCCCTATACTCAAGAGAGTGTTCTTGAGTTCATAGACAAACAATTGGGAGTAGGAAGTGGTAGTACAATAGAGGTATCGCAGATAGGTGCTTTTGAACTTAGCGGTTTTGGGGAGGGGAGAATGAAGCATGATTTACCTTGGAAAACACCCTTTCCACTCAAAGATTTCTTTATGTTAGTAAACAAGATAGAGAATAGAAGGGAAACAGTAGATAGACTGGGAATAGTTATTGAAAGTCACCCTGTTCTTTTCGATCAGCTGCTTGCAGGGCTTCCAGATGAGTATACAAAAGTACTTAAAGAGGTTTCGCAATAACGAATTGCTTATAAGAGAGGTTAAATGATAGAATTCATTGTATTTATGGGCGACTAGCTCAGCTGGTTAGAGCACTACATTGACATTGTAGGGGTCGCAGGTTCGAGTCCCGCGTCGCCCACCAAATTTTATTACAGTTTAGGAACTTTTTCTTCTCTAGTATTTTCCTTCTCTTTTTTCTAAACTTAGTAATAATCTAATCATGTTTTTCTTTGGTTCAATATTCTCGTCAAATAGTCCGGTATTTTCTCTTTCCCAAGTTATTGTTGGATCATCAATGATTCCCCAATAATAGAATTCTTCAATATAATCTTTAGAACCACATAGTTCTCTCATGTGATTGTAAGCATAAGATTGATAATCAAACCAAGTAGAGTAGGTAATACCGTCACAAGTAACTGGTTTGTTTGGATCAATAGATCCTCCTTCGTAGTTGCCGTTCTTTGGACTCATATCGAATTCAGTAATCATCATAGGCAATCGAGTTCTTGTATGAATTCCATCAAGAGCTTTATTTAATTGTTCATCAGGGGGTAGAAAGAATGGTCTTGGGTGGTATCCACTATGTGCTTGCTCTCCAATAACATCAATTCTTCCTCCTAGCTTTGTTACATCATCTACTAATTTCAGAAAAGGTTCTCTGATTTCATCTCTAATCAAACATCCAAATTCGTTGAACATATATCTTCCTTCTTGATATGTTTCTACAGCCCATTTAAAAATATCGGCAATAAGCTCAGCTTTATTTAAATTTGTTCCTAAATATTTTTCATCAGGTTCTCTTACAGCTTCATTTACCAACTTGAAGAAGTTAACCTTTCCTTTATATCTTCCAACTACTGCCTTAACATGATTTTCCAGAACTTTTAACTTTTGTTCAGGGTCTAAATCTTTATACCATTGAGGAAATATATCTATGTGTCCTGTAATTACAGTATTGAAATGAATTTGTGCTCCGTTATGATTTGCATGTTCGATGAGTAGATCTGTATTTTCCCAATTGTAATCAGATTCAATGTTTGGTCCTTTTGCAATCATTGCAAACATTCCTGTTCCCTCCATCCCAAAGTTATTGAAATATTTAAGCGTTTCAGACTTATATTTCCTACTTATATCCTCAGGCATCACACCATTGAAATATTTATGATTTAGAATTACTCCTGTTTTCACAATAAAAGTTTAGAGTATGACTATTAAATATACAAGTACAAAAAGAAGCCGCGTTTAAGTTTCAGGTCTTTTAGCACAGTATACCATTATAATTTCCCCTATTTGTGATATAAAATAAACATATATGCTCATACAACAGATACAAGAAAAGGATTGGGAACAACGTCCAACAATTAACGAGAAAACAGATAAACTCGCGTTAGAGACCCTTAATATTCAAGATCAACCGACACAAAATATAGCAATTCAACTCACTGTCGCCAACCATATTTGTTCTCTATACCAGGATATGAACTTGCCTACTTGTATCGCAGGATTCACCCCTATATATTATTTGCTTATAGGGACAAGATACAGAATGGATAAACCAATGGACGAGAGCTTTAAGACGATCTTCTCAAATACTGAGATTACAGAACAAAATTTACTGAATCTCTCCGCCTATATCATAGAACAAGTAAAGGAAAAGCAAGATCAATCCGACGATGAAATAAAACAAACAAAATTAGTAGAACAGGGGAGGATAAGTGCAAAACTAGAAAAGGACGGAAGTGTGTCATTACACATTGGGGACAGTGGTACGCTTGAGTATGAAAGTATTCGTAATGACCTTCGTCAGGTTTTGACAATACTTAAAACAAACCATCCTTATATTAAGCTACTTAGTGGAGAATCATGGTTATACTCTACAAAAACTATTTGGATGTTTTTGCCTGAAGAATTACAAGAAAACATAACAATTATAACCCGTGAGAATGTATTAAGAAGCGGAGCATTATGGGGGCAGTTCATACAGCCTAATACAAGATTAGAACAAACAAGGAAATATCTATTTTTGAAGCGTATAGGGAAAGTAACATCAATTAATGACCTTTATAATGCATTTCCATTTCCCGTTTCTAGCATTAATGTTCCGATAGAGAAACTCTACAATCAATTAGCTATCGCTAAGAAGTAATACTTCCTATTAAAATAGTTTGAGTGTTAGTTTAGCCATTAACATAATACGCAAAAATTTCTCCGTCTTTAAGTTTCAGACATGTTAAAATGGCCCTATTTTTAGCATCACTCTGGTATACTATATTAATGCAAAAACAGGTTATTCTTGAAAAACTCTCTCGGTTAATGAAAAGTTATCAAAACGGGGAGATTCCTCTTTTGCATACTCACGAAGTGAATCCTAGTTTAGACAAAAGTAGCCGTGAGAATTACTTATATTTCACAATGACATGCTCGTTAAACTTCCAAAGAAACTCTCCAAAGACCTGGGAATCAGCATTAAAGACCTGGAATGATAAAGATACTCAATTCGTTTTCTTTCCTGAGAAGGTAGTAATTACGAATACTGAAGATCTTAGGCAAGCCTTATTAAAACATAAGTTGGCACTTCAACCCAATAAACATATTGAAATCTGGGGAAAAATATCAAAAACTTTCAATTCGGATTTCAACAATGATCCACGAGAGCTATTTAAGAGAGGGGAACATAATACAGATTTGGTGTTAGAGATAGTTAGAAAAGAAATGAAGAGTAAGTTTCCTTATCTATCTGGTCCCAAACTAAGTAACTATTTCATTTACATTTTACTTTACTACTCTGACCTAAAACTAAAGAACACCATAAATCTTTCAATAATCCCCGATACACATATTATGCAAGCGACTGAGCATTTAGGCATACTTGAGAACAGGGATATCAAACCAGAGAAAGTAGAGGAAGCATGGAAAGAGCTTCTTAAAGGGTCAACTTGGGCTCCGGTTGATTTTCATCCAGTACTCTGGAACTGGTCTAGGAATCATTTCGTGCCAAATATTGATTAGGCGGGCCTTTCTTTCCAAATTTCAGGATACTTTGTATAGCCAACCACTCAAATCTTATTTGAATTCCACATCTTTTCCCATATAGCCTTTTGAACTTTAGGGTCAACATGGGCAGCAGGATGGTAATTAGGTAATATCGATACGCTATTTAGATGAATAAAGCCACCCTCCAAACTGTTAATTATTTTACTGATTTTTATATCTGTATACTCCAAACCATAGTATCTATTGATAACACTAAATGCTAAGTTTCCTAGTGGAATTATAAGTTTAGGTTGAACAATATCAATCTGACGTTTAACATAAGGATATGAAATCTCAAAGCTCTTTTTCTCATCAAAATTTTGATTTCCTCTAAATAATTTACCTTGCCTTGTAAACAGTACAGCCATTGTAAAAAATATCTTATCCCACATTTCAGCAGTAAAATCTTCATTGAATTTGTCTTTATATGTTTCTTGAACTGTGTTTAGAATAAATTTCTCAGTTCTTGAAGAAAAATCTTTAAAGAGAAACTTTCTGTAATAATCAATATCATTTGCTTTTGATTCATCAAAAGAGGAAATAAATTCCTTTAAGACTAAATACGGTCCCCAGTCTTGTCCGATAATCATTATCTCGGACTTTGTTACAGTATTTGTCCAATCAAACCACTTGTTTGGAATATGTTTATGTAATCTGAATTGATTTACCAGACTAACATTGGTATCAAGTCCATTCCGGTTTGACCTGATACGTGAGGGAGAGATATCAGATTTAATATCTTCAATCAGTTCCCTCATTAACTGAAATTTATCACCTTGTTCCATATAGCTTAGTATATATGACCCAATACTTTGTGTCATGATAGTTAAATGAGAAGTACAGCCCAACATATCTCTCTTTTCAGTTAATTGATATAATTACCCATCATTTATAATTTTTAATTTATTATTACTATGGATAAAAACCTCATAGAGGAGTTCGAAACTTCAACGAAAAAAGGTCTCGTTACAGGAGTATTACATTTCTCCA
This sequence comes from Candidatus Dojkabacteria bacterium, assembly GCA_016182915.1. Lineage (GTDB taxonomy): Bacteria > Patescibacteriota > Dojkabacteria > SC72 > SC72 > UBA2022. The sequence goes on from JACPFP010000002.1 coordinate 65,782, forward strand.
ATAAATATTGTTCACAAATACAATTATTCTCAGCCGTTAAGAAATGGGTAGAAGAGGATAAAGGTGTAATATACGCAAGTATTATGACTGGAAGTGATGACTTTGTAAGCTTAAACTTCCGATATGATGAGACGATTGGAAATAAGAAGGTAAAAAGTATTTTGTACGATTTCTTCAAGCCTCTGTTTGAGGAGAAGTTGGGAGGAGATTTTCTTCAAGCATGGAGCATAACAAGAGAATCGGTAATTATAAAGTAGCGTGTGTACACGGTATATTTTACACTTAAAACGACTTTGAATCGCCAACTCTTTTTCTCCAATAGTGTAGAATACTAAATATGGAAAAGATCTTAATCATTGATGGGCATAATCTTCTATACCGATCATATTACGGGATCCCCTCATCCGCAAAACTTGCTAATGGGACTCAAGTAAATGCATACTACGGATTTTTGTCCATGTTGAGAAAAGTAGCAATGGAGTTAAATCCGACATCAATAATTACAGTTTTCGATTCGGAGAGTGGTACCGCAGCTAAACTCAACACCAACAACCAATACAAACAGAATAGGCCCACTTCTGAAAAAGCAATGTTTGATCAGCTATCAATTATCAAAGACGCTCTTCAATATCTAGATATAAGCTATATTGAGCATCCTGATTATGAGGCAGATGATGTAATTGGATCTATTGCAACAGGAGAATCTTTAAATAATGATATCTTCATACTTTCCCAGGATAAAGATTATTATCAGTTAATCTCAAGTAATATTAGTATTATACATGTTAATAAAGGTCAGATTGTAACTATCACCAAAGATGTCTTTTTTGAAAAGTATGGGTTTGACTGTTCACGATATATAGAATTTATTGCCATCAAAGGAGATCCTTCCGATAATATACCTGGGATAAAAGGTATTGGGAGTAAAGCCGCTACCAAATTAATTATTAAAAACAAACATATCCTGGACGAATGTGATTTTGAGCTGTTTGTAAATAATATTGAGAGTGCAAAGTTAAACATAAAGTTTCTAAGTATAAATAAAGACCTCAACATTGGCTATAACCTTACAAAAGCGAACTCCAAAATATTAGAACTAAGTTCGAATAATATTCTCAAAGAGCTAAAGCTTTATAGCTAGGATAATATATTTAAGTTTCAAGTTGTTCAAAACAATTCACGAATAAGAATCCCTTGTGTTATAATTCTTCAATGCAAAAGATTGAGTGTGCTGGAGTGATATTTATAACTTCTGATAATAAGATATTACTTGAAGATAGACGAAAAATTAAGAAACATGGAGAGCATTGGAGTTTCTTCGGAGGAAGTATAGAAAAAGGGGAGACACCAGAACAAGCTATGAAGAGAGAAATAAACGAGGAGATGGGCTATCGTATAGATAATTATACGTTATTCAATAAATATACCTTTATTCCTGTTAATAAACCTGATTTAGAGCTAACGTACTATATGTACTTAGCTAAAGCTCCATTGATTAAAGATTTGAAAATACATAGTAGGGGAGGAATAAAGGGTTTTACATTAAGACAAGCGTTGAGATTAAGGATTACGGATAAGGATAAAGATATTCTAAGAGAGGTTAACTCATATCTGAATAAAGGGAAACTTTAGTTAATACTCCTATCAAACAGTAATATAGTTCTATCATCTTCCTTATTTTCAGAGAAGATCGCGGTGTGTACCTGCAGTTTATCAAACCTCCCTTTAGTACCTACAACCAAATCTCGATAATTAGATAATATTTCATTCTGCTGTCTCACATCCTTGATTCTTGCAATTGTCACATGCGGGACATAGTTATCTAGTACATATTCTGACCCATACTCTAAAACATTGGTTCTCACCTCCGAAGATAATTTTGATAGATACTTTTCATCCAAATACTTATCTCGCAGAAGGTTCTCTCTTAGTGGATTAAAGTACTTAAGTGAAAGCGTATGCAAATCAAGAATCTCTTTAGTCAACAGAAACTTTAGCATTAAAAGTCCATTCGAGTTGAAGAACATATCTATAATTTCTACCTCCACTCTTTTACAATATTTTAGATATTCTTCAGCCGCACCACTTATTAAAGCTTCGTTACTTGAAGGGATAGAGATCAAATACATAGGGAAATGAAGGTGATACTTCTTATCGTCTATATACCAATCAGAGTTATACCTATCCCTTATCTCCTGGGATGTTTTAAGTATTAAATCATAGACTGGACCTAAGAGATTGAATCCGATATTTATTAGCATTGTATTCATGATTGCCTTATTTTACACCAAAAATCTAAACACGTTTAGTATGGGAATTATATATCCCACGCTATAACTATCTTTTGTTATAATCTTCCATATGATTACATTTGAAACCATTACATTTTCAAAAGATAAAGATACAAAGATATCTGAGATTGAGTCACAACTCATTCCTATATATCTCTCAGTTTGGGATTGGAATTTCATACCAAAAACATATGAGGATAGGATACATTACACAAAGGAACTTATTAAAGCTGATAAAGCCTTAATTATAAAAGAGGATGGGAAATCAGTAGGATACATTGCATTCAAAACATACAAAGATGATAGTTTAGTCTATCTATACGTAATTGAGATAGACGTACTAAAGGAATACAGAGGAAAAGGATATTCAAAAATACTTTTTGAAAAACTCTTAGAAACTGTTCAAATTGATATTCTTTACGGAGAAATTCAAAACCCTATCTCTACTAAATCAATTAACAGCGTAATGAGGAAGCATGGATACTACACATACTGGGTAGAGGAACCCGTTGATACTAGCTATCCAACTAACAACCTTGTAAAGAGACTCTCCCGAAAAGTAGTTGAAATCTTTGACCCTGCAAACCTAGGTACATATAGAGACGGTATTAAAGAATTTACAATGTACTCAGATGAACCTGAAGACAGATTAAATGTTGTACCAGAGTTAGAACATATCTTTAAGAAGGTAAAAGTTGCATCAGAAAAGTATTACAAGTCTGCCTTTGGAGTATTAATTAGTGTGAAGAAAGAGATAATTAATTAGGCGCAGTTAAAGAAAAAGTGAATCCCATTTCACTAGTATTACATCTTTGATATTGCTACCATTAACTATATAAATTCAAAACCCCCTATATGGACAATCTACACAATATTCAAATGCTAATCCTACGTGAACTTCTCTTCAGACCAAATTCTAAATTCACCGAATTAAATATAAAGGGACTCTCTTCTGACCACTTCTCATACCACGTAAACACACTTATAGAGTTAGGATATGTTGAAAAAAAGAGTTTAAGATATACACTAAGCACAAAAGGAAAGGGATATGCAAACCAAATGGACACAGATGAAAGCCAGATAGAAAAACAACCCAAAATTGCAGTTATGATAGTTGGAATAAGGGAGAGTGGGGAAGGCCTAGAACTTCTTGTTCAGGAGAGAACAAAAGAGCCATACTACGGCTATAAGGGCTTTATAACAGGGAAGATACGGTATGGAGAAAAGGTTGAAGAAACTGCAAGAAGAGAGTTAAAAGAGGAGACCGGTCTAGATTGTTCAGAGTTCCATATTAAAAGAATAGTGCACAACTTAGTGAGGTTAGAAACCTCAGGAGAACTAGTTGAAGATAAGATGTTCTACATTGTAGTTGCTGTAAATCCAGTAGGGGAGATTGCAGATACTCGTAGCGGTAAAAATTCATGGATAACAGAGAAGCAATTCCACAGTATTAAAAAGAAATACTATGATGAGGAAAATATCTTTAAATATGCACTGCAGGAAACTGATATGGATTTCGCAGAGGAGTCATTCATCGTAAAGGATTTCTAAAATACTGTAGCGATCTAAAGACTCTTGGTAGTATAATTACCTCTATGGATAAATACTACCTTGGTTCTGTTTCAGAAATTACTAAATACTGTGAAATGTACCTTCCCCTTGTCTTCTCCCAAACAAAAGAGATCTACAAAATCAACATCCTCGAGAGTAATTATGAGGGGGATCATTTGGGAGTTCAGACCTCTTCAACAGACGAATATGAAGAGTACTTTAAACTTCTTTCCTCATATATGAATCATAAGTTCACAAATATCCTTCATGGGAGAAGGGTTGCTATGTTTTCCTTTATGGAAGAATTTAAAGTCCAAAATATAAAGTTTAATGGTATTGAGATATTTGAGCCCAAAAAAGATTCGGACACTCAGAAACTTAAACTTGGAATAGAACATCTAGCAATAGTAGTTAAGAATTTTGATGATTTTGCTAAAGAATTCCCTGAGAAATATATTGGAAAGATTGCAGAGTATCCAGAAGGAAAATTTCTTAAAACAAAGTTTATGAATCTGGTAGAGATTGAATTTAGAGATAGAAGTTTAATATAACTAGAATATTGAAACCTTTTCCTCTAAGTGGGTAATCCGAATCTGTTGAGCTTTAAGAGTCTCGTTAGTATCCCTATCACTTCTCTTTAATTCCTTATTACTCTCTTCCAATCTCATCTGACTCTCCTCAAACTTTTTTTGCCCTTGTTCTAAAGAGTGTAAAGTGATTGTAAGTTCACCCTCTATATATTTATTGATTCCTACAACAACATCTTGTACAACCAGAATTCTCCGATTATGGTTCTTTAAAGTTTCCTCAATTAAGTTAAACCTTTCGTCGATTTGTCTAAACTTAGCGTCAATCAGGTTAAACCTATTACTTATAGGGTCAAAAAAGGTCACCTTTAATATTTGTATATCTCTTTTAGTCAGCATATTAGATTTATAATAATTTAGACATATACAATTGTAAAACAAAGATGTGAAATAAATATGAACCAAGGAATTTTCAGGGGATTTTAAAGTAGAGGGTTTTCTAGTCACATACTACTTTGAATTAGTGCCAACATTCCGTATACTTAGACAACCATTTTAAACCTAACAAATATGAACGATGCAGCAAGCCTCATTAACTCAATTGTTTTTCTAAACAAGTTTAAACATGTACAAAGACTTTCTTTAATCTCTAAAGAGGGAAGAAGAGAGACTGATGCTGAACATACCTGGCATTTAGTAATGACCATATGGATGCTCTCCGAAAAGTATGAAAAGAAAATTGATCTAAATAAAGCTATTAAAATGGCTCTCGTACACGATCTAGTTGAAATTATAGCTGGAGATGTATATGCACACTCAACCGAAGTATCAAAAGAACAGAAGAGAATGAACGAGATAAATGCAATGAAAGAGATTGTGCCACAACTTCCGATAAGATTTGGCAAGGAAGTAAGAGAACTTTGGGAAGAGTATGAGGAAAGAAGTAGTGAAGAAGCCAAATTTGTTTGGCTAACAGATAAAATAATGCCAAGAATAATATACAAGCTGACAGAAGGTGACTCGACAGATGATATGGAATCCGATACCACTCATGATCAGGAACAAATAAAGAAGATAAGAGGTATGAGCAAGCTATTTTCAGAATTATTGGATGAGATCTATAACTAACATTCCAAAGCTTTCAGTTAGTGCTATAGTGTACTTAACCTAAAATAATACCCTCAAAGCGAAATGAAAAAGAAATCTAGTCTTGTAAAAAAGGTAACCTCAAATAGATTGACCTCTGGAATAATAACTCTTGGGCTTCTACTCATTCTCTCCACCGTCACATACTATCTCACAAAGCCAGAGTTACAAACTGAGGTAGAAAATACCAAACAAAAAAGCACTTTCAACTTAATGATAAATGACAAAGACTACTTTAAAATATCAACTGAAAAGTTTGACTACGAAGACACATTTAAGGAGGAAGAGAGAGGGTCAGGGTGGGTGAGATACTCAGATAATACTAAACTAGTAGGCTCGAGCTCCAACCTATTTACATACTTTGCAACCGAGCGGGCTATGACAGACTATTTAGCTGGGGAAACTGTAACCACACCACTTGAAGAGGTAAAAGATTTTAAAGGATACTATGTTAGGAAGAATGAAAATAATGGAGATTATGGTTCAGGGGTAATCTACGTATGGGAGCCAAAGGTAGCAGTACACAACTATCTAGCCAGCCATATCTATTACTACACAAATATTGATTATGATAAAGAAACAACCTCAGCAAACTTTAATATTAAGGACTCAAATGTATATTCCAAGAACTGTGTTTTAGATGTATCTCAGGTAGATACTGAGGTTTTCGGATATATAGTATTTTCTGGCTATAGATCAGTTGGCTCCGAAACCGACTACTGTGAAAACCTGAGAGAGAATAGCCAGTTCAAAATAGAGTATGTAAAGGGACGGTAAGCCCTTAATTGTAAAACTTGTTTTCATACCCCCTAAATTGTAGAATGGAAGTGTAAAGTAAATATTTTAAATAGATAAGATATATAAATTAATTATCTAAATAAATTATGCTACTAAACAGTCCCTCCCTAACACACGATGGTGAGATACCATCCAAATATACCTGTGACGGAGACGACATACTCCCTCCATTTAAAATTTTCTATCCACCTCATGACGCGTTAAGTCTAGTCTTTGTAGTGGAGGACCACGATGCCCCAGCCGGGATTTGGACCCACTTGATGGTATGGAACATCGATCCGAGTATTAAAGAGATTGAAGAGGGAAAAGTACCAATGGGAGTAGTGGGAAAAAATTCAGGGATGACAGAAGGGTGGTATAGTATATGCCCACCAGAAGGGGAACACAGATACTTCTTCAAAATATTTGCTCTGGATACTAAATTAGATTTGGACCCAGAGACAGCAACAAGAGATGATCTACTTCTCGCAATGGAAGAGCACATCCTTGCAAAGGAGGAACTCATGGGAAGATATACAAAGGTGGAAAACAAAGTAACATTAGAACAACCGGTGTAAAAAGGGACTAAGCCGCTACAACATCTTTGATATCATTAATACACATCCAGGCACATCCTGTTCCAAAACCGTTTTTGTAAATATGAAAAGGGACATTTACCGGCGTTGGGTCTTTTAAAAACATGAGAATACAGTACCTCTTCTTTTGATAGAACTCTGTATACTCCCCATCAGCCATCCCTATTCCATCTCCATATTTCTCAACAATCTCTTCAAACATACCTTTATTTAGATTCTGGAATTGAAGGGCCTTTTCAACCGTTGCAAAAGCAGTAACTTTTTCTCCTGCATTTTTGAAATATATTATATCTCCCACAAACACCCGATCCCAGGGTGAAATCCTACTTCTATACCACCTTGATTCAATAGTTTTCTTTCTTTGAAGTATGAAATCAATATACCCTAATTTCTTCGTCATGATAGCAATATGCTGCATACACAGATATTATAACGAAAGAAAGTAAAAGGGAAATGGGTATGCGAATTCCATTAAAACACCTCTATAGCACATTATAAGATATTTAGGAGAAAGAGCACCAAATAGAAAAGGGCGGCAAGACAGAGAAATCCTGTTATGACAAGAGGAGTACGATATCTTCCTTCCAACATCCTGGTGTTCAGTATCACAGTGAGGATAGCAATTAAAGACATACTCACAGCATTTATAACCGCACCAGTAACAAGCAACCATACTGGACTTGTGAATCCAAGAAGAAGAAGGGTCGAACCTATCAATAGTTGGATAATAATTGTATACACGTATATCAAACCGTTTGAATAACGATTAAAAATTGGATACCTTTTAAATACATTCACCGCAACTCTTCCTGTAATATCATAGATACCAATCTGCACAGAGAGGAGGGAGAGGAAGCCAATCAAGAGGAATCCTTTTCCCATAATATCTCCCCAGAGGCTACCAATTGTCCTTGATTCCAACCGAAGAAAATCTAACGAGTTGGGCACCAAACTGGATCCATCAAGAAGCTTGGATGCAAGATATGAGAGGAGTACAATTGTAATAATCCCCAAAAGCCAGAAAAAGAAAATATTTTCAATAACCTGAAACCTCCTTAGCTTCCTAAAGTTACGAAGGCTCTCGTCATCAACCGCAGGAGTCACATCCTCGTGCTTTATACTTATAGTACTCCATAGTGAAAGCGGGGGGAAGAACTTCGTCATACCATGTCTTTCCTCAATTGTATAAAAACTCTGACTCAAGATTAAGATTCCACCTGTACCTGCATATGCAATTGCCCCAAGAAAAATTGAAAAATCCAAATCTTTGGGGAAAAACCTATACCCATTACCACTTCCCCCCAATCCTCCCAGAACTCCACTCAAATCACCCAAATTAAAAAGGGAGACAGAGAGATACATTACTAGAATAAAGCTGAATATTACAATCGCGGACTGAATTGGTTCAATTTTGCTATATACATTCCTTCCTATTAAAAGAACCGAAGAGCATAACAGGAGTAGGAAGGTCGGAAGCAACTTGGAAACAGAAGAGAGTGTGGGAACGATATCGACTAGCAGTTCGGAAGCAGAAGCCGCAAAGCCTGGCCATCCAAAACCAAGGATGGAAGCAAAAAGTAGAATCATGGGAAGTATAGGGTTCAGTCTGTAAACCCCACTTACAAAGTCCTCTCCTTTAACTGATGTATATCTCTGAATTTCAAGGATGAGAATTAGCTGTATTGTAATACCTAATAATGCCCCCCACAAAATTCCATACCCATATGTCACGGTGAGAAGAGGCCAGAGAATAAACTCCCCACTACCCAAGCCCATTCCCAGACTAACCAAACTAACCCCAAGTTCCTTGATTCCGATTTTCCCTAATTTTGGAAAATTTCTAACCATAACTTCATATTACATGAGATTTACCATAGATGTAAAAATTACTTAAAACTTAAGTTATGGTATATTCGGATACGTAACCTTATATATAAATATATGGAATCACTATCACAATTTGCAAAAGAGGAGCTCGTTAATATACAAAAAGATCTTGATGTGAGGCTTCTTGAGTATATGGAAAGTGAGGTCATGCCACAGGCGAAACAGTACCACCTTTCAACGGAAGTTGCGATGAATGCATATAAGGAAATTGTCGTAAGGGGCGGGAAAAGACTTAGAGGAGCCTTTGTATTAAAAGGCTATGAACTGTTTAAAGGAAGGATAGATGAGGAGATATATAAAGCCGCCATGGCGATTGAGATGATGCATGCATATATACTCGTAATCGATGATTTCAATGATAGATCGGATATTAGAAGAAAAGGGCCAACAGCTCATAAAATGGTCGAAAAGTTTCATACCGATAATCAACTTAAAGGAGACTCCTTCCATTTTGGAATCTCGGAGGCCACAGTAGCCGCTACATTTGTTGGTCAACATGTAGCAAACAGCCTATTACTTTCAATAGATTTACCAAAAGAAAGAGTAATAAGGGCCGTTCAGGGTTTTGATAAAGCGGTCAGAATTACCGGATTAGGCCAGATTAGAGATATATATAATCAAACAATAGACAATGCTACAGAAATGGATGTCCTCAAGGTTCATGAGTATAAGACTTCTGTATATACATATCTAAACCCCCTCCAGCTTGGAGCAACCCTAGCAGGGGCTAGTGAACAGGATATTGAAAAACTTAAGGGATACTCAATCCCAGCCGGTATAGCATTTCAAATACAAGACGATATCCTAGGCATGTTTGGAGACCCGAAAGAGACAGGGAAATCAAATAAAGACGACCTAATGGAAGGAAAGATAACTTTGTTGATAACAAAAGCCTTAGAAAATGTAACTAGCAAGGAGAGGGAAATTATAATGAAAGGTCTAGGCAATAGATTCCTCACCGACCAACTTCACAAGCAAGTTCAAGAGATTATTGTAAAAACAGGTTCGTTGGAATACTCAAAAGAGCTCTCTTTTAAATTAGTCAAAGAAGCTAAAGAGAGTCTCTCAACCCAATTCAAAGAATATTCAGAAAACAATGGCTTCAAGTTTATTTTGGGAATTGCTGACTACATGATTGAAAGGAAGTTCTAAGCGGTTGCAATTTAATCCCACCATGATAAAATGATAAGTCTATACATTTAGTAAACACTATGAGCACTGATAACACACAAACATACGATTCATCAAATATTAGAGTACTACAAGGACTTGAGGCTGTAAGAAAGAGACCTTCAATGTATATAGGTTCAACAGACCTAGAAGGACTTCACCATCTCTTCACAGAGATTATGGATAACGCTGTAGATGAAGCAATTGCAGGTTTCTGTGACCATATCTGGATTACAATTCACAAGGACGGGTCCCTAGAACTTAGAGATAACGGTAGAGGAATCCCAGTAGACATGCACCCACAAACAAAAGTTTCCACCCTTGAAACAGTTATGACAAACCTTCATGCCGGTGGAAAGTTTGAAAAAGGAGCGTATAAGGTGTCTGGTGGACTACATGGAGTCGGTATGAAATGTACTAACGCCCTTTCAGAATGGATGGTATCAACAGTCTATAAAGATGGAAAGATATATCAGCAAAGATATGAAAGAGGTGTTCCTGTAACAAAATTAGAGGAGAAAGGAACAACAAAGTTAAACGGAACACAACACGTCTTCAAACCTGATTTCCAGATATTCCCAGATGTAAACTTCAGCTTTAAGAAAATACTTGAGAAAACTAGACAACATGCATACTTAACAGGAGGATTAAAATTCAGCTTAAGAGATGAGAGAGTTGAAGCAGGTGAGAGTCCTAAAACATACGAACTATACTTTGAAGATGGTATTAAATCGTATGTGAAGTTTATGAACCTCGATGAGAAATCTCTATGTGACGTCTTCTATACAAAGAAAGAAGAGGAAGGAATTATAGTTGAGGTTGCACTTCAATATACAGACTCACTTGAGGAGAATGTGAAATGCTATACAAATAATATCCTTAACCCAGAAGGCGGTACTCATCTTGCTGGCTTCAGAACCGCTTTAACCTCCGCAATAAATCTTTATGCGGCAGGAGAAGAGATGCTAAAAGGGATGAAAAATACCACATTAGGCGGAGATGATGTTAGAGAGGGACTCACGTCTGTAATCTCCGTAAAAGTGCCAGACCCACAATTTGAGGGTCAGACAAAAATAAAATTAAATAATCCTGAGGTTAAAAGTGTTGTACAAAAGGTACTTAGAGATGAACTTACAACATACTTTAAAGAGAATCCAAAAGAAGCAAAAGCAATCATAGGTAAAGCAGTGTTAGCCTTCAAAGCACGTGCAGCTGCAAAAGCTGCAAGAGAAGCCGTTATTAGAAAAGGGGCACTGGAAGGAAGTGGACTCCCTGGTAAATTAGCAGATTGTTCAAGTAAAGATCCTTCAATAAGTGAACTCTACATTGTTGAGGGTGACTCAGCAGGTGGGAGTGCAAAACAAGGTAGAAATAGATCAAACCAAGCGATCCTTCCACTTAGAGGAAAGATTATTAACAGTCATAAATATAGAGTTGATAGAATCCTCTCCAACCAGGAGTTCAAAGATATAGTAACCGCACTTGGAGTAGGGATAGGGGATACAATGAATAGCGATAACCTCAGATATCACAAGGTAATTATAATGGCTGACGCTGATGTTGATGGTTCACACATTGCAACCCTCGTTCTAACACTAATCTATAGATTTTTCAGACCACTCATAGAAAGAGGATATGTATATCTAGCACAACCTCCACTGTTTAAAGTTGAAATAGGTAAAAACCGATACTATTTCATAAGTGAAAATGAGAAAGATGTATTCGTTAGAGAAGCTGAAAAAGCAGGGAAAAAGACAGTAACCAACAGGTTCAAAGGATTGGGTGAAATGAATCCTGAGCAGCTTTGGGAAACAACTATGAACCCTGAAACCAGAGTACTTAAAAGAGTTGGGATAAGTGATGCAGAAGAAGCAGAGAAAACTTTTGAGATGCTAATGGGAGTAGAAGTTCCACCAAGAAGAAGATTTATACAAAGATACTCAAAATTGGCTAATCTTGACGTATAACTAAGAAGCTTTAGATTTAAACGTTTGCGAAAAGATTCACAATTGCCTTATAGAACTGCTTCTTATTCAAGTACTGATCAATTATCAAAAAATCAATCCCGGCGTTACTTGCAAAATCAAAGTCTGTCTTTGAATCACCGAAGTACATATACTCGGTTTTTGGGATATCATACTTTTTAACAAGTTCTTCAATACAGTATGGATCCGGTTTCTCGTGCCCCTCATCAGAACACGAGATTATATTATCAAAATACTTACTCAATTTCCCGTTATCTAAAATCTTCTTCAGAGAACCATACTGTCTATTTGTACATATTGAAAGTATCTTCTCATTTGCCTTCAACTGTTTAAAGAAATCCTCTGCTCCTTCAAAACAGATAATCCCATCGGCTGCATTCTTTTTGTGAAGCTCCTCATTTTCTGCAACCATCTTAATTGGATCGGCAGTTATGTTAAACTCTTTCAAGGCTTCCTCAAAGATTAGGTGCATTGCCTTTCCTCTGGTTATAAAGTGAAGGTTTCGAAGATAGCTCTCGTTCTGCTCTGTCATAGATTTCATATAGGGAAGGAATGTATCAACAAACATCTGTTGATTAAAATCGTAGGAAGCACTAATTGTGTCGTCGAGGTCAAAAATAATGTGTCTTTTCATTTATGTCCTTAATCTTGATAAAGAATAGTATTGCGTTAGAGATTATACCCCAAACCCAACATAATTTAAATATTATCTATTTGGGAATATAATAAGTCAATGATTATAGACCTACAAGCCCACTATCAAAAGAGCCAGGTAGTGGAATACTACGAAACAGTTCAGTCTCCACTCTGTGTAGGTATTGATGACCTTCAGATAGAGCAAAAAGACATTGAATTTCTTGATACCGTAAAGCCTTCCTGCATAATACTCCTTGGAAATAACATTAGAGATTATACCCAAACCAAGCAGTTAATCGAAGATATTCATAATTATGCTAAGTCAAAGGGAAGTAGGATAAGGGTATCTGTAGATGAAGAAGGAGGCATAGTCTCAAGATTCAAAAACTTAGAAAAATACCCAAAAGGCTTCACAGGCATGAGAGGATACGATAGCGCTCAGGCAAAAAAACAAAGCATATTTCTCAAAGAGATTGGCATTGATATGAACCTTGCCCCTGTGGTCGACATAGCATATAAACCAACATCAGCGCTTTCAATTAGGTCAGCAGGAAATAGCCCAGCGATAGTTACAAGGACCTCATCAAACTACATTAAAACACTTCGGGAGCACGCGATAGAGAGTACACCCAAACATTTTCCTGGGCTAGGCAGGACAAGTAGCGATACACATTTTAAAGAAACAACCGTTGAAATCACAAAGGAGGAGTGGCACAAAACAGATGCAGTCCCATATATTGCGGCTATAGAAGCTGGTGCAGAGAATATTATGCTAGGTCATGTAATATATCCAAAGGTTGATACCTTGCCAGCGACCATCTCTAAAATGTGGGTAGAAATATTAAGAGGGGAATTAGGATTTAAAGGCAGGATAGTTACAGATGATTTGAAAATGTTAGGTTTAGAAAATTTTACAACCTCGTATCATTGCAAGGGAGATATTGTAAAAGGGAAGGAACCAAACCATGCATATGCAATCAAAAACAGCTTAGATGCAGGTATTAATACCCCTCTCATAATACTTTCAGAAGAGGATATGTTGCGAACATATTATGAATGGATAAGCATTGAAAAGAAGTGTATATAACAATATAATGAAGGGTCTAAATTAAGAAATTACACTCGTGATTAGTATTGAAAAAGCGATTAAGTTCCCTTTTGCACAGAACGATTGGCAGAAAACCGTAGGGATCTACTTTCTAACTACCCTAGTAATAGCCGTTATAACCTTTATGCTCCAATTAGTATTCCAAGTCCCTTCAGATATACTTGAGGCGATTGCCAAAGAAAGCGGAGATCAATCTATATACCTCTTTGCACAAGGAATAGGTGCCTTTTATATTGTGGTTAGTTCTATTGTCTCCATCCTCATATTCCCAGTAACCCTATACCTAAATGGTTACACTTTTGATGTAATAAGGCATATCGTATACGGGAAAGATCCTGCGATAACTCCTCATGGTAATTATGCGTTCAGATTGAAACTCGGAGCAGTTAGGATAGTAATAACTACTATTCTCGGTCTATTTGCATTTATCCTCCTCTTCATCCCGGGATTAACTGGATTGGCTGGAGTTCTTTCATTAGAGTCAATCCCCGTGTTAGGAACGCTCTTAATTGCAATTGCAGGAGTAATCTCCGTAGCATGGATTCTCTTTTTAGTATTAGGTCTCAAGCTTATGCAATTTGCAATGGAATACCTATACCTCACCAAAGGATTCAAATTTATATTCAACCCGCCACAACTACTCGCAATTGTCTCTAAGAACATAAAGCCATTCTTAATTCTATACGCTCTGGAAATTCTAGGAACCGTACTTATGAGCTTTATATTCGTAATATGTTGCGTTATCCCAATAATATATCCGGTAATATCAACTATTTTCGCCTTCGCAATATCATACTACTACGGTATGACATATCGAGAAATTAGGGAGCAATAGAGGGTTTAACAAAAGACCCATTTTAAGGTATTATTGTTCACGACTTGCGTATAAATTAGATACTACAAGACATGAGTGATGTAAAAGATGAGATTATAAAGAGATCCCTGGAAGAGGTAGTAGAGACCCCACAGACAGATGCCAACCTAACTCCTGAACCTGTCTCTGAAGTACTTCCTGAAGTTGAAACAGATGGAGATGGAGGTGGAGATGATGATGACCTACTTAACTACACATCAGAATTTAAACCAGGAGAGATAGCAGATAGCTCGATCTCCGATGAGATGAAATCTCGATACCTTGACTACTCCATGTCCGTAATTGTATCCCGTGCCCTTCCTGAAGTTAAAGATGGACTAAAACCATCCCAGAGAAGAATCCTCGTTGCAATGAATGACATGAACCTAACCCCAAGTGCCCACTACAGAAAATCTGCAAAAATCGCAGGTGACACATCAGGTAACTACCATCCACACGGTGAAGTGGTTATATATCCAACGATGGTAAAGATGGCACAGGATTTCTCAACCAGATACCCGTTAGTAGATGGACAAGGAAACTTCGGATCAATAGACGGGGATCCGGCAGCAGCAATGAGATACACTGAGGCAAAGATGTCAAAGATCGCCCTTGAACTTCTAAAGGATCTTGAAAAAGGAACCGTCCCTTTCATACTAAACTATGACGGAACAAGATTAGAACCAACTGTTCTTCCCGCAGCAATACCACAACTTCTAACAAATGGAAGCGATGGTATCGCCGTTGGAATGGCAACAAAGATTCCCCCACACAACCTTTCTGAGCTTGTAAAAGCCCTTAGAGAAATGATTAAGAAGGGAAACGCATGGAAGGAAAGCGCTATATACGACACCCTAAGAATTGAAAGAGAGAAAGGAGAACGTATCCCAATGACACTAGATCCAAGACCAGTCGAATACCTTGGAAACTACATAAACAAGTTTGATTTGAACTTCGAAGAGAAAGTTCACCAGCTCAAAGCCAGACTAAAGGCAGGAGAGCACCTATACCCAGAATTTAAGTCAGAAATAACTCCAGAAGAGTTAATGGATATAGTTCCCGGACCAGATTTCCCAACCGGTGGAATCATATATGACAGAAACGAGATTTTAAATGCATACTCAACAGGGCGAGGAAGAATACTTCAGAGGGCAAAGGCCTCAATTGAAGAGGGAAGTAAAGGAAAGTTCCAGATTATAGTCACAGAAATCCCATATCAGGTTAATAAAGCATACCTCATCGAAAAGATTGCTGATCTAGTAAAGGATAAGAAGGTAGAAGGAATTTCGGATATTAGAGACGAGTCAAACAGAGAAGGAATGAGAGTTGTAATAATCCTTAAAAAGGATGTACAACCTAAAGCTATCCTGAACAAACTCTACAAGTATACCGAGATGCAAAAGGTATTTAATGCGAATATGATTGCACTTGTTGAACAGGAACCTAAGACTCTCCCACTAAAACAGATGTTAGAGCTCTTCCTAAGCTTCAGAATATCGGTAGTAATCAGAAGGTTTGAATTTGATCTAGCAGAATCAAGGTATAGAGCACATATACTCGAAGGTCTTCTAAAGGCCCTTGATATTCTTGATGAGATTATTGCAACAATTCGCGGATCAAAGACACAGGAAGAGGCCAAAACAAATTTGATTGAAAAATATGAATTCACAGAAGTACAAGCACAGGCCATTCTCGAGATGCAGTTGCGAAAACTTGCAGCTCTTGAAAGAGAGAAACTTCAGAATGAATTCAAAGAACTGACGGAGAAGATTAAGGAATATATAGCAACCCTTGCAGATCCAAGCATGATATTAAAAGTAATTGATGGTGAACTCGCAGAGGTACTTGAGAAGCATGGTGATGCAAGAAGAAGTAAAGTGATAAAAGGAAAGGTTGATGAGATTTCGGAAGAGGATATGGTAGCTTCAGAAGATACACTAGTAACCCTAAGCCACTCCGGATATATAAAAAGAATCCCTCCAGATACATACAGAACTCAGAATAGAGGCGGGAAGGGTGTAACAGGAGCTACAACTAAAGAAGATGACTGGATTTCCCATGCAATACTATGTAATACACATGATGACCTAATGTTCTTCAGCAATAAGGGAAGAGTGTTCAGGATTAGAGCCTTTGAAATTCCTGAATATGGAAGAACAGCAAAGGGAATTCCAATTGTTAACCTCATTACCCTTGAACAGGGAGAATTAGTAACAAGTGTTTTGAATATGAGCAGAGGAACAGACGAGAAGGGGGCCAAGTATATGTATCTCTTCATGGCAACTCGAAAAGGAACGGTTAAGAAGACTGATATAAGTGACTTCGATAAGATTAGAGCCACGGGATTGATCGCCGCAAAACTTGAAGGGAATGATGAGTTGCTAACAGTTGAACCGACCTCAGGTGAGCATGACATAATCCTTGTTACAAAGGAAGGAAAGAATATCAGATTTAAGGAAGAAGATGTACGACCAACAGGTAGGAACACAATGGGAGTAAGAGGGATTAAGTTTGCAAAGGAGAATGATGAGGTAATATCAATGGAAGCTCTATCTTCGGATGAAGGCACTCTTCTCACAATTTCAGAATTTGGATTCGGTAAGAAGAGCAAACTGTCAGGATATGCAACACAGGGGAGGGGAGGATCAGGAGTATTCACCTTCAGAGTTAACGGGAAAACTGGAAAGCTGGTTGTAGCTAAAGTAATTGGAAATACTGCGGAGAGTGACATTGTTCTAATATCTGAGAAGGGAGTAATTATAAGAACTCAAACCAAAGATCTTCCAACCCTTGGAAGACAGACATCTGGTGTTAAAGTCATGAACGTCGGTAAAGAGGATAAGGTGTCGGCAATGGCTGTAATCTAGAACCTGGTTATACAAATTTATAAAAAAATATATGCATACAAAGTACATTAATAGATTGAATACAAGTAAAAAGGTATTAGGAATACTAACCCTTAGTGACTTCAGTACCTGGTCCAGTGCAAACTTAACTGCGGTAATATTCACCCTTTTCGCTTTAGATCAGATCCAAGGGGCAACGATTACAGATGTAGGTTTCTCTTCATTGGTTTTTCTTGCGGTAAGTGCGGTTCTTAATATTCCTCTAGGTAGGTTGCTAGACAAAACTAATGGTTTTTTGGATGAGAACTATGTACTAGTTGCTTCATCTGTTGTACGTGGAGTTGCCTTAATCCTTCTTGCATACTCAACCGCTATCTGGCAATTATATCTTCTTCAAGCAATTCTAGGGGTTGCGAGGTCAATGAACTATGTATCATGGAGAGTTCTGTTTAGTAAATTCTTGGATCCTAAGCATGTTGGAGAGCAGTGGAGTATATATGATTCAATCATTGCAATTGGTTTGGGCTTTGCCGCTCTAATTGGTGGATACATTGGCGACCATTTCCCATTCTCATATGTCATATTTATAGCAGGTGTGGTAACGGTAATTGGTGGAATATTCCCCCTTTTCATTCATAAAGAGATTAAAGAGACTCTTTGACCCTGATTCAATTTTCAATACTGTATAATGTAGTATGAAATCCAAGAGATTAAAAACAGTCTTAATTCTGCTACTCATCTTTCTTCTCGGATACTTTGCCGTAGACTTTCTTCCAACGAAAAAGGGATCAGAAAGCAATCTAAGTGAGAATACAGTTGTAGTTGGGGAAACGAAAGATTCAGGATTAAATGAGACAAAGCCCCTTCCAAAACCAAACTCGTTGGAGGAATATAATAAGGTAGAGGAACCTGCTGTTGAGAAACCTTCAGATACAACAACAACCCCTGCAAAAG
Organism: Candidatus Dojkabacteria bacterium; assembly: GCA_016182915.1. Taxonomy (GTDB): domain Bacteria; phylum Patescibacteriota; class Dojkabacteria; order SC72; family SC72; genus UBA2022. The sequence continues at coordinate 84,109 of JACPFP010000002.1, forward strand.
ATAAATGGTGGGCATATCCGAAAGAAATTAAAGAGACCACAAGGTCTGGAGATGACTTGTTAGTTCTTGTAAATAAGGAGTACAAACTACCGTCAACCTATGCTCCAAAAGATCTGGTATATGCAAATACAAGTGGTATTAGGGTAACAACAGTCAAGAGCTACATGTTAAGGAGTATCGTAATTAATGATCTTAAGGCTCTTAATGATGATGCGAAGTTAGCAGGATTAGACCTAAGTGTAATCTCAGGATATCGTTCATACAGTACCCAAGCGAGTACATACCAGTATTGGGTAAACTATAATGGGGGAAATGCCGATGTGGTAGATCAGATATCAGCAAGACCAGGACATAGTCAACATCAGTTAGGTACAGCAATGGATTTTAGTAGTAGTGAGATTGGGGATAGATTAGGTAGTGAGTTTGATAATACAAAGGCAGGGGAGTGGTTAGCAGAGAACGCATGGAAATATGGTTTTGTTATCTCATATCCTAAAGGATTTGAAAGGGTAACGGGATATGATTATGAGAGTTGGCACTATAGATATATAGGAAGAGAGAATGCCAAAGAAATGAAGGATAGTGGGGAGATATTGGAGGTGTGGTTGAGAGGGAAGAACTAACGGATAGTTTTATTTTTCCCATCAGAAGCTATTAGTTATAACTGTCCGATATTATCGGACACTTCATAATATCCTTCTATTTTAAGTTTCCTTTTCAAGTCATTCCAATACTTTCTAGGTCTTTCAGTTTGAGTTAATGCTTGAATAATATCGATGATCGAAAACCACCACTCATTCCTATATATGGTCTTACGTATCTCCCTACCTTTAAATATTGCTATCTTTGTTGATTCCATTAAAAAGGCGTTGTTCATATTAGATACCTACATTCTATCAGAATATTATGAATGATATGTGAATGAACGGATATGGTAGGGGGGAAGTTTGAAGAGGACAGAGGAATGGAAATACGCTTTTGTTATCTCATATCCAAAAAGTTTTGAAAGGGTAACAAGGTATGATTGTGAGAGTTGGCACCCTAGATATATAGGTAGAGAGAATGCGAAAGAGATGAAGGAGAGTGGGGGGATATTGGAGGTGTGGTTGAGAGGGTATGTTATAATCTAAGCAGAAATACTTAATTAAAGTCATTTATGTCAGTACTTTCAGGCCTTAGTATCGATGACAACAAGATACAACAGCACATACTGCACTCTGAAGAAAACCCTATTAAACCCATAGCAATAATTGATAGTAACTTAGAGCCTCTTAGAAAGGGAGAACAAGATATGACTAGTATCTTTTATCAAACGGTCGAGGATATAGTAAAGTTCGCAAAATCCTACGACAATGAAGAGTTTACAGGACAAGATTATGAAGACTTTAACCAGATTGCAAGATCAACAATCGAAAATGATTTTAAAATAGACTTCGATGAAGAAGTCAGAGTAGCAAGACAGGGTATGGCTCGATTAATCAACCAATTAAATATTCCAATAGATCTAAAGCGTGTATTAGCAATATCTCTTGACTCGGCAGCTTTTGATACAGATTCAAACGTAATAACAATGCAACCCACAAATGAAGACTTTTTCAGGAGAATAAACCTTTCCCCTGCAGTAATTTTTGCTGAAGCTAACATATTGGCAAGATCTACGAAGCAAGAACTCTCACCCCAAATGATTCGTACTCTAATTCATCAGTCAGCTGCTCACGAGTTAGGCCATTTAATCGACCACACAGTAAGTTACCGACAGGGTTTTCAAAACTCCTCAGCCTCAGTACATCAAATTGCGCATATTGATTGGGATTACCCAATTGACTATCAGAATGAAGGCAATGTTCTTAATCCTTTAAAGGAGATTATTATCGCAGAGCGTTTCGCAGGATTTTTCGCTAAAGAGCTCATTGCTGGATTACCAGATAGCTCTGCATTCTTAAATGATGCAGCAAGAGTTAAAATCGGATTTGGACATATAAAGCAGTTGCACATTGAAGACTTAGTATTTACGATATATGCAGCGATGGCACAGTTGGAGGAGAACTCCAGAGGAGTAAAAGTTCTAGTTCATACTATAATGGACATGGTAATATGTAATAATTCATTGGCAGAAATATTCAGCTTTAAGCAAGATGAAGTTGAAAAGATATTAATTCAAGAGTATGAAAAAGAGCTCCTAAATGAGAAATAAACTCTTCAAAAAAATAGGCTCTTTATACATCACAATAGGATTATTCCTTATAGTAGGGGCGATTGGACTGATTGCTTATCCGCAAGCACCCTTTATTATGTCCTTTCTATCAATTAACTCTCCGGAAATTGAAGTAAGTTCATTAACGGTCGAAGCTGCAGATTTCGAGATAACACCAACTAATACTGAGCCACCACCCCGAGGACCTCAACTACCACCAGTATTGCCACAAGTACAGACCAAACAAAAAACACTAGAAATTCCCTCAATAGGAATTATTTCACCAATAGATAGTAATACAAACGCAGAAGTTTCATTAAAACAAGGAACTTGGATAGTACCAAGTTTTTCAAAACCCGACGAAAAGTTTCTGAACCCAAGCAAACCTCCTGTAATTCTTGCCGCCCATAGATTTGGATATTCAGACTGGTCAATAGAGAAAAGAGGCAGGATTTCATTCTACAACCTACCATCATTGGAAAAAGGCGATAAGGTAAATATCCTCTGGGAGGGAAGAAAGTACACATATAAGGTCACGGACGGAGATGAGAATAAATTCATCAAGAAAGGGAACTTTGATTTGGTACTTTATACGTGTAAGCTTTACAATTCTCCCCTTCGAATTTTTAGGTATGCCAAGCTTATTTCTATAAATGAAATACGGGTTGAGTTGCTTTAGACTAATTAAGATATGATTAAAAGATCTACATAGACTCCCTCAAACTTCATGTGATATTATTTGTCAATGAATAAATTACCCACAGACTTTGAAATAATCCCACACAATTATGAGACTGGGAGTAAGCCAATTCCAGGATCTTTGCTAAATGTTTGGGAAAGTGTTGAACCAGAAGTCAGAAATGATATGAAAATCCTAGCCTATGAAGAAGATGACGTACAGGAAATTCGATTTTCTTCTCCCAATATTATTGCCTGCCCAAATTCAGAAGAGGGGATTGAAAAAGTCCTGAAAGAGGGTAAAGTCGGTAGAGAAAAGATGTTTGAACAGCTCAGTATTACCGATAATAGATTCCTCCAGCTAGCATTTTATATCTACAACGAGCACTGCCACCTCCTTCAGTTTAAGAGAGGGAAATTAAAACCATTTCAACCGAACTTTGAAGTTAAAGAACTAGAGAAAGAAGCTGATGAATATGCGTACAAAAAAATAGCCGCAATGCAACAAAAGTCATAAACACTACACAATTTCTTAGCTTTTCACCATTTATCTAGGTCATAAGCTTGTATCTTCTCCTATCTTATAGTATAATTCTCCCATAGTTTTTAACTGCTAAATAAGAAGATTATGAAAAACTTTGGAACAAAATTAACAATTGCAATAGCACTCTTAGTGTCTAACGCTACTTCTGCATTTGCAGATGGATATGGTCACGTTCCTGTTGATACCGCATTCGAGCTAGATGGTAAAACCATCTCAGCAATCCTTTCTATAGCATTGTTCTTTATTGGAGCAATCTTTGTAGTAGAAGGGGTCTTTTTCAAAAACGCTTCAAAAGTATAACAAATATTGTTATCTAGATTACCTTTTTTCATTCCTAGTTTTTTTGCTCATTAAAAATATATACTAGTACAGGGAGTAATCAGGTAATGATTTTAATCGTTGCTTGATTATCTCCTTGGATTATATTCTCCTTATTCTTTACATTTGCTTACACGATAAACAAGTATCTAATACAATATTTGGATATTAGTTTGTCGTGTAAGTTAAAATATATATGAAAGAAAACTAGGAGAATTGTAATATGGACAAGTATAGAATAAGTTTGCTTTTAACTGGAGCTGGGGCTTTTTCAATTCATATGATAGAGGTCTGGTACGGACCAATGGGAATAGATCTAGTCCTATTGGCAATGCTCACCTCGATGGTAGCGACGTTTGTTGCGGCATGGATGTCATTCCGAAAGGGGCTTTGGGAAGTAGGATTCTTCATGATGGCAGCGATGTTAACATCACTGGCGCTACCGATGACCTATGTGGTAATGAATATGGAAATTTCCTCCTTCACCAAATTTGCAACATATCTCATTTGGAGCGCAATTCCACTTGTCATCATGGTCGTTGGACTTGTCACCAACCGAGGAGATAACAAAAATTAGTGCATAGCTAAACCTTGCACTAACAGGTGCTCTTAAAAATCAATTTAGGAGCACCTGGTTATCTCATGTACTAGTACTAGATAGTAACCTATAGCGTGGACTTTTTAGCTATTTTTTTGTATAATATTACATATATCTGCTCATTTAAAAAAAAATTCAACTATATATAAAAGAAAGATTCTAGAGATATTTATATATCTTTTTAATGTTTCTTTTATAAGAAACAAAGTTCTTTAAAATACCTTGTATTGTGTGATATTTAATATCCACTTTTATACAAGAATTACTAGAGATGGATGAATTATGGAAAGGGTAGGGGATAGGAAACTCCTATTTTGATTCAATGGCCACTATTTAGTGCGTAGGTAGTTGTAAGTAAACACCAGATACAAATATGTTTATTTATACATGCCTACCATTCGGGTAGTGTCAGAAGTTAAAAGAAATGGAGCTGAAATGAAACGTATTATCCCTATTTTGATGCTGGTATCGGCCCTCCTCTCCGCATGCGGATTGGTTCAGGGAGACTCAGTACCGACATCACCTGACGTGAGCGCGATGCAGACCCAGTTGGCAGACGCAATCTCAACCGCGACTGTTCAAGCCCAGATTCACGGACTTGAAACGCAAATCGCGGCTGTAAATGCTTCGCCCACTGCAATGCCGATTCTGCCCGCGACAACGTCAATTCCGACCCAGATGCCTACCAATACGCCGGTATTGGACAATGCTCTCAAGCATCTGGCTTACTGGACAACCCAGACTGAGGCTGATCGTTGGCCCAATTTGGAAGACTTCGACATCGTGATTTGTCACGGCGACCCAAATCAACAGGGTAATGCCACGGCAGTGATTTTGGTAAAAGGTTCTCGTCCCATCGCCGAAAGTGACTTATCCTTGATTTACTTCAATGGATACAGCGGCGAATATAGCCTTCAAAACCATAATCAAATCGTGACCGAAGTTCAAGACAGTGTGCGTCCACACGTTCCTGGGTTTACCCTCACGAATGTAACGGTGATTTTTCTTCCGTAAAAGCACATCCGCTCTAGTAACTGGGCTCCCTCCTGCATTCATTGCTGACATTCATTTGTCGCACGCAGATTGGGAGCCCTTTTACTTTATATACCCATACTATTGTTATATACTTTCTCTAATGAAGCTACTTTTTAAAATAAAAATAATACTAATCATACTCATAGGATTACCTATATCCGTATATTATGGACTTAGGTTTTTTGATGAGCCAATGTACTATGAATTTAATAATCGTTCGTATGTTGTAACACTTCCAAGCAGGGTATGGTTCGAAATAGATACATCGTTAGATCAATTTGTAGAGAAAGAAGACGTAGGGAATCTATTTATCCCTTTTGAAGATAGCCGACCAAACGTAAAAGGAGAGGGAATCAACATTGGTCTCTCATATCCGAAAATAGGTAGCAAGATTGAAGAAAATGGAGTGAGTAAACATCAGACCCTATCCAGGTTGGGCGATACACTTGTTTTTGACAGTGAAATTAAACTTAAGCCTGAAATACTTCAAAAATACGACACCTATGTCATAAACATATTATTTTCACAGTATGGCAGATATGATTATCAAACCAACACATACTCCCAAGAGGGATGTGATGTGAAATTTGAATCAGAAGAAGGAGAGATTTCGTACCGGGAAGACCAAGCCAAAGTTTTCGTATCATACGAGTTATATCAAGAAAACCTCACAGGTACCATAAGAATTAATGTAAACTGTTTTAATAATGATTAAGAAAATACTTACAATAATAATTAGCCTAGTGGCCATTGGATTTATTCTAACCACATACACATTATATGGTTATAACTATCTTCTCCAGAGTTCTCTGTACGTTAATATTCTCACCTCTTCAATATTCTTCCTTCCCGGACTAATTGCTGTCACAGTACTTAATGGAAAGTTTTTTGGTACTAAGTATTTGCTAGGTTTTCTACTCTATCCAACAGCATATCTGTTTTCAATTCTCCTATTTAGTGAGTTTGGAATACTCCCTGAGAAGTTCTATGCTACATTTGGAGTACTAATTACGATAGTAACTCCATTGCTAGTGGGAATTGCATCTTTCAAAAAGGGAAAGACTGGAAAAGAAATAACTGAGAATATAATACTGTTCCTTTTTGCTTTAGGAATTGTATCCGGCTTTAATCAACTAATAGGACTCCAAAAGGACTCCCTCTTAAGCCTAGATTTTCTACAGCATAATGCCGTTGTAATGGAGATGAAAGAAGGCCATACCTGCTTCACACCAAATCAGTGTAGCAATCTCTTTCAGAAGTTAGGATACACTAGTGTTTTTCATAGCATACAGGCAATCCTTACAATGAGTATACATCTCCCACTAGGAGAAATCTTCGTTACACTAAGTCAGATATTTACAGCATTTTCATTCACGATAATCTATAGATACATAACAAAACTAGGCATACCTTGGTATCTCAATATTCTCGCATCACTAATAGCAATATCCATATTTGACCTTGGAGCACACTCATTTACCTATTTCCTACCACAAACCATGGCGCTAATGCTATTCGTGATAGCTTTGCAGAGCGAAAAGTGGAGAATATCTACAACATTATTTACGATTTCCGTACTTATACTCTCGCATTTCGTAATAGGAAGTTATTTGTCATTTCTACTTATTTCTTATATTTTATTTTTCTCGCCTAAAATGACTACAAAGGTACCTTTGACAATAACCGCATTGTTAACCCTTGCCCTCGTAGTGTTTATAACCGCCAACATAAGAGGATTTAGTATTGAGAAAATTTTTCAGGCGAATGAAATTGATGCCCTAGGCTTCCTATCAAACTACTATTACCCTGACAATTTAATGGTAGTGGTGAAACAATACGGGGTAATACTATTTACAACGTTAATTGGAATAATTTATACCTTTTTTACAAAAAGGAGAAATAATTTTATCCTCTATAACATATTTATATTCCAGACTGGATTATCCATATATTTTTTAGCCCCAACGTATGCAAATAAGTTTTTTCTGGGATTTGGTGTATTTATGGCAGTAATTACACTTAATATTCTAAATACCCTTTTTCAAAGAAGCATTTACTCAAAAATTCTGTTTCTTGAAATGATATTTATTTCAACAGTTCCACTGTATATGATTAATGCTCAGAAATATTTCACTTTTTATACCCAAGGAAATGGAAAGATATCTGCAATTGTAGAAGAAGATAATGGATTGGTAAATTTCCTGAAGTCAAATAATCGTTATAAATGTATGATTATTTCAGATCCTTACACACAACTAATGGTAAGAAGTCAAACAGAATACGATACTCTCGGGGCACAGTACCAATCATTGAAAGACCGTGCCACAATTTCCCAATTTACGACATTACCGTCGGAAGTAAACTTTAAAGAAATTTCCTCTCTAACCACAGAAGATATTTGTTTTGTATATAGTTCAAGATTGTCACTTGTTAGTAAATACGCAAACCCAGACAATGCCCCATGGAGAAACATTCTCTATGATTACGAAATAAATAATAATAGGGGATTAGAGCAAAAAGAAACTGTAAAGAGAACAATGCAAGGAATGGGATATAAGATAATATATCAAGATTCCAACTACATCCTATTCTCTCCTGGATTTTTACTATAGGGCTACTTCATGGTATAATGTAGCATGAAATTTAACCTATTTAGAGACCAAAATGAGTATGATGTGATATCAATATCACATTTTTTTTACCCTAGGGTAGGAGGGTTGGAGTACGTTGCATATACCTTAATGTCCGAGTTTGCACGAAAAGGGAAAAGAGGAATTGCAATATTCGGATCTGACAAACGGTATTCATCATCAATAAATGGATTTGAGTCAGTTTCCTTCAAAACCTTTAATTTATTCAACGGTACGTACCCTATCTTCTTTATTGATTTCGTTGTTTTCGTAACAAAGACACTATTAAATAACCCTAATTCAAAAGTAATTATTCACAGCCGGCACCTAATAAGTAGTCTAATAACGGCAATACTTTGTGTTTTATTGAAACACCCATTTAGTATAGTAGAGCACAATGCAGGCCCGATATATTTTCAAAATAAAATTATAAATGAAATCGGAAATTGGATTGATATAAAACTTTTCGGTACAGTATATAAGTGGGCTTATAAAATAATTGCAGTATCACAAACTAGTAAAAAATGGCTTTCCAAGAGGTATAAGATCGATAAAAAAGATATAAATGTTATATATAATGCATACCCTGGTAAGAACTTCACCGGTAAAATAAAAAAGGAGAACCTTGTAGTTTGGGCCGCAAAATGGATTAAAGTTAAAAATCCTGAAATCGCACTAAAGGCTTTTGTAAACCTTGCCGTAAAATATCCTAAATGGAAGTTTGTAGTTATTGGAGAAGGCCCTAACCTTAAAATACCAAATAAGGTTCCTGGGAATGTTGAGATAATACCTAAACTCATGGGTTATGAAGAATTACAAAGATTACTTAGTAAAAGTAAAATTTATGTAAATACATCTTTAAGTGAAGGCCTGTCTATAGGAATAATTGATGCCTGTGCGGCAGGAAATATTCCAGTGATATCAAATGCCCCAAGTAATATAGAATTAAGCAAGGTCACGGCATGCAGCAAATATATCTTTAAAAGAAACTCACTTAAAGACTTACAAGATAAAATCCAAATTGCAATAAAAGATAGTGGGGAAGAAAAAGCTTATGAAAATATAAGGTTATCTACCCTCGAAAACTTCAATAAGAGAGAAATGGCAAGAAGATACGTTGAATCTCTCTTTGAATATAATAATAAAATATCCAGAATATCAATTGTAGTACCTGTATATAACGAAGAGAAATACATTCATGGAGTATTACGAAGGTTAACCTCTATATCATTTGGGAAAGGAATGCGAAAAGAAATAATAATTGTTGAGGATGGGTCTACGGATAAAACTCTGAATAGAATTAAAAAGTTTATAGAGAAATACAAAGGAAAAGATTCGTTACGTGTCCTAATTCATGATCGAAACAAAGGAAAATCACAGTCTGTGGTATCTGGAATAAAAATCACAACTGGTGATTTAGTAGTAGTTAATGACGCCGACTTGGAGTATAACCCCAAGGACTTAGTTAAATTTGTAAATGAGTTTAAAAAAGATCCATCAGTAGGTGTAATATACGGGAATAGATTTAATAGAAATAATAAATTTATAAATATAGCCCACAGAGTCGGAAACATCACACTTACAATGTTTTCCAATATTTTTACCCTTCACAGAGGGTTCATGGTAAAAGATATGGAAACATGCTACAAAATGGGAAGATCAGAAATATATAAATCTATAATTGAAAACATATCTTCAACTTCTAATTTCGGAATAGAGCCAGAATTAACTGCTCAATTCTCGAAAACCCACTACAATGGTAAGAAGGTGCAGATAAGGGAGATTGATATCTCATACAAACCTCGTGGCACCAAAGACGGGAAAAAAATGGATTGGTTCAAACATGGGGTAGAGGCCATAAGTGAGATTATTAGATTCAATACCGAATCAGCAAAAAACTACAAGAGAAGCTATCAAAAATTAGATAACAAGTTATACTCTAAGTTACACTAAATACTTGCATGCTATACAGGAAGAGGTATATATTGAAATAAGCACGATTATGTAATTTTAGTGACTGCCACATATGACAATGTTAGATAAATATAATCTTGTCGAGCTTTTGGGAATCGAAAAACTTCCTCAAGAGACTTTAAATCAAATAGTTTCCAAAACCGTTGAGCTTATTTATAGGAGAGTTTTCCAAAAGATTGACGATTCAGGTCTAATTTCCCAGGAGACTAAAACAAAAGCTGTCGAGATGGAAGAGCAGGGGAAGCCTATTGAAGAAATACAGCAGTTTATATCAGAAAACATTCCTAATTTCACAGATCTAGTAATACAAGAAACCGATTTAATGAAAATGGAAATGTTAAAAGATCAACTCCAAAAAATTAAACCTTTGATAACTGATGAGACGGATCTTCAAGTAGTCGAAAAACTTGGCTCAAAATTGAGTAATGAGGAAAATCTAGAAGAAGACTTTGAGCAATACAAGAAGCTCAGAGATAAATATAATTTTGTTTAATCTAACCAATGGCAGAGAACCAGAGGCCCGAAAATCCAGTATCGTCACAACCTGAAGTTTCATTGTCCTATCCTAAAAGCCCAATAGAACAAACTATAACAGATCGTCTATTAGGAGACGTAGCAAGAACACAATCCGGACAAACTAACGAAAAAGTTGATGTAAAAGCGAGATTTGAGACCTATGGATCACCTGCTGCAGATGCCGTGGTAGCTTTTCTTGGTAAACAAGAGTTGTCATTAGATGAGGCACAAAATGCCAAAGAAAACCAACCAGTAGAGAAAAAGTGGTGGTCAATAGCAAGAAAATTTGCAGCAAACATGGCAAGCTTCGCAATTGGCTATGGACTTGGATTTGTTGGTGGACCTGTGGCGGCATTTCTAGGAAGGCTTGGTGTCTCCGCAGTTAGATCCGGTATAGAATATAGTCAGAACGCAACTTTAGACAAGGCGGCCCAGTTCTATAAACATAGAGCTTCTTCCCTTAAAAACGCAGAAGGCTTTCTTGAGAAATCAAGAAAAGTACTTGGGACAGGAGAGCGAATAGGGTTGGAAAAGGCATTTCAAGTTGAAAACAGAGATAGGGAAATATTTGCTCAAATGGATACATTATCCGGAAGACCAGGATCCGTGAAAATAGGGGAGATGGGGATTGAAAATCCAAACGAGGCATTTGCATCCTTAAAAAAGATTGCAGGGGTAGATTTAGATACAGATAAGCCTGAAGCTACTACATCCCTCAAAAACACATCAGAGTTACTAAAAAAACTATACACACAATCAATATTGGCAGGCTATTCGCAGAATACATCACCGGAAAAGATACAGGCATATGCGGATATGGTAGTACTACTCTCAACCGCCTATAACCAATCACTCGCCAAACATAAACAATCAGCAAATACAAACAACCTAGAGTCACTGCAAGACATCTGGAAGAGTGCACAGGAAGAGACTACAAACATACTTAAATCAGGACTTTTAACATATACAGGATTTAGTGCGCTTGGCGCTGCTGTAAAATCAGGAATATTTGCATTAATAGGTGCAGGTACAAGAGAGCTTGTTGATATGGTTCGAAACTCAGGTGGAGTTGCCCATGCAATGAGCGCAACTGTAGGTCCAGAATCAAGCACATTTGCAGTCCATGAACATGCATCAGATGCAATTGACCATACAATTCCAGCCTCAGGATTCCACTCCAGAGCAGAAGAACTTCTAACAGCAGGCGGAGATAAATACGATAATATACTTGACGTCGATGAAAGAGCTTACAGACTCCAATTTTTAGAGGCAGTACATATGGCTAAAAACCCAGATATAGGACAAGAACATATTGATTTATTACACAATCTGGAAAATAAAGGAGTAACGGTTGATGAGATATTCAGGGCAGTTGACAATAATAAACTACCTGCGGACTGGGGAGTAGATTTAAATACCGCAAGAAGTATATTATCTGCGGCAAGATATGAATCATTAATTGAACAGATTGCATCAATTACAGGGAAATCTTCAGAAGATGCAATTAAAATGCTTGCGGAAGGGGATATTCTTACAAAAATTGACTCGATAGCTCGAACAACTGGAATGTCTCAAGAGCAATTAATACAAAGTTTAACACTTAGAGGAGATGTGGTAGGAGGAAGGGATGGAATATCGATATTAGCAAGAATAATGACAGATAGTACAACTGCTGGGGACATTAATTCCTTACAACAGATGGCAAGTTATACAGGAGGAGTGAGTAAATCGTGGTTTACTCTAGCACAAGAAACATTTGAAGAAGGGCATAACAACATCTCAGAGATAGGGCTCATAAACGCAGCTAATCATTCAGGGGACTCTGTAGCAGACCTCCTCCACAGTGGAAAACACATTGAGATGATTGTTAATGAGAATGAGATATATGCCGACTTGCAAGGAAATCAAGTTCACGATGAATTCATGGAGCACTTCGGAATATTCTTTAAGGAGCATTTCGGGAACCAAGATATTCATGAATATCTGAACAATATATCTGCAGACCCAAATGGAGAACGCTTGGAAAGGCTGGAGTTTCTAGAAGCAATAGATTTAGCTAAGGATGAGAACTCGGCCAGATTCTACCTACAAACCTTAGAAAGTATAGCGAAAGACCATTCACTTTCACATAACCAAATACTTGATTTGATTGAAAGCGGTAAAACACCAATTGCAGATTGGGGCATAACACAAGAACAGGTAGAGACGCTACCAGCAGCAATTAGACTAAGTGACTTGGTAACCTCGATGGCTCAAAATAGCGGACATACAACCAGTCAGGTGATTGACGATTTAGCAGGGGCAAGACTTAGCAGGGTAATTGAAGAATTTGCAACTAACCATAGTCTTAATCCAGATGTAGTAAAGCAAATAATTACAATGCAATCTGGATTTAAAGAAGGTGGATTCACAGGTGATAACTTGCTGATAAAAATATACTCCGAAAAAGCCCAAGAAGTAGATGTAAATATATTTAGGAACCCTGAAACAATAAATGCACTAAAGGGAATTAGCCCATTATGGAATGACATGACTCTAAATGTTTTTAACCAAGATGGAGATGAAATGGCTACAATACAAGAGCTTGGATTCAAAACAGTAGAAGAGTACTACCAAGCTATGGGCATAGATTCGTTACAAGGTACTGATGGTGAGAACGTTAGCGAACTAGTTCAATCACTTCACTCTATAAGAAACGCATTCGCCGTCTCAATGGGATGGGGTTCGGGATTAGTTTCTAGTTTTGCAGGAGCAGTAATGGCTACTGGCAATTACCCTAATGGAAAATACGCAAAAAGTTCTAACTCCACAGTTTCAAACCAACCCAATAGAGCTATACCAACAAAACCTGAAATAGGCAATGGGGACTTCGATGAAAAATATAATTTAGAAGCCAATTCTGAGGACCACATCTTTTCTAAGTATATCGCCCACCTTCAATACAGAATAACCTCAGAGAGTATGCACAAAACGGGTAGACAGATGGATTCGGCAAAATTTAAGAACTGGATTAAAGACAATAAGCCGATCGAAGACATCAAAGATGTTCCTGCTATGACATCAATACTAAGTTATCTACAGTCAGTAGCAAATACAATTTCTTCAACGGAAGCAAGAGAGAAGATGAATAGGATGCTTCAATCAGAAGTTGGAACACTAGAACTCATGCGTTACTCTGCGGCCCTGCTATTTATAGGAGGAGATGATGCAGGGGCAAAAAGAATGGAAGAAGCGAGGCGGTTAATCCTTCAAAAGGATCCTACTCTCTCAGATAGAACCCGTACTATGATTTCTGAAAGAGATTCTAAGTACTCAGAAAAATTGGATTCAGTTAGATCTATGCTCCAACAAAATCAAAATCTCTCGGATGAAGATAGAACATTCTTAGACTTCTTCGTGTTAATACACCAAATCCCTCAGGATCCTACTCCATATAAAAATACAAATAGAGCTGAGTTTGCCAGGAAATTCTTCGCGAATAAAATCATTATAGGTCAGTAAATATTGACAATATTATATTAAAAGAATAGAATGCATCTAAATTATTAATTAATACTTAAATACAATGAACCCTCCAACAACAGGAAACGAAGCGGCAAGTCAATTTGCAAGAATGTACTTAGAAGCAACCCCAGGTGCAGCTATTCCAGATAGTCTACAACCAAATGCGACACAAGTGCCAGAAAATTTCAGAGATGCAGTAAACATGGTTGAAGAGAAACAAAAACCAGAAGTTTTATCAAATTGGAATAGTGATCTAGAGGAGAGAGTTGAGTATGCTCAAAGTAAATCAAAAGAGTATTTGCAGAGATTAGGAACTGAAGTTGTTGCAACAGGTCAAGAAACTGAAAGTGCCAGAGCAGCGGCTAGAAGTGCGGAGGCAAATGCACAACAGGCAGTTGTAAGCCTTGAGGCAAAGAGAAAAGAGTCAGCCGGCGTAACCTCATCCAAAGCTTCAGCACAAGCCTTAGAAGCGACAGTGAAAGGCTATACACCAGGGGTTAGTGACTTACCAAGCTTCTATGTACAGTTAGAGAGGCAAGCAACTTCATTAAATGTCCCAGGTGTTTCTTCTGTAATTGAAAAGCTTAAACAGCAAAACCTTTCCCCTGAGAAGATTGCTCCTGTATTAGCTAGAATTGTGAGTGTACATGAAGAACAGGAAACCCAAGCAAAAGAAGAACTAGAGAAAGCAAAAACAAGAAAAGAGGAGACAGAACTAGAGAAAGACGAGACAGCAACGAGACTTACTATAAGAGAAAATGTTTCCAACTTTGCAATGGAAGCTAGAAATAGATTCCAGGAAGCATCGTTAGAACTAGCAACTGCTAGTTCGGAGCAGGTACTTGCACAAGCAGATTTTACTCTTTCAAGAAGAGTTGCTACTGATTTAGGAATTCCTGAGCATGCAGCAGAAAATCTTGTTGCAGACCTAGAGACATTAGTGGGCGTAAATGCAAATAGTCCAGTTGAAGAAGCTAATGCCTTATCCGAGCTTGAATCAGCACTTATAAGTGGATTTGCTACTTCAAGAGACCAAGCAGGACTTGGAGGCCTTGCGAATGCGATAAGAACTCAGGCAGGTGGAGCTCTCGCAGAATCATTAGGAATGCTCAAACAGGAAGGTTCAACACTCGCATTGAATAGAGCTCAGGTGGAGGCAGCGCTAAAGGCGAAATTTGGTGATGAAACAACAGTTGAATCATACCTAGCAGACGTTAGAAATGCTGTTGAAGACCTAAATGTGAAATCAGAAGCCCTTAGGCTTGCCAACGAAGCACTAGACGATGCATTGGAGAATTTTGAAGAAGTTGCACTAGAAGCAGACGGCGCATTCAGAGCAATAGCGGAAGGAAGAGAGATTGCTTCAATGGAGTATAAATCACAGGTTGATAGAGAAAATGCAATAAGAGCCGCAGAGGAAGCAAGAATATTGGAAGGATCAACAGGTTGGGATTTAGCACACGCTGAAAACCTTGTAAGAGATAGTGATCCAGACTATGCGAGAAGAGCAGCAGCAGCAGATAGAGCTGAGAATGCAAGACTACAAAGTGAAGCCAACTTTAATGCTATGCCAGCTGGAATAAGAAAGAGTGCAACGAAGATGTTTAGAAACATTGGAAAAGCACTAGGACTTCTAGGATAAAAGAAGCAACAAAAACTATTATATATAGTTTATAATAGAAAGGTATTAAGAGAGGCACGTAAAAGTGCCTCTCTTTTATATTTATATTTCTACTTCAAATGAAAAAGGTTTATCATGTGTAATCAAAAGCCTAGAAGGATTTAGAAAGCACTTTATCGAACTCCAGAAGTTTACAGATTTTTATTTGAAATCCACCCTCTTTGAAATAAAATCATGGTGATCATAAACGAGTTTGGCTGCGAGATGTAGAGAGCTTATTGACACTCCAAGACCATTATAGTCACCATTAGGATCGACACCATTAAACATATCATTAATCGATACCCCCGCAGAATCCTTAGATGAGTAATTTGCAGTTTGAATTATATTATGCCTACCATTTTTATCTAAGACTTTTGCAATACGTAAAATTACAGTATTCATGAGACGAGCATGTGGGGAACTATTTTGAGAAAGAGATTTACCATCCATAAGCGTAGGTAAGATATAACTAAGAGCGAGCCCACCTAAGTAAACTTCATTATCTTTTAATATAACAGTTGTAGGTTCGACTTCTTCAAGTACAGGGAGGCGGAAAATCCCTTCCAGCGCAGCAGAATCCGACATTTCATCAATGCTTAAGAAAATAGCATCTAGCTCATTATATACACGATATTTATCCCCCAAACCTTTTTCAACATCAAAACTAGCATCATGTAACACAGATGGATCTATTCCTTGGCTCGCCATAAAAATTAGAATGTTAACTTAATGTTTGCGCTTGATTATACCATATCTACTTCAACGGATGTTTCTCCCTATGCTCTCCCTCTGCATATTTATCCGACGCATGAACATACCTTGTTGTTGTATTCAAACTCTCATGACCCAGTAAAACCTGTATTGCAGCAGGACTAGCTCCGTTTTCAGCTAGATAAGTAGCAAAACCATGCCTTAAACTATGTGCAGAGGTAGGAACAAGAATACCTAATCTTCTTCTATAACTAGCAATACACTCCTGAAAATAGTTTGTAGACAATCTAGAATCATCCTTTCTAGAACCAATTCCACTGAAAGGGATAAAGAGAGCAGGGGAGGAGAACCTGTTTATATACCCACTTTTTCGATACTCCTCAACCATCTTCACATACTTCCACCTATGATCCTCACCACCAACCATATCAATATTAAAACCCTGATTTACATCTCCACCTCCAGATGTTTCACGCTTTGAAACATCCTCGATAAAGGCATGCCTTAATCTAACCTCTAAATACCTATCCAACCAATCCATGGCACGATTTGTAAGGTATACAAACCTTTCTTTTTTCCCTTTACCCTTTATAAACAGCTTCCCATCAAGGTTAATCTGTTCTAAATTAAGGTTAATTAATTCGGAAATACGCATACCAGTCGAGAAAAGAAGCTCCATCATAGCTCTATTCCGAATTCCCACATCACCATCATGCTCAAATTCAGATGGAGACTCAATTAACCTAATAAGGTCATCCAGATCCGCAACCTGTGACTTCTTACGATCCGCCTTAATCAACTTAATTGCATCAGGAGGAATCGGAACCTCAATATCCCTATCTATTAGAAATTTCAAATAAGAACGGATTGCACTTAACATACGATTCACACTTCGGGCATCCAAACCAGACTCAGATCTACTCGAAACATTCTTAGGTTTCCCATAGACACCAAGACTACCGAACACCTTCCTGTAGACGTCATCCAGGAACTTTCCTTTGAACTCTGCATTTTCGTAAGCTTCCACAGGTGTTGTATCAGTACCCAAATCCCTATCGTTCGTTCTAGGCCCCCTAGAGCCCTTAGGAGCCATTTCTCCCTTACCTAAGCCATTATTCATATATCTTTCCCTTAAATCATCCAAATCTTTCAAATGATCACCGTTTCTAAGGTACCCTTTGTATAAAGTTATCAATTCTTTGTCTACCTTCCCAAATCCCTTACCATTTACATCTATAAACACAGCAAAAATACTAAGATCACGGGCATAGTTAAGAACAGTCTGCATACTATAATTATTATTCTGCAGCTCCAAAAGGAAGGAATCCTGCTTTGGTAGCTTAGGTATAACGTTATTTACAGTTTTTTCATTAGACATCGGGGTAGGGGGCTAAAATTTTAAATTTGGAGAGGAGGTAGGAATTGAAGGAGTAATAACAAGAATTAAGTGTAGTACCCATAAGCTTCTCCATATATATTAAATATAGCATCATTTAAGAACTATTAAAAACGCCTTAAATAGAGCACTCTTCCACTTTCAAATATATCCCATCGCATATAAGGGCGATTATACTCGATAGTATATTACAGAATATAGAGACATTTGTAAAGAATAGAGTACCTTCTCCCACTACTAGAGCTATATATTTATTTAACAGCTGAGATATTCATTCATCAGATTTAAATACTTGAATATTGATAATATAACGAAAAGGGAACTGCATCCCTCCTCCTGAAGATATCCACAATTACTATAGGATCATTAAACTATAGGATATTAAGCACTCCCCCTCCCCTCTGCTTACCGTAACATGAAAATTTTTTATTTAGTAGATCAAACCTAAGATAAATACCGTTGTTATAAGGAAAATATACTGAAGAATATCAAATAGATTTAACATATTTCTCTGCTTTTTAGTTACTAACTCTATTACAACATATGCCCCTACTGTAGGTGCTAAAGCGATAATCTCGTGGTTTTGTGAAACAAATGCTAACGACATAACTGAAACCATCATAAACATCACCGTAAGAATGGTATACTCCCCTAACCTTTCCCTATTGATCTCCATATGCTTAAGATGGAAAAATGCAATCCCTGTAAAGGTTATCAGAAGCAAAAGGAAAGTTGGAATAATATTAATGTTTCCATCCATAAGTCCAAGGGTTAGAAAGAAGGTTGAGATAAGGGTTGAGATGAATGAAACTGTTCTCGCCGCCTGTATTAGCGGAATCTCTTTAATTGTTGAGACATTAAATACGTTGGACATAAGAAAGACTACATAAGAACCGAAGAAGAGCAGCACCAACATAACAAGCAGTATTACAATCTCATACACCCTCCCTACCCTCCTGAAGAAAAATAGTTCCAGAAATATAACCTCAGCAAAGATAAATAGGCTCGTTTGAGGAAGAATATAAAGAAGGGAGTGAAGAGTAACCTGAAGACGAAATGCCCAAATCAGTCCAACATACGTTGCTATAAAGTAGCCAAATGCTCTAAGAAGTACGGTAAGAGGATTTACGATGTCAGTTGTCTGCGTAACTTTAAATAGGAGAATAGAGATAGAAACAATAAGGGCAAGCGCTAGTACCCTACCCTTTTTAATATTATCTACACTTGTTTGTAACTCCATACTACTCACAAACTAAATTATATCTATATAAAGGCACTCAACCCTAGTATCTCAATTGCATGCTTCATACCTTTCTCTGTAAGCATTCTCCCTCTTGAAGTCCTCTGAAGCAAACCACACTTCATCAAGAAGGGTTCATATACTGATTCTACAGTATTAACATCTTCAGAAACAGCGGCAGCTAATGTGGAAAGACCGACAGGACCTCCACTGTAATTGGTATATATAGAACCCAGAATCCTTCTATCAATCTCTTCTAGCCCAATTTCATCAATTCCAAGGAGTTCAAGGGCGCTAACAGCGGTGGAATGATCAATGTGGGATTTAAGTATCTCTGACTCAGCATAATCACGAACCCTTTTAAGCAGTCGAAGAGCAACCCTGGCAGTACCTCTAGACCTTTTTGCTATTTCTTGTAAAGCTATAGCATCGTAACCAATATTCCATAAGTTAGATGCTCGTTTGAGAATAAGGACTAAATCTTCCTCTCCAAAGTAATCTAAACGCTGTATTAAACCAAACCTATCTCGCATAGGGGAACTAATCTTTCCAATCTGAGTTGTAGCCCCAATTAAGGTGAAAGGTTCTAGGTTGATACGAATAGTTTTTGCTGATGGGCCTTTTCCCATAATGATATCTATGGCTCTATCTTCCATGGCGGGATATAAGATCTCCTCTACAACACGAGGGATTCTATGAATCTCATCGATAAATAGAAGGTCACCTGGTTTCAAATTTGTAAGGATTGCTGCCAAGTCCCCTGGCCTTTCAATTGCAGGACCCGAAGTAATACGAAGCGATGCCCCTATTTCATTGGAAAGTGCCATTGCAAAGGTAGTTTTACCCAGTCCCGGAGGACCGTAAAAGAGGATGTGATCAAGCACCTCTCCCCTTCTCTTCGTCGAATCAATCATCATCCTGATCTTTCTCTTCTCAGACTCTCTACCTACAATCTCATCTATCTTAGAGGGCCTAATTGACTGTTCTACAGGAGAAGTTTCAAGAGTGGATTCAACTCTGCTAATTTTTGATTTCTTAGCTTTCTCTTTCTCCTTCACCTTACTTGATTGAATCATGAAGATTTAAGAACTAACTTAAGGAGTTCTTCAACCCCATACTCTGATTTTTCTAGATGAACCTTTGCGTTTGCGACATACTCTTTAAGAGCGTCACCTGTAAAACCAAGGGATTTAAGCGCGTTCTCAAGATCAGTAAGGACCTCACTCCTCCCACTACTTGCGACATCACCCACAAGAATACCTAACCCCTCCACCTTACTTTTAAGCTCTATGACAATCTTCTGAGCACCTTTCTGGCCTAACCCCGAGACCTTCCCCAATGCCTTATGGTTTTCGGAAAGAAGTATTGAGTATAGCTCGTTAACAGAGAACACCGAAAGAATTGAGACTCCAATCTTAGGCCCTATTCCTGATACTGAGATTAACATTTCAAAGATAGCCCTCTCCTCAACGGATCTAAACCCATACAAAGTCTGACTATCCTCCCGAACAATCAAAATAGTGTGAAATATCCCTTCAGAACCAACCGAATGTCTCTCAAGCTTTGGAACTATAACCTGGTAGCCAATCCCGCTATTAAGGAGTACCTCAACAATCTGATAGCGGTCCTCCTCCCTTATAGAAAGAATTTTTCCTCTTATATATGAAATCATATAGTTTAGTATAAAGGTTATTTACCCATTATGCCATCCATTTTCAAAGAATAGTGACAGCAGACAGCTGCGGCGATAGCATCCGCGGCATCATCAGGTTTTGGGATATCTTCAAGGTTTAACAGCCTTTTTACATTCTCCTGAACCTGTCTTTTATCGGCCCTACCGCTACCTGTAATTGCACTCTTTATCTGAGGAGGTGTGTATTGGTGTATGGGTAGCTTATTCTGCTGCATAACAAGCATTGACACCCCCCTCGCCTCCCCAACCGCCATTGCAGTTTTAACATTGTTGGAAAAGAGAAGAATCTCAATAGAGGCACAGTCTGGACTAAAAACTTTGACAATATTCTGAAGATCCTCGTAGATTTCCTCTAGCCTAAAGCTATTTGCAATCCCCGCATTTGTTGATATAACACCATAATCTATGGCTTTAATCTCATCATCGAAGTCTAAAACTGCCCATCCTGTGGTTGCTAAGCCGGGGTCAATACCAAGAATTCGCATATAATTGAATAAAATATTAGTTCAGCAACTATTCTTCGTCTAAATCTGTCCAAATTTCCTGAACGTCATCATAATCCTCTAGAATTTCGATTGCATTTCTTACCTTCTCTAAATCCTCCCCTGTTACCTTCTTATATATCTTAGGAAGCTTAACATGTTGGGCTTTAGTTACAACATAACCCAGCTTCAAAATAGAGTCTCTAACCTTAGCCAGATCTTTGAAGTCGCAGTAAACATCAAGAGTATGATCTTCATTTACATCAATATCTAGAATGCCTTCAACATCCATAAGCGTCATCATTACAGAATCAACTTCATCAGGAACAAAGTAGTCCTCTTCACCAAACCTCTCAGACTTCACCATCTTCCCTGCCTTCACATTAACATAACCTTTCGTATCAAAATTCCACGAAACAGACCCGACCTCCCCTAAATTACCACCAAAATCTGCAAACATATTTCGAAGCTCGGAGACAACTCTATTTGTGTTATCAGTTAATACATCAACTATAAAGGCTACACCTGCTGGACCAAAGCCCTCGTAACTGGCTTCTACCAACTGAGCTCCCTCACCACTACCTGTCCCTTTGTCTATAGCCTTCTGAATATTATCTGTTGGAAAACCTTCTTCCTTTGCCTGTTGTACATATAGCCTTAAGGTTGGATTCATATTAATATCACCCCCCCCTTGCCTTGCGGCATGAGTAATTAACTGTGAAAGTTTGGAGAATATCTTCCCCTTCTTCGCATCATTGATTGCCTTCTTATGTTTAATTGTTGACCATTTACTATGTCCTGACATATATGGGTATTGTAGCACAAAAAGAGACGAAGAGAGAACCTGCTAATATAAATAGATGAGGATTCGGATTTAAGAAACGTCATTTCATATATTGTTCATCCCTATCGATTAGAATAGATCAAATATAAATTTTTAATCCATCAATATGACTAGAAAAGATGCCACACTAAACGGAATAAGAGAGCAGATAGAAGAGATGGCTAAACGGTTCGATACAAAATTCAAGAATATTGACGCAAAGTTTAACAAAATTGATGAAAGGTTCGAAGGCGTTGAATCAGCAATTAGCAATCTCGACAAAAAGGTTGATAGCAACTTTGCATTTCTTGTTAAACATATAGGTGAACGAACCGAACGGTTAGAGAAACAGATAGAGGAGAAAAACGACCGCTTAGAAAGTGTAATGTACGAAAGAACTGGTTTTTTGGAAAGGAAAATTGAAAATAAGACCCACAATATAGAATTGAAACTAGAAACCTTCATGAGTTTAATAGTACCAGAGGTAGAAAAAATTAATCCTAACTTTGGAGACAGTGACCTTTCACTAATGGACAAGGCAAATGATTATGAGACACTTGAAGAGAAATTAATCAAGAAAGGCGTTTTGAAACGTAGGAGACACTAACCCTTTGCACTAACAACAACTGGAGCATTCTGAGGAGTTGGGGCTATGGCCTTCTTCTCCTCTCTCTTCTCTATCCTACTCCCATCTTCATCCCTATCTATATCAATTGACCTATTTCCTTTCTCACTATATTTCTGCTCACTCCATCGTTTAATTTTATCCTCTATAACACTTTGATCCATGCCATATGCCGCTCTTGATGCTTGAATAATCTCATCCCTGTTCCCAAACTTCTCATACCTAATATCCAATGACTTTGCACTAAAAGGCTTAGATGTCATACCGTTTATACATAACTTCACATACATAGAGTGGGACTCAAGAGAGACAAGGTCCTCGGCTGAAAAGATCGGTGCGAACTCATTTGAAAGGATAGAAGCATCAGACTGACTTACAACAAAAGATGCTAGTGTTCCAGCATTACCGAAAATTGCCTGTCTAACAGTTAGAGGTATCTGATCAATATACTGGTTAGTCATCGTAAGGTTAAGTTTGAACTTTCTAGCCTCAGAAAGAATCTTCGCGAAAGATTCTGTCGCAAAGTTCTGGAACTCATCAACATATAGATAGAAATCTCTTCTCTGCTCAATTGGAATATCCACTCTCTCCATAGCCGTTGATTGCAGCCTTGTTATCAACATACCCCCAAGAAGTGAGGAACTCTCCTCACCAAGCTTTCCCTGGGCAAGGTTAACAAGAAGAATCTTCCCTTCATCCATAACCTCTCTGAGGTTGAACGAAGATTTTACCTGACCCACAATATTTCTCATTACAGAAGAAGATATGAACCTACCAACCTTGTTCTGAATTGGAGCTACAGCTTCTGTAATCAGCTTAGAATTTTGTGACATCTGCGCATACTCCTCCTCCCAGAACTTCTGAAGTATCGGATCCTTTACCTGCTTGAGAATAAACTTTCGATAGTTCCTATCGTTTAGCAACCTCATTACAGAGAGAATTGTAGTTCCCTGAGCCTCAAGGGCAGTTGCAACAGCATTCGTAAGGATATACTGCAATCTTGGACCCCATGATTCGAACTGCTTCTTGAACACCTCAACAACACCATCAGCAACAAGATCCCTCTGTGCTTGATCATTTATCTCCAAAAGATTAAAACCAATTGGATATTTAACATCCGAAGGATCAAAATATATAACATCTTTTATTCTCTCCTGTGGAATATAGCTGAGGAGTTCATCCACAGCCTCACCGTGAGGATCAATAAAACAGGCTCCACGACCAGCAATTATGTCTGAAATGAACATATTTTTGAAAACAGTAGATTTACCAACACCAGTCTTTCCCAACAGGTAGAAGTGCCTTCGCCTGTCCTCAGTCTGAATACCAAAATCAATTCTTTTTCCTCTATAATCAGTGTGTGCAAAAGCCGTTACCCCTGGAGTTCCCGCCAAAGGGAGATCCATAGGAGGTTCTGCTTTTCTCGCCCTACTCCACTGTATATTAGGAGTTTCCACAGTTACATTCGGTAAGTGATATAAAGAGGCAAGCTCCTCGATATTAAGCACATCTTCCGGCTCAGAAACTAATCTCCTTTTTATGTAGTCCTCATATATCTGCTGGGCTGTAATAGTAGGTTTAGAATGAACAAAACTATTCAGGTGGGCGGTTGTAAACTGCTTGAAACTTGCAGTTACGTCCCTAAGAATCTGCTCTGAGCGTGCCTGATCGGAAGATTTGGAGATAACCCTGATTCCAACCTCAAAACCCAGCTTAAGCATCTTAAGTTCTATCTGACTCAATTCCTCCTGTTGGCCGGGAGCCAGCTTAACAACCTCTTTGCTAGTGCCACCTTTGCCATCTCCAGTTGTCTGTAAAGCTTTAGACATGCCTTTAAGTAGCTTTAAAACTGCCTCACCTATACTACTAACCGATGTTTTCCCCTCTTTAACTTCAGTAATATATTTCTTAGAAGCCTCCTGCCAGTAGTTGGCTACAGGGCGCATATTGAACTGAATCCAAACCTCTTCACTAGGCTTCATATCTGTAATAGCACTTGTGACAGCAGCTAGAGGATCAACCTCGAAATTTCGAAAAGTCTTTATAGGAAAGATGTAGCTCTTATCCAACTCGATTATTCCCGTACTTACAAACGTTTGCGACTCTCTCCTGTTTAATACATAGTCCGAAACCCTCCTTATATCAGCATTCGGATACTGGGCATATATCTGCCCCTCCACAAACTCTGCAAGATGCCCAGGAACCACCGCATAGAAACGAATTCCCCCCTCTGTAGAAGAGACTATTTCAAAGGATATAAGGTCAAGAGATTTCTTTGACTCTCTTAAAATTCCGTGTAGAGAAGCAAACATCTGCTCAGCAGCAAGTGGTGTTTTGTCGTTTTCCCTAGGGACCAGAATTTGCAGGACCTGTGGATTTCGAATCTCTTCAAATACCTTTACCCCTTCAGGCTTCTTGGCAAAGGTAAAGATAAAGACAACAAAAAGTAAGGAAATTATCAGCAGTATTAGAATTGTTCCTTCCATAGTATTTGTATTATCAATAGTTGATTAAGGTTCAAGCTACTTCCACCTCAGCTCCTCCTCTTTATCTCTTCCAAGTATAACAATTATATCGCCTGTTGTAATGAAATCAGGTCTTCCCTCTATAATATCACAACTTCTACATATAAGGTCTTGAACACTCTCAAATGAGTTCCCGAATTTATCCCTGTTTGATACATATATAGTGGTTCTCTCATATTCTTGAGGCGCATTATCATACCTAACAACCTTGATTCCAAAATTCTGTACCTTTCTTGCATACCTAGATGCCAACCCCGAAATCCCACTCCCATTGTATACCTCAACCTTTGCCTGTTCCTTCTCAACAGATCTAGATCTGACGATGTTGAAGTTCTCCTCTATAATCCTGTCATATGCAGAGTAGTTGATAACGCTGATTTCCTTCTCATTTAAATCTTTAGTCGTCAGAATAACCTCCTCCTGGCTTAAGTCTATCATCTCAACCTCCATCGCTTTAAACCTCCCCTTCATCGTATAGATATGACTTATGAGATTAACTGATGAGAGATTTGTATCAAGGCTTCGATACGTATCAGCCCAAAGAGTCGGGTTTGTAGCTATTTTTGTGAACATGAACTTATCAATAAAGGAGGTAACCATTAGAGAGGGATTAGAAATTGAAGTGGGGTTTGAATATACATTGGAGTATTCGGAGTGACTGTACTCTGAGATATCTCCAAAAAGTTCATTCAGTTTTATTAGACTAGACTCATCAACCCAGATATAGTTCTCAACCGTAAATCCAGTCATACTCTCTAACTGCCAAACCACATACTCTACAGCCCTCTCAGGATTGATGACTACCCCTGCATACTCAAGATCGGAGACTTGAATATACGACCTAAAAAGCTCGTTAGGGTCGCCTACAAATACCCCTGGGGGTACGTAGATAACTAGTGTTTTCGCGAGATTAGAGTTACTTATCACCAACCAGGCCCCTGCTAATCGATTATCAACCGGAGACTTTATAATGTACAGTGTAGATTCAATATCCTCCTTCTTCTTTAAGATATCTAGCTTTGTATCACACACTGTGCAAGAAAGTTGAGGCCCTACAACCCCTCTGTAAAGCGTCCAGAGATAAAAGAGGGATAGTATTATCAAAATAAAAGTAATTACATAACTACCAAGCCTCAGAACTGCGCTTTTCGTATTTGAACTACTTCTCTTCTCCTTCTCTTGTCTGATCGAGTGTGGATTACGTATTCTCATACACCTATATTACAATAAATAGATAGACACAAATAGGGAGTACTTTTAAGTTCAAAACCGTAGCCGATAGTACTCTTTCTGGACAAGTCTGTTCAATTTTTACCCATATTTCCGTTCCTCTGAATTCCCACCTTTGGTTACGATAATGTTATGTATAACACCTATCATAGTCATATCTAAAGCGGGCTTCCTCTCTCCACTCCCAACGACAACATAACCTTTACTTTCCATCCTTATCTCAACGCCTATAAGTACACAATATTTACCCGTACAGATTACATCATAGCGACGACTATAATTAGCGCACCCTAAATTTTGGGATGACCTAATGAGTAATTAAAAACCTTTTGAGAGAAGCTTCGAATATAGGCCTATATAAAATATTATAAAGACCACTTCTTGAAGCCTATATCTGGAAGGACGAGGCCTAAATATATAGATTTTAGCTCGATACCTTCCTGTCCTGGCGCCATTGGTGCTCCATACAGTTCGTCGCCTAAGATAGCGTAACCAAGAAATCTAAGTGTTGCCCTGATCTGATGCATTCTTCCCGTCTCAATCATAATCAAGCAATTTCCATTTTTAACCCTCTTAATATAGCTAGTTGCATGTTTGAAGGTATCTGATTCCGTTTCTATCTGAAACTTCATTCTCCTACGATTAAACGGATCCCTACCTATGTATCCTGAGACCTTTGTCCAGCTTTCATCAGGAAGATATTTTGTTTTCTCTAACTTCACTATTGCTTCTGAAACAGTATCATCACTTTGTGGAAGCTCTAGTCTACGTCCTCCTGGAATTATATTTGCTTCATATATCTTTACTACATCATGTTCCTCGAAAAGTTTTTTGAGATATATCTGCATTTTCACACTCTTAGCAACAATCATTAAACCAGAAACTCCCTTGTCTAGCCTATGTACTATCCCTGCCCTATCTAGAAGCGAATCATACTCGCCTTTCTTCTCAAGATGTCCCTTAATCATATTTGCAAGTGTACCAGTCCAATTACCTATCCCAGGATGTACGACAACTCCCTTCGGCTTATTTACAACCATCCACTCATCTCCCTCATCTATGACCTCAAGGTCACTCTCGATCCCCTGTAGCGAGCTTCTCTGCTCTATCTCGTTATCAAGAGACTCTACTAATGCTTGAATGTCTATACTGATACTGTCACCCTCTTTCAGCTTTAATCCCTTCCTACCAGGGACATCATTAACGGTTGTATATTTATCTATAATCCTTATAAGTTGGGATCTCGTGATTAGGGTGTGATATTTTACAGGCATATGAGCTGGAAGATACTCCGCAAGAAATGTATCAAGCCTATTTCCAGCATTTTCGAAATCTACACCTATGGTGGTACTCATGGCTATTTCTCCTTTTTAATTCTAACAACGCTCCCTACCTTGGGTAGCTTTGGAGTTCTGAAAACAGTATCAAGAACAATATTCTTTCTTTGCATATCATAGATAAAGACGAGGGAGGAAAGAATACAGTATGCAACTAAAACGTAAAGGTTATATCTATCAACAAGAGTTATATCACTAAGCAGGAAAGAAAGAAGAAGGAATGTATTCACTATAACAAAGTATGAGAAGTGTACGATAAATATGGCTCTCTCATAGGTATCCTGCACATTTTTGTACATAAGTTTAAGAATATAATGAATGAGAAGATATAGAAGATAGATTAGGATAACCATTCCCCCCTGTTTAACAATATTCCAGTTGCTACTAAACATACCTGTCGCAATCAGCGCAAATCCAAGCATAACGCTTGCGGAAATAGTTACAACACCAATGCTTTCCCTCCATCTCCATTTCTTTAAGAACGTCGAGAGTGTAAATGCAATAATATTAAAAGACACATACATACTTATAAAAAGAAACCCCCCATCCCATATCTTGAAAAACTTCCAAGGGAGTAGCCTAAAATAGTATGTACCGTCAACATATTTCTCATAAGGGACAATAGACCATATTAAACCTTCATACTCAGCGGGATTAGAAAGAACATAACTGAATCGTCCCCATATTATGGTTATAAAGAAGACGAAGAGAAATATATCAAAAACGGAGTTTCTATCCTTCCTTGTGGTATGTGATTCAGCCCAGAAAATGTATAGACCGAGAAGCGCAAGCATTATTAAAGTTGGGATAAATCCTACAGAGGCTACAAAGTCTTGAATTGTCTGAAGTACCTGATTCACCTTTGTGTGTTTTTATTTTTTATTTTTGTTCTTCCTTTTTGCTTTCTTGGCAGGTTTCTCCTTTACCTTCTTGGAGTCTGTAACATTTGCCTTCACTGTTACTTGCTTGGTTAAAGCTCTCTGTTCATGCTTGGTTTTCAATTCTCCAAGCTTTCTACTTACAAATTCTCCAAAACTCTCATACCTAACATTTCTCACAACGGTTGTAACAACTGCAGTATTAACATCACCACAGAAGGGACAGTTCTTCCACTTTTTATCTATATTAACACCACAGTTTGAGCACTTAACCTTGATCTCATTCTTACAGTTAGGACAATACACAAAACCAGGCTGAAGCATGGTACCACACTTATCACAGTCCTGAAGTTCGGCAGTCTCATACATTAAATACCTTCTCTCTAAATCACTCCAATACTGATCTTGAATAGTTATCTTGGGTCTTAGAATAAGGTAGATTATGAGTCCAGGTATATTTCCAAATAATACAAGAAGGGTAACAAGGATTCTAACATATACCTTCTCACTTCTCTCTGCACAGTCAAACCATGCCCAAGCGGCAACAACAAACCAGAAAACAATAAACAGAAAGCCTGAATATTTAATGATTACATTAAAATCCACCTTACTTAGTCCTTCAAACATATCAAGTACTGATTTTTCTAGATTCATAAGGTGACTTCTAATTAATTTATTAATCTGGTCGAGGAGGGAATTGAACCCTCACGCTATTGCTAGCATGGGATTTTGAGTCCCACGTGTCTGCCAGTTCCACCACTCGACCCTCTTTGATGATTATACTATCAAAACCTCTATTTGTCCCCCCTGTTTTCCCTATATAGAGTCTTGAAACTAGCAATATTTTTAACAAAGGCCATCTCAAGATCACCAGTAGGGCCATTTCTATGCTTAGACACAATTATATCTGCAATACCTTTCTTTTCTGTATCAGGATTATAGGTTTCCTCTCTATCAATGAAAATAACGATGTCAGCATCCTGCTCAATAGATCCAGAGTCTCGAAGGTCGGAAAGCTGTGGTCTTCTAGATGTACGACTTTCAATTGCACGGGAGAGCTGTGAGAGAGCAATAACCGGAACGTTAAGTTCTCTCGCAATATTTTTAAGCCCCTGTGAAATTTCTGCTACCTCCTGCGTCCTCCCCTCTTTACTACTTCCTCTAATTAACTGAAGGTAGTCGACAATGATAATATCTACTCCACGTTCCAATGCCATTCTCCTAGCTTTAGTTCTAATCTCATTTATATGTTGTCCCGGAGTATCGTCAATTAATATCTGTGACTCAGCCAACTCACCCATTGCTACCGCCAGTCTTTCAAACATCTCATCATTAAGTTTCCCAGTTCTTGTATCCCAGAAAGAAACTTCTGCCTGCATACCCAACATTCTATCCAGAATCTGGGTCTGAGACATTTCAAGGGAAAAGATCAGTGCTTTATTCTTATTTTCCACAGATATGTTCTTAAGCATACTCAAAGCAAAAGATGATTTTCCAACCGAAGGACGTGCAGCAAGAATAATAAGGTCTGACTTCTGAAAACCACCAATAACATTATCTAGATCTCTAAAACCAGTTGGGATTCCAGTATATGTCCCCTCTCGTTCCGCCCTCTCAGCTCGCTCATATGCATCTTTAAGAAGGTCTTTAATATGAACAAAATTTGTCTTAACTCCAGCCTGCGCAACATTGAAAAGAAGTTTCTCTGACTGATCAACAACCTCTTTAAGGGGAAGACTCTCATCAAAACTCAGCTCAGTTATCTCCGAGGCGGAGCTTATCAAACCCCTTCTTATGGAATTATCTTTAACAATCTCCCCATACTCTTCAGCATGAGCAGATGTTGGGACCATATTAACCAACTCTGTTAAATACGCCCTCCCTCCTACCTTAGCAAGTATCTTTTTACCTTTTAGCTTATTTGTTAGAGTGACGATATCAATTGGCTGTCCCTCTTCAAAAAGCTCAATAACATTCTCATATATTTTTGCGTGCCTATCCTCATAGAAATGTTCTGCTCTCAACCAACCTGCAACATTAATTACAGCCTCTTTGTCTAGAAGCATTGCTCCTAGTACGGACTGTTCTGCTTCTGCATTCTGTGGAGGTAGTTTGTAGGCCATATTTAATGACTAGTCTAAAAATATAATTTTCATACTTCTGTCTTCAGACTCTGGCTTGCTATCAATCTTAAGCACCTTCTCGTTTGTTGCATTGGTAAAGCCGAAATATTTAATGAACTCCTCTTTGCTCTTTGTGCCATCAGTATCAGTACCATATGGGACGAGGGTAACTGGTTCAACTTTTGAAATAATTTCCTGCAAAAGATCGTAAGATGGGAAACCCTCACCATTGCTATATGGAAGTAACAGGACATCAACATCACCTAAATCTCTTAGATCTTTGATATTAATATTCTTGCTTCCCAACCCAATATAGACAACTCTGATTAAGCTATGATCCATTATATAAAAAGGCGTACCTATTGGCCTCTGAATCATAAACTCAGAGATCTCATACTCTCCCGGACTGTTGATTTCAAAAACTGAAGATCTATTTAAAGGCCTTACCTCATACTTTGAACCTTCACTTGTATTAATAACTACATCAGCCTCTGTTGGTATTCCTTTTACACCATTCTCTTTTGCAACACCAGGATCGGTTAGTGCAACAAGATTATCTATCGTAAAGGTGAAGGATGTATAACCGTTATATTTGATCTTCATTAGTGTGTGTTAATAGTTAAAATATTTCAGTATCTGAGTTAGTATACCAAAGTATTAATCAATACTCACTAGGTTGGCAGTAACTACTAACCTGTTGATTGGATTTAGGATCGGAGTACAGGTATATAAGGTCAGGATTTCCTCTCCATTATGAGATGATTCAACAGAGATATCGTTAGGTTTAACAACGGATTTATTCGTAACCTTGTATGTAAACAAACGCCCCTTATATTCTATTTCGACGGTATCTCCCCTCTCGACCCTATGCAAGTAGAAAAAGGAAGGAGGAACAAGACTTCCATAGTTAATGCTATGCCCAGCAATCACTACATTACCGTTTTCACCCGGGTAGTATGTGTATGGAATATGCCACAACCCCTCTTTCAAACTTTCACTCCCATCCCTCCCCACTCCGACATACTCATTTAAGCCGATTGATGGGATAGTTAGATACAACTCCTCTCTATATACATATGTATATGTACCTTTCGTGCTTCGAACTGAAACAACTTCATTGGCTCTATCAGTTATAACCAATTGAGGACGAATTCCCCAGTAAATAATGGGGGTAAGAAGATAGAATAGATATACTATTAGAAGATATCGTAGATGTTTTATGTGAAAGAGAACCTATTTTAGCATTGAAACCGCACTATCAAGCTGAGCAAGAATTACCTTCTTCATCTCAGCTTTAACTAGTTCTAGTTTAGCACTTTCAAGTGAACTAATTATGGCCTCCATCTGAATTAGAATTTTTGCGGTATCCTCACCTAACTCCAAAAGCTTCTCAACTCCCCTAACCTGTCCCTCAATTCTATGAAGTCTATCCTGTATTGTAGAAGGTCCTTTTTTTGCCATAGATACTGCTATTTAACTTACCTAGATAAACAATATCATACCCAACGGGGTATATCAAGCCTCCTTGGCTACCTAGATGCACTACAAGATCTAACCTCTTACATATTTAATAGTCACAGCCTTCACTTTATACTTAAAACTCCTCCGTTAAATAATTTGATATTCCTAATTTCATCTGTTATAATCCCTTTGCTATGAAGAAGAATATACATCCAAAATATAATAATAACGTCAAGGTAACCTGCTCATGCGGAAATGTATTCGTTACAGGTTCAATACTTGATGAGATAACAACAGAGCTTTGTTCCAACTGCCATCCATTCTATACTGGTGAGCAGAAGATTGTTGACACAGCGAATCTCGTTTCTAAGTTCGAAGAGAGACAGAAGAAAACAAGTGCTATGTCATTCAAATCTAAAAAGGAAAAGATGGCTTCTAGAAAAGAGAAATTCCAGAGTCAATCTAAGAACACCGGCGGAACCCTCACACTTAAAGATATGCTTGCTAGCATTTCTAAATAGCTAATTCCCAATACTTTCAATTCATATATGGATATCAATACCATTGAGAAAGAGTTAGATTTAGAAGGTATAACTTCCAAGAAAAATTCATTAGAAAAGACACTCTCAGAGCCAAACTCCATTTCAGGTAATATTGGTGAGGTTGCCTCCGAACTTTCATACTACACAAAACTTCACTCATTCTCATTTAGTATCTCCAAAATGATAAAGGACTACAGAGAGATACTCGATATCATTGTTCAAGGCCCACAAAACGAACTCTACGAAATTGCATTAAGTGAAAAGTCCTCCCTGGAGGAACAGATTGATGAGCAATACCACAAAAGGCTGGAATTGGAGATTGAGCATGAATTGGGAGATCCAGATGACAACCGATCAGTACTTCTTGAGATTAGAGCTGGTGCAGGTGGAGAAGAAGCTGCTCTCTTTGCTGCCGACCTATTTAAAATGTACACCCAGTATGGATCGAATAAAGGGTGGGCCATAGAACTTGTAGACAGTAATGTCAACGATAACGGTGGATTTAAAGAGGTAGTAGCACATATTAAAGGCGCAAACGCATATAAAGCCCTAAAATATGAAAGCGGTGTACACAGAGTTCAAAGAGTTCCTATTACAGAGTCATCTGGAAGAATACATACATCAACCGCCTCAGTAGCCATTATGCCCGAAGCTAGAGAGATAGACATACAAATAGACCCTCAGGACCTTAGAATTGACGTAATGCGTGCTACAGGAGCGGGTGGGCAGAATGTAAACCGAACTGACTCTGCAGTAAGAATCACTCACCTACCCTCTGGTATAGTTGTTAGCTGTCAGGAGACAAAACATCAGGATCAAAATAAGGAGAAAGCTATGAATCTTCTCCGATCAAGGCTTTATGATAAGAAGAAACAGGAGGAGGACGAGAAAAGGTCCAAACTAAGATCTTCTCAAATCGGAAATTCAATGAGAGCAGAAAAGATTAGAACATATAACTTTCCTCAAACCAGAGTAACTGATCATAGAATTAAAAAGTCATGGTTTAATATAGATATGATTCTTGCGGGTGATATTGGTGAGATGCTTGAGGAAACAACAAAGGGAATACAAAAACTACAATTAGAACAGAGGTTGAAAGAGAAAAATGACTCTAAATAACCTCTCTGATATTAAAAATATCCAAAATAGGCTGGAAGCCATATCCCACCCCGACTCATATAGAATTTCACGTGAGATATATACCTTTACAGAGGGAGATAACAATAGAATCAATAACGTTCTAACTAAACTTGAATCAAATATGCCATGGGAGTATGTCAAAGGAGAAGCCGAATTTAGAGGCAACATGTTTGTTGTAAACAAAGCTGTTTTAATTCCTAGAATAGAAACTGAGGAGTTGGTTGAGATGGTAGTGAGATATGTGAGAAATAGGAAAGATATCGACCAGATTATAGATGTTGGGACCGGAAGTGGAGCTATAATCTGCTCCATTGTAAAAGAGTTTGGGCTAAAGGATATTGAGTATATAGCAACAGATATAAGCGAGGAGGCAATCACAGTAGCGACTTCGAACATTGAAAGAATGGGACTGAAAGACCAGATTACAATTATTAAAACAAACCTTATCGAGGGTATAAAGTTAGGTGAAAACTCGGTAGTAGTTGCCAACCTACCCTATATTCCAACAAACGAGTACTTAGTACTGGATACTTCAGTAAAAGAGTATGAGCCTAAAGTAGCCCTAGATGGCGGAGAAAAAGGGTTAGATCAAATTACAGAGCTATTTGAACAGATAGATGACTTTAAAACTTCTCCCAAAGCAGTTTTTCTCGAGATAGATCCTAAACAGGTGCAAGATATTAGAATGATGGTTGATAAATCCCTACATAATCACAGATTCAATGTAATTAAGGACTTTCGTAATGTTGATAGGTTTATTTCGATAGTAAGGGATGAAAAGTAAATACTAGCTCATTCTTTTTCTTCTCAGACGTTCCACTAAGCTATATAGAAGTGAAATTACTAAACCTGCAAAGAATAGGCGTATAAACGTACCTATAATACCTAATCCCCCCATCTCATCCATTGGATTAGACTTGTCGATAGTAGATTCGATCCATACAAGCAGTGCAAAACCTAGGGGAAGCAACAGTGGTAGATTAGAAATGATTTTTTGTAATTTCATCTAGTTAGCCTCCTCAAGCTTAAGCTTTATCTCTAATGTCTTTCCGTTTCTCCAAACCTTTAATGTTAACTCCTCCCCTACCTTATACCCTTGCACAATTGTTGATATAGATTTAGCGAGTTTCTTTCCATTAATCTCAGTTATTATATCTCCTTTCGCTAATCCAGACTTCGATGCGGGAGAGTTTGTTGATACTCTAACGACAAGTGCCCCTGCAACAACATTTTTATAGTATAGAGCAGCCTCCTCAGATATCATCTGATACTCCACTCCGATATACGGCCTTATAAACTTACCGTATTTTCGATACTCCTCTATCCTATTCTTCACAACATTAACTGGTAGGGCAAATGAGATATTATCTGCACCTGATGTCGTTGCAAAGTTAACTCCAATAACCTGACCAGAGCTATTAATTAGAGGACCACCAGAGTTTCCAGGGTTGATTGCAGCATCAGTTTGAATTACGTCGTAGTACTCCTTGGTTGTAGTCCCAAAGAAATCTGCTGAGGTTGTAACGGAACGGTTAAGTCCACTTATTACTCCTGTAGTGACACTACCTGCGTAATCACCAAGAGGAGTACCAATAGCGATTACCAATTGACCTGCGAGGAGCTTATCCGAATCACCTAGTTTAATTGCAGGCATATTTTCACCTTTCACTTTAAGTACCGCAATATCGTTTATACTATCAACCTGAATATCCTCAACGCTATACTCTTTTCCATCAGATGTAATTACCTTATACTCAGAGTTCTGACTAGATACTACATGCTGATTTGTGATAATTATTCCTGAAGAATCAACGATAAACCCTGTCCCAATGTTATTACTCGAATCTACAACCCCCTGCCCAGGCTTAAATTCCAACTGACTTACCGCAATACTCACAACTGAAGGTTGTGCATTTTTCACAACTTTAATAACTACATTCTCTTCACTTTCTATAACCGTTTTAACACTCTCCAAACCCGCATCCTTCTTAAGTCCCCTACTCTCCAGCCATGTCTGAACCTTTGGTTTAGCAAAGTTGAAAACAATTATTCCAATTGAAACAACAAGAATCAGAAGAAGGAGAACACCAATTATTTTCAGTAATCTTTTGTACTTATTCATAAAAGATTAGTAATAATAATTTATTTAAGCGACTTGAGAACCTCTACCATTGCTTTCTCTAGTTGAGGATCAGTACCATCTTTGAAATCCTCCTCTGTAAGTTCAATTATAAAGTCTGGAATAATAGGGTTATCTCTATTTAACCATGATCCATCAGGAAGCAACCACTTAAGAGTCGTAATATGTAAGCTGGATCCATTACTTAGAGATAGAACACTCTGTGCAGTCCCCTTACCGTACGTCTTCTCTCCAACAACCTTAGCCCTATCATTTAACTGAAGGGCTCCTGAAAGAATCTCCGATGCCGATGCACTTCCAGAGTTTACAAGCACAATTACGGGGATATTTAAAAGCTTACCCTTACGAGTCACCTTAAACTCTTTAACCTTTCCTGCCCTATCCTCCTGCTTTGAGACAACCTCTCCTTTCTTAAGGAAATCCCCTGCCGCATAAACTGCAGAATCGAAGTATCCTCCTGGATTCCCCCTTAAATCTAAAATAACGGTTTTTGCATTACTTTTGACTATACTATCTACAGCTTTATCCCAGTTTTCATTCCACAGTGAGACAGTAGCATCTGTAAATCTAGATACCTTGAGTATTTTAACCGAAGGGTTACTACTCTCCTTTACCTCAATACTTGGAACCGTAATTTGCCCCCTCGTTATTTCAAAATCGATAGTTTTTGAGTCTCCCGCATGCAATATTGTAAGTTTAACAACTGTACCTGCTTTTCCTCGAATCTTCTGTACAACATCAAAAATACTCTCTGATGGGGCAATATCCTTGCCATCAACCTTTAAAATAATATCACCAGGCCTTAAGCCAGCCTTTTGCGCAGGAGAGCCGTCAATTGGTGAGATGACAATGATTTGTCCGTTACTATACCCTAATTCTGCGCCAATCCCTTCAAAAAGCTTTCCTTCATTTGATGAGTTAAATGATGCGGTTTCTTCAGGATCTAAGAATATTGTTGCAGGATCATCAAGTGAATTTACCAAACCTTTAATACTTCCATAGAACATTTTTTCAGCATCTATCTTTGTTTCATCAACATAGTTATCCTTTAAAGTATCCCAAATATCCCAGAAGAGGTCGAAATTCAAAGAATCTATCTTCTTAGATTTATCTCCTGTAATTACGGTATTATTACTTCCTCCAAAACCAAACCCTTTACCCTCAAATACTCTTCCCGTGGAAAACCCTACTGCGAATACACATAAAATCAATGCTACAAGACCAATACTTCTATATACTTTATTTCCCCTATTCATAGTAATTCCGTCAAACTTAATTTTTAATTATATATAAGTATATGTGATATGTACAACTAGATATGCAAGGGTATTAGAGTTTCTTCCCCAACAAAGAATCTTCTCCCATCTTCAAATTCAATCATCACCATATGCTCCTCATTGTTAACATCTACAACCCTCCCAACGGCTCGATAATTATCTACATCTGTTGTCCGAACATACATACCCGGTTTTAACTGAGAAAAGAAGATATTACTCTCCGCAATTGGACTCTTGCCTATATATTTCCCATGGTCAGGCCAAATTATAGTATTTTTTTCTAAATCAACGGATGCAAAAACTCCTTTGAGGGATTGGAATATATCTAAATACTCCTTAGGGTATGGGATATTCCCAAAACCACCCACAACCCCAACCGAAAAGTTCAATGATGCGAAATCCAGGTAGTCCATTGAGTATACAATTACATACTCAGCACCACGTGAGTATAGCTCACGAAGGAGATCAGGATAAGCGAATCTTCCTGCAAAAACAATCTTTCCACTGTATGATTCTTTAAGATCTTTTTTGACATACACTGAGAGACCATCCCCAAGTACCTCAAAATTTCCAATCTTTATATTTTTATATTCATTTGGCTTCTCATGATAGTTATCGGTTAACATAGGCATACTCCAAACCATTGTTTCAACACTCAATCCGCTATTCAGATCTATCTCACTGATTTTCCCGTATGAATCGAATGCAAACTCTTCAGACTGATTCTCGCTTAGGATATCTACAAAGCCTTTTTCTATACGAGAAAGGCTTAAGACCCCGTCATCAGCCGCATACAGCCTTTTCATTGAGAGCCCTCCTGCTGACATTCTCTCTGCAAGAACTTCCCCTTTAAGGATATACTCCCCGTTTAATCTCACAATATAATCACTACACTCCTCAATCTTTACCCCTAACTCATGGGGGACGTAGAATGAATTAATCATTTTTTTGGAGGAGGTTGCAAAGAGAACATCCCCCGGAGAAACCCTGTCCCCTTCACGAACTTTTACATCCACCCTACCTTCAAAAGGTATTAAAAGGCGATAGTTTACAACTCTGTATATTAGCCTAGTTAACTGATGCATTTAGCCATTGACTAATTTTAATGTGATTATTCTTAGGTTCAGGGCCGTACACAATTGGTCGATACCTGCCGTCTATAAGCAGACTATTATATTTCTTCTTACTTATAATTAAATTGTACTTAAACTCCGAGTATATACTGCTGCTTTTAACAAACTCCCCCGCTATCTCTTGTATATCAACATCAATATCCAACATTATCTGTGTAATCTCATCTGAAAGGGCGTATACATTCCTTCTCTCACCTTTAACATCTGTAACTTCGGCTGTAAAGATGGCTCGTTTTTTCCCTTCTGATTTAGCAACATCTGGAACAAGAATTTGATCAAGTCTGCTCACAAAGTCTGAAAACTCTGAAAGGAAGCCACACTTGGCAATTCCATGAGCATGGGCTCGTCCCAGAGGATACATTGCAAAGCTTGTATCTAAAGCTATATCGCAGGCATCTCCCAATTCCAATCCATCAATAGTAGAAAGAAGAAGATCCGCATATGGAAGTTGCGTTGGAATAGATCCCGTAATAATGACAAGTGTTGAATACTTGTGAGTACCAATACCATCAAAATCCCCTTTATTATCATTTCGAATTGTTAGGCATTGGAGGGTATTAAAGGATCTAATTACATCTTTAATAACGTTGGAACTTGTAGTCTTCTTCTCACCTAAAATATAATTGGACCACATATTACTAAGTCTGTTCTGTGAGGTTTCATACTGTAGGAATGCACGTACATTTGCAGTTGTTGCTATATCTATAACCCTCCAATCATTTCCCAGTTGAATCTTTCCATGCTTAAAGATATACCCCTCCCCTAAGGGATTATTAAGGGTTTTTCTCTGCATATCTCTTGATATTCTGTACATGTATGTATTCTCAAGATTGAGATCCAACAGTACAACATCTTCATATCCTAACTTATTCGCCAATGAGAAAAGAAGATCCTGTATATATGTATTATCAATTGTCAAAATGGAGATATCCTTTGAGACCTCTCTTATTACTTCAATATATTTCTTTCTATCATAGTACCTTGAATCAAGATATACAGTTATGGCATCAACTCCAAATCCTTCATTTGCGAAGGTCATAAGTTGATCATCCGAACTATTTCTGAAGAACTGCCAGTCAAAGTGCTTCTCTACAGCTTTCAAATACTCTCTTATGTACGATGAGGTAAAGTCTACTGGGAGGGGATTCAGAATATCGGTCAGGACATAGTGACGTCCAATTGAATAGTCATTGTAGACAAGCTTCGTCACAATTCTATTATGACTGATTTCAACAAGGAGATTGGCAGATTTTTCTATATTAGGCAGTTTAATCACATCAGTAGTATAAATGTAGAGATACTACATCAATCTACATTATATCTGTAACATTTTCAATGTATTATAGTACTACTCTGCGGCTACGTAAGGGAGTAATGCCATATATCTTGCTCTTTTGATTGCGGTTGTAAGTTGTCTCTGGTGTGCACTACACGCTCCCGACTTCTCAGTGGAGATAATCTTTCCTCTTACAGAGGTAAATTTCTTTAGCTGATATACATCTTTATATGAAACAATCTTTACACCTGACTCACAAAGAGGGCATTTTAGATTGAGAATAATCTTTCTCTTTCTTCTCTGCTTCTTCTTTCCGTAAGGGACATGTGTCTCTTCTTCATCTGTGGTAACACTCCTATCATCAAAGACATCATCTAATGTTGGAGGAGTAACAATCTTTTTTTCTATTTCTGCCATAGCACTATATATAAATTATCTTAAAATGGTAAATCTGCTAAAGGATCCTCATCGGCAACCTTCTCTTCTTCCATAGTATCCTCTACAACCTTCTTAGATTTCTTGGGTTGATCTACTTCAGGAGTCTCTTCTGTATCAGACTTTCCTGTGGAATCGGCACCAGTACCAATACCTCTTCGACCTTTATCATCTAGAAGAATCATATCCTCAACTCTAACTTCAGTTTTATATTTAGTAACACCTGCATCATCCTGCCATGATCTTGTATTCAAAGAACCTTGTACATAAATCTTCATTCCTTTTGCAAGAAGCTGATTACAAATCTCAGCCATCTTGTTCCAAGCTACTATATTATGAAACTCTGTAGCCTCTTCATATTCTCCTTCCTGATTCTTCCAAGTTCTGTTTGTTGCAATACCAAAAGTTACAACAGGGGTTCCATTACCTGTGTATCTAATCTCAGGATCCCTTGTTAGGTTTCCAATCAACTGAACTAAGTTTAAAGATCTAGAAGACATATTATTTAAAAGAATAAATTTAACTTATATACAATTCTACACCATAGAGATGAAATCAAAATGAACTACACTTCGGCTTCCAACTCTTTCTTTTTAATCCCTTTCCCTACTAGCTCTGGATGCTCAACCATAGAAATCATAAATCTTAGTATTTCGCCCTTTAAACCAAGCTTTCTTTTTAATTCAGCAACCGCTGAAGCTGACATTAGGAAGTTGTAAACAATGTAGTATCCCTCATCATGTCCTTTAACTTTGAATGCCAAATACCTCTTTCCCCAAACATCTATATCTGTAACTGAGCCACCCGATGCCTTTATGAAATCAAGCATTTCTTTGTGAAGAGCCTTTCTAACATCATCAGGAAGTAAAGGTTTCAATGCTATCATCATCTCGTAATTCTTCATATTTGTTTCTTTCTTGGCCATTCTAAACTATTCTTAATATATTATGTGCTTTTCAAATGCATTGGGATTGTATCAGAAAATAGATAGATATGGAAGGCACTTGTACTTGTTTTCTATTCCGAGTCTTAAAGGAAATACCAAGCTTTAGCTATTTGAATATACAATCATGTAATCACCATCTTCGACGGGGTATTCTTTACCCACACTTTTCACAATTCCGCTCTCTTTTGCCTTAACCCACCCCCCTACCTCTAACATCTTCTCTACATTAACAACCTCTGCAGTGATAAAGCCCTTAGCAAGATCGGTATGAATAACCCCAGAGGCATCCTTTGCCCCTGCGCCTCTCTCAATGGTCCAAGCATTTACCTCTTTCTCACTTCCTGTATAGAAAGTTATGAGACTAAGTCTCTGATACGCGGTATTAATAATATCTTCCAACATTGTAGGCTTGCTCTCTAACAAGGTGAGATACTCTTCTCTCTCTGTTTCCCCCATATCCGATAACTCCCCTATCATCTTTACATCCCCCTGTATTACGAATTCTCTATCTGTCACAGGAAGAGACTCCTTAAAATCTTTCTCCCACTGCGCTCTTTCATTTTCATCCATTCCCTCCCTAATATTCAGCAGGTACATTCCTCTCTTGTTACTTAGAAGCCAAAGCTCATTCATGAACGCCTTCTCATCATCACTCATCTCCATATTTACAATCATCTTTCCCTCCCCCATCCATTCCATAGCTCTCTCCATAACTCCAATGCCAAGAGTGAGCTCGGGAGTCATACCTGACCTTGAGTTCTTCTTCATCTCTCCAAGCTTCTTCTCAATGGTTTCAATATCCTTAAGAATAAGTTCGGACTGTACAATCTCTAAGTCTTCTCTTGGACTAACTCTGTTATATACATGAACAATACTCTCACTTTTGAATGCCCGAATTACATAGAGAATTACATCTACCTCTCTTATATGTGATAGGAACTGGTTACCAAGCCCCTCACCCTGTGAAGCGCCCTTAACCAAACCTGCAATATCTACAAAGGTAATAGCAGAAGGAACCTTCTTTTTTGCAGAGAAGAACTCTTCCAATCTATCCAGTCTTTTATCGGGCACCACCACCACACCTACATTCTTATCTATAGTTGTAAAAGGGAAGTTCTCAGCAGGGACAAGATTCTTGGTAAGAGAATTAAATAGAGACGACTTGCCTGCATTAGGCAATCCTACAATTCCAATAGATAGTGAGTGCGACCTAACAACTGCCATATATTTATGTATAATGAATCTAAATGATTACCAATTATACATTAGAATGAAGATAATTAAAGCTATACTGCTAACAACTTTCATACTTCTTAACTCCCTTCTCTCTCCTGCATACATCCTCGCGGCTAATGAGGACTTCGTCATAACTAGCGATATTGAGATGAAATACTCATACCCAAATGAGTATGTTGAGATCTCTGAAACCTATGGTATCAAAATAAACAATCCGGACTACTTCTACAGATCGGGAATGGAACAAACCTTCTACATCAGAGATTTCAAATCAACAAATGACTCGGAGTATATATCGAGTGAGAGGGAATTCAAAAAAAAGTCCATAAAGGTTATTGACAGCAACAACCTGGAATTGAAATACACCCTTATAAATCAGTCAGATGGAATGCTACTCAAAACAAATACAAACACAATGATAAATAGTAATAATGATTACCATATAACCGTAACGTATAATACTCATGACCTTACAAGTCTTAATGGAAATATCTCCAATATATATATTCCAGGGATACCTAAAGATACCAAATTTACAGAAAAAGAAGGAAAGTTTGGACTCGCAGTAAAGTATAACTTTTCTGCAACCCTATTTACAAACACTGATGCTCCAGAACTTTCACACCTACAACCAGCAAATACAAAGGTGGTTAAAAACGAAAACTCTATCAAATATACAATTCCAGTGGAAGAGAGATTAGGCAAGAATGCCTGGGTTCAACTTGGTACAAACCAATACTACTACTTTAGAATTGAGCAGGAAGCCAAGCAAACTGACTTCATAACTCCAGAGGCCATTTCAGATATTACTGATCTGGCATCTTCAAATATATATAGAATTGCACTTCCTAGAGAGTATGAAGAAACTAAACAATCCACCCTTATAAAGTCGATTACACCCGAGCCATATAAGATTGAGAGAGATGAGGAAGGAAATATATTCGCCTTATTTAAAATCCCTGCAAATGCAGATAAGACAATCACCATCGAAGGTTATATTAAACAGTCCAAGCTTTCATTAAAGGATCAGAAGGAATTACCTAAAACCTCTCTCGAGGTATACAAGAGTCTCGTGGGATCCGATTCAAAATTGGAAAAATATATTAAACCTGATAGATACTGGGAGAGCAATGACCCTACGGTTTTAGGCATTGCAAATAAGCTCTACGAAGGCACTTCAACCATAGATGAGCTTATTAGAAAAGACTATGAATATGTAGTAGATACATTTGATTATAGCTACGATAAGCTTAAAGAGGGGAATAATGTAAGGCTGGGAGCAAAAGCTGCTCTAACAGGATCACAAACAATTTGCATGGAGTACTCAGATGCTCTAACGGCAATTCTCCGTGCGCAGGGAATACCGGCAAGGATTGCAATTGGATATGGGAATGACCCAACAGGAGCTGAGAATAAAGTATCTAATATAGAACCTGTTAGACAAACAATTGCCCACCAATGGACACAGGTATGGATTCCCGATTACGGATGGCAATCGGTTGATCCAACTTGGGGAGAGTCAGAGAGGGAGTATATTGGAAGCGATCTGGATCATATTCTCTGGTATTCAGTTGGATTCTTCGATGAGAAGATTGCTGATACCACCGTATATACCGCCGATAGTATAACAAGTAGTAAGATTGGAGAGTACAGAATCTACTTACAAGCCCTTGATAGCGATAGTTTTAATAATATTGAAGGGATAGAGGAAACCTCTACCCTGGTCGATAAATACAAAGATATAAAATCTTTTGACGTCGATTTTACAATTAGAACAAGTATGCTTGGAAGAATTCTTGTTTATATAATCCCAGCTGTCACAGTATTCACGCTAGT
Source organism: Candidatus Dojkabacteria bacterium (assembly GCA_016182915.1). Taxonomy (GTDB): domain Bacteria; phylum Patescibacteriota; class Dojkabacteria; order SC72; family SC72; genus UBA2022. The sequence goes on from JACPFP010000002.1 coordinate 128,248, forward strand.
TCTAATTACAACTCTCCTCACCAAGATAATTATTAAGAAATTACGACAATCTTCTCCAAGTCCAACACTGTAAGGGCATTATCGATTCGAGATTTTGAGGATGTATACATTGTTATAAGAATATCACCTTTCTTCACCTTGTCTCCAGCTACTTTATGAACGTAAATACCAGCCTCTTTAACAATCGGAGTGCCGAGATACTTTGTTACCTTCCTCACCTCCCTATTGTTCCACATTTTTACAACACCATCCTTTTCTGCTACAACATCATGCGTAAATCCACCGAGCTTGATATCTTTTACCTCAAGCTCTTTAACCGCCCCTTGAGCAAAAGCTATCTCCCAGAATTTCTTTCGAGCTTCACCACTTGTAAGATAACCAAGTGCCTTCTCTTTCCCCTTACCCTTATCTGCAACTTCACAAAGTTCGAAAAGTTTTCCAGCCATATCAACAATTGTATCTTCCAAGTCTCTAGATCTATCCGCAGTTTGATTTATAAGTTTAAGAACCTCCATCATCTCAAGGTTAGGACCAATACCGTTTCCATCGAGATTCTTAACGTTCCTAACATAGAAGACACACTTAATTCCGACGGCATCAAAAAGTTTCTGGAACCCCTTCTTAATCATATCAACATCCTCAACATTCTGTACCTTTGTTCCTCTTCCATGAGGGATATCTATGATTACGTGTGTGATTCCCATTGCAATCTTCTTTGCTACGATACTAACAAGAAGCTTCTGGTATGACTCAAGGTGAATTACCCTCTCAACACTGATAAGGACATCGTCTGCAGGAGCAAGGTCAAGCGCTCCCCCCCATACCATGCAAGCTCCAGTCTTTCTAACGGCTTCCATAATCTGGTCATGATTCAAACTTACCGGCATGACAACCTCAAGAATATCTGAAGTTCCTGCCGGAGTTGTAATTGCACGTGTAGAAGTATTAGGAACAATTAATCCTGCGCATGCAAGAATTGGGACAATAACAGGAGTGATAGCTTTACCTGCAACTCCACCAATCGAGTGTTTATCTGCAACCATTCCCCCCTTTCCAAGCTCCTTAAACGAGAGCTTAAGGCCTGAATCAGCCATCCCCTCTGTCATCCAAAGAACTTCATCGTCATCAAATCCTGGATTGAAGAATGTACTCATAAAATATGCTGTCTCAACCATACCGAGCCTCCTACTTCCCATATCTTTGGTAATCATGGCTAACTGTTCTTTATTAAGTTTGTTCCCCAGCATCTTCTTCTTTATATGTTCTATTGATTCAGAAGGCGTTATTAACTGAACCATCGCCATCGAACCATTAAGAATCTCAAACTTCATCCATATATCCCTGAAAATCCCCACAGAACCAACTTCTACCTCAGTATCCGTAATACTGGCCCTTACATTCAGCGTTAGGTCACCCATACCAATCTCAACAAGATCTCCATCGTAGATTCCATCCTTCAACGCATCTACAGAGTTAAGCATAATATAGAATTCATCTCCATTATCAACGTCTATTTTATTAACTCTTAAGTACATATTCCTTCTTCAATCAATTAAAATACCCAGCCGTAGTTCTCACGTAGAGTTTTAACTACATCCTCGGGTTTAATGAGACCGAACTCAGTTAAGAAACCTGTAACGAACTCCTTATTTATAAAGTCAAAGGCAGGATTAAACATTTTAAGACCCTTAGGTGCTTCCGGCCATAGCTCATCTGACTCCCGTACCTCTATTTCAACCGCCTTATATGCACTCTCAGGATTTACTTTTAAGAGAGGCGTAACAACATATACAGGAATATTTGCATAGTATGCAGCAAGACCTATCCCCCAGCTTCCCACTTTATTTATAAAATCTCCGTGAATAGTTATTTCATCGGCTCCAATAAAGACAGCTTCAATTGGAAAACCTGCGCGTCCAATAATATATGATCCCGCACCGCTATCTACAATCAAGGTCGTGTCTAACCCCTTACTTAATAGGTTTGAAGCTGTGATTCGCCCTTGGTATAAAGGTCGGGTCTCGGTACAGACGACCTTAAAATCCTCCTTACCTTTAGATATTTCGTATATTAACCTTTCTGCAGTTGAAGAATGACAGTGGGTAAAAACATGATTAAGTTGAGAAAAGTGCTCAATATTTTTCGCCACCATACTCTCTTTTGACTCCTTTATCATATTCAAATATTCATCACACAGACTTAACAACACCTGCTTAATTTCAGCAGAATCAGTTGGAGACTTATATTTAACCTTGAAGAAATAGTTAAGAAACTTCAAACCGTTCTGAGCTAAAGGCTCATTGAGTCTCGCATAGGCCAACTTACTCCCCACACTAATCGCTTTCTCATAGATATCACTATCTAGATTGGAGCCTACATTTTGGAGGTACAGCTTTATACCCTCGAAGGTCGCGATAGCGACATTGGTAGCCCCCTGTATCTTTACAGATTTGATGTCTTTAAGAATATCCTCAATATTCTGATACTGAAATTTACTGTGATTAATACCTGTCATTTTCCCCTATTCTAAAGTTACACTCTCAAACATAGAAGGTACATATGTATCAACGGCGAGCTCTTCTTTCATATCTGAAGCAAATTTATTTGCTACCTGTTCTTCTCCATGAACCATAAATACACGTCTTGGTGTATGGCCAAACCCTCTCAACCAGTATCTTAGGTCATTCTGGTCAGCATGCGCAGAGAATCCACCTAATGTGTGTACCTTCGCCCTAACTTCCATTCTTCTACCTTTGATATATACCTCAGGCTCCCCATCAACAAGCTTTCTACCCAGCGTCCCCTCTACCTGATAACCAACTATTACAATACTTGTTTTACTGTTCTCAATATTATTTTCAAGGTGGTGGATAATTCTTCCACCGTTACACATTCCACTACCTGCAATAATCACACAACCCCTCTTTGAGACCAATCGTTTAGAATCTTCTGCAGATTCGGTTTCGTGGAAACCAGGAAAATCAAAAGGGTTGTCACCTTTCTCAAGTAGTCTTCGCGCATCTTCATCATAGAAGTTTGGAAACTGTTTAAAAATCTTTACGGTCTCCGAAGCCATAGGGCTATCTAGGAACACCGGCATATCAGTTAATAATCGATTTTCGAAGAAGAGGTTTAGTTCGTAGAGAACCTCCTGAGCCCTTTCAATTGCGAAAGAAGGGATGAGAACATTACCGCCGTGCTGCTGAGTATCTTTAAGTATTGAAAGAAATTCCAGAAGCGTCTCATCCTTATTTCTATGCGACCTATCTCCATATGTAGACTCAACAATGACATAGTCTGCCTCTCTAACAAGGTCTGGATCTTTAACAATTCTCTGTCCCGACTGCCCCAGGTCACCTGAAAAAACAATCTTTCTAACTCTGCTATCCCCATTTTCCAACCATAGTTCAAACATCGCAGAACCTAATATATGCCCGGCATCTCTCATTCTAAACTCGACACCATTCTTAAAATCAACCGAGTCACCATATGGGTATACATCAAAAAAGGTCATTAGCTCATTAACATCATCTGTTGTATATAGAGGCTCTCTCACCTCTCTTTCTCTGTAGTTTGGATTTTCTCCCCTATCCTTTGGTCTAGCTGACCATCTTCTAAATTCCTCTTCCTGCAGACCTGCTGCATCCAAAAGTACAACCCTGGCAATCTCTCTCGTTGGTTGTGTTGAGATAATTCTCCCTCTAAATCCCTGTTTAATCAGCAAAGGAAGTCTTCCACAGTGGTCGAAATGCCCATGAGTTAAAAAGACATAATCAAGCTCTGAAGGATTAAATGGGAAAGGCTCGTAGTTGAGCTGAGCAAGTTCAGGCGTTCCCTGAAAAGATCCACAGTCGACCAGAAACTTCAGCTTTCCAGTATCCATATAGAAGCACGATCCAGTAACAGTCTTGGCTGCACCACAGAATTGTAGGTTCATCAATATAGGCAGGTTTATATTATAGCTCAATACTACCAGTTCATACCTCGACTGACAAGAAATGCATTAAATTTCCTTCGCTCTAACAAGAAGAGTCTCTTTTGTATTAGCCATTGGATCTTCAATAACCAGCTCAAGAAGCGCATTTAGAACCCGACCTATCTCTCGCCCTTCTGTAATCCCAATCTCTTTCAAATCATTGCCATTAACCTTAAGATCTGTAACCTTAAGTGCCATATCTTTACTTCTAACTTCAGATATTCTTTTTTGAAGTTCTGATATCTCATCAGGTTTAAACGCAGTTAAAGGATTAGCAGATGCATCTGCTATTCTTAAAGCGAAAAGATCTTCAAGATTCTCCTCCCCCACTCTAGCTATAAACCTGCGAACAGCAGAATCCGACCACTCTTTCTCATCTAGCTTTCTCATCTCTTCTTCATTCATTCCCTCCTGGTAGTATGGGAAGAAGAACATATGGTTTTTAACAAGGTTTACAACTCTCTTTGTCTCACTTTTTGAAAACTTCATTCGAGTCATTATAATTTCAGTCATACTTGCACCTTCGCTGTCGTGACCGTAGAAGTGACCATTCTTCATATCCTTTCTTGGTTTTCCTATATCATGAAAGAGTGCCGCAAGTTTAATCCTGTCAGGGGCAAGATCACATGTTTTAAGAGAATGAGTATATACATCATCAGCATGAAAAACCTTTTGCTCTACCCCCAACCCTTCAAGAAGTTCAGGAAGGAAGAGTTCCAGCAGCCCCGTCTTTCTCATCAACTCTATACCAATAGATGGCTTGCTTGAATGTATAAGCATTTTCATAAACTCATCCCTCACTCTTTCCATAGATATCTGGGCTGCTACAGGAAGAGCATTTCTGATTGCCTCAAAAGTGTCCGTTTCAATATCGAAATCTAGCTGTGAAGCCATCCTACACGCCTTATACGCCCTAAGCCCATCCTCCTTGAATCTCTCAATAGGCGTACCCACAGCACGTACAACTTTCAGGCCAAGATCTTGCAAGCCTCCGAATGGATCATATATCTCCCACTCCTTCTCTTCATTCTTCCCATCTAACTGGGCAGATGAAAGGTCAAGAGCCATTGCATTGAAGGTGAAATCCCTTCTCCCAAGGTCTCTATCGATATCATTTATAAACGTGACTTTGGTTGGCCACCTACCGTCTACATATCCCTCTTCACTTCTAAAGGTAGTAACCTGAACCTCAAAGTTCTCACCTTTTTCATCAGGAACAATCGCAGATACCATTCCAAATCTCATACCTGTTGATACTGACTTAGGGAAGATATCTAGCATCTGGTCTGGTTTTGCGTCCGTGGCGAGATCGTAATCATCGGGCTGTATTCCAAGGACAACATCTCTTAGAGCTCCACCAACCAAATAGCACTGATATCCCTCCTTAAGAAGCATTCTTGCAACCTTCTGGACATAGTCTGGAATTAGGAATTTAACTGTATTCATACCTCATACTATCAAAATATTAAATATATTCTATCTGCATATTCACACCTTTACAACTTCTGATATTAGCTCTATCAACAGTCCTCTTAAAGAAATCTAAGGACTAAGATTTCGAATAGATTTTTCTTTTCCTCTCTCAAGTTTTTTGGGGAATTGATTATTCTCTCTTTAATATAGTGGCTGAGAATTCCATCCTTTGCTTCCCTACTTCAACCTCTCTAGTACACCTTTCCTTTTTACAATATTTTTGTAATCCCATTGAATATCGATAGATTTCTTTAACCATCTTTCTAAGTCTTTAGTATTAACCTCATCAATATTTGTAAACCTAGCTTCTGCCGCTTTAAATGAACCCTCAGCTTCTAATCCATTTTCGAGAAATGACTGCCCACTCCAAAAGAGAAGTTGAACAGAATCTTTCAATTTGCTATAGCCAACGATTGGATTACCCTCCAAAAACCAGACAGGGTGCCCATGCCAGATCTTGCTTTCAGAGCCTGAAAGGACCTTATCAATTTCACTACGTAAGAGGTTGCAAACCAATCTATATCCTTGATCCACTTTATCGTTATAATTTTTAATTTCATCATTCATAATATTTTTCTATATTATTTTAAAAACCTAAACACTTTGTATAAGTTTATACATATTTAGATAGGTTGAAATATTGTATCACATAGTTTATAGGGGTTAGCCATTGATGAAGTCGTTGAATTCACGTCCTCATATCAACCTTATTTATTTAATTTAGAATCAAATATATTTTTGAACTTATTAACTCACTTCTGATATACTGAAGCTATGAAAACCCTCTTCACAATTCTAAGAGTTATCCTAGTTATCCCCTTCTTTATCCTTCTAGCCTTAGTTTTAATCCTTTCACCTTTTGTAATCTCCTTAAAATATACAGTCTTTAACTCTGAATACCTTAAAGAAACCATTACAGATCAGAGAACACTCAAACTCATTGAAGATAATCTATATTCAGAACAAGCAGAGGGCTCTAAGGAACTTCAGGAGCTAATTTTCAAAGATAGCGCTTTCTTAACAAATACCCTTAATGCGGGAATAGACAATATATTTGTATGGTTGGAAAGGGATTCTGAGGAGATAACTATAACGGCAGACAGGCAAACAGCTAAGGATAAATATTTATCGGTGTTGTACACAAAGATTGAAGAGGAGATTAAAAGAGAATTTAAAATTGATATAGACGCATCCAAGGTTCCCGTATGCAAAAATACAAACCTATCTACTGATGAATTGAAAGTGAGGTTGATTGATGGGAAACCCTGTTTTCCAATGGATTTTGAGAAGGCCGTAGATGAAGGGTTTAGTCAGTTAGGAATATCTAGTCAAGGAGATAAAGTAACTCTGCTAACAGTTCCTCGTGAGAAACTGAGTAAAATGGAGATGATTCAGAATGTGTACTGGGTAATAGACAACTCAATAATCTTAACAATTACATCCCTAATTCTTCTCACACTAGCAATCATCATTATATCCCCTAAAAGGAAGGTAGGTTATATACTCACAGGGGTATTCATATTCTTTATCTCCTTGGGAAACTTTGCCATATTCTCTTTGATCCCAAGAACTAAAATTCAAGATATTCTTAACCTTATAAATATGCAAAGGACAGAGATAACGGAAGAGATAATTCAGAAGGCCTACGATGGTGTTATATCATTCATTGTCATAGATATGTCCAACATAGGGAGGAGTGTATCTCTGGCCTTCTTTATAACGGCAGTAGTAATATTTGCGAGTGTAATAATACTGAATGTGGTTAAGAAGAGAGGTTCAGTAGTAGTTCCTGCTGTAAAAGAGGTTAAAGTAGCTTAGAAATAAGTATAGGGGAATGGCGGAGAGGCAGGGATTCGAACCCTGGGTACAGAAAACTGTACAACGGTTTTCAAGACCGTCCCATTCGACCGCTCTGGCACCTCTCCAATGAAGAGCATTTTATCAGATAATTAAAGGAATTTCACTACATTATCTATTCGCAATTGCCTCCTCCTTATGTTCTTCAACAACACTAAGTATCTTTTCTAAAACTTTCCTATCCGAATCTTCAAATATTATTCCCCCTGCTGAAGTCTTATGACCACCCCCTCCAAAGAACTTTGCAAATACAGTTAGGTCTATAAGATCGAATTCTGACCTAAATGAAACGGTATATCCTCCCGCTTTCAAAGGTTTAAAAGTAAAGCCCCAAAGTGCAGAACCAATTGTTTTTAAATAGTACTGAACAAATATCTTATTTGCGACAGAGTACTCCCCATCACTAATCTCTGGATGTTCCTTAAAAAACATGTCTGAAATATATGTATAGGTATAGACACCATTTGAGATAAGATTTTTCATCATTTCCCTATTAACCTCAACCTCATTGTTATTCAACCGATTAAGACTCACAACAACTTTATCTATATTTCCCCCATCCGCAAGCAGCTTACCCGTAACGTCAAAGGTTCTAACCCCGAAATGCTTCAAATAGCGAAACTGGCCAGTGTCTCCAATTATTCCTAGAAGCAATTCGTTTGCATACCCATCATATTTATTAAACTTTAGTTCTTCAATGAAGACTCTATAGACAGTCTCAGCACAAGAGCCATCCCCTTCATTTATTATAACTTCTCCTTCAAGAGTATTCTCATTTTCATGATGATCAATAATAATCATAGGAACTTTAGAAGCCCTTATTGCCTCAATTCCTTCTTCTATGTCACTTCTCATTATTAACTTAGGATTTGAAAGATCTAATACAATTAGCAAATCTGGATTTACCCTATTAAAAGTATCAAGGAACGGGTTCGTTTCAATATTTTGAATATTCAGAAGCATTCCATATGAATCAAGGGCAGCAGCTTCAATATTTGCAGTGATCTTTTTATTTGGAAAGTTTTTCTTAAGGATATTATATGTGAAAAGAGTACAAGAAACGGCATCAGGATCGGGAGACGCATGAGATACTACCAAGATATTATGTGCTGACTCAATCAGCTCCTTTATTTTATGAATATTATCCTTCTTCATTGAACTACCCCTTACTAAATATCTCTCTAATTACATCATCCAATCCCATCTCATCAATATTAAGGTCTTCTATATTGAATGATTTAAGAAGTTTGGAAGAAACAATAGGTACATTATCCCTTTCAACCTTCAATACACCACTAAGATCATCAAGTTTAACAACCTCCCCTAACCCGTCTAAATCTGCTCTATCAATCTTCTTATTTGCAACAAAAGATATTGTCTTAAACTTAGCATGAGACCTAATCAAGTTTGAAATACTACCATCATACATAATCACACCATCATCAATGATAATTACTCTCTTACATAGTTCCTTTACATCATCCATGTAGTGACTTGTGAGCATAACGGTTGTTTCAAACCTCCTATTGAAATCCTTAAAGAACGTTCTTAATTTCTTCTGCATTACAACATCCAAACCAATCGTAGGTTCATCTAAAAAGAGAATCTGAGGAGAGTGAAGAAGCGAGGAAAGAAGCTCACACTTCATTCTTTGACCCAAAGACAGCTTTCTTATGGGGATATTAACGACATCCCCTACTCCCAAAAGATCAATTAAATCATCAACCTTCTTGTAGAAAGTATCCTCATCAATTTCATATATATCTTTATTCATCAGGAAAGAATCCATTGCAGGAAGATCCCACCATAGCTGATTCTTCTGCCCCATTACAAGTGAAATCCTCTTTAAGAATTCTCTTCTTCTCTCCCAAGGCTCATACCCCAATACTGAGACATTTCCACTTGTTGGATAGAGAAGACCTGAAAGACACTTCAATGTTGTTGTCTTCCCTGCCCCATTTGGACCGATGAATCCAACAAACTCTCCCCTTTCAATGGTAAAAGAAACATTATTAACTGCACGAACAGTGGAATACTCTCTCTTAAAAAGACCTTTGATTGTACCTTTTAAACCAGCCTCCTTCCTATATATCTGAAACTCTTTCCTTAGATTGTTAACCTTAATATCATACTTCATTGCCAACATTCTATCACAATGAATTGACGTAAGAACAGTATTAAAATAATATGAATATATATGAAAACTATTCGAGTTGTCCTCACAATTTTTCTCCTCACCCTCTCCTTTTTCACCCCTGTATTTGCAGAAGGGTTAGAATCTGACAACTACAAAATTATAGATCTCTCAACAAACTCAGGAGGTGAAGTTACAAAATCCAATACAGACAACTATAATCTACTAAGCACAGTTGGAACCTTTTCAGGAGATCCAAGGTCCTTCTCAACGAATTACAGAAGTGGAATTGGAACCGTAGAGATATTCACAGCAAAAGTTCCTACTATCTCCTGTTTTGAGACTGATACTGATGGCTCCTCTCAATGTACAACTGGCCCTTCATATCTAAATACTGATGGGATGATAACCGTATGTGGACCAAACGGATGCTACGACCGAGCCCGTTTTGAAATCAACACACAGGGCAACCCTGCTGATACCCTCTATGCTATCCAAATCTCCACAGATAACTTTACAAGCGATACTAGATATATAGATGGAGTGAGCAGTAAACCGAAAGCCACATCACAGAGGACGTTGGTAGACTATAAAACGAAGGGTGACTGGGAAACGCCAGCGCTTAACATCAAGGGTCTTGTTACAGATACCCAGTACTATATTAGAGCTATCGCCCTTCACGGAGATTTCACAGAATCTGACCCCGGACCGACAGTAACGGCGACTACAGCAACAACCTATGTGAACTTCGACATCGACATTGACAACCTAAACGGGATTACAACCGAAACAAACGGTCCATATCTAGCTAACTTCGGTAGTACTAGAAATTTAATTCAAACAGGACCTCCACAAACCTCGGTAGATTTAATTTGGATGGACATGTCGACAAACGCATTAGGAGGGTTTTCACTTGTCCAAAAAGGCCAGTATGGAGGGCTTTTTAGTACAACAGAGAGTTATACAATTCCTTCGGATAATTTTGATTTAAATGGTGAAAGTGAAGGATTTGGGATACAAAACTTCTACAGTGCACAGGAGAAACACACAGGAAGCGGGTTGGGAGACTTAGGAACTCTCTCAGTAGAGGCTAATTATGCCGGAAGCGGTAACACAGTCGGGAAGGTAGACCAGATATTTATTAAGATGTATGAGGCAAGTAAGCCGATTCTAAACGGAAGAGTTGGAATCTATCTTAAAGCAAGAGCTTCGGGAACCACCCCTGTTGCCTCCGACTACTCCGAAGATATCTCACTTATCATTGTCCCTAGGTACTAATGTCACTATCTTATAATCTTTGGTCGTTGACTATTATAAATCAATAGAATATTCTTGAAAGATGAGACTATTGGGCTCCAATATAAATATATATGACGCAGACCTATATGAATCGTAATGTAACAATCGGGTCCTTTGTCGCGATTATAACGGCAATATCACTTTTTCTAGTACCAAAGATGTTTGTGCAAGCAGACAGCCTAACTGCCGTATACTTCTTTCTATCCAGAATACAGACAAATATAAACGGTACAACTAATACAATTGAATATCTAATAGCAGCAGCCCCAACTCAAACAATTCCCACTGCAGGAACTATTACCATTACATTTCCTGACGCAGATGATGGAAACTGGTGTAGAACGGCTGGAGCCCTAACCGTAACCGCAGTAGCATCATCAATTGTGGATCTTGCCTCAACTGACTGGGATATTGATGCTGTACTACCTAACAGCGGAAGTGCCCTGACATCAACATGTACTCAAGGAGCTGGTGCAAGCTCTTCAGATGTAATAACTGTTTCAAATGTCGGCGGACTGACAGCGGGCACAACTTATGGTTTCAAATTGGCAAATGGTACGGCTGCCGGTGTGATTGGGACAGATGATACAGCAGGTAGTCACCCAACAACCGTTCAGCTTCAAAGTGGAGCAACAATTGACTCAAGCACCTTTGATTTAGAACTTGTAACTAATGACATTGTAACAGTATCAGCAACCGTGACCGCAGTACCAACAGTTAACTGTTCAATCAGTAGCAACACTGTTGATATTGGGAGTATATTCCCAGGTGGTGCGTATTCAACTGCAACCCATACGATATCGACCTCAACTTCGTTAGCAACAAGCGGCTACTACTGGGCATCATATGGAACAGGTGACGGGAGTACCGACGCAGGACTTTATAAATCAACCGCAACCACCTACCTTCTCCCTTCAACAGGAAGTACAACAATTGACCTAACGGGAATTGCAACAGAAGGATTCGGAATGACCGTTTCAGATCCTGACGCAGGAGGAGCAGCTGTAGTTCCAGCAGATTTCAGCGATGCAAACCCTGGAACTTTCGGCGCATTAGACAGAACAAGTGCTGGTGCCCGCCTCATCCTATATCAAAACGGTTCTCAGGCAAGTGCAGATAACTCAACAATCACATATGGTGCCAAAGCAGGTGGATCGGCAGAAGCAGGATCATATTCAGAGAATGTCCATTTCATCTGTGGTGCATACTACTAAAAACCACTTTGATTAAGAATGTTGTATGTCAAAAATGAAAAAAATAGTACCATTAATTCTGGCTTTAACACTGTTCGGATTCTACTTTAGTACCCCTGTTTCTGCCCTTGGGGAGGCCAGTCTCTCACTCGGTTTTGCACCAACTTCAATCTACCTGGATTTAAAACCAGGAGAAACTTTCAAGGATGAGCTGACCTTCTGGAACCTAGCCCCTTCTACAATTACCTACGAAGTTAGAATCAGAGGGTTTAAACAGATTGAGGATATCCCAGGAACATCAAGAATACAGACTGACTTTGAAGAGAAGAACGACCCATACTCAGCTTCAAGTTGGATAACGGTAGAGAAAGAGAGTGTCCAATTGCATCCAAATGAGTATTTCACCCTTCCCTATACTATTAAGGTTCCTAAGGATGTTGCAGTTGGGGAGTTTAATGCAATCATATTTCTGCAATCAAAAAGCGGTATTAACCCTCTCAGTAGAAGCTCTGCGGCTTTGGCAGATTTAGGATCCGGCCCTGCCATTCTTATAAACACAGGTGACGATATAAAAGAGTTGGCCTCCCTGGAATATTTCAAAACAGATAAGAATTTCTATGAATATACCCCCGTTAATTTCCTAACAAGATATCTTAATACTGGAAATACTCACATTACTCCAGCCGGAGACATTATATTGGAAAATTTTCTAGGACAAGAAGTAGATAGAATACCATTCAATCCTAACAAACAGAGCCTGTTAAGATCAAATTCTGCTGTATATGAGAATACATGGGAAGATAAAGGCATATTTTTCAAGAATGGTAAGATAGCAGTCGGACCGATTAAAGCCAAACTCATTACAACATATAGAGCCAAGTTCCCCGGCTTTGCACCACTAAGTGCGACTACGACATTCTGGATCATACCTTGGAAGGTAATCCTTGCAATCCTCTTCACTATAACTCTGATCATATACTTGATTTCTAGGAGGAAGATAAAGCATAATGGTCAAGATACTCACATAACATATATTAACAACCCAGCCCTCGATAATGATAATCAGCAAAGATACCCTACAAACAGCTACTAAAATCCTTCTCTCTCTCTCCCTTCTATATCTCCCACTCTCTGGGTTAGTGAGTACTCCTGTTAATGCCAGTTCAATATCTTCAAAAGTAACGGAATATATCTTAACTCCAGGTGACTTTGAAATGGGAAGCATCGAATTCACAAGTACGGATAATAAGGTAATTGAGATAAACATAAGTGTTAAGTCATACGACCCCCAGACGGAAACATTTTTAGACACCAAACCATTTATAGGTATAAGTAAAAGCAAGTACTCAGTTAAACCAAATGAGACAGTACAGATTGAATATGCAGTTTCTATACCACAAGAACAACCCCAAGGCTCATACTTCAATGTAATAGCAGTTGAACCTATTCAAAATAGTCTTCCAAAGGATGGAAATGTGAATGTTAACATAAGTAACGGATATGGTTCCCTATTCGCTCTTCATATTGAAGATGCACAAACAAATATAGATAAGGTCTTCATTGATCAAAGCGATACCCAGTTAATAATAACAAAAAGAGGGTTCCCATTCCTCGGTAAGATGGAAATCACATACATATATGAGAATAAGTCAAACTTTGTTTTTAGACCACAGGGAGAAATAAGAGTTTTAAATAAAGATGGAAAACAGGTAGTGGAGAGGATAGAGATTAACCCGGAAAGCAAAGCGGTATACCCAAATCAAAAGGTTGAAGTGAAAAAGAGTGTAAATGTATGGGATAACCTCGATAAAGTTCTTGAGACAAAGATTGTAACCGCAAGAACATACAATGGGTTTACAGAAAACTACCTTACGAACCAGGTAGAAGTATCTTTAAAGGAACCAATCTTTCTTCTTGGAACCGTTAGTGTAGTTGCCCTCCTATCAATAGTAGTCGTAGCAATAAAAGCTATCTTTGGGAAAAAAGAAAAGAGATCTAAGACAGAATCTGAGCAGTAGTTCGAAAAGATACTTTTGCTACCTTTACCAACTCCTCTGAGCCATATTTATCAACAAACTCCTTCCCTTGATTTATAACGTCTGTAGCACCTTTAGGAAAGTTGAAATCATATCTACTCCCCATATCATCCATACTGTTAACAAAGTACCGTCTAGCGATTACAGAGGCTACAGCGGTAGGGAGGTCTTGCCCCTCAGCACGATGCATCTGATCAAAATCAATCCCTTTAAGAACAGTACTCAACCTTCCTTTATTTGCAGAGAACTGATCTATTACCACTCGATTATATTTCAAACCCTGTCCCTCAAGCTTTACAATCAGAGTGCGAATATTCTCACCGTGGGCATTAGCAAGCAACTTAGAAATATTTTTAAACTCATCATACAATTCATTGAATACCTCCGGTTCTATAACCTTTACTGTGTATAGTACTAGAGACTTTAAACTCTCGTAGAATTTTAAAATATTTCTATCTGAAAATTTCTTAGAGTCCCCTACTCCTGTAACCAAAACCTTCTGATAGTTTTCAGCTGGTATATAACAAGCACAAACAACCATAGGGCCGAAATAATCTCCCTTCCCTACCTCGTCAGCCCCAATATGAGGGACATATACTATTTTACTACTGACTTCCCCTCCCAGAACTACCTTCATTACAGTATCTAGAGGTGTATTTCCCTGTACAACCAACTTCCCGCTACTGTAGTACATAACCGTGATAGTATTGTTTGCAACCTTCCACTCTAAATATGGATTAGGGTCTTTCTTAATTGCAAAACCCAAACGTAAAAGATCCTCATACACTCTCTTTGATTCAATCTTCTCCACTTTTAAACTCTCTGTATTCATACTACTGTTTCTCAACTACTTGACCATTAGGTGTGTCCTTAACAACGTATCCTTTATCAAGAATTTCATCCCGCAACCTATCCGAAGAGACAAAATCCTTGGTATTTCTGGCAACTTCTCTATCTTTAAGAAGTTGTGCAATATCACTTGGAATTTCAGCCTCCACCTTCTCCTCAAGGCTTTCAATAATTCTAAGTCCAAACACCCTATCAAAATCAGAAACTGTGGCAAAAATATCTTTTGTAGACTCTCTAGATTTTACAACTTCCAAAAATATTGAGAATGCCTCAGACATATTAAGATTATCGTGAAGAGCTACTTCAAATAGTTTTTTGAATTCATCTAAAACAACCCCACCCTCCCGATCTCCACTTCCAAGTTTCTCCTTCAATCTGTTTATAACACCTAATCTGGAATTTTTTGCTCCATCAAGAGCTTCTTCAGAGAACTTTAACGGTATTTTATAGTTAACAGAGATAAGGAGCCACCTAAGATCCATTGGGTCATACCCAAGAGCTGTAACCTCATCGATTGTAAGTGCATTACCAAGACTCTTTCCAAGTTTCTCCCCACCTTTAGCCTGCATATGTTCGTTATGAACCCAGATGTTTACAACTTCCTTCTGCAATGCTCCATAATTTTGAGCTCTCTCATTGGTGTGGTGAACAGGGATATGTTCAATTCCACCGGTATGGATTGAGATAAACTGACCAAGGTATTCAATACCCATTGCTGAACACTCAATATGCCATCCTGGGAAACCGTCTCCCCACGGAGAGTTCCAATGCATCGAATGGTCTGCATACGTTCCATATCTTTTCATCCAAAGTACAAAATCTGCGGGGTTCTTCTTCTTGGAATCAACATTAACATCATCCCTTACCCCCACAAGCTTATCCTCAAGCTTCTGGCCTGAAAGTTCTGTATATTCCGGATATTTTGTAACATCAAAGTACACTGCCTGTTCTGTCTCATACACATAACCTTTCTCTTCCATACTCTTAATAATTTCAATCATAGGTTCGATACTTGCAGTTGCCCTGATCCAACCAAACTCTTTAAGCTCCGAAAGATCGAAGTTCTCAACCATAGACCTTCCCGACGGTGACCACATATTTAGTAGGTACATATCCTTTAGAAAAGACTTTGTGAAAAAGTTTGCTACCTCATATGGGTCACTAACTCCCAATTTTCTTGCACCCTTAAGCATCTTATCCTCTCCGAAGTCTTCATCACTCGTAAGGTGTCCCACATCAGTAATGTTCATAATTCTCTTAACGTTATAGCCAAGATATACTAGAGCTCGATGAAGAATATCCCAGTTTGCATATGCACGATAGTTTCCAATATGTTGGTGAGAGTATACTGTTGGGCCACAGTTATACATAGTTATAATCCCACTTTCATTTGGTTTAATCTCTTCTAATTTCTTTGTTAATGTATTAAAAAGTTTCATCTATATAACAGGTAAAGTAATATACTAAATATATGCTAAATAATATCACAGGGATTTAAATAGCAGAAATAACTACTTGCAACAACAGTATATTTTATTATTTCTGCGAGGATTCATAGCGAATACTATCATAAAATGTTTCTTCCTTCAAAGGATCTTTTAAGAGTTAACTGGTCTGCATATTCGAGATCCGCCCCAGTAGGGAGTCCCATGGCTAATCTGCTAACTTTCACTTTCTCTCCTACCTCCATACTACTAATCATATCTGTTATATAATTTGAGGTCGCTTCACCCTCCAGATTAGGATTTGTAGCAATAATAATCTCGATTGCTTCATGGTCTTTTAAGACAGCATTAATACGAGCCTTCAATTCTTTAAACCTCAGTTCATCAGCCCCGATACCATCCGCGGGCGAAATTAGACCGCCAAGTACAAAGTACACTCCTTTAAAAACCCCTGCATTTTCAAAGGCAACAACATCCAATGGATCTTCAACAATACATATCTTGGAACTATCTCTAAGTGGAGAGGAACATATGGCGCAAACCTCACTATCTGAGACATTAAAACACATCGTGCAGTCAACAACCTTCTCTTCCATTTCAAGAAGCACCTTGGCTAATCTTGAAGCATCTTTTCTGGAAGAGCGAAGGAAATGATATGCCATTCTAGCAGCTGACTTAGGACCAACCCCCGGCAACCTGCCAAATTCTTCTATGACTTTTTCAACTGAAAGTGGAAGAACAGACATTACCCGAGCATCTGCTTAATTTGTTCTATATCGAAGTCTTTCATAGCCTCTTTCTGGAGAGTTTTCTGATAGTCCTTGAATGCTTCATCAAAAAGTCTGGTTATTAAACCTGCATTCTCAGGTGAGAGAAGGCTCTCATCTATAAACAGGTCTTCAAACTCCTGTGCAAGGTTCATTGAGAGAACTATCCTACCATCTCTTGAGGATCCTTTAACCTTCTTCTCCCTTAACTTCCTTTGCATCTGTTTTGCCTCCTGCTGCATCTTTAGTATTTTTACTGGATTTATCATATATGAGAAAGTTCACAAATTATCTAAATAATAATATCAGAAGTTATACTTTAATGAAACATTACATACCCTCAAAGATAGCTTCGACCTTCTTACTCACACGTGGTTTATCAAACTTTGTAGCAGGGGCTTTCTCACTCTTCTCTTGAGGAATATTAGAGAGAATAACATCAGCAGATACCTGTCTTTTCTTCTTAACACTACCGTTTACAACACACGCAATTTTTAGGCTAATACCGAAAAGATCTTTAAGTGCACCATTCAAAATCTCCTTACTCTTACTTTCCTCTACCCTGTCTTTGTAGAATTCAAACGGTACCTGAATACTCATAGTCCCTGAATCAATAGTTAGAAGTTGAGAATTTCTTAGAATAGCGGCTAAAGGACCGTTGGTCGACTGAACTATTTGCAATAGGTTTGTCCATTTCTCCTGGACACTCTTAAAATCTACTTTACCCTGAACAACATCGTCATCGGACTTATTTGAGGGTTCCTCTTCCTCAATAGTATCATCTTCCTGAATCCCCTTATTCGAAATATTTACAACCTCGCTCTTAACAACCGATACCGCTGACTTTACTTCAACCTTCTCATTAACAGGTGAGCTTTTAATTGTAGAGATAGCCTGATTCCCATTCGAATATTGTGAAATCAATAGCTCAATTGAGAGAATTGGGAAGGACGAATACTTTATATTCCTATCGACACCAATAAAATCTGCGATTACCTTATTAATAGTAAGGAGATCAAACTCGTTTAATACGCTCTCTCTACCCTCACCTGTAATTTTTCCAACCAACACTTGCCTTAGCCTCTCAAGAATTTGCTTAACAAACTGTGACATATTTACTCCATCCTTCTCCACCTGATATACCAGTGCTAGAGCGTCTCTAGAATTGCCGGAAACCATACTTGAAAGAAATCTGTCTACAAAATCATCACTCGTCATACCTAGTACCGTCCTGACCTCCTGCTCGGAAATTATGCTTGGATTCTCACTCTGCACCTGCCCACTTACAACTACATCCAGAAGGGACATAGCGTCTCTATAGCTCCCCTTCGCATTATTCACGATGATATCCAAAGCCCCATCATCTAAGTCAACATTCTCGGACTTTGCAGATCTCACGATAACCTTACGAATCTGTTCATCACTTCCTAACTTGAAATCATATCTCTGACAACGCGAGAGAATTGTAGGAGGTAGTTTATGGACATCAGTTGTAGCGAGGATAAAGACAACATGCTTTGGAGGCTCTTCCAGGGTTTTAAGAAGGGCATTAAATGCCTCCTTTGTTAACATATGCACCTCATCAATAATATAGATCTTGAACTTCCCTTCTGATGGGGAGAATTCCAACTTCTCCTTAAGTTCGCGAATCTGGTCAATTCCTCTATTTGAAGCAGCATCAATCTCTATAAGGTCGAGGAAACTACCAAGGGATATTGATTTACAACTCTCACACTCATTACACGGATTCCCTTCTTCTGTTAGGGAACTACAGTTTAAGGCCTTTGCAAGGATTCTTGCTGTCGAGGTTTTTCCTGTACCCCTTGAGCCAACAAGAAGGTATGCATTGGCAATCTTTCCCTTCTTTACAGCATTCTTAAGAAGACGAGTTACACCCTCTTGGCCGACAAGCTCATCAAAAGTCTGTGATCTGTATTTGTTATAAAGGGATTTAGACATACAGAATAGAATATGTGTTTAGAGATAGACCATCAATTATATTCTCTAGGTCACTTCTATCAATGGTAAAACCGCCATTTAAGTGTAATATCCTTCACTCTAACTCCGGTAGAGTTTTAGCTACCTGGAACTAGGTTTGAGGGTTGCGATTGCATCTCGTAGCATTTGTGTATATAACCCATATCCAACAGTATTAATAACCCCTGATTGCTCCTTGCCTAAGATGTTCCCTGCTCCTCTTATCTCAAGATCACGATTTGAAAGCAGGAAACCCGACCCTAGATCTTCAGCCTCTTTTAGTGCATCTAGCCTAAGTTCTGACTTCCCACTAAGTACGTTATACATAAAATATGCGTATGCCTGTGCATCAGACCTCCCGATTCTCCCTCTGATCTGATAGAGCTGTGATAGACCATACCTTTGGGCGTCGTCTACGATTAGGGTGTTAACATTAGGAAGATCAAGGCCGTTTTCTATAATTGTAGTAGAAAGCAACACGTCATACTTTCTATCTATAAAGTCAGCCATCATTGTATTGAGCTTCTTTCTATACATCTGACCGTGTACAAGAGCTACTTTAAGATCAGGAATTAGTTTCTCTAAAGTCTCCTTCAGATCATTTAATTCTCTCACTTTATTGTGCAGATAGTATGTCTGCCCACCTCTTTCCCTCTCAAGCAGGATCGCATTAACTACCCTCTCCCACTCAAACTCCCCGAATGTATTCCTAATTGGTTTACGGTTATGAGGCACGGAGGCGAGAATACTCATCTCACGAACGCCATTTAATGCCAAACTTAACGTTCGAGGGATTGGGGTAGCTGTAAGGGAGAGAATATGAGTGTCAGCCTTCTTTCCTTTAAGAATTTCTTTCTGTTTAACACCAAACCTCTGTTCCTCGTCTACGACTATAAGTCCAAGGTTATTAAACTTAACCCTCTCTTGGAGTATTGAATGAGTACCAATAACAAGATCAATACTTCCCTTCTCTATTTGACTTATTGTGTTCCCCTTCTCTTTCTCATCTACTAATCTGGAAAGTTCGGCAATCGTGAATGGGTACTTCTCAAATCTCCTCTTAATATTCTTGTAGTGCTGGTGACTTAAAATTGTCGTTGGAGCCAGAATGGCAACCTGCATACCTGCATTTAGAACTGCAAATACAGCTCTCAAAGCTACCTCAGTCTTACCAAAGCCCACATCCCCAACAACAAGTCTATCCATAGGCTGTGGCCGTTTAAAATCCTCGAGTATCTGATTAGATATGACATACTGATCCTCAGTATCCTCAAATTCAAAACTCTCTATAAATGCCTGATATTCCTTCTCCTTACCATAATCATCAATTACGACGGGAATCTTGGTTAAGGCTCTTAATGCATATATCTGAACAAGATCCTTTGCAATCTCCATAACATCATTCTCAACCCCCCTCTTAATTCTCTTCCAGACACCACTGTTAAGACCGGTTAGGGATGGAACCCTCTGTCCCGCACCTATGAACTTCGATATCTTCCTACTCTGGTCAAAGGGAATCAATAGACGGTCCTTGCCCGCATAACCTAACTCTATATACTCAGCCTCTCCGCTTTTATATATACCTCTGAATATTCCAATTCCATGGTCCTCATGTACTACATAATCACCCACGACAAAACGTTTGAAGATATCCTCTCCCGTAACATTTCCAGATCGCAGGTCGGAAGAGAGATCCATCTGCCCAAGAAGGTCTGCATTACATACGGCGATAACTTTGCACTTAGGACTTATGAATCCATGGAAGGATTCTTCCCATCCAGGTTTAACCATATCATCGAAATACTCCTTCAGTTCACTATAGCTCTCATCAGCCTCGCTTCCGACATAGAATATTGTGTAGCCCTGTTTACGATATATGGGTAATGTCTTTTTCCAGAAAGTCTTGAAGTCTGAGTAATCAATTGAAGGCAATCCTTTTATGTCTACAGAATATTTACTCATTCCATCAACTTGGTCCAACTCGTGATTGGAACTCCCTATTACATAATATAGTGTCGTTTTAGAATCTTTAAATGGAGAAATTGTATAGATTAATGAGGTATCATTACTTATAGTTAGGGACTTTACGCTTATCTTTCTCTGCCTTGTTTCAATATCAATGTATGATATATCTTCAATCTGATTATCAAAAAGTGAAAGCCTCACAGGGGAGTTTTCGCTTGCAGGCCAGATGATAATAATATCCCCAAGAACAGAATATTCCCCCTTCCCCCAAACCCTCTCCACTCTACTAAGTCCTAGCCTCTCTAATGTGACGAGTGAAAAAGGTTCTCCTACAGTGAAGGTTATAGAGACATCAGAGCCTTTCAATTCTCTAGGCTTAATACTATCCACAACGTTTATCTTTACTTCTTTTCCGGTATTCTCTTTAATAATATAAGGAAGAAATTGCAGGAAAAGCTCCTCACAATTTGTGATTATGCCTCCATCATCTCCAAATTCAAGCTCCAAGTTCCTAAACTTGCTCGTAATATTACTGTACATAACGTATGATTTTATCAATACCACGATTATTTGTATAATCCTAATATATAACTTCTGAATTATATGAGATGTTTCTAGCTCATGGACCGTTAAGTACAATCATTACAGAGAAAGTCAGAGAGAGATATTTCAAGGGTTTAGATAGAGGTATGGTACCCTTCCTGATAGTTATCTCACTCATAGCAGGTCTCCTTCCTGATTTTGATTTCTTTATACTTGCGGCACAATCAATACCATCTTTCCTGCACCATAATCTTGTAACCCATACCCCAATATTTTGGATTGTAGTATCTATGCTTGTATATGCAGTTCTAAAAGTTGTTGAGAAGTACACCAAATCACAGATTGGAACTATATTGAGAAACGGAGGGAGTGCAGCAATAACACTTACGGTACTGATAGGAACACTTTCCCATATATTCTCGGATATGCTTACAGGACATATTATGCTCCTTTATCCATTCACAGATTACGCCTTCACCCTCACCGCAGACCTTCTTCCACTTAATCCAATCGTCTCATACTTCATTCATCCATTTATGATATTAGAGATTGTTATTATTGCGGTATTTATGGGAGTAATGATAAAGCTCCTCTTTCCGGTTTCAAAGAAGCTTATGAGAACAACCTCTATACTTTTCTCCCTCATCATTACTATAGTATTTTTTCTCTCCCTATACCTTCACCAGAATACATATAATCCAACCCTACCAAGATTAAAAAATAATATGATTAATTACGATGTTGATAATGATTACATAGACGACTACCTTGATTTTGATATTGGTAATAATGGATGGGATAACGTAATGGATAAGGATAGAAACAGGATTGCTCAGGTAGCGAGGAAGGTTGGAAATTCAAAAAAGTTGGCTGTCACTGACAATCCCTTTCTTGAAAGACTAGGTTATACTTCTGACTATGGATTAATATCTACAACATACTTCCAAGCAGGTTACACCCTTGAACCAGTTATAAAGAACTACTTCAAGGAGGAAACAGATATAAAATATAATCTAGAGAGCTACCATAGAATGCTCAAGGAGAGACAGCTTCTAACTTCATTTGATCCAGAACTAAACAGACAGGAATCAAACATAGAGAGTAAGGGGAAAACACTTTTCATTCTTAAAGAGGGAAAAGTAATATCTGCTGGGATTATAATTAACAGAGGCAAAGTAGCAATTGTACTCCCTAACGACAGAAGACTTACCCTTCACTCCTTTGAAGAAGTTAAAAATACTTATACAGAAGGAATCACTTTTGAAATTGAAGGGTATATTCTACAATAATACTTTCTAAAACCTCAGAAAGTTTACTTAAAGTCTCGCTATCTAATCTCTGCAAAACATACGCATCAGGAGGGATTACTCTATCAATCCTGTCATCAACACCAATCCTGATTCTTTTGAAGTCAACCCTACCTAATTTCTCCTCAACATCATTAACTCCATTGTGCCCCTTAGGGCTCATTCCGAACTGAATCTTATACTTCCCCAGTTGAATATCAAGGTCATCATGAACAAGAACGAGTTCCTCGTTCAAGTTTTTAATCCCTTTCTTTGCTATATACTTGGCAACAACCTCACCTGAGTTATTCATGAATGATTGAGGCTTTATCAGAATCATCTCATTACCGTTGTACTCACACTTTGCTATATCAGCATTAAAAACATCCTCCCTCTCCCACTCTGTAACACTCCCTCCGTTTCTTTCAATATAATCTCTAAGTCCTTCAACAAACATAAACCCAGAATTATGCCTTGTCTCACGATACCTCTCACCTGGGTTTCCTAAACCTACGATTATCATGTCTATTAAAGAATACTATTTAAAATTTTCTCCTGTATCTTGAACATATCCTCTGAATCTTTAGTCAAAGTTACAAACTTTCCCTTATGGTCATGGCCATATATATGTAATATACCATGAACGACCATTCTGAGAATCTCTTCCTGAAAGTTCTTTCCTCTATAACTCTGGTATATAAACCCAGGGCATACATACACCTCGTTTATCTCTTCATCAATATTGAAGGAAAGAACATCTGTAGGGCCTTTCGAATCCCGGTACTCCCTATTTAGCCTTTCAATTTCATCGGAATCGACAAAAACTACTGAAATATTCAGCTTCTGATACTTGGTGGGAATGAGGGTCATAGCCTCTTCAATCTCTCTGACCTTTAACGAACCATACTTGGAAAGATATTTAGGGTTTGCAAGTGTAACTATGGGAGTATCGCTTACAAATTATTTAGTGAGGAGTTCTTTAACAATGTTATTAACAAGTGTTCCATCGGCTTTTCCTTTAAGTTCCTTCATGGCCATCCCCATAACCATCCCCATCTCACGAATTGTAGCGTTTGGCATTGTACTTATAACTTTGGAGACAACCTCTCTAATCTGCTTCTCACTCATCAAAGTTGGAAGATATACGTTAAGGGTGTCTATCTGTTCTTTCTCATGCTCTGCGAGGTCACTACGGCCTCCGGCGGTGTACTGTGCATACGCATCCTCAAGCTTCTTTACTTCCTTTCTAAGAATCTCAACAACCTGTTCTTCGCTTAACTCTCCCTTATCAATTTCAACATTCTTTATAGCTGCAAGTGCCATGCCAAGAATTTCAGCACGAGAATTTAGCCCTTCCTTCTTGGCTTTAAACATATCATCTCTTAAGGAATTTACTATACTCATGTTATGAATATATTTAGATTTTACTTTGCTTTTCTACTTGCAGATCTCCTTCTTCTCTTGGTTTTTGCATATGCTCTTCTCTTCTCTGCATCCAAGACGGATGGTTTTACTCTAAAAGCTTTAGCTCGGTATGTTTCTAGAATCTTCTCTCTAAGAACTTCTCTGTGAAGTCTTCTAAGAGCGCTATCTATATTTTCATTTGAGTGTACGATTACAGCCACAAAAGTATTTTTTTAACTAATTCGTCGTGATTATAACACAAGGGGGACTAGCTGACTACCCTTTTTTCAAACTTTTCTCTATTTTTTTCTAATCTTCCTTTGCTTGATAACTTATACGAAACTTTTCCGAAGATACTGTTAACTCCTGTCTCAAAAGGATCTATATATACATAGGCCAAAGCGACAAGAATTAGGAATATTCCGACAGCTATTCTTGATTGAACTGTATCAAATATTGCAGTATCAGGTACATCACAGGAAGCTATGATTGTTTCATTTACTGTAATATTACTATCTGCACCTACAGGAGTTATAACGGCTTGGTTAGTATATGTTCCAAAGGCACTCGCAGGGATCTCAACAGTATATGTAAATGTTTTAGTTTCACTAGGATCAAACTTCGCACTATCTCCTGTTAGATTCCATGTAATTACATTACCCGAAACACTTCCTCCTGGGTTAATACTCTCAAGCTTTATATAATTATTTTGAACTTTGGTATCTAATGTATCTACAATCTTACTTATCTCCTTAATATCACTTGCAGAGTTTGTAATAGTTATTGTGTAGCTAAGTCTTACAGCAGTGTTATTAAGACATGATCTACCAGCATTTTTATCTACAATCCAGTTATCCTGTACAACTGCGGTTGAGACCTCTCTTGTTGCCGTACAAGCTGCCCCTCCAAAACCCTCGGCATCTTTCCATGAAGCCTTGAGGTTTTGATCTCCTTCAGTGGTTGGGGTGTACGTATAACACCATTTAACAGGTTTTTTGTTCTTATACTGTGTACATATTGAGTCATTTGGATCAGCACATGCATCAGTGACGGTTGCTTTACCAACAGCAGTTCCGTTAACGGAGATAACGATATTATTCTTATTTATTCCATCTTTATCGTATGCGTATCCACAGAATTCAACGGGTTGCCCAACAACGGCAGATACAGTGTTCTCCCCAATTAAACCACCTCCCTCACACGAACAGTCTGCTGTACCAACAGGATTTTTACACTCATCTTGTTTCCCCCAGCATCTGTGACCAGGTTTAAATTCTTCATATGTTACTGACATTCCGTTTGGAGCACACATTGCAATATATGACTGGCAAGAGGCGCTTGATTTAGCCTTTTCTTTTACAGCGGCTGACGTTCCACCAGGGAACCAGCAGTTAACACCACATCCATTTTCAAAAGAGGTACATCCACAAACCTTCTCAGGTTTTTCCTCTTTCTCCTTTGGTAAGTCCTTTTCAACACACCAGTTTCCGCAAGATGCAACGCCCCCACCCTCATCACACTTACACTTCTCTAGTTTCTCCTTTTTAATATTTGCCCCACCTTTCTCACTTCCCCCCGCCTCACTATCAGTACTTGAAAGATATGGGGCTCCAGTTACCTTCCAGACCCCGTACCCGATACCAAACGAGACTAAAGAGAGAACGACAGCTAATATAATTATTCCTTTTTTTGTTAATCTTACAGGTGCCATATTATTCTCTTGTTACACTTCCCATAATCTTATCTAGAATCGCTAAGTCACTGTCCTTTGCAACGTAATACTGAAAACTATCCGCTGGGGAGAATACGTAGACGTCAGGATTTGCCTCTACATCCCCTAGCTCAGCGATATTCCAACCCGGTGATATCCTTGGATCGTCGGTTTCATATCTTGCAAATTTGTAATTACCATCTGAAATGAACGTACATTTTTTGTTTGCATCATCTGTTCCATTCGGATCATTCTTGTCACATCGCTCTGTATATCCAGCCAACGCTTTAGTCATTGTTTGCGTGGTGAATATAAACTGGGAACCATTACGTGAAGTGAGAACTACAACTTTTGCATCAAAACTATCGAGAAGGTCGGCATCTGCAGGTTCATACTCGAGCAACCCCCAATCCCCTGGATACTCAAATTTAAGATTCAATTCAGTATTATCATACTTAACTATCTTACTACTGAGGTCAACAGCTGGGTTCTTTGCTTTCTCTGCTTCATAGGCTTTTGTGTCTAAAACCTTCCCTAAGTAGTATCCACCGAAACCAAATCCGGCGACCAAAAGAATCATAAGGAGGATGGGGAGGAATTGTGACTTTCCGTCTTCGTTCATCAAATAACAAGTATTAGTTAACTACAATTAGGATATTAGTAAAATTGGAAAATGTAAAGAATATATAGAACCTATAGTCACATAAGGCTATCTCAAAAGCTCCCTTAAATCGTTGAAGAATATAATATCTTTAAACATAATCCCAACCATAAGAAGAAGGAGAAGAAGAAAACTTATATTTATAGCATATGCTTCTATTTTTCGATTCCAGTATTTACCGAATATTTTCTCCAAGGCAATTAGGAGTACCCTACCTCCATCTAAGGCAGGAATAGGAAGGATATTCATTACGGCAAGGGTGAAACTAAGGTCGGCTGTAAGGCCGAGAAGTGTCAAAAATCCATACTGCTTAAATGCCTCAACAATTAGGTAAATGCCTATAGGACCGGAAAGATTATTTGCAACCTCAGTATAGTCCCCTGAGACTTTAGCCTCTGAAAATATAGTTGAGAGTCTTTCAGTTATAAGTTTGAGAAGATTTAGGGAGTGACCTACCCCAGAGATAGCTTTTGAGTCAGTATAATCTAAGAAGATTCTGTAGTTTGAAGGTATGTACAATCCTACCTTACCCTCCTTTGAGACAGTTACGTTGTAATCTGAACAGCTAGTAGAACAGACCTTTAATAGAACATTCTCCCCTTTTCTCTCTGTCACATACTCTCTAAATTCGTAAGAATACTTTAGTTCTTTCCCGTCAATTGAGACTATAGTTCCAGAATTTGGTAGCTGAGCCTGCTGAGCCATTCCATCCTTTGCAACCTCTGAGTATTTAACATCCCCTTTCCTTTCGAGTGAAATCTTACCTACCACTGGCTTAAATGTCCTTGCCTGTTCCCCTAACTCCCATTTATATGAAGAGGATATAATAAACCCGTAGTATATTGATATTGCAAAGATAAGGTTCATTGTTACTCCGGCAAGAAGAATAACCACCTGTTTCCATCTGCCGATATTCTTAAAATTCCTCGGATTTTTCGTTTCGCTACTATCAAGAACCTCATCTCCTTCTCCCAATATCTTTACATAGCCTCCGAGAGGAAACATATTTATTCTATACTCAGTTTCTCCAATTGTTTTTCCAAATATTTTCGGTCCCAAACCTATTGCAAATGCCTCTACCTTTACCTTGAAATATTTAGCACTGAGAAAATGACCGAGCTCATGAATAGTTACTAGAAAGCCAATAATTAATAGCACTATAATTATATTCACAAGAATTTCAACCATCATGATACGCAATTATTTTAATATAAGGGTTTATAGACTATACAGTCATAAGTTCAGATTCCTTCTTCTCTCTAATCTCCTCGATTCTCTCATTCGTCTTCTTTACAATCTTCTCCGCCTCTTCTTTAGCTCTTTTTCCCTCATCCTGAGAAACCCCAGACGAAACCATAGCTTCGGTATTTTGCATAAATTCATGCCTTACATTTCGAACAGCAATTCTTCCTGTTTCAATCTTTTCCTTCATTACACGTACGAACTCCTTCCTTCTCTCTTCATTCAACTCAGGAATCCTAACTCGAACATAATCACCTTCAATTGAGGGTTGGAACCCTAGATTAGAGGCACTAACTCCCTTTTCAATACTTTCAACTAAAGACTTATCCCATGGCTGTATCAGCAATGATCTGCTGTCTGAGACCGAAATATTAGCAACTGATTTCATATTGGAAATTCCACCGTATGCGTTTACCTTTATATCCTCAACAAGTTCAGGAGTTGCACGTCCAGTATGAATCTGGGAGAGATCAGCTTGAAGTTTCTCAATACATTTATCTAGGTTTGTTTGAAATTCATTCAAATCCATAATGCTAATACATAAACTTATTAGAAAATTATACCATCAATTTTAAGGAATAACAGAGTGTACTACTTACCTAACTCCCAAATCATTATTCTTCTGATTGTGAGAGGTTCACCAAGTTTCTGGATATTCTCATCCAGAAGAGATTGAATAGTTTTTGATTCATCTTTAAACCACTTCTGTTCAAGAAGGCAATGCTCACTATAGAATTTTGCAAATTTTCCTTCAGAGATTTTATCCCACATATTTTCTGGTTTTCCTTCCTCTTTAAGCTCTCGTGCAAAGAGTTCTTTAAGTTCATCTTTCTTCTCCTGAGGAACCTGATCCTTTGATACATACTGTGGTTTCATCGCTGCAACTTGTAGGGCAACTTCATGTACGAAAGATTTGAACTCGTCGTTTCTCGCAACAAAATCTGTCTTACATGCAACCTCAACAACAGACATAAGCCTTTTATCTAGTCCATGTACATACGCGTCTATCATTCC
Source organism: Candidatus Dojkabacteria bacterium (assembly GCA_016182915.1). Classification (GTDB taxonomy): domain Bacteria; phylum Patescibacteriota; class Dojkabacteria; order SC72; family SC72; genus UBA2022. Next base: position 157,080 of record JACPFP010000002.1, read on the forward strand.
TTCAACCTTTTCTGAAGTATCATTACCTACTGGATCGTTCCAACCTCTCTCATTGATTATTGCGACGGCCTTCTCAAAATCATTACCTGCATCTTCAAGGGCTAATTTACAAAGCCCAATCTTTGCTCCTGTGAGGTTCCTTAATCTACTGACAACATCACTCTTGGAGTTTATATATTCAACAGCCTTCTGCATATCTCCTCCTGCACTTTCCAAGGCTTCTTTACACAGTCCCATTCCAGCAGAGGTCTTTGCTCTTAGCGCTTTAATATCGTCAAGTGTGTATGACATTAGATGTATATAATAAAAGTTATGTAAAAGTCTCTTACTTAGCCTTGCTTACAACTCTAACGGTTCTTGTTGAAGCTTCGTCTATTGACTTACCCTCTTTAAGAGCCTTAATTCTCTCTCTCTCCTGTTCTTCCATAAGTCTCTTCTTCTCAACATCTGCGGCATATGCCTCAGCCATTTTAAGAAGTTTGTTCTCTTCTTCCTTTCTTAATGTGAGGAGTGACTTAGCTCTGATTCCTTCCTTAATAGCAAGACCAAACATCTTTATGAAAAGGGAGATACTCTTGATTGAATCATCATTAGCAGGGACTGGGAATGTAACGAGTTTTGGATCACTGTTTGTATCGATAAGAGAAACAATTGGCATTCCAACATTCTTAGCTTCTTTAACTGCATTCTTCTCCAACTTACTGTCAATAACAACCATTAATGTTGGAAGTTTATCCATGAATTTGATTCCACTGTAGATCTTGTTTAGTCTTTCAACATCTCTCTTCATAAGTAGCTGCTCTTTCTTAACTAGCCCTTCTCCACCTGATGCTAATGTTTCTTCCATTGAGACTAGCTTATCGACACTCTTCTTGATTGCTTTAAAGTTTGTAAAAAGTCCACCTGGCCATCTTTTATTAATGTAGAAAGCTCCACTCTCTTCTGCCATTACCTGTACTAGAGAAGCTGCCTGTCCTTTTGTTCCGACAACTAGAATATTTCCTGTATCAGAAGCAGACTTGATTGCAGTTAAAGCTTTCTTTAACTGTGTAAGGGTAGAGATTAGGTCAATGATATGTACCCCATTTCTTTGGGCATATATAAATGGTTTCATTTTTGGATTCCAGGCACTGGTCTTATGACCGAAGTGTACTCCTGCAGCTAAAAGCTCATCGAGAGATGGGAGTGTAAACTCCACTGTTTTTGTAGGTTCTTGCATAATTTTTGTTCCTTTCCTTATACACCTATCTCATAAAGGGAAGATCATTCCCAGGAAAAGGTATGAGATATGTGAGCTAAATAAATATATTAATTACAGGGAGGATAATACCAGAAATGGGGCATCGTCACAAGAGTATGGAGATCTAATTGTTAATCTAACACTATACCCGCAATCAGTTATAGGATAGCATTATATATCTCAATTACGGAAGCTTTTGGCATTAGGTATTAATTCTTAACTACCTTCGCCTCCTCATAGTGTTCACGAATAATCTCTTCTACCTGCTTCATAGCATCCTCAATGCTCTGGGCTTTAATCGTAAAGCCTGCTCCAGTTACATGCCCGCCACCCTTTAGATACTTGGCTAAGATTGTGCAATCAACGGTATCTAACTTTGATCTGAAAGATCCGGTATACGTAACGCCATCACTAAACGTTTCATCTGGAGCTAATGTATAGCAGAAATCAACCCCAAATATGCAGTTAAGAACCTGATCTACGTAATATCTTCTCGCCTTTTTATAGTTATGTACACTCATCTTACCTTTCATCTCCTGGTTATATTCATCCATTGTTATATATGCCCGTGCATGCTTTTCTCCGTACGACACATGCTGCCCAAACTTCGACATCACAACCAGATCCATATTTGTAAATCCAAAAAGCCTGTCACTAATATCCCTTATGTTATATCCCCTATCCAAAAGATCCGCGAAGACTTCAAAAGTATCTCGGTAACCGTCCATTTTATAGTAGAAACGATAGGTATCACCAATAACCCCAGTCATATATGTTTCTTCCCACCCTTCGTAAGTTTTCCAACCCTCCCTCTTAACGAGAACTTCGTAAATTACATCTGCACATGAGAATCTCTCCTCTCTTACATAGAAATCAAAGTCCTTATCCCCCATTGAGTGATGATCAAACATTGCTGATTTCCTCCCTTTCAGTAGCTTAATAAGCTCATCAGTGGAGTATGTAAACCTATCTAAACGATTACCGTCTACAAGGGCGACTAGTTCTGCTTCGTTCTCCTTAACTTTCTCTAAAATACCTCCATACTGAATCTCACTAAACCCTTTTAAGTAATTTAGGTTATCAAACGGCTCCTCTGAATCAATAACCATAGTTACTTTTACATTTGGATAGTTTTCTTTGATTAGATTACCCAAAAAAAGAACTGAGGCATATGCGTCAAAATCTGGGGTTTGATGACCAGCAATAAGAACACTTTTAACTTGGGATACTAAATCCTTAAACATTTAATGGCAACGATTTAAGTTATGACGGTAAATATACTCTAAAAAGAGGAGAAAAAGAAGTGAGGATACACTAGTATCCCATCTCCTGGATAATTTCTGAGAAGTCATTGATTACGAAGTCCGGAACAACCCTTATTTGCATATCCTGCCCCATTGGATTACCATCCTCTGGTGGGTCAAACATACCCGCTCTTATACCTACTAACTGGGCTCCTCTGATATCATTTTTATAGTTATTCCCCAACATTATAGTTTCTTTAGCCTCAACCTCTAACTTTGATATAGCAAGGGTGAAGAGAGCACCGAAAGGTTTCTCGAAGATTACCTCTTCAGAAGCAAATATCTGGTCTAGGTACGGTATTAGACCTGCAGCCTTAACCTTTTTAATTCTCAGCCCCAGAGCACCATCTGAGATAACCGATATCTTTACTCCATGTTCCCGAAGGGTCTTTAATGTACTTTTAACGTTATCGTAAACGACAATATGCTCAAGAAAGTACTGCCAATACATATCTTCAACATCAGGCAGAATTGAAAGATCATATACTTTAACAACCTCATCCAAAGCCATTCTGAATACAAGAATTCTACTGTGTCTTGTATGAACACTTGGAAAACTTCTCTGAATAATCATCTCTTTATCCATTACTGTATTAAAGAAGGTTTTCTCATCGAGTGAAAATCTTTTGGTTAGATGCTTTGTAACATGCAAAAGCGCCTTGTCATAGAGAGTATTACTTTTAATCAGGGTATCGTCTAAATCTAGGAGTAATGCTTTGTATTTCTTGGTTTTCATAATGGCAGTTTCTGTAAATTATGGGCAAATCTGGTATATCATACACTATATTTCCACCCTACTCCAACCGTTTTCGCTAATAACCAGATGATCTAGAAGTACAAGACCCACAATATCGAAACTTTTTTTGAGGTTTTTTGTAAATTCGATATCCTCATTACTCGGAGTGTGGTCTCCGGAAGGATGATTATGTGCAATAACTATAAACGCACAGTTCTGAGTAAGGGCTGGGAAGATAATATCCCTGGGTTTAACAGATATCCTGCTTAAACCACCGATCGCAATTGTCTGTTTTTTGAGAATCTCGTATCTCGCATTTAAAAATATGGCAACGAAGTGTTCCTTCTTGTATTTACTGATGTAACTGAGGATGTTCCACGCTTCCTGAGTGTTGATAACTCTGGTCTTCTTATCCTTATGTAGATTATATATTCTCACACCAAGCTCTATACCTGCCAAGATCTGCATCGCTTTCACCCTACCTACTCCCTTCACACTTTGTATTTCTAGGAAAGGATTTAGTCCTTGTGAAACAGAATGCTCAAGTGATGCTTCAACCCTCCTTGCAACCGTTCTAAAGTTATACCCTTTAACTCCATTTGACAGTATAATAGCAATCAAATCTTGATTACTTAAAGCTCGAACTCCTCTCATTTGAAACTTCTCTCTAGGTTGCATAGAGAAATTGTACAGGACGAAGATGAAATATTTCTTAACTTTCCTTTTTCGCCTTCTTTATATACTTACACTTAGGGTATGCACTACACCCGGTAAATGTTTTTCCCCACCTTCCTTTTCTTTCAACCAGATTACTACCACATTCAGGACATTTCTCAAGAAGTCTTAATGGCAAAGCCGTTTTACACTTAGGATAATCGATACATGCCCAATATCTACCAAACTTACCGTTCTTAATAATCATATCCTTACCACATGTTGCGCATTTATCCTCTTTAACATACTTATTCTCATCTAGTACAAAGTCATCACTCTCAAGATTCTTCATACCTTTACACTCAGGGAAGTTCGAGCAGCTAAGGAACTTACCGAATCTACCAAGCTTAACAACCATATCAGATCCACACTCAGGACATTTCTCGTCGGACTTCTCTAAAACGACAATGTCTTCCTTCTTAACTTCCTTATCAATTCTTTCAATATCGGCCATCAGTGGCTTATACTCTTGATCTATGAATGGCTCATATTTTACCTTACCTAAAGCAATTCCATCCAATCCATCTTCAACCTTAGCTGTGTATTTATAGTCAACCATCCTTGTAAAATGGCTTACTAAAAATCCATTCACAATCATACCTATATCTGTAGGAGCAAGCTTCTTCTCGATCTTAACTACATATCCCCTATCCATGATTGTGCTTATTGTAGTGGCATATGTAGAAGGTCTCCCTACTCCCAATAGTTCAAGCTGTTTTACAAGAGTCGCCTCTGTATATCTTGATTTCGGTTCTGTAAATTTCTGCAAAGGCGTTACCTCTTTCTTATCAAGTAGATCTCCCTGCTCAATCTTGCTAATCTCCTGAACATCCTCATCTTCCTTACCGTACTTCACATTCCAAAGCTTTTTGAATCCTTCAAAAGTACAGTTCTGAGCCTTAACATTGAATGTATACTTCTCTTTCATCCCCTCAGGAGAGGCATCGATATTGTAGGTGTCGTAGAGGGCTGGTGACATCTGAGAAGCTAATGCTCTATTTCTTATAAGGTCGTAGAGCTTCTTCTCCTGAGCCTCAGCGTCTCCAAGCGCTGCACTTGATTTACTTATATCTGTAGGTCTAATTGCTTCGTGAGCTTCCTGAGCCAACTTACTACTCTTCTTAAAGTAGTTTGGAGTTGCAGGAACGTAGCTATCTCCAAAACTCTTACTTATATAACCTCTAAAGGCATCAATTGCGTCCTTACTTAAGTTCACAGAGTCTGTTCTCATGTATGTAATGTGCCCTTTCTGATACAAACCTTGAGCTAGTGCCATAGTTTTCTTTGCTGAGTATCCAAGATGGTTGTTTCCAGCCTGCTGTAGGGTTGAAGTTGTAAATGGAGGTGGTGCACTAGCGACCCTTTTTCCTTTCTTAACGGCCTCAATTGAATATTTAGGCGAATTAATATCTTGTAGTATTTCTTCTATTTGAGCTGAGTTATTTGCTTTGAATGTTTTACCGTTTACCTTTACAAGTTTGAACCTCACAACATCCCCATTCTGTGTAATCAGGTCAACATAAACTTCCCAATACTCCTGGGGAATGAAGGATGTAATTTCACTTTCTCGTTCGGCAATAAGTCTGAGGGCAACTGACTGAACTCTTCCTGCAGATAGTCCATAACGGATCTTTTTCCAAAGCAGACCTGATACCTTATATCCTACCAATCTATCTAGTACTCTTCTGGCAAACTGAGCTGTAACGAGATCCATATCGACAACTCTTGGTGAGTTTATAGACTTAAGTACTGCATCTTTTGTAATCTCGTTGAAGGTAATTCTCTTTGGATCTTTAAGCTTTAAAGCCTGTGCAGCATGGTATGCGATAGCCTCTCCCTCACGGTCAGGGTCCATGGCTAGGTATACCGAACCATCTTTAGGAACTTCTTTCCTTAGCTTTGTAAGTAGGGTTCCCTTCCCCTTTATAGTTACAAAATCAGGCTTATATCCGTTATCTACATCAACCGCAAGTTTATTTTTAGGCAAATCTATAACATGTCCAAGGGTAGCAAATACTTTATATTCTTTCCCAAGATACTTCTCAATTGTTTTTGCTTTTGCAGGTGACTCTACAAGTACTAAGTTCATTTAGTTAGGTATAAAAATTAGCCTTTATCACGATCAAATTGATTTATATTATACACCACGACTACAAATGTCCAATATTTCATATAAATAGTTAATTGAACTATAACCAGATTTCAAGAGTAAAACATTACCACCATATCCTCTATCGAGGAGGTTAATTTTATCGTTTACATAGACCCTTCTTCCTAGTTTCCCTGCGTAGTGAACAGTACTCATGGTTCCACTTCTAATATCACCTTTGAACATAATTAACAGGTGGCACATAGAAGAGATAACCCAGTTTCTCTGTAGGAACATTTTCTTCTGCAATACAATCGTGTCGGGATATAACCATAGGTATAAGATATTTGGCTGAGATTCTTCAGTGTTACAAGATCTAAGTTTTTTAAATGGGGTGACAACTACAACCTTCCCCTTATACTTAATAATCGAATTTAAAGCTACATTATCTACCCCTCTCGCTCCACCAATAATGAAAATAATCCTATTCCCTGTTCTCTCAATCAATCTTCTAATTGTATCTGTAACTAACTCTTCCACATGTATATCTAATACCCTAGAACCTGTAATACATATATATAAATCTCTTTCATTGACCAGCAGATCTAAATTACCTGATATATATATTTCATTCGGAGGCTTTGGAATAGCAAGGATTCGTTTAGGATATATGTTGGAGGTCGAGGATATAATTTGGATTCCGTTATTAAAGATAGACGCATCCTCCCACAGCCCGAAATTGAAAAGATTATTCATGAGAATAATTATACAGTGGGGAAATGAACTTTTCGTTACTTAGCCTGATAGTCCACCCACCAATCTATAAATTCACGAGCAACTTTTGCCGCATAGAAACTTTCCCCACCATCTTCAAGAAGAACTACAAATGAATACTTAGGTTTTTCGTAAGGGAAGAAACCTGTAACCCAAGCATGAGTATGCTCATAGATACCTTTTGAGTTAAGTTTCCCGAATTCCGCCGTTCCCGTTTTTCCTGCGACCTCAACTTTTGCATCGGTAAGGGGGAAGATAACTCTTCTGGATCCGTTTACCGCTGACCACATACCCTCTCTAACCGTCGCAAGGGCGGTTGCTGATGCAATCTTTGTATGTAGTGGGTTATACTGCAATTTACTCTCAATTCCTTCGGAGCTTACCAATTTTGCCCCTACATGAGGAGTTTGTAAAGTCCCACCATTGGCAATTGCGGCAACCCAATTAGACATCTGAATTGGAGTCACAGTTGTTATTCCCTGCCCTATAACCGAGTTACATGAATCCCCCTCTGGGTACCATATCGGGTCAAGCCAAGGGCTGGTACTCTTTGCCAAGGCAATCTTATTTTCCGGAGAGGGTAACATTCCCGCCCCCTCACCCGGGATATCTATATATGTATATTGGCCTATTCCAAACTTCTCTAGGTATGGAACCAACTTATTCATATCCCAGTTTCTAATTGTCTCACAGAAAAAAAGGTTGGAAGAGACCGTAAGAGCACCAACAACTGTAAGAGGACCATATGATTTATCCCGATACTCCTGGAATCTAGCGCCGTTTGAGAATGTATATCCAGGTCGGCTTACGTAAACAGTACTAGTATTTATGGCTCCTGCATCAAGTGCAGCGGCAGCAACAATTGTTTTGAAAGTTGATCCAGGCGGTATCTGAGCTCCAATAGCCCTATTATTTAAAGGAGTCCTCTTGTCATTAAGCAGTTTATTGTACTCTTTAATAGAAATACCCCCTATAAACTTGTTGTTATCATAACTTGGATATGAGGCCAGAACCAGAAGCTCACCTGTATTTACATCCTGGAGAATTCCAACTGCACCTGTTGCCTTATAATCTTTAACTCCCTTCTCTAGTATTTTATACATCTGATTCTGGGCTTTAGAATCAAGTGTTAGATATAAACTGTCTCCTGATTTTGCCTTCTCTAAAGTAATCTCCGAATCAGAGAGGATATTCCCAACACTATCTACCTCCCTCGCCTTCTTACCATCTTCTCCAAAAAGTTCCTCATCATAGGATTTTTCAATCCCGCTTTTCCCTATAACATCATTCAGCTTAACGTAATCTAGATTCTCAAGCTCTTCTTCATATACATCCCCTGTATATCCAAGAATGTGACCAAGAGATATCCCAGCTGGATATGATCTTTGAGAAGCATCATCGACTGTAATTCCTGGAAGAGACTCAGAGAGAGATTTAACCTGAATTGCCGTTTGATTATCTATACCTCTAACAATTACTAACGTTTTGGCCAAGAATTTCTCCGTCTCATTCATCTTATCTATTGTTGTAAAGACTTTTTCAGAAATATCTTCCGGCCGATGTTTTTCAGGGACAAGGGTCTCTATCTTTTCTAGGGTTTTGGCTATACCATCGTAGTTAAACTCTGCCCCTACTTTGTACTCACGGAGGTCTATTGAAATATTAATAGAAGGAATATTTTCAGCAAGTTTCTTCCCATTTCTATCAAAAATCACTCCCCTTTTTGCAGGAATGGCAACTATCTCTAGTTTGTTGTTTACAGATCTGTCATAGAGCTCGTTTCCATTTACAACCTGTAGATTAAAAAGCGACGAGAGAACTGTTACCAGAAAAAGAATAATTATTAGAAACGGGACAACATAGTTCCACTTTGATATAACGACATCCTCCTTATGTTTCTTTTTAAGGGAATCAACAGCAGTCTTCTTAATTTTCTCAACATCTCCTAAATTGAAATACTGTTTAAAATTAAGGGATGAGCGATTCTCTTTCTCAAGTTTTTTGGAAAGTTTTAAATCCACTATTACAGTTTTATTATTTTATGACCTGTTCCACCGGAAAAGTATGTTCGGAACATGCTGATTAAGAGTAGGACTGAGGACATTATAAAGGAGTATAGTAAAGAAGAAGCTAGTTCTTGAAAGTTCTCAAATGCTCTAAATCCACTTCCGCTACTAAGATTCATAAAGATCTCCAATGATACATAGAAAAGAAAGAAAGATATCGTTGTGAAGATTAAATCTAATGTTCTAGTTTCATTAGGGATAACCCTCTTAATTATTATATCGAAAATATATGAGACGTAGATCGAAATAAAAGTTGAACCGAAAAGAAGATGGAAAGTTACATCATTAAGAAGACTCAATATAAAGATTGTAATATAGACCCAAAGATTATGTGAGTATCTTAGAACTAGAAGAGAGAAGAGTGCAGTTACGTTAATACCCAAGAAACCGTAGAAAAACGGAGAAAGAATAGGCATAAGAAAAATCCCAAAGATTGTAATAATTACTTCGCTCATTGTATTTCTATAATATATCTATTTAAATCATAGTAGTTAACTGAGATTTCAATACTGGAGGTAATGGATGAGGAAGCAGGATCTCGATCAAGATCCTTAATCCTTCCGAGAACAAGATAGCTCCCTATCTTAGGGTCATTTGTTATTACAAAATCGCCATCTGCGACCCCTTTATCAGTACTTATATTCTCGACTGATACCCAATCTCCCTTCCCTATCGCAACTGCTTTGGATTTCGTCTTTTCCGAAACCAGTCTCTTCAGTTGATCAGTATTTAAACCCTCAATATTAGTTGGTTTAATAACTGAGACCTGGATAAAACTGGATCTATTATATGGGAGTTTAACTGTTCCTGAAGACCTATCCAAGCTATCAATAAATCCAACATAATACTGACCATATTGAACAACCCCTCCCTTTTTAACTCCGTTGTCACTACCTAAATCAATATAGCCAATCTCCAATCCCTCTCCCATGAACATATTTACTTCGGAGTATTTTGATTTCTTTGCAAGAAACCTTTCAGACTTTTTAAGTTGAGTATTCTCTTCTATTAGGAATGATATGGTATCCAGTTGAGATTTAAGCGTTGAGTTTTCGTCACGAAGTTTTTCATTTTCATTCTTTATCTCAATTATTTCTGAAAAAAGGGTGAAGTAGTTCTTGACCTGCCTACCGTTAACCACTTGATCGTGAGAAGTATTTGTATATACATACGAAATATAATTCCTTAGCCAGCTCATCTGAGAGCTTAAAAAAAGAAGAATTACGCTTAGGACAAGAAAGAAAAGTATATATAATTTATTTTCATTCTGATTACTCTCCATTCAATAGTATATTGTGCTATATAATTTCATTCCATGATCTTTGAATACGCTCAAGAAGCTCAATGTGATCAAGCATTAACGAGGTACCTCTTGCAACCGTAGACATAGGGTCATTTACAATATTTACAGGGACATTCAGTTCACTCTGCCACAATTTGTCGAGTCCGCGAATCAGTGCTCCCCCACCCGCCAAATTAATACCCGAGGTGAGTAGATCTGTAAGAAGTTCTGGTGGGGTTTCTTCAATAGCATCTTTAACTGCATCTGTAATCTGTTCGATAGAGTTCAGCATTGCCTCTCTTGCTTCCACACTTGTAAACTCAACAGACTTTGGGAGTCCTGTAATAAGGTCGCGACCCTGTATTATAACAGTCTGCTCTTCTTCTAATGGCGAGGCGGAACCTATTGCAATTTTAACATCTTCAGCCGTTCGCTCTCCTATTAAAATATTATATTTATCCCTAACATAATCAATTATATCCTGATCCATCTCATCTCCCGCAATCCTAATCGTCTTGTCTACAACAATATCTCCTAAGGAGAGAACCGCAATATCTGAAGTCCCCCCTCCGATATCAACAATCATACTTCCTGAAGCCTGTTCAACAGGTAATCCAGCTCCAATCGCCGCTGCCATTGCCTCTTCAACTATAAAGACCTCACGAGCTCCAGCCGTCTTACACGCATCAATAACAGCCTGACGTTCAACCTCTGTTACAGAGGATGGTACGCCAACAATAACTCTTGGTTTTGGAATCTTAAATGATTTAGCAACATAGGTATGAGTAAGGCCAATAAAATGATGGATCATTGCCTGCGTAGTATCGAAATCTGTAATTACACCATCACGCAAAGGCCTCACAGCAACTACGTTTGCAGGGGTTCTTCCAATCATCTGCCTTGCATCCTTTCCAACTGCTAGTACCCTGTTGGTCTTCTTATCTATAGCAACAACGGAAGGCTCAGAGACAACAATTCCTTTACCTCTCAGGTATACCATTGTATTGGCAGTTCCTAGGTCTATACCGATATAGTATGTAATAAGTTCTAGAAGGGAATTAATAATATTCATTAAATAGCCAATAAAATAACTCTAGCTATTGTAACATTAAAGGGGGGATATTTCAGCTATGCTGTTTGATCTTTTTTCAATCTCTTGTAGCACTTCATACATACCTCTGTGCGTACAACCTGACCATCAACCTCAAGATCTAACTTTTTAAGATTAGGTTTGAATACTCTAACAGTCTTTGGTGCTTTAAATCTCCACTGAATGGAGTGATGATGTTGAATTCTTCTTCCCGCGATTCTTCCTTTACCGCAAATTGCACAGATTTTTGTCATGATATGTATTTGAATACTAAAATGCTAGGTGATATTATCAAAAAGTAACGTTTTTGACAAGCACTATGCATATGGACACATTATATTGGATTATTTTTGCAATTCCCTCAATTGTAGTTGCGTCTACTGTACATGAATATGCTCATGCCTGGACTGCATACAAATTAGGCGATCCTACAGCCAAAGCAGAAGGTAGGCTTACATTAAATCCTCTCGTCCATATAGATCCAATTGGAGCCCTTATGCTTATAATAGCAAGGATTGGTTGGAGCAAACCAGTACCAATCTACGAAGGAAACTTCAAAAATCCAGTACAGGGAACTGCTCTTACTGCCATAGCAGGACCATTAAGCAACCTCCTTCTTACCCTTATAACAGCAGTTATATACAACATCTTCCTTACAAACTCTTCACTCTTTGTTCAATCATTCGTTCTAACCTTCGCCCTGATTAACCTCTCACTTATGGTCTTCAACCTTCTGCCAATTCCTCCATTGGACGGACACAAAATTGTAAGGGCATTCCTTCCGCTAAAACTGAGGTACTCATGGGAGATGTTAGATAAATATGCTATATGGTTAATAATTATTCTTTTCCTCCCAATCTCACCTTTGCAGACCTACACATCCCGATTTATCTCTACAATACTAGACTTTTTCCTCAAACTCCTCTTTTAGTACTACAACCCTAAAGTTATTATTGCCTAGAAAAATTATCTAGGTTAGAATTAATTGCTCTAGTGGAAGTACAAGAGAGTGTTTGGCTCCGTAACCAACGTTATGGGACTTCAACATTGCTTGGCTCTTTGGAGTCAGGTTGCGAAAACCCACTTTTTTGGAGCAGAGCTCCAAAACCTCTCTTTCCGCTAGAGCGCTTTCTTTCTATGATGTTATGACCAAGTTATCAATTCCCGTACTTTTCTGAAAAACACTTATATAGTGGTATAATATCAACTATGAGGAGTAATAATAGTTTGCAAGACGCGCTTGATAGTTTTAAACCAGAGCTAGACATTCCAGCGGATCGCCTCTCTCCTGCTCAATTTGCAGAAGTTCTTAGTGAGCTTGGAGTTGTCTGTAACGAAGATGCAATATTTTCTTACATTACATGTACTAGACCCGATTTCTGTGGTGATAGGTACGATTTAAGGTTTTTCAGAGAAGATACCGACACCGCCCCTTCAATCGAATTGGCAGTAACAATGGTGAAGGATCTTGAAAAATGGAGAGTACATCAAATCTTCGATCCCCGTGAACCATATAGATTACATGAATGGGAATCCAAACCGACAAAGACCCAATGGCTAAAAAAAATGGATAGCTCATCACCAATTGAATTGCACGAAGTAACCTACAACACCGCCGATTCCAAAATGTTTTCAGGTTCAACTGTATATACAATAACAACAGATGAAAAATTAGAGATAGAACTATCCCCCGTCGAACTATTAAATGCAATTTTAAAAGCAAAGGAAAACGGTCCTTTTAATTTCATAATCCTTCTGGACTAGAGCGCTTTCTTTTTATGTAGTTTCTTACGCATTTCTTCAACCTTCTCCTCCCACTCTTTCTGACTTAGTGGCTTTGCCATTCCCCAAAAAGCTTTGAATATCTGCCTTTGCATCTTTGCAAATTTAGCATCCGTTATTTCAACCCCGTATACATCTCCCTTAAGCCAGTTAAATATGACAACAGTATCATTATATATATCCATCTCAATTGTAATATCTAGCTCCTCAGGTTCAATATACCTAATCTCATCCCCTACGAAGGGCATTAAATCACCGCTCGCCATCATCTCGCTTTTTAAAAATTCAACAGACCTTAAATCCCTAATTTCAATTCCCCTGACCACACACTCACTCGACCACTTGTGAAAGAACTTATCCCCTGTAATCTCATTAAGAATTCTGTATGAATACACAAGAATCTCTTTTTCAGCACGAAGTTCATTCCAAAGTACCTGTTTGATACCTTCAACTCCTTTATAGAACTTTACATTGGTGGGGAGTGAGGACTGCCTATATTCACCAACAATATTAAGAAAGCTTGGGAGGTTCTTTGATATAAAGGTAGTCTTATTGATAACTTCTTCAGCATGACGTTGTAGGACGGAGAGGTCACAGGCCTGTAGAAACCTCTTATTGAATTCCAATCTCTCAACTACAATCCCCTTCTCTATAAGTCCTTCAAGAAGTCTATATAGCTTAGTTCTTTCAATACCTGAACTGCGAGAAAGATTGAGAATTGTCATTTCCCCCTTTATTAGAAGGTTCGTGTATATAGTGATTTCCTCTTCACCATAGCCTAAATCCTTCAGGTATCTATTTAAGAAATCTATATTATCCATGTTGTGCAAATTTTACACAGATTTATAAAAGTTAACAAGAGAGAGAAAATGCATGTATGAATACAAAGGAAAAGGCACTCAAAATACTCGAAGAAAATCTGTACATGACCCTCTCAACCGTTGACCCAGAGGGCAACCCTTGGATATCCAATGCGTACTTCGCCTACGATAAAGATATGAATATATACTGGTATTCCCCAAGAAAGAGTCAACATTCTACATATATTAGGAATAACCCGAATATTGCAATATCGATATTTAACTCCACCCTTACTGGGGAAGATGTCGATGCAATATACATAAAAGCCAAAGCAAAGGAGTTAACAAATCCCCTCGAGATCGCTAGAGGCCTAAAGATACTTGGAAAGAAATTACTTAAGACCAAGTTTGTAAATGGAAGAGACGAGATGAAAAAGTTTATATCATCCGTAAGAGACTTCAGATTAACCTCCCCACTTAGAATGTACATAGCTAAGTCTACAGAGATATTCAAGCTTGCACCCATCATGATGTACAAAAAACATTACCTTGACAGCAAAATCAAGGTAGAGTTGGAAGAGAAATAACAGAGAAATCAAGAAGAGAATTATAAGAAATATAAGGTGGAGGCCTTAAACATATTCAGCATAGCTAGAATTGACTATATCTTACTGATATAATATCCTACATGCGCGCTGAAGTAGCTCAGTTGGTCAGAGCAGCTGTTTTGTAAACAGCAGGTCGAGAGTCCGAGTCTCTCCTTCAGCTCCAGTGAGCAAGGGTGGTGGAGTGGTCTAACACATCAGACTGTAAATCTGACGCCTTCGGGCTTCACAGGTTCAAATCCTGTCCCTTGCACATTGGAAAACTTTAATACCTTATCAAAATAAAAAATGGACTACACCTTAGTAGGTGCAATATCCAACGCAGGAAATGCATCGGATAAATATAGAGAACAACTACCTCCAGAGCCCTCAACTGACTTACCTGTCAATGTTGAAAGCATAGAGCAAACCCAGCTCTTTGTAATAACCAAAATACAACTGAAGGGTTCGGAAGCCCCCCTTACCCTCGACGATCCCGTTCGAGTATTTAGAAATAGTTTTCGTATTGATGGCGTAATCACAGAGTTCGAGATTGAAAGAGATCCGCTAAAAGGCCATAAAATGTTTGTCCACGTGGAATCCCCAGTTTTTCCCGAAGGACCGATTAGATGTGACACGACTTTATATCAAATCGTAAAGAAAAAATAACACATTAATCCATATATGATATAATGTACACGTACTTGGCGAAATAAGTGGGTGTATATATAAATAAAACATTTCCCCTATTTACGTAAGTTACGAATTTAATTTATTTTATTTATTTACATGTCCACAAAGTTATATTTGGGCAATCTCTCATACTCTCTCACAGAAGAGGACCTAAGGACTTTTCTTGCAGATTACGGCGACCTAGAGGAAGTAGTAATCATCAAGGATAAGTTTTCTGGTAGATCTAAGGGATTCGGTTTCGCAACTCTCGCAAGTGAAGAGATGGCAAAGAAAGCTATCGAAGAACTAAACGGAAAAGAGTTAGATGGTAGAAATATCGTTGTAAACGAATCTAGACCTATGGAAGATAGACCTAGAAGAGACAACAGAAGTGGTGGTGGATTCGGCGGTGGAAACCGTGGAGGAAGCAGCTACGGAAATAACAGAGGAGACAGATACTAGTCTCACTGGTTGTTCGAAACTGAACAGGGGCAGAAATGCCCCTGTTTGTTTTTTAGGGTTGTGCCAATTTACATTTACTAATATAATAACCACATATGCTGAATTAGCTCAGTTGGTAGAGCATTCCCATGGTAAGGGAAAGGTCCTGAGTTCGATCCTCAGATTCAGCTCCATTTGGTAATTGCTCAATTAATTTTGTTTAAGATTTGAAATGGCAAAATCAGACTCCTCTATTCCCCCAGAATACAACATAAATTCCTTGGCCACTACAATGGACATGCAGGGAAAAGACGTACTATTAATTCAGAACGTTGAACAATTTAATAAGTATACAGAAGAACTAAAAGCAGGTGTGCTTGTTCTTACTAGTCAAGTAGCGAGCCCAGAATTAGTTAGAGATGATTTCAACTGCGCCGTTTTTGAGTATCTAGATGGAAATGATCACTTACCTACGATTTCCTCCCCTAAGTATTTACCTAGTTTCGATTACATTCTTTACGCAAAACATCAGGAAACTATACAACAGGTCTTTATATCTGTTGACCTCACCAAACTTACGGATCAACAGGTAGTCGCAGTCTTGAGCTTAATCTACGACATGTGCTCAGAAGATGAAGGAGGAATAGGTAAAAAATTGAAGTTTATTATGCACGATGAGAGAATACCCACCAAAATCCTTTCAATAACAACAACCTTTGATGACACAGAAGAATAAAGCCAGGAGTAGTTTTTGTATATTTTCAACCTTAAACACCCTCTTTTTAACCCGATAAACATAAATAGATAGGTAGTAAAAATATAATTTGACCCTTTTCTTCTTTTCTCCTATAATCATTAGACTATAAACTTCTAAATTTAAATCCCTTAGATATGGCAAAAGTAAAAAGAAATATAATCGCCTTAAAATGTGAAGTCTGTTCTAATAAGAACTACACAATGTACAAGACGAAAAACGTTAAGGAGAAGATCGTTAAAAGTAAGTTCTGCAGCTTCTGCAAGAAGCATACAGATCATAAAGAAACGAAAGCCAATTAGAAATAACTAGGGCCCATAGTTTCAATTGGTAAAACAACGGTCTCCAAAACCGTATTTTCCCGTTCGAGTCGGGATGGGCCTGCCAAAAAATCAAAATTAATAGTATATTTAATAGTATGGCAAATGTAATAAAAGATATAGGACAGGAGCTTAAGAATACTTCCTGGCCAACAAGAAAGAACCTGTTTATGCTGGTACTGTACACGGTATTGGTTTGTGGTATAATCAGTCTGCTAATTCTAGGGTTAGACATTTTCCTTTTGAGATTAAGAGATATAATTTTGTAGAGATATTTACATGCCTAAGAAAGTTAAAAAAGAGAATTTGAATCTGAAGTGGTACGTACTCAACGTCCAGTCAGGACACGAAAGTAGTATCGCAAAAGCAATACAGCAAAGAGTTGAAGCGACTGGCAGTGAAGACAAGATGTCTGAAATTCTAATCCCTACACAGAAAAAGATTGTTGTTAAAGGTGGAAAACAGAGTATCAAGGAAGAGAGAATCTTCCCGGGATATGTACTAATCAAGATGGATTTAAGCGACGAGACATGGAGTTTGATTGCAAATACAGAAGGAGTGAAGGGATTTGTTAAAGTTGATAAGTTCCCACGACCACTTCCAGAAAACGAAGTAAAAGCAATTATGAAATTCATGGAAGTTGAGCAACCAACATATCAAACCTCATTCAGTGTTGGAGAAGCAGTTAAGATCAATGATGGTGCATTTGCAGACTTCATTGGAAGTGTACAGAGAATCGATGAATCGAAGGGGAAGATTACAGTTTTGATATCATTTTTGGGCCGAGAAGCACCTGTTGAATTAGAATTCACCCAGGTAAGTAAAATTAAGTAAGTTTATATTAAATAGTAATGGCAAAAAAAGTAACAAAAGTTCTAAAACTACTCATCCCAGCAGGTGCAGCAACACCAGCTCCTCCAATTGGACCAACCCTTGCACCATATGGAATCAGTACACAACAGTTCTGCCAGGAGTTCAACGAAAAAACAAGAGAAAATAATGGAGTTTTAACACCAGTAGTACTAACAATCTACGAGGATAGAACATTCACATTTATTACAAAAACTCCACCTACATCGGAACTAATCAGAAGAGAGATAAAGATACCTAAGGGTTCAGCAAGTCCAAACCTACAGAAAGTTGGTAAGATTACGAAAGATCAGGTAAAGAAGATTGCAGAAGCAAAGATGATAGACCTAAACACAACAAACTTAGACCAAGCCGTTAAGATTATAGAAGGAACGGCAAGACAGATGGGTGTTGAAGTAATTTAAATAATATTAGGAAGAATTAACATGGCACGAAGAGGAAAGAAATATATAAGTATTGCGAAAAAGGTTGAGAGAAAAGAGTACACTCTTGCCCAGGCAGTAAAGGCGATTAAAGCATCTTCATATTCAACTTTTGTTGGTTCTGCAGAACTACATGTGTCAGTAAACCTTCCTAAAGATAAGGATGCAAAATCAATTAAAGGAGCAGTCACTCTCCCCCACTCTGTTGCAAAAAAAGTCTCTGTTTATGTATTTACAACTCCTGAGAATGCTAAAGTAGCTTTAGAGGCAGGTGCAGATAAAGCAGGTCTTGAAGAATTAGTAAAAGAGGTACAAAGCGGAAAGATTAACTTTGATGTTGCAATTGCAACCCCAGATGTTATGGCGAAAATAGCCGCTTTAGGAAAAGAGTTGGGACCAAAGGGTCTTATGCCTAATCCAAAGACTGGGACCGTTACAACAGATGTAGCAGGAACCGTATCAGCATATAAGAAGGGAAAGATGACATTCAAAGCCGACAGTAATGGTGGAATCCATGTTGGAGTAGGAAAGCTTTCCCTTGAAGATGCACAGATTGTTGAAAATATAACAACCGCAGTAACTGCAATTGAGGAAGCTCTTGGTAAACAACTTTCAACTATTGTAAAGAGTACATATCTTGCCCCAACAATGGGTAAGGCTGTAAAGTTCAAGTTTGAGAAAGTGGCAGCTTAAGGTTTCCACATATTTGTAATATACCAATTAGATTTCCTACTTAGTCTCCAACTGTTTCAACCGAGGTTGTCATCAACTGTACCTGTTTTTTCATTAAATACACTTCGTTTTGAAGATCTACTATATCTTTTTCAATATCTGCAAACTTGAGACTTATTATATACATCATCCTATCTAGTTTCTTATCCAATTTCTCATCTATCTCTTCCTTAAATGCCCCAAACCGCTTATCCAAGCTCTGATCTAGCATCTCCTGAATTTTCGAAAAGTCTTGAATACTTAACATGTGTAAATGATAATAAATTACTATCTATATTGTACAGAACTGAAATGAAATCTATATGAAGTGAATACTCTTCCCCTACTACTCTACGCATATAGATATACATTAGAAATATATATAGGTTAAAAGGTTGACATCATAGTTTTAATTGTAGTATCATCCCTACAGCCGAAGAAACATGGTACAAAAATAAATCCGTGTGAGGCAAAGAAATTTTTCTAAACTAAATCTATAAAAATATGTCTAAGAATAGAACTCAGAAATCCGAGTTACTTTCGCAGTATACAGACCTACTCAAAAATAACGGAGGTTATCTTTTGGTAGACACAAGCGGTCTAGATACTCCAACTGTAACCAAATTTAAGATTGCTTTGAAAGAATCAGGTTCAGAATATACAGTTATAAAGAACTCTGTTTTCAAAATTGCTCTCCAAGAAGCAAATCAACCTGTACAAACACAGGATTTTGATGGACAGACAGCACTAATCAGCTATAAAGAAGATCCTACAACCGCAGCAAAATTGATAAAGGCACTACAAGCAGAAACTGAGAAGTTTGGAGCAAAGCTGGGAACAATAAATGGTGCCTATATTGATGCCTCCCAAGTAATGCAACTTGCAGAGATACCTTCAAGAGAGGTTCTTCTTGCAAAACTACTCGGATCTATGGTCTCCCCACTCTCAGGAGTTATGAATGCTATAACAGGTAATGTGAGAGGATTCACTATGGTACTTAAGCAGCTTTCTGAAAAAGAAGCTAAGTAATAAATATTTAATTTAATTACACAACTAGCAATGGAAGAGAAAAATTTACCAAAGCTATCAGCAGATGCACAGAAAGTTCTTGAAGCTGTAGAGAAAATGACAGTTTTAGAACTTGCAGATCTTGTCAAAGTAATGGAAGACAAGTTCGGAGTAAGCGCAGCCGCTCCAGTAGCCGTTGCAGCAGCTCCAGCAGCAGCAGCAGAGGAAGTTGAAGAGAAAACAATGTTTAACATTGTTCTTCAAGATGCAGGTGCAAACAAGATCAGCGTGATCAAGGTTGTAAGAGAGTTGACAGAACTAGGTCTCAAAGAGGCTAAAGATCTCGTTGACGCAGGTGCAGGATCCGTTCTTAAGGAGAATGTACAGAAAGATGCCGCTGAGGAAGCAAAGAAGAAGTTTGAGGAAGCAGGTGCTAAGGTTGAACTTAAGTAGTTAGCTTTTCAAATGGAAATTGAAAGACCGGAGCAATCCGGTCTTTTTTTACCTCCTAAAATGATTGAAAATATGCCCCTTAAATGCTATAATTACGACATAAATTCCTCACTATGCCCTAGGTACTTTTACCTAGAAAAATCAAATTAAATTAGAATTTTTAAAATATGACAGAACTAACCCAGTGGCTACTCTCTCATGGTATTTCTATGGCAGTTTTGGAGATATTAGTATTTGTGCCTATCCTCGCCACCCTTGTAAACCTATCCCGATATTTTATTGGGTTTAAATCCTTTGGAATCTATGCACCAATAATATTAGGTCTTTCATATAGATATACAGGCCTTAGATACGGTTTAATCATAACTCTTCTTGTGGTACTCTCCTCTCTCATTGGATACTCCATAATGCGAAGGATACGTATGCACTATCTAGCGAGAGTCGCTATAAACTACTTAATTGTTGCCATTATTCTTCTTTTCGGAATTGCGGGATTAGACAGTCTTGAAATTTTAGGCTTCACAAACTTTGAAAGCATCAATCCCCTCGCCCTTATCTCCATTGCCGCCCTTTCTGACTTCTTTATAAAAATGTATGTAAAAAAGAGCATTGCTGCTACAGTTAGAGTTCTCCTCGAAACCGTTCTAATTTCTGTAATAGGATGGGTGTTGATCTCTTCTGAAACAATAATCGGTTTTATGTTGAGTAATCTATGGATGTTAGGTGCAATACTTCTCTTCAATCTTCTGATTGGTAGATATACAGGACTACGAATCAAAGAATATTTTAGATTCAGCTTCGTCGTCAAAAATGACAATAAATGAACTAATCCGTTTAAATAAAGAGGTTCTGGGAATTAATAGACGAAACCAGGCTTTCGTTCGTGAGTTTAATCCTCTATCTGCGAAAGTAATTGCAGATAACAAGATTATAACCAAAAGGGTTTTAGCGAAGGTTGGGATAAAAAGCGCCGAACTATATAAGGTTATTAGAACGAAAAAGCAGTTGGAATTCCTTGATTGGGATTCAATACCAAATAGTTTTGTTCTTAAACCAAACCAAGGTACAGGTGGTAATGGAATTGTTGTGTTCTACGGCAAGAAGAAGGGAAAGTACGAATGGATTAGACCAAACGGTACAACAATGGATCAGAAAGACCTGATCCTACATATTGAAAATATCCTTGATGGGAGATTTTCAATGGGTAATAGGAACGATCTCGCGATCATCGAAGAAAGAATCAAAACAGACAGCACATTAAAACCCTTCACATATAAGGGAGTCCCTGATGTTAGAGTCATAGTTTTCAATAAGATTCCACTTCTGGCAATGCTAAGACTTCCAACCAAACGATCAAACGGTACTGCAAACCTTCACTCAGGAGCTATATGTGTAGGAATCGATATTGCCTCTGGAATTACAAGAGAAGGAATGTACTTAAAAAAGAGCCCTATCATTGAGGATACCTATACAAGCACAGATACCACCCTTGATCTTGAAGATAATATCCCTCTAATAGGTATTCAAATCCCATATTGGAATGAAATACTTGAGATCGCTGTTAAATCCCAGCAGGCAAGCGGATTAGGTTATATAGGTGTAGATATCGCTTTAGACAAAGAGAAGGGCCCTATGGTGCTTGAAATCAACGCAAGGCCGGGCTTAGGTATACAGGTAGCAAACAAAATCGGATTAAGAGCCAGATTAGAACGAGTAAAAGGGATTGAAGTTAAGAGTTTGAGACATGGAGTAAGACTTGCAAAGAATATTTTCGGAGGCGAGGTTGAGGAGGAGATTGAAAATATCAGCGGTAAGACAGTTGTTAACCTCATAGAAAAGATTCTCCTTTTCCATAAACCAGAGATAGAGATGTCTAAAAAGAAACAGAAAAAAATCCTTGCTAAAAAGGAAGTCGTTAAAGCAATGCTTGATACCGGAATAATAACCTCACGTATTGACTGGGGAATAGCATCAAGAATTGGATACTTTAAGGCCTTGGACTTCTTTAGAAAGCTTGGAATTCCTGAGACCTTCCCAACACTCAAAGATGCACAGGATTATATTGATAAAACTGGAAGTGAAAACATGCTGCATCCTGAAATTATCAGACTCGCTAAAATCAGTGATGAGACTGGAAACCACATCCTTCCCGTAGTAGAGGTAGAGATAAAAATTGCGGGTGAGGTTAAAAAGGTTGAAATGGTAGTTAGCAGACAACAAGCCATCATATACCCAGTCCTGATAGGGAGAAAAGAGCTGAATAATTACCTTATAGATACAAGTAAAACATTTACAAATTAACCTTAATACTTTAACCTCAGGATATGGAAAAAGATTTTTTGAAAATAGCCGGGAATGTACATCTCGCATACTACATTGAAGCTGCTGATATCCTTGGAATCAAGTATGAAGTTATATTTAGAAACCTAACCGCTCGTTTTGAACATCAAGGTAAACACTGGTTTATAAACAATACCGCCCTACCAGTAAATAACGCACCCAGCTCAAGATTAGCCAGAGGAAAACACTTTGCAAGTAGAATTCTCGATTTAGCAGGTATCCCAGTACCCCAACAAGCTAGTGTTGAGAATGTAGAGGAAGCAATCTCTTTCTTTAACGAGCATAATGAGGTTGTAGTTAAGCCTTCTCAAAATCTTGGAGGAAAGGGTATATCAATCCTTCCGGCCAATGCAGAGGATCTATCCAAGGCATACGAGTATGCTAAAGGCTACGATAAACATGGAAAGGTATTAATTGAGAAGTATATCCACGGAGATAATTATAGACTTCTAGTAGTCGGAGACACAGTCGTTGGTGTTGTAAGGAGGCTTCCTGCCACTATCACAGGCAGTGGTAGTTCAACTATAAAACAGCTAATTGAAGAGAAAAATATAGAGAGAAAGGCCCGAATGCTCATGCCAATACCTATAGATGAAGAAACAGTTAAACACCTTCAACATAAAGGGTTTACACTAGACACAGTTCTTCCTGCCGGCGTGATAACAACAGTCAGATCAAACACAAACCTAACAACAGGTGGTACAACTGAAGAGTGCAGTGAGATTGTCCACCCATACTATAAAGATATTGCAGTAAAGACAATAAAAGCTCTGGATTTGGAGTTCGCAGGAATAGATTTGATTACCAAAGATATCACTACCCCATCCGAATGTGCCGTTAACGAAGTGAATTACAACCCAGGACTAAGACTTCACTATAAAGTAGATAAAGGAGAGATTAAAAAGGTTGCCATTCCTATTATGGAATATATTAGAGATCGCTATGCGAAAACGAAGTAGTTCGATCTATCTTGCTCCGCTCTTTTAACTAAATATTTATAACTCAAACCCGTGTTTATATGCACAACAACTATTTCGAAGTAAGCGCTGAAAACAACTTTGAACTTGGATTACAATTAGGAAAACTGTTTAGAGAAAATTTAAATGAGACCTTAAAGGAGGCTCATCTCAATCCTAACTGGGATCAAGTGGTTGAACAATCTTCAATGTATCTCAAGAAGACAAAAGATTTGTTCCCACACCTTATTGAAGAACTCAAAGGATATGCTAAAGGAGCAGACGTCGATTTTATGAATTTATGGGCGCTTAGCCTTGAGGATGAATTATACTTTGAAGAAAAGTGTTCAACAGTGATTACAAACAATGGCATGTTAGTTGGACACAACGAAGACTATAAGGATGCAGAAGAAAAAGTCTGTATACTTAAAAAAACGATTAAAGGAAAAACAATCCTCGAACTATACTATCTACATACCCTAGGCGGGAATTCAATCTCTATAAACTCAAACGGATATATCCACGCAATTGACTCACTTTCACAATCAGATCGTAAAGTCGGAATTCCCAAGAATGTGATTGCAAGATGGTTCTCTGAAACATCATCTCCTTCGGATGATTTTCAAAAATTATCTACTTTAGATAGGTCTTCAGGATTTTGTCATAATATAGTAAACATCACAGGAGAAGTAATAACTATTGAATCTACTGCCACAAAACAACTGATTGAGACCATAGAAACTCCTTTCGTACATACAAACCACTATTTAACAGACTTAAAGACTTTTGAAGCCAACGATAATTCAACCTGCACATTTGAAAGATTCAAAAGTGCAAGAGAAAATATTAAAGAGCAAATGAAAGTTACAGAGATGCAATCACTCCTTTCATTGAATAATAATGGTCCTCAGGCTAGCCTCTTTAACGAAAGAACAGTTGGAAGAATGATTATAGATAATACAGAAAGATTGGCGTATATATGGCTAGGTAGAGAAAAGGAGAAAGGTTGGATTAAATATAATCTCAATTTTATTGTATGATAGATATATGAAAACACAGGTACTCCAAGGTGCAAACCTTATAAATACAGTGACAACTGTAAATATAACCCTTGATACAACTCCAAAAACAGAGTTTATAGAAGAAATCCAGAAGATTCATCCACTCTTTTTAGATGAGTTTATGGTGGAAGGTAAGACGATAAGTATACAAACCAAACTCCCCCATCTATGGAAGGAAGCAGCAGTTGCCCTAAATAACTACTCCAACGGAGAATGGAGCTATGACCTAACAAAGTCATTCCTATATGAGACACTAATCAAAAAACAAATTCTCTCTATGTCCACCATTCCAATACTGAGAGCAGCCCACGAACTAGGTTATGAAACAACCCAATATTTTATAGAGGAGGGCTTCACACCTGAAGGAGTTCTTAAAAAGTATAATAGATACTATGCAATTGGCGTAGGACAGGAAACTGAAACTATGATCTCAATAGCAAGCAGTGGTGATTCCAACCTTGCAAAGATGATTCAGGAGGATAAGTGGCTCACCAATATTATGCTTGACAGATTAAAACTCCCTATTGCTAAATGGGAACTAATCCCAAGCAAGGATAGCCTTAAGGAGCTACACGAGAAGTATAGAAAGCCATATGTAATCAAACCTGTCGGTCTCACAGGCGGACACGGCGTTACAACAAACATAGAAAGCCTTGATCAAGCTAAATCTGCCTACGATGTTGCAAATAAATCTATTGAATCAAAGGAGAGAAAAGATTGGCAGAAAAAGATAATGATACAGGAACAAGTTTCTGGAGAAGACTACAGGCTTCTCGTTATCAATGGAGTCTTGGAGATTGTAACAAAAAGAATACCTGCCTTCGTAGTCGGTAACGGAAGCTCAACCATAGAAGAGTTAATAGTAGAAACTAATAAAGACCCACGAAGAGACACTTCCCTCCCAACCCATATCTTAAAACCAATCGTTATAGACGACCAGCTTAAAAGCTTCCTTAAAGAACAGGATCTCAATCTAAAGCATATCCCTAAAGCAGACGAGAAAGTATATGTAAGAAAGGTAGCAAGTATGAGTCAGGGAGGAATTACTGAAGACTTCACAGACCAGGTAAGTAAACAGATTAGATATATTGTAGAATCCCTTGCTAAATCCCTGCACGCCTATGCACTAGGGGTAGATATCATCTGCCAGGACATATCAAAACCATTAACAATGGAAAACGGGTCAATCATTGAGTGCAACACAATGCCAGAATCATATCTTAATGCCTTCCCTGTAATTGGAAAACAGTATCCTAATATAGGAAAAATCGTAGTAGAGGGATTAATCGGAAAGAAACCTAAAACAAAGAAATATGTATATATTGGAAAAAATATGAAGAAATTTGAGACTTTCCTTGCATTAAATACGGATGAGTCGGAAGATAGAGTTGGAATATATAGAAACGGAGAAGTAATTATTAATAACGAAGTTATAAACAGGTCGGTAGAAACTTGGAGAGCTATAGAGGCTCTTAAACTTAACTCATCCCTCTCTGTAATAGTCCTCCACTATCTATCGTTTGATGAGGTAGAAGAGTATGGACTGGGTTTTGACTATACAGATGCAGTGGTTATCGAAAAAGAGCTTGAATCAACGAAACAATATTCCACAATACAAGGTCTTTCAAACATGGGAGTTGTTACAAAGGTGGAGACTATTTAGAAACCCTCTTCTTCTTAATCATCCCCGAAACTTTTAAGCTTCCGAATATTAGCGCAGCAAGGCCAACGGTAATTCCTGCAAACATAAGAGTTTTTTTAGGAACCTTATTTATCATTCCTATAGGATTTTTATTATTTTCCCTTTTGTATTCATCAAACTTCTTCAAAAGATAACTCTGACCAGGGAAATATGGGAGTCTATTGATCATATCCCTCACTACCCTCCTATTACTTACCCTCTTTCCCTTTACACTCACATACTGTGCATATATATCGT
The DNA here is from genome assembly GCA_016182915.1 of Candidatus Dojkabacteria bacterium. GTDB lineage: Bacteria > Patescibacteriota > Dojkabacteria > SC72 > SC72 > UBA2022. The sequence continues at coordinate 183,488 of JACPFP010000002.1, forward strand.
ATGTGCGTTTTGCAATATCTGACCAGTCCCAGTTGTCAACTTTATGCCTTGCTCTTTTACAAATATCTGTATAATCATTCTGTGAAAGATCGGCAATCTTTCTAACACTTTTCGCGAACTCTTTTGGAGATGCCTTCCTATCTATCCATATACCCACAGAGCTATCAACAAGCTCGTCAATCGTCTCGTTTGAAAGCCCTACGATAGGTTTTCCAGCAGCCAACGCCTCGATAACCGACAAAGCCTGCACCTCAGCAATAGAGGCTGATACGAAAATATGTGATTTTTCCAAATACCCCGGTATTTTATCCGGGCTAACTCCATCTATAATCTCTACATTTCTATACTTTGAAGCCATCTTCCTGAAACTTTTCTCGTAATCCTCGAAAAGGAAACGTCCAATTAGAGTCAATCTGAAGTTCTTTGGGAAATATTTCATAACTTTCAAGAGATATTCCTGATTTTTTCTCTTTGAAATTGATCCTACGAAGATGAGATTTCTTTCCTTTTTTTTCTGAGATTGTAGTTCCAAAGAATTTAATCTTTCAAGAAACCTACCATTCGGAACAATATGCATATTTCCTGTGTATCCATAGTTACGAAGTTCATTGGAAGCCACCTGGTTTAAAGCTATGACAGCAGTGCAATTCTTTAGATAATCCTGAAAATACTGCTTAAAGATCATCTCATTCATCATCTTGTAAACAAAGGAATCTGCTGATACATCAAAGAAACTTGCTATTTTGGTTGGGAGATAGTGAGAGGTATAGAAATATGGGATATTGTTATTGACAGCCCAAATCTGCCCAATGAACGGTGCTAACCATCCACTATGCGAATGAACAATATCAGGTTTAAAGCTATCCAGAAAATCAAAGAAGAATTGGACTGTGTTAGGAGTGAATACTCCTAGCTCTCCACTTTCATAATCTCCACCCTGTAGTGTAACCTTAAGCATCCCATCCTCTTTATATATCCTGTTCTCTGTACCTGTGAAAACAAGTGCTGTCTCTGCATATTCTGACATTGCCTGTGAAATTTCCATTGCAACCCTCGTCTCCCCTCCTAGGGTCTCTTCGGTTCCTGCAGCTAAATAGACAACTTTCATTACTTAGTATTAATAAACTCTTTAATAACATTGTATGATTTCTCCGGCTCAAAGGAAAGATGTCTGTGATTAAGAGCATTTATAATAACGGGCTTAACATGGAGCATATCTGCAATCTCCTGGGTAAACTGCTTGAAATACCACGGTTCATTAGCATTATATATAACCAAACTCTCCCCTTTGAAGTTATTAAGTCCCTTCTGATCTAGATCCTTCAGTGTAAAAACCGGTGTCATACTACTCTCAACGTCCCCATTCATTGCGTCTAAAAATATGAGATTTATATAGTACCTTGCCTTAGACAGATACAATCTCGAAGTGAGAAGCTCCAAAGCATATATAAGTTTAATATTAAATCTTAAGATAGCCAAAGGTATCCTTAACTTCCTAAAACCATCGTAAACAGAAGCATTAAGACTTAATCGGGACTTCGTTTCAAAGATATTCTTCCTGCTGTGAAAACCCGATACAACAATATTCTTGCTTGGATTAATATACCCCATTGATATAGCATGCAAGATGAATGTAACACCAAGAGAATACCCTGCTACACCGTAATCCTTAAATTCAAAAGAGTTTATGAATTTGGAGATAAAAAGAACATATGAATCAAAATCTTTGACCTTAAGCAACTGTTTTGACTTACTCCCCCATCCAGGAAGATTTGCTCGTATAACTCTAATACCATCATCTTTCATAAGTTTGGTAATCCCATCAAAAGCAATACTTGATGATCCCCAAGGCGGTATAAAAAAGAGCGGGAATCCCTCCCCCTCATCTAGGTATGTAATCTCAATTCCATCAATCTTTCTACTTAGGTACTCCATATTCCTCAGTATATCACAACATTAACAGTTCATCAGGATACTGCTATAATGACAATTATAGCTATTTAATATAACTAAACATACCTAGTGAAATACCTAATCCTTGATAAAAAGCAGAGAATACATATAGAGAATAAGTACTCATATGTACTAACTAGAATAGTCGAAGAACTGGAAAAGATGGGAGCAGAATATAAAGTGGCATACAATGACGAGATTGAAGTAGCATTTATAGAAGGAAAGACTACAATAAGTGTACAGGGTGAAAATATAGAGAATTTTTCTCACATAATGTTCAGAGGAATGAGGTTAGACAGGCAGATTGAATATGAAACACGAAAGATCATTGTAGACTATATTGAGCAATATAATATCTCAAACCCAAGCAAAGCCATTAAGGTTCAAAATCTTAAAGCCATAAAAAGGACTCATTTCTACGATAAGATATTCATAACCCACCTATGTGTACAGAATGGAGTTGCAATAATGAACACACTTTATAGGCCTATGGGTAACTACTCCGTGGAACATTCGCCTCTTAAATACCCTATGATTGTAAAACAGTACGCAGGAGAGAACGATATAAGAGTGATTGAAGGAAAGGAGACCGTTAAAAAGAATGTCTTTCTCGTAAATAGCCCTGAGGAATTCCAGCAGGAGCACCTTAGAGATAGAAATCTCTCTGAATACATAATTCAGGAATTCATACCCTCAGGTGAAGACTTCAGAGTATTCGTTTCCAAAGGAAAAGCCCATTCAGGTTTTGGAAGAAAAGCTACCACCAACTTCATGACTGTAAATGCCGGTGAATATGCCAAACTCGACTTAGAGAAAAGGTCAGATCTCAAAGAATTTGCCCAGAAGGTTTCCTCAGTTTTCGGAGCAGACTTCATCGCAGTTGATATGATGATGAAAAATGGAAAACCCGTGCTACAAGAAATTAGCTTCAATCCAGGCTTTAAAGCCTTTGAAACCAAAACCGATGGTGAGTTTATTAATATGGCAAAGGTAATAATCGAATCTCTTTAAATCCCTAATCTCTTGAAAATCTGGTTAACCTTCTCAGGATCTAATACTAGTTTTGCCTTTGGAATAAGGCCATCTTCAACCCAGGAGACCTGCTTCATACTAATCTTTCCAGCATACAGCTTTTCGTAGAGGGAGGAATCCTTCGCAATTGCCTTCCTAACTCTCCTATATCCCCTAAAATACACGACATCCTTATAATATAGTCCTGGTAGTGATGTATCGCCTAACCCCCTTTTAACGCGGTATGCGAAGTCAAATGCGAGATTCTTAGCAAGAAACGCTGTCATTGCATTATATAGGTCCCTGAAACTTACAGCCTCCCCCCAATACAATAACCAACTAAAGGTTGCTTTCCTCTTCAAGGCATCAAAAGTGAGGACTTTCATAAGTTCCTCATTATATGTTGCCAATCCCTCTTCAATATCCTGATATTCCGGCAAATTGGATTTATATAGAACGGGTACTCCAGAGTGGATTCCGTTATATGACCTTAATACATGCGTCCCAATCTCATGAACAATCGATTTCCTAAGGTCGATTTTGGAGCGGGAGATATCCCCAGAAAGCAGTACTTCCTTCCTCTTTACCCCTACTTTCATAGCCTCATCTGCAATTCTTCCAGACTTAGCAACGGTCCAATCAGAAAACCCCAATTCACCTAGAAATTTAGTCATAATCCTCTCTATTTCAGCATATTCATACTCTCTTCCCTCTTTCTTCTGTTCTACAAGGTCGTAGTTTGAAACTTTTCCCCTTAAAACGAGAGATGCATTTTTGAATAGTCTTGCTGATGGTCTACCAAACCTCTTCCTAGAGATCTCTGTAATTAACCGATTATCCCCTACTGCATTAAGCATATCGTTAACCTCTGATTTAGATTCTATGAGTTTCAGATAGAATTCTGAGATTCTTGGATCAACGTCAGAAATACTGGTTATATCAGCTAACTCACGAAGGAGAGAGGAATTAACATTCTTAACAGGCTTATATTTAAAGTTAGGACTGTATGTCTCCGATTCAATAAACTTCTGCTTCTCCTCATCCAAGTTTATAGGCGTAAATACGTATGAAGTTGGGAGTTTAAGAAGATCTAGTTTCGCAACAACCTCTTCCTGTGTAACAACTCTTTTTCCCCTTCTACTAAATATAAACACGACTTTATTGCTATAAAATAATTTCTATACGTTATTTTACCATAATCTACCAATCTAAATCAGAGAGGAAGGCTCCAAGAAGAAACCAAACCCAGGGTGTCATGAAAAAATCGTATGTTATATTTCCGACGACGATGATTGAAAAGAGGCCCAATATAAGCGGAGACTTCCTTTTAAGTAACTCAAGACCTAGGGAAATCACTACAAAACCAAAGGATAGAATCCCAATAATTCCCCCTTCTGCAAGCATTTTGGCATATACGGAATGTGGGGTAGCAAACTGGACCCTACTATCTATATTTTCCCTGTAATATTGAGGGAAATTCCCTATTCCAATTCCTAACACAGGATGTTTAAGAAAGATTTTAATAGATTGAATCCAGTAGTTTATATGTTCATTCGCTGAAAAATCGGCAAGGGTCAACCTTGTTAAAGCAAGAGGAAGGAATGAGGAATACACACGGCCTTTAACACCATCCTTACGCATTATGAATCTATGACCATAGTAGACAATGAATCCTACTATTAATGCTAAATAGCCCGTTCTTGATGCCGTTAGAAGAATCATAGCAAGAGATAAAATAAGAACAGATGTCGATAGAAGCATACTCTTTCTCTTATTAATCAGATCTACAGAAAAAACTGAAATCATAGCAAGAAAAACAGCAAATACATTAGTATCAATCATTAATGAACTAGGCCTGAGAAACAGTCCATTATCGGCAGTCCTAATATTGAATGCTGAGGCAGAAACAAAACCGCCTTTATCAAATACGCTAATAAACCATCCTAAATCCTGATTCATTCGATAATCCACATACTGCGTTAATCCAACAATAATCAGGATGAGAGCAGAAAAAAGTAATCCTTTCTTAAAAGTATCACTGTCGCTCTTTTTAGGTAGTACAATTCCGACAAGGAATAGAGAGATGAGTATAGAATAATATCCTAACCCCATAATACTCTCATTAAGATTGTAAGAGGTCAGTAAAGATATAGCGGAAGCTAGGAGAAAGACACCTAAAGAGATAAATACAACCTTATACCGGATGAAAGCGGTGACAACAGCATCGAAAAGAGTACGGAGACTTTTTCGGCAATATATCAAGTAGATTGCTAATAGAACCAAATATACAACTATCCATAATACTTTAGTCAGAGTTCTTGGACTTATCTCTCCTTCTGCTAAAATATCAACTATAAATGAGAGCCTTCCGGAAATAAGAATAAATAGAAATACGGATAGTATATATCCCATATTATGATGATATCTCTTTAGTAAATACTCTATCTCCACTTGCAATCAGTTCAAGAGCCATACCAGTACCCTTAGCCACACAGAACATAGGTTCATCTGCAACATGAGCAGGTACACCCGTTGCCTTGGAGAAGAGCTTATCCAGATTTTTCAAGAGTGACGTTCCTCCGCTCATAACCATCCCTCTATCGATTATATCAGCGGCTAACTCTGGAGGAGTTTTCTCCAAAACCTCTTTTATAGCGCCAATAATCTTTGATAGTGCAAATTTCAAAGCCTCCGCAATCTCATTTGAATCAATCTTAATTGATTTTGGCATTCCCCCTGCTACATCCCTACCCTTTATCTCCATCTCCTTAGGATTCTGAACCTTAATTGCGGAACCAATTTTCATCTTAATACTCTCTGCTGTCTGCTCTCCAATCAAGATTCCTCTCTTCCTTCTCATGTATGCAATTATGGATTCATTTAGGGCATCTCCAGCAACGCGTAGAGAGTTGAATTCAACAATACCGTCAAGTGATATAACTGCAATCTCTGCTGTACCACCACCAAGGTTAACAATCATATTTCCAGAAGAGGTTTCAATAGGTAGGCCTGCACCAAGGGATGCCAGAAGAGGTTCAGGAAGAAGACTTACTTTTCTCGCCCCTGCTCCCATAGCAGCCTTTAATACAGCTCTTTCCTCAACAGATGTAATTCCTGCAGGCACACTAATCATTACTTCAGGCTTGAAGAACTTTGATGTTCCCAATGCCTTATTTAAAAAGTATTTTAACAACGCCTCTGTTACTCTGGAATCTGCAATTACACCGCTTCTAAGAGGCCTTTTAGCAACGATATTATCTGGAGTTTTACCTATCATTTCTTTTGCCTGCTGCCCTACCGCTATCACTGTGAACTTATTCACATCGATAGCTACAACTGTAGGCTCCATAAGGACAATACCTTCTCCCTCAACAAAAACTATTGAGTTAGCAGTTCCTAGATCTATTCCTACCTTTTTTCCAAACATAGTTGATTATATGACAAATAACTGAATAGAACCAACCTGCTTAGTATTTAATCAACATAGCTTCTTTCATCTGATCAGCCACTCCTCTAGCTATCCCCCTTACCTTCTTACTCCCTTCGAGCGCCTTTCTTAGTAATTCTTCCTTCATACCTTCAGCAACCTTTCTCCTCTCTCTTATTGGGGTTAGGAACTCATTCATTACTTTGAAAAGAATCTCTTTAACCTCAACATCCCCTATCCTCCCTTCTCTATATCTCCTTTTTAACTCTTCTACCTGCTGCTTATCCTCATTAAAAAGGTCGTGGTATGCAAAGGCGATATTACCTTCGACAGTTCCCTTATCCGTTGCGCTCTTCCTATTTGGATCTGTATATACACTAAAGACCTTCTTTCTAAGGACCTCTTCACTATCTGAAAGGTATATAGCATTATTTAAACTCTTCCCCATCTTCGAGTTCCCATCAATACCTGGAACATTGGTTGCAACTCCATACAGTCCTTCAGGCTGGTGTAAGTACTTCACTTTATATGTACTATTAAACTTCCTTACAATCTCTCTTGTATCTTCAATCATAGGGGCCTGATCCTTTCCTACGGGAACCAAATCCGCGTTAACACACAATATATCTGCAGCCTGGTGAATAGGATATACAAAGAAACCAAGTGGCGTGGACTCCTCCATATTATTCTGTTTAATCTCAGTTTTAATAGTTGGGTTATGCATAATCTGCTGAACAGAGGTGAAGTTTGCCAAATACATAAATATTTCATGTACCTCAGGTACTTCAGACTGAATATACACAGTACTCTTATCGAAATCTATTCCTACAGCATAGTAGTCACAGAGAAGTTCAAGAATACTTTCTTTAACCATCTGAGGATTATCTGCATTGTCACTAAGGGCATGGATATTTGCAATGAGGATAAACTGCTCGTACTCATCTTGTAAGGCAACCCTATTTTTAAGAGTGCCCATATAATGACCTACATGCATCTTTCCAGTTGGCCTATCACCAGTTAAGATCCTCTTCTTTCCACTTACAGAACGCTCTGATGGCGCGGTGAATTTTCCAATAGTCCCTCTTGTGATAGTTAAAAGATCCTTTGGAGCAAGTTGAATATCAGTAAATTCATCTCCAGCACCTCCATTAATTACCTTTCTCTCCAGTAGTGATTCATCCATATAGTATTTTAGTGATGGATGGTAAACCCCAACTGCGCCAACGGTAAATCCGAAATTGTTCTTTACCTCTTCAGGGGTTGCCATGTTTAAACTCTTAACTCCCATCAGCTTCTTCAGTTCATTGGATAGGATTTTCCTGTCATCCCTTCTATGCACACCAACGAATCCTTTTTCAGTTTTAAAGATAAGGGTAGAGACTCCATCCTCGAATGATATATTTACCGCTCTAACTCCTTCTTCAACTGTGAATACGGCTCCATGCTTAACAAAGCTTACTTCCTTTAAGCCTAACTCCTTAACCCTATTTTGTAATACCTCTAAGTTACTCATATTTATTTAGAATAAAATAAAAAATCCCCATATAACTAGACTAACATATTTTCAAAGTTAATCTAACTATATGGGGACGATATGGATAATCGTGGTACCACCCCTATTCTCTTAGTATATTATACTAAGACTCATCGACTTTATATAAACATCGATTGAACCTTTACAGTGTTCCTCTGGCGCTCATACTTTCTTTTCAGATTTCTGTTTGCTGCTCCGGGGCCCATTCTCCCCATCAACGCATTTATTACTCAATTGTATTACATTATACCATACAGAAACGCTTCATGTTATACTTTACAACAGTGAAAAAGAAATTAGGAATTATCACAAAGATCATCATTCAGGTTATAGTTGCTCTCCTTGCAACAGCTTTTGTTGTAGCTGGAACCATCTTCGTCTACTACTATGCCAAAGGATATAGAATTGACCTAAAGTCTCGTGATCTCAGAAAAACAGGCGTTATAAACGTTGAAAGCCGTCCAAGTAAAGCCAATATCACTATAAACGGAGAGAAGAACGGAAAAACTCCAAAGACCGTGGCTTCACTTGATGATGGAACCGTTGATGTTAAACTTACACGATCCGGATACCTTGATTGGAACAAGAAGGTTCCAATACTAAGCGAGAAATCCACCCCAATTATAGCCGAACTCTTTAAAGAAGAGCCTGAAGTTACGCAACAGATAGAGCTAAGTGCAGATTCACAATTACATACGACAATCAAATCTCTGAATGGTGAGGTTCTTATATATCTCACCAAAAGTCCAAAAAATGTGTATACCCTATGGAGATACGATTTAAATAAGAGCTTCTGGAATCTGAGCAATAACCCACATATAGTATCCTCATTCACAGGATCCGACATTAAAAATATTAGAATCCTCCTCTCTCCATCCGGCCAGAATCTTGTTGTACTATATGCCAAAACAGAGAAGAAAGTAGTTACAAACATCATAAATCTATATAACACCCAACTTACAGAAACCACAGGCCATCCATTGGCTCTAACCAAATTTACGACAGACTATATCCTAACCTGGTCAGAGTCAGAAAACTACATAATATTAGACTCGACAAGTGACATTTTAGCCTTCAATATAACAAATCAAGCCAAGTATCTTCTTTATAAAAAAGCCCCGGATGAAAAGGTTGTATGGACAACAGATAGTCAAAATAACTTCTACTATACCCAGAAGTCTCTCGATGAAGCAGGTGGGTACCTAACTCTGGAACAATCCAGTCTTGACGGAACAGGAAGCAAAACCCTAATACCAAGAATATACTACAGTAATGATGAAGGGTATATTGAAGCACTTAGACGGGACGATGCGATACATTCACCTTTCACAAACTCACCCCAAAACACTAGATTTGTAGGAGAGATATCCTCAATCAAAGTAAACCAGGATACCAAAGGTATATTCCTCTCCACACAGTATAGTTCATACTGGTATGTAACCGAAGTAGATAAATATATTGTCATAAACCCATACGAAACAACCTTCCTTTCTTTCTCGCCTAACAACAGATCCCTTCTTTTCACAGATGTAAGTAATAAAAAGGTAGGAGTATTTACGTTTATACAAGAGGTCAGCAACCCGATTAAGCAGCTAGGATCCAAGATTGTCCTTAGAGATGCAGATGATCTAACAAATATTGATTGGATAAGCAGTACAAATATTTCATATCAGAAAGGAGATTCGGTAAACTTGATCGATAAAGACGGGGACAATAACTATGAGATTAAAATTACATCATCCCCACATATATTCTCATTCACAGGCGGGGGAAAGTATGTACATACCATTGAAACGATAGAAGAGAACCTCAAACTAACGAAATATACTATTCAATAGAAAGTTGGCGCACCCGGCCGGAATCGAACCGACAACCTGCTCGTTAGGAGTGAGCTGCTCTTCCAATTGAGCTACAGGTGCAAATCGGCATATTTTAACATAAAAGACTACTTTAATCCCCTATCCCTATCGATTAACTCCCGTAAGTACTCAGACTTATTCATCCCAATACTATCCCCCATTTTTTCCAAATATTTAATCTGAGACTTCGTAAGTAACATATTAAACCTCTCAGAATATATCTCTTTCCTATATTTAGTTAGAAACTTCCCCACTATCTCATCAATATTCTCCACATTATATTTTGCACCATGAAAGTACCTATTCTTAATTTTAATGCTCATATCTTGGTGGATTGACAGACATAGGACATGCTTTTTATCCTGCATCGCCAATGTTGCCTCATGCCCAAGCTGAAAGCCAGGTAGGCTGATCTCAATAATTACGATATCCGATAACTCGATACCCTTTCGAATGGCTGAATAATGTATGGATCGCAGATCCCTAATCTTCATCTTCTCCTTGTCTGCAATCAGTTTCAAGTAGTTACCTAACTCTGGGGATATTACATCTCTTTCAACCTTTAAAATTGCGTTTAACACCGCATCATAGTATTTCTGATAGCTCTTCTTTCCCTTGTACGAAGCTGTATAAAAGACCTTCATATACATATATACATACCAAATTAGCATTAACACAATAGCACAATTGAGATATAATCTCCATGTATACATAAATTATTAAGTTAAATATATGAAAATAACTAAATTCGGGATTCATATTAAATCAAAAGACCTCCAATCTTCCTACGATTTCTACAAAGCCTTCAATTTAAAGGCAATATTCGCATATGGGAATGAAGAATGGACAGAGAAAGTGAAAGGCGATTTCCCTGAAATTGGTACAGCTCCAGAAAAGTACCAGGGTTGTACCTTCGAGATTGGGAATTCCCTCCTAGAAGTAGCAGATGGGCATATTGCCGTAAAGCCAGAGGTTTTTAAAGAAGAAATACCTTCCTCTAAAGTATCTGCAATGATTGATACAGATTCAATAGATGAAATAGTTCAAATCTGTGCAAAAAATAACTTTGAAATAGCTTCAGAACCTAAAGAGTACTACTGGGGAACAAGAGAGGTTGTTGTAAAAGATCCCGATGGATTTATATTAGTATTCAGGGAACCTTTAAAGAAGTAAACTCAATCCTCAATTGCATGATATAATTAATGTCATGCAAGAATATATTGAAATTAAAAACGCAAAGGTACACAACCTCAAGAACGTTACAGTTAAAATACCTAAAAATAAATTAGTAGTTATAACTGGTGTATCAGGAAGTGGTAAGTCATCACTTGCTTTTGACACCCTCTATGCAGAAGGACAGAGAAGATATGTTGAATCCCTCTCCTCCTATGCAAGACAGTTCCTGGGACTTATGGAGAAGCCAGACGTAGAATCTATAACAGGCCTCTCCCCAGCTATATCCATTGACCAGAAAACCTCAGGGAATAACCCTCGATCAACCGTTGGTACAGTAACAGAGATATACGACTATATGAGACTCCTTTTCGGTCACGTGGGAATATCTCACTGTCCGAATTGCGGAGATATTATTGAAGCCCAGACAATACAAGAGATAGTAGATAGTATAAATAAGCTATCAAAGGTTGAAGATAAATTGCAGATTCTCTCCCCTATCGTTCAATCCCAGAAAGGAACCTTCAAGGAGATTCTAAACGGCCTCCTTTCTAAAGGATATCTAAGGGTGATAATAGATGGGAAGAACTACAACCTGGATGAGATAGAGAACTTGAAGATAGACAAAAATAAGAAACACAGCATTGATCTAATCATCGATAGATTGTCAGTTAAGTCTCAGGACGATTCCGACTATCAGAGAAGACTTACAGATGCTGTAGAGCTAGGTAGTAATATGTCAGAAGGCGAGATAAAGGTAATCCTCAATGACACTCAGCATGTTTTCTCCGAAAATAATACATGTAGAAGATGTAAGATCTCCTTTCCAGCTATCAAACCTGCAACCTTCTCCTTCAACTCACCGCATGGTGCATGTCTAAAGTGTTCCGGACTGGGTACCCTTAAAGAGATTGATATCTCAAAGATATATAACCCACGCCTTTCTATAAAAGAAGGAGGCATCTTCCCATGGTCAAATATGACTACAACCGATTCCTGGACCTTAAAGGTACTAGAAGCAGTAGCGATTGAGCATGGCGTTAAGTTAACCACCCCAATTGGAGAGTATAGTGATGAGATATTCAATCTAATCTTCTATGGAAAGGATGCTAAACCCGTGTACACTCTCGCCTACATTAACAGAAACGGATATAAGCGCGTTTATGATTCAAAATATGAAGGTGTAATTACCCAATTAGAAAGAAGATATCTAGAAACGGACTCAGAATATATAAGAGAAGAGATTGACAAATACATGATCGAGAAAGAATGTTCAGAATGTAAAGGACAGAGGTTACAAGCATACGCCCTAGCTGTCACCATAAATAAGAAAGGTATAAATCAACTAACCGCCTTACAGATCTCCGAGCTTATCTCCTTCTTCGACAGGCTCAAACTTACAGGTAACAAAGCAGAGATTGCCCGCCCTATAATCAAGGAGATAGTAACAAGATTAACCTTCTTAAACGACGTAGGTTTGAACTACCTAACCCTCTCAAGAAAAGCCAACACGCTTTCGGGTGGAGAGTCACAAAGAATTAGATTGGCATCTCAAATTGGTACAGGTTTAACAGGCGTTCTATACGTTCTAGACGAGCCTTCAATTGGATTACACTCAAAAGATGTAGACAAGTTAATTAAATCGTTAGAGAAGCTAAGAGATTTAGGGAATTCAGTGGTGGTAGTAGAACATGACTACGATACAATTTCAAAGGCGGATTGGATTATTGATGTTGGACCAGAAGCTGGCAATAACGGAGGCCTAATAGTAGCCGAAGGAACTCTCAAACAAATCAGGCAAGCAAAGACTCTAACTGCTAAGTATATAAACAAATCGCTGAAGGTCGGACAGGATTTAAAAGTCGGTGCTCAGCCCCCTATACTCCCTAACAAGCTAACCCTTGAAGGCGTAACAACCCATAACCTAAAAGATGTAAACATTACCGTTCCTCTTGGAAAGTTCGTTACAGTAACGGGAGCATCCGGAAGTGGGAAATCTTCACTAATAAACGATACTTTAGTCCCCATACTCCTAAAGCATGTTGGTATGAATGCTCCAACAGAAGGCACCTACAAATCCGTTGACGGATTAGATTACATTAACAAGGTAATTGAGATAGATCAGTCACCAATCGGTAGAACACCTAGATCAAATACCGCGACCTACACTGGTATCTTTAACCATATTAGAGAGCTCTATACTCAAACCCAAGAATCAAGAGCACGTGGATATACCGCTTCCAGATTCAGTTTTAATGTAAAAGGGGGAAGATGTGAGACATGTAAGGGAGACGGTCAGATAAAGATTGAAATGCAGTTCCTTCCTGATATGTACGTCACCTGTGAGAGCTGTTTAGGTAAGAGATATAACAAGGAGGCCCTTCAAATTGATTATAAAGGCCAGAGTATAGCCGATGTACTAGCAATGACTGTTGCAGATGCATCTATCTTCTTTGAAAACTTCACCCCTATAAAGAGAAAGTTAGATATCCTCAACGAGGTTGGTTTAGGATATATCCAGCTTGGACAACCTGCTACTACTCTTTCTGGGGGAGAATCACAGAGAATCAAGCTTGCAAAAGAACTTTCCAAAGCAACCAGAGGCCATACAATGTACGTTCTTGATGAACCAACCACGGGACTCCACTTCCATGATGTAGACAAACTCCTTCTACTCCTAAAGAAACTAGTTGAGAAAGGCAATTCAGTACTGGTTATAGAACATAACCTAGATATCATAAAACATTCAGACTGGATAATAGATTTAGGGCCTGAAGGGGGAGATAAAGGTGGGGAAATTGTAGGTTTTGGGACCGTAAAGGATATTATTAACAACGAGAAAAGTTACACAGGGAAATACCTTAAAGAATACCTTGAAGACGGGAGATAATCGCCACAACCTTTCTTCCTCCTATTGAAATCCCACCTATGTTCCACCGACACGACAACCTTTATTTACCCCCGAACCTTCTCTGACGATTACCAAATTCATTAACTACCTCTCTGAATTTCTCTTTTGTGAAATCTGGGAAATAGTCATCAACAAAAAAGAGTTCAGCATACACTGACTGCCATGGCATAAAACCACTTAGCCTCTTCTCTCCTGATGTTCTAACTATCATATCAGGATCAGCAACATCTGAAGTATCAAGGAACTTACCAAAATTCTCTTCGGAAAGTTCTTCTCCACTTTCAATAGCCTTCTTAATCCCACGAATAATCTCATTTCTGCCGCCATAATCAATCGCGATACAAACTGTTCTTTCGCTATACTCCTTAGTGTCTTCTTCCACTTCGGTAATCATCTCAACCAGCTCTTTAGAGAGTCGATCTTTTCTTCCCAAATGTATAAACCTGGCTTTATGTTCTTTAAATTTAGGAATAAAGTGACGTCCCTGCTTCAGAAAGATATCCTGCATTAGATATGAGACCTCTCCCTCATCCCTACTCCAATTCTCAGTGGAAAATCCCCAAAATGTAATGACCTCAATCCCAAGTTCTGCAGCCTCCTCAACTAGTTCAAAGAGCCTTTTAACACCCTCCATGTGCCCGTCAAAATCCTTTTTCCCTTTCCCCCTTGCCCATCTCCTATTCCCATCTGGAATTATAACAACGTGTTTAGGTAGATTTCCCATTATCTATTTATTTAGATATAAAATAGTGAATTATGATAACACAGTTATAGGGATTTATTAACAACCCCCATTACCTTACCAAGTATATCTCCCTCGTTAACAATCTCTGCTGTATCTGAATTTCTCTCCTTAAATTCATATCCACCCTTCTCAAGGCTCCTATCACTAACAACTATCCTTATAGGTATACCAATTAAATCAGCATCAGCAAACTTTGCACCTGCACTCACATCTTCTCTTTCATCCCAAAGGACTTCAACTCCATTTTCTATAAGGTTGTTATATAAGGCGTCACTTTTTGAAACGGCATCCTGTGATCCAAGAGTTATTAGATGAACATGATATGGAGAAATACCTATAGGCCAGACTATACCTTTTTCATCACTCATAATCTCAACAACTGCCGCCATAGTTCTTCCAATTCCAATGCCATAGCAACCCATATAGTACTTCTTCTTCTTTCCATCTACATCAACAAACTCAGCATTCTTCATAAGGTTAGAATAGTGATATCCAAGCTGGAAAATATTACCAACTTCAATACCCTTTCTTGCAATCAGCTTAGAACCTGAGATAGATTTAAAACCCTCTCTGGCAAATGCGATATCACCCTCTAAATCAGCTTTATAGTCTCTATCAATATTTACGTTTAGACTATCCTTGTTTAAGGCATTTGCCCCACCATATGCATTCTTGATAGTTCTTAAAGACCTATCTGCAACGATTAGCAGCTCAACAGACGAATCCATATTTTCTTTCATTCCTACTGGGGAGATAAATCCAGGTTCACTCTTAAGAAGAGTTCTAATATCCTCTTCGCTTGCATGCTCCAAAGTTATACTACCCGTTAGATGACTTAGTTTTACTTCATTAACATCAAGATCTCCTCTTAACACAGCAAGGATATATCTTCCCTTATCATCTTTATACATAACATCCTTTATCTGCATATGCATAGGAAGACCATGAAGCTTAACTCCATCTTCCATTGTTGTTCCTCTTACCGCATCTATAACTTGCAAGGGTTTCATCTCTTCATCGACATTGATATCTTCAAGAGCGAATTCTGCAACCTCCTCATGAGCTGCATAACTTCCGTCTTCTGTAACAAAGTATGTACTCTCACCTATCTCAGAATCTACAACAAATTCGTGACAATACTCTCCCCCAATATAGCCGTTATCTGCTAATACCATAGTTGTCTTCAAACCCATTCTTTCAAAGATTCTTGTATATGTCTCTGCCATTTTCTGATACTCAAGTTTGAAACTTTCCTCATCCCTATCAAAAGAGTATGCATCCTTCATAACGAACTCCCTAACTCTCAGGAGTCCTCCACGAGCTCTCATTTCATCTCTAAACTTGGTTGAAAACTGATATATATTACATGGGAGATCCTTATAAGACATATTATACTTCCTAAAAACATCAACAAACATCTCTTCTGCTGTACCACCGAGTGCAAATTCCGCCCCTCTTCTATCCTTAACCTTCATTAACTCAAAGCCTGTTGTATTTGTCCTGTTTGTCTCTTTCCATAGTTCCAATGGATGAAGGATTGGAGAGATCATCTTCTGAGCTCCTGCTCTATCCATCTCCTCTTCAATTATCTCCATGATCTTATCCTGAACTCTCATTCCTAAAGGAAGTATGAAGTATCGCCCTGCAACGCTCTCGGCAATGTATCCTGCCTGTAACAACAACTTGTGGGATACCATAGTTGCATCCTTAGAGATTGTTTTACTTGTCTTTCCAAATAGTTTTGAATATTTCATTCCAATATATTATCTATTAACTTATATAAATGCAAAACGCCCTTACAACAGAATACCTATAATTTAAGTATATTCTATTGCAAAGGCGTGTAATTTACGCGTTACCACTCTGCTTTTTAGTTATGTCACCATAACTAACTTATCTACTGACTAACATCAGTTTATCTGTTTTCTAACTCTACAGATTAGAGAGAGGTTATGAGTAATGATTCTGTCCCTCTTCACTCCCCATTAGGATGGATCATAGTGATATGGGGGAATTATACATTATGAATTTAGGTTTAACAAGAAAAGGGTACTAACTAGCCGGCTCGAAAGGATCTATATAGTCAACTGTGACAGTGCCTAAGGCCTCAGAAAACTTTATATTTGCATGCATAGGCTTTGTTTCTGTGTAGCTATAAAACGCCGCTCTGACTACCTCTCCGTTTCGAAATGCATGCCTGTCGTTATGCTCTACATGTACACCACAATCCACAGGATTAAAAGAATTAAGTTTTGCATAATTCACAACTGCTTCAAGAAGAAAGAAATCTACCATATCTTCACCACTATCGGATAGAGCTAATAATCCAGCTTCAACCGGTACCGTTCCTCTTACATTAAGTGACATACATAACATAAACAAAACTAAGCTATAGGGTGGACTATACCATTCATTAGTAAAATTTCAAAATAGGTCTCTATATATCTTTATATGGGAATAGCTTGAAGATGTAACATAGAAGCAGGGATGTAACTATCCCTCCATATATATCTATTAGATAATGCGATCTCCCTATAATTATCAGCATTATAACTATTAGCCAGATGATAAAGAATATATACCCCCACCTCCTATTTATATCGTATATAAACAGAGTTAAGAGAAGTGATAGCCCTGTATGTGCAGAGAAAAAGTATCCATTATAGTCGAAAATCATAGAATACAATTCCATTTCAGTACGGGTATCATATCCCTCATAAGATGGCCCAACGGGATTAAGAATAATAGTGATAGATCTAAGGAGGTACATTGAAGCTAGAATCCAAATATACCTGCTAAAGTTTCTAAAACCATTCTTAAACCCAATGTATATGAACGATATAATCATGAAAATAATTAGAATGTCGTTCAGAACAGGAGCAAAGGACCAGTATGGTAACACTGAGAAGCTAATATCATGCATAACTGCTCTATCTGGCGCTAACAAAGGAATTAACACATTGCCAGAGTACATATTAAGAAGGAAACCCATAAAGAGAAGAAAAATAGGAAAAAGGAATAGATATCTCTTAAAAAAACTCTGACTTACATTCAAAGCATTAATGTTGAAAGCTTAATACTCAAATATTACAGTATTTACTCTACCAAGTTAAGCAGGGCCTTTGCACTATTTTAAAGTGAAACCTCCATCCACATATACAACCTGACCTGTCATCGAGTCATTTTTTGCTAGGAATATAAACGTATCTGCAACCTCATCAAGTGAAACATACCTTCCAGTTACCGTTTGAGCTATAAACCCACTCTTCATTTCTTCTGAAAATTTTTCATATCTTGGTACATATGTAAACCCTGGAGCTACGGCATTAACTAGAATTTTTGGTCCCCATAATTTAGCGAGTGTTTTTGTCAAAGAATTCACTGCCGCCTTTGAAGCCGAATATACAACAGCACTACCTCCCCCATATTCACCCCCCCTAATCGAGCTGGTATTTATTATCTTTCCCTTTATATGTTTTTTAGAAAAAATCTGATAACTCTTCTGGCATACACTCATCATACCGACAAGGTTAACACCTAGAAGTTCTAACATATCTTTCTGACTCTGTTGAAGAAAAGGTTTTGCATCACTCCCTACCCCTGCATTGTTAACAACGATATCTAGTATCCCGAACTTGTTGATAACCGTTTTGAAGAGATTAGTGATTTCGGATTCACTCTTGAGGTCACATTTCACATAGATTACCTCAGCATTTTTCAAAGACTTCATAGTATCCTTCATACCTTGAAGATTGCTATTGTACGTAAGGATAAGACGGCATCCCTCATTCGCAAACCTCTTTGCAAGATGTTGGCCAATACCACTAGAGGCCCCAGTTATTAAAACAACTTTTGCTTTAAGTTCCATTATATATCCCTGGATAAGTTCCAAATCATATCGTAGACCTGATTAGCCATAGCAACAACAGAAGGATCCTTAATAACAACACCCCATGGATGCTCAGAATCGAGTGATGTATAGGTAACGGTGTCCCCAAAGATAGCAAACATAACCTCTGCATCGTACCCTTCAGGCATAATTCTAGCCTGCTTAAGCGTCTTAGGATTACTTCTTTCTATTTCCAAATCGCTGTCACTACTACAAATCAAATTCTGTATACTTATTCCCTTCTCAACTCGCGTTGAAATGACTTCACGAACCATCATATCCGTCTTCTTATGAAATTTAGCAACTTTGTGCCCATTAATAATCTGCTTAATGTGCTTTTCACCCGACTGAATTCTAAGGAGTAGAGGAATGGTATATCCATGCATTCCATCGTAGAAAGTAAAACTACCCTCTGGGAGTTTCTCAACCATATTTCTCAACCGTTCATTTATATCCATATTAATAGTATAATTAACATATATTATTTAACTACATAGGGATTATATTTCCTAAGCAGTAGTAGCTCAATCAACTATCATGAATACTATTCTCCAAAAACTAGGATTAACTGAGAATGAATCTAAGATATATATTGGATTTAGTAGAAATCCAAAAAGAAGCGCCGCGCAAATATCCCGAATTCTGCATATGGATAAGTCATCTGCATACAAAGCCGTAGACTCCCTTCTTTCCAAAGGGCTTCTTATAAGGGAAGGTTGGAAGACTGGAGCAATATACTCAGCTTCCTCTCCTGATGTCTTAAATGATCTATACAAAGCAAAGGAGATAGAGCTAAAGAATCAGAAGGATCTGCTATACGATTTCATCTTTAAACTTAAGAGTGAGAAAACAGATAAAAGGTCTACATACATATCTATTGAAAAAGGTATAGAAGGGCTCATGTTAAGAATGACAGAGAGTCTGGAAAGTAAAGAGAAATTAATTCGGGAGAGTTTTAGACATTTTGGGGTGTTTGAAGATCCTAAATATATTAAATTCGTAAAAGGGTATGCGAAAGAAAGAATAAAAAAGAAGATAAGGATAAAGGAGCTACAATCTTATAAAGATAGAGCCAAAGGAGTTAGGGTCTACGAGTCTATAATGACCGATTTGAAGAAGTATATGAAGGAACAGAGAGACTTACCAACGACCTTTAAGGATAAGAATGGGTATAGAATATGGGATAATACAGCTACAATATTAAGTTATGATAATAGCGGAGAATTCATTGTCCTTACAATTAAAGATGAGTATATAGTTACCCTCCTAAAAAGTATGTTTGACTACATCTGGGGACAAAGTACACCTGTGATTAAGAAGTAACAATAGCAATTCTCTTTAAATTATCCTAGAATATTACATCTCTAACTTATTATTTTGGACTAGTTCATGAATAAAGCAGCAGTTATAACCGGTGGAAGCGATGGGATTGGTAAAGCACTAGCTATTAGACTAGCAAGCAGTGGTTTCAACGTAATTACAATAGGAAGGGATGAGAAAAAGCTTAAAGAACTCGATAAATACAACATCTCTTACCTCGTCGGAGATATTACAAACGATGACATATTCCAGAATTTCATATCCCTAGTCCGAAGTAAAACAAACTCCGTAGACTTACTCGTTAATAATGCTGGAGTACAGATTGGAAATGCCCTACTGGTTGAAGCTAGTTACTCAGACATTGAACAAATGCTAGATATTCATGTGAAAGTCCCCTTAAAACTAGTTCAAGAGCTAAAAGCAGATCTCAAAAAATCTCCCTCACCACAGATATTTAATATAGTAAGCGTGGTTGTAAAAAACTATTTAAAAGAGACATACGGTCCATATACGATTTCTAAATATGCAGAGTATGGACTTGGCAACATGCTCGTAAAGGAACTCGCAAAAGAGGATATTAGAGTTACAAATGTCATACTAGGAGGGGCGAATACTAGTATCAGGGAGATGGAACGACCTGAATACCTGAACCCTGATGATGTATCGATAGTTCTTGAAAAGTTAACCCAAACTCCTGTTAATGTTTTCATGCCAGAACTTTTTATGAGCCCAAAGGTACAACTCTAAACATCGGGGTGACCTGACTCGAACAGGCGACCTCTACGTCCCGAACGTAGCGTTCTAGCCATCTGAACTACACCCCGAAATTAATAAAACTTCTTATTGTATTCCTTAAGAGCCATCTTTCCACTAATATTTTTAATATCCTTAGGTTCAAAGATCGATACCCCTGCATTTATAGGTGTATTATTCTCATCTTCATACAGAAACTTCTCTCTATCCCAATTCTGTATTATCGCAAGGATACTCAGGAGACCAAGATGATGACCAATAACCATAACTTTCTTCCCAATATATTTCCTGTAAAGGTGTTTAAAGAAATCACTATGACGGTTTATTACATCTAAAAGACTCTCCCCATTTGAATACCTAAAAGCATACCCCGACTCAATAGCTTTAAACAAAGCCTCTTTAGGCATAAATACATGAGCCAATCTAGCGTTATTGAAAATATCTTGAATTCCATGCTCCTGTTCTCTCAGACGGACATACTCGACAACCTTAACCTTACCTAATTCTGGCCATCCTTTAATCAGATATTCAAGAGTTTGTTTCGTTCTTTTATAGGGAGAAACATATATTACATCAGGGAGCTCATAACCCTCCGCTCTCATCCCCATACCCGTCTTCAAGGCCTGATCTCTACCTGTTTTGGTTATTTCGGTTTCAAATGAACTCCCTTTTGATGGAAACTCCTTTATAACATCGTAAGCTAGGGCTTTAAGCTTCTCACTTGGATACTCCTCCTTCAGAATTACAATCATTGCCTCCCCTATCTTTTTGCTATTAACGAGTTTAAGAATCTTTCCCCATTCCGCATCATCTAACTCTCGAAACTTTTTGTATACAGGAGATTCCTCTATATCCTTCTTTAACTTATTGTACATAGACTCTCCATGACGAATATATACTATGGAAGAAGGAGAATATTTTGCAGTCTTAGTTTTAGACATAACCCAAACTATTTAAATTAGTATAAATAGTAACGAGATTTTACATCTGCTCTACTGTATCTATCCCTAGAATATAAAGGGCTTTCTTAAGAATCTCAGTTGTAATATATACAAGCCTTAGTCTACTCTCTTTTACGTTTAAATCTCTCTCATTCTGAATATTGAATTCCCCATAGAATTTATTAAAGGATTCTGACAACTCATAGATATATCTGCAAAGAAGATGCGGAGATATATTATTTGCCGCATTCTTCACGAGTTCAGGATATTCACCTATCTTCTTTAATAGCTCTATCTCAACTTCACTATTAAGGACCTTATCCAATTCTAATTCCTTACTTCTAAATTCATACTTACAATTTCTTAGAATACTTAAACCTCTCGCATATGAATAGAGGATATATGGAGCCGCAAAGCCTGTCATACTCATAAACTTATCTATATCCCAGTTGATATCCTTATGAAGTTCATGTGAAAGTATTGCGAACTTCAGGGCCCCCATTGCAACAGTATGCGCAATTAAATCCTTCTCCTCATTACTATACCCTTTGTCTACACCTATACTCTTTCGAGCAATCTCCTCTGCCTCTGCTATAAGGTCAGTATATTTAACATTCTTTCCCGTTTTAGAACTCATCTTCTTGTTCTCGAAAAGCAACCATCCAAAACCAATATGCATATACTTTCCTTCAAGGTTAGGGAAGATAAGCTCGAGAGCTTTAATCATAGCCTTGAAGTATGCGTTCTGTTCTACTGACGTTGTTACAATGGCAAGATCTAAGGAAGGATAGTCAGTGAACTTTTTGACTGCTAAACCTAAGTCCTTACCAGAGTACGAAGGGAAACCGGCAGAGGTTAAGAACACCCATCTTTGAAGGCCATATTTCTCGCCCTCAAAGATAACCGCTCCAGCATCCTTGGTAAAGACCTTTCCTATGTTCTCAGTTACAATCTCCTTCCCATTTTTCCATACAACAGATTCTGGATACTGTATATCATACTCAACTCCAAGCTCCTTAAATGCCTTATCCTGATGTTTGATACTAATCTCCCTTGTATATTCATAAAGCTCAATAATATTTTCATCTGAGCGATTGTATATCTTCATATTTATATCTTTAACCTCTTCTAAAACATTCTCTTTCTCCGAAGACAGTTTTCTACCGAATACATACGATTGATCAAGATATCTAGCGGCTTCATCTATCCCCTTTTCCTTAACAATTTGGTCTAAACTCTCTTTAATTTCGGCAACATCCTCCTTTGAAAGCTTGCTATACCACGTCCCATTTCTGTTTATAACTCCCCATATACAGTTAGAGACCTGAAGACCAATATCCCCAAAGTAGTTAGCTTTGATTACATCGTATCCGAGATTGGCATAAAGTCTGGCAATTGGAAGACCTGTTACCGCACTTTTGAAGTGTCCTAGTTGTAGGGCTTTATGGGTGTTGGGCTGGCCAAACTCTACCATAACCTGTTTTCCCCTCCCGATATCTCCTTTTCCGTACTCCTCACTATAGCTATTTACAACGCTTTTAACCTCTTCACTCTTAATAAAGAAGTTTATATATCCTGGATTTACGGTTTCAACTCTATCTATGAAATCAAGTTTCTTAATATTTCCGGCTAGTTCCTGCGCAATCTTAATTGGAGCCTTCTTAAGTTTTTCTGCAAGGTTCATCGCTACTGTTGTAGAGTAGTCTCCAAACTTATTGTTATTATTTTTTATAATGACAACCCTATTCTTCCCTGCAAGAAGGTCTTTGGAAAGTGTAAGGACAGAGTCGTATACAATCACTTGTATCTTTTCCTCAATACTTCCTTCGTCATACTCGTAAGTCTTCTCCTCCTTCTTCTGAGCCTGTACTTTAACCTGGTCAACTTTCTGAATTACAGGTATAGATACTCCTTCTATATCTTTAGACTTATAGTCGATTTCAACCTCGGGAGTTTCAATATCCAGGGTAATTACAAAACCTTTTCCTCCAAAGTTAGATGTTACATAATCTATAAATTCATTTGCCGCTTTCAATATATTTTTCTCGTTAATTCCTTTGAAACCATCCATAATGAAATATCCATCTTTAGACTCCTCTGTTAGTTTTGTTCTTTCACACTGTCTCCAGTTTAACGAGAGGGTCGAAACATCATAATCATCGGCCCAGATAAGATCACCGATCTTTGGAGACTTAGCCTTTTCTTCTGAGATACCTAACCAATGTTCATCTCCTTTTGCAAACTTCATCACAAAATCACCGTAGACTTTGCTAAGATCCTCGCCACCAAAAGGAGTAATGTACTTAATACTGAAGGAATTATATAGATCAACAATAGGATTAATTCTAGGAAGATTTCCACCCTCTACTACTCTTGATGCTAAAGCGAAATGTGTTGGTTTAGTTCTCTTAGGATTAGCCCCGAATTTCTCGAAGGCTTCAAAATACGCTTTTATGTATGGGTGGGAGACAATCTCATCACTCCCCTCTACTTCCTTTATAAGAGTCTTCTGAGCATTCTCTTTAAATTTTGTAAGGAGTTTCTCTTTATCTTCATTCCAACTATTATCAAATCCCTGAATAATCGGGATTGCGACAAAAAGATCAGGGAATTTTTCGAATACCTCACTTTCAATTCTAAATTTCATTTTTATACGACTTATTTATATGCGCGCCTGGAAGGAGTCGAACCCTCAACCCCTAGTTCCGAAGACTAGTGCTCTATCCAGTTGAGCTACAGGCGCATATTAAAAATACTATCTAATTTTTTAAGAACAATCTCTCTTTACTTCCATATTACACTACCGATCACATATTCATATGCGTACCTGAACGGAATCGAACCGTTAACCTTTGGTTCCGCAAACCAATGCTCTATCCAATTGAGCTACAGGTACATGGGAAAATATAAGGATGGAAATTTTTAAATGGCGTACCCGGCCGGAATCGAACCGACAACCTACTACTTAGAAGGCAGTTGCTCTATCCAATTGAGCTACGGGTACATGCCATGGGTATTATATAACAAAAAACCCCATCCTTAAACCACATTACCTGTGATCTAGGGACGGAGTTACCGTGGTGCCACCCTACTTTACAAACTATATTATGATATAGCCTGACTTAATTACCTTCCCTACTTGCATAAATGCTTTCTTCGGGAGAAGACAAAAGCTCTTTTCTACATAACATACTATTAGGTTTACACTCTACCTAACTCACTATAAATATTGGTATGTATACTCTTCTTTATGTTTAGATTATATGAAAATTTTAGATCAATTACAATATCTATTATGAATATCCCTAGATAAGGCGATGTATGTGTGAGTTCCACGGCTAATTTTAGGAAGTTTTACTTCGGATAGCGACCTTAGCTAAAGCGAAAAGTTTAACTCATCTTCCTCTATTCACGGAAGCCCTTCAAAAAAGGTAATTTCGACCTCAAGATGCGTGGAACTTAGCTCCAATTTTTATAGACTAAGGAGAAAGATACAAGACGAACCTTAGAAAGCTAGAGAGAGAGGATACCGGTATAATAAGAAAAGCCGGCGTTGAATCGTTTTGAACTTCGGCCCCTAATCACCATGAAACATAAAGAGAATTACTTCTCATTCAAAATCTTCTTTACGAGGTTGGAAATATCAAAAGCCTGTGCCTTTGAGATGCTCAAACCGGTGGGAAGATTGATTATATGCCTTGAAATTTCCTCCGCAGTAGGACACTCACTCCACCTATACCCCATTGCTTCTATATTTGTGGATGCAGGATATACAAGGGGATTATACCAGTTACCATAATATACATTTGCCTTATCTAAAGCCTTTTGCACTTTGTTTAGCACTTGATAATCATCAATAACCAGTGGGAAACGAACTGTAGAGACTCCTCTTAAATGTGGAACACTCAAAGCACTAGCATATATATCGTTAATATATTCCCTGTGTGAAAGGTTTTCTTCAAGATCCTTCATTTGATCAAGTATCACGTGCGAAAGAACATTAGGAAGTTTCCTGGGGTATCCGCTTGGCTTTATCCCTCTAAGTTCAGAACGGTAGAAACCCATATTTAGCAACCCAAGGCTATTTAGAAAAAGTGAAACACCGGTTTGAAGACCCCTCAAGCTTCTAAGTCCCCTCCATACTACCGGATTAAGTAGCCAAAGGAACGTATCTATAATTCCAAGGTTCCTAATCTTTGAATACTCTCTATCTAACATAGGAATTAGCTCAGGATTATTTACAATTAATGCTCCACCCACTCTTGTTGAAAGAATCTTCTCAATACCAAAGCTGATAATAGCCGCATCACCCTTACTCCCCTGCTTATTATTTCCAAGTGAGTGAGCGCAGTCTTCCAACACATAAATCCCCTTAGATTTAGCAAACTTGAGCATTTCATCACTCAATCCACCAATACCAAAGGTATGCTGAGCAATCAGGACCTTTGTTCTTGTTGAAACCCTCTCCTTTAATGACTTAAAATCCATACCGAAACTTTTAGGTGAGATATCAATGTACAGGGGGGTATGTTTTAGCCAAAGAATGGGGTTAACAACTGCATTACAGGTAAAAGCTTGAATTGCTACCTCTGTATCTAAAGGTAAATCAAGAGCTTTGAGGAAGAGATACTCAGCACTTCTCGCATTAGAAAATAGATATACTCTTTTAGCACCGTACATACTGCCAAGACTTTTCTCCAAACGACTACTGTAGTCCCCTTTATAGTACCTGGTAAAGCCAAATATCATCTTCAAATACTCGAGGTTCTGCATCCAATTAATTTACAATTTTATATAATACATTATACAACCCTTTACTCCAGATTGATAACTATATCCCCTGCTTTAACAGTATCAATATGTTTAATTCCAAGAGTATTAAACCTCGATAGAGTTTCATTCCCAGGATGACCGTAACTGTTATCCTTACCATAACTACATATAACTAGTGAGGGAGATAAATATTCCAAAAATCTATATGAGGAGGAGCTGTTAGAGCAGTGATGACCCGCTTTGAGTATTTCTATGTCACTTGGTATAGCTTTACTGCTAATTAGCGATACCTCTCTCTCCGTTTCAACATCTCCGACATAGAGAATCCTCCTCCCCTTATCGTCCAACTCCAACACAACAGAGGAATTATTAACATCCTTCTGTGATTCAAAACATTTTTCAACAGTTTCTCCATAACTTACTGAATATCCATTACTATCTACATTAACCTTAATATAGTCGGAGTATATAACATCAGTCCTCTCACTGAGGTTATCGATAAGGTATCTCAAGGTATCATTGTTTACACAGGAAGTGGGAAGTACTAGATGTCTTATTCTATATCTCTTCACAACCTCAACTAAACCAAGCATATGATCTTCATGTGGATGTGTTAGTACTACATAATCTATTTCTTGATTAACATTTAGATACTTTTGAAGCTTTTGGACGAAAAAAGAATCAGGTCCTCCATCAATTAAGATCTCAACCTCATCAGACAGTTTAATTAATGAGGCATCCCCCTGTCCTACATCAAAAAATATAAGCCTTGGATATATACCTTGATCGTATAACAGTATACTATATAGGATAGAGGATATAAGCAAGAGGAACATAAACCTGCTAGTACTGGATGCTAAGCCCATCATCGTAACACCACACTAATATCAGTCCTCATTCTAGCGAGAGATACTAGCAAAAGAGCGATTAACAGTATAACCGGTAATAGATAGCCCATATCAATTGCGGCGAGCTTCAGTTTACCACCGAATTCAACAACTATGCCTGTTGTGACGAATAGAATGCTAATTATTTTTGCAATAATTATACTTATATTCACTGAAATCTCTCTAAGAAACATATACATTATTCCCAGTGGCATCATAAACTCGAGAGTGCTTAATACTAGAAAATTAGTTATCACAGATATAGTTGAGACACTTCCAAAGTTAATGCTTGAAACAGGCATAACTACAGCTGAGCATACTAAAGGTATTAATATCGCATCTGTAATATTAACCATCTTTTTTATTGCGGGAACTATAAAAACAATACCAAACGTTGCTAAAAATGATAGCTGAAAGCCAATATCAAATAGATATAGGGGGTTGAATATTAGCATTGTAATACAAACTAGGAAAAGATTAAAAAGAGGCGGCAATGGATATCCAGCAAAGTTAGCCAGTATACCAAATACATTTGAGAGCATTGCTCGAAGTACCGAGGCCGTGTTACCTGCTATAAAACAGTAAAGTAGGACAATTGGTACTGAAAGAAACTTACGTAAACGCACATTCAGAAAGAAAAATAGACTCTCTGTAAGAGATTGTACAAAAAGAATATTATAACCAGATGCTGCAACGATATGAGACAGACCTGTAGCCCTTATAGCGCTTTGAAACTCCTCTGTGTACACACGATCATCCCCAAACATAATACCAATTAACAGCGAGGCATTGGGTTCATCTAATCCCCTTTCTATCCCTCTTACAATATGACTTTTGATTATATGTAAGGTAAATATTGAGAGTCCCTCCTTCCTCACACAATCGATATGAAATAATCTTACCTGCAAATAGGTGTTACTGTTAATTAAATACTTTGAAAACCCATCATCTCCCATTACGAAAGTTGGATCTCCCTGAAAAACGCACCTACTTCCCTTCTCTACCTCTGGATATCTAGGGACTTGCATGTAGATATTCGCTCCATTTTTAAGTTTTCCCCATACAATCTGGTACCTTGATTTCTGTTTTACACGATTTCTAACCTCCACATAGTACCTCCCCACCCTTAACTCATCCTCTACCACCTCATGCGCCTTCTCAATCTGATTATCTATCTTACCCTTAACTACTAATATCGAGATTCCTGAAACTATAATGGAAACAAGTAGGATATAACCCAATCTTTTAAAATCCCTTTTTATGACAAAAGGGAGAATCAAAAGAAAGAGAAAGAGTGTATACAATAGATATGGACCTCCTAACAACAATTTAAGGCCTAAGGATATAAGCAGAAATATTAGAATAGGAATAACTATCAAAGGGTTTACTATTAAATGGTAGTAGTACCAATCAAACTCTTTTTTAAAACGAAGTGCTGTGGAGATTAAGAGCCTTCTAACTATAAACATATTGCATCTTTTATCTGCTCAAATAGTTTATCGCTTATCCCAGCCCTACTTTTTACCTCCTCAGCTTTACTGTATGGACGAGAGGCCATAATCTTCTTTGCTGATACTTCTCCAATACCATTTAGATCTTCAAGCTCCTTTTGAGTTGCATTATTTAGACTCACACAACCCTTTTCTCCTTCAGAATCAATATAATCATCTAGTTTTAAGTCTGCAACAAATGGGACATGCTCACATTTCAAATCATCTTCGAATGGAAAGTATAACTTCTGGTTTCCTGTAAGCTTTTCTGCCAGGTTTATTCTCTGTGATACATATCTAGAAGCGGCTAAACGGTTGAGCCCCCCAGAGGCATCTAATGCCTCACTGATAATGCTTTGGTCTGTGAAACAATACACTCCCGGCTTGTTAACCGCTCCTGCGACCTCTACCGGAAAGGTGCAGACCTCTTCTTTAGCTATCCCTTTAACGCTTTCTTCCCCCTCCTGTCCTATATCTGAGATATCCAAAGTTACTTTCTCTTTACGAGTATCAAATATTGAATCTATCGGAAAGAAATATCCTAATCCATAGCCAAAGGCCACACCAAAGAGGAATACGATTGAATATATGTATATAGGTTTTAATTTGTGAGGCATACTTAATGATACCTCACCGTGATGAAATCAAAATGAACTACTGTGCGCTTATTACAATCTCCTGAATCTTCACCTTGGAAGTTGGTTGGGAACTTGAGTTAACGTTTACCGCCTCAATCTTATCAACCGTCTCAAAACCAGAAACAACCTTTCCAAAGACAGTATGCTTTCCATTTAGATACTCACCTGTATATCTCTTTGTTGTAATGAAGAACTGAGAACCGTTTGTATTTGGACCTGAGTTAGCCATTGCAAGAACGTAGGGTTCAAACTTAGCTGCACTCTTCCCTGCTGTATATCTATAACCTAACTTCTCATAGAATTCCTTAACGGAGATATTTAGATTGGCATTAATCTCACTACTTGTATAGAAAGAACGAAGGAAGGTAGCATCACTAACCTTCAAACTACCAAGCCCCATGGCATCAGCATCTATTTCGTCTTCAAAAGTATATCCAGGACCACCAGTTCCATCTCCGACAGGATCTCCTCCTTGTATCACAAAGTCTCTTACAACCCTATGGAATGTTAAGCCATCGTAGAACTTCTCATTAGCAAGAAATGCAAAACTACCTACTGTTATAGGAGCTTCATCTTCGAAAAGGTCAACAACAATCTGTCCGTAATCTGTGTATATTGTAGCGGTATAATCCTTACTTGGATCTATCTGGTCAACCTGACTCAAGGTATACTTCTTCCCATTACCTCCGGTACCAACAAGGTCATCAATTCCCCCATTAGTTAAATCGTCACTTATTGTGAAAATATTACCACCACTTGAAAAAACATATCCTAATATAAGTACCATACCTACTATTCCTAATGATCCTAAAATTATTTTTTTGTGATCTTTGAATACATCACCAAGATTGAATCCCATATCAAAGTACTAATTAATTTACCTATTTCTCGATTGTGAGTTTAACATAAATAACCCCACTAGTTTTATTATACACCTGAATAGTATTACTATCATAATATTCAAAGTAGTACTCAGAACCAAGTCCCTTAGAGGTAAAACCGTATCCTTGAGAGTTATCTGACTTAATTATATTGATAGATGATGGAGTCGCGTTGAAGTTATGATGAACCTTCAGACTTGAGTTTGGAGATATCCTTACCCATTCACTTCGGTATATTCCCTTCCCCCCTACAGATCCTGTACCATCTACACTAAATACCACCTCTCCCTTAACATTCTTAATAACAAACATGTCATTTATACTGCTACCAATCTCAAGAACAAGACTGCCACTCTCAGATTTAAGATGTCCTGCAATCAACAGATCCCCTCCTACAGAGAGATTCCCTCCTGAATCAGAAACGAGACTACCATTGCCGATATTTAGAAGATTACCATTTAAGATACCAAAGTTTGCACTTGTTCCTTCAATCCTATTTACAGAAACTTCTTTATCTGTCTTCAGCGAGTCCCCTTCAATTGTCCAACCGCTACCTTCACCCCCTAATCTACCACCAGAGTAATCGGAGAGAAGACTTGCCATCTCATCGCTCACCCATTGTGGTTGATACCAAACCACATCTACAAATGCCATAACCTTACCTATGTAAATTGAATCTGAAAGGGTCAAGTTATATGTATTCATAAGAGTACCCCTTAAGGAAGCCTCGAATGAGTCTACAGGGACCTTGAAGCAAGGCTTAGATTCATTCTGCCCTTTATCCGCTGGCCACTTAATATCAGATATTGTGTTAACAGTAGTACACGAAGCATCGCTCCAATCAAATGTATCTTCGAGAGCTTTGGCAACTATAATTCCAGAATCATTTCGAGTAACTCCAATACCGTCTAAAGCAGAAGCTGTTATCACATCACCCTTCTCTACGCTTCTTCCTGCTGTCATTACTTTCACAGGCAATCTACCTATAAGCCCTATAGGCCTCGAGTTATCCTTATTGTTATCGTTCATCAGTAATCCTGGTGAGGTTGAGACTACCCCCATAACTGATGCTACATTATCCGGGTTTGCTTTCTGAACTTCACCAATTGCATTAGGATCCAAACTCACAAGATCCCCTGCCTCAATGGACAGATCGCTTACCTCATACATTTCAGCTAGGTCAGCGCTCTGTACACTAGTATTATTAGCATAGATTGTACCTGCAGTGGCTCCAGCACACGCATCGGCATTTGATTTAACACAAAGTGCACCTACAACTTTAAGTTCAACATCGGGAGTTGCATCCCCAATCCCTACAAATCCACTTCCTCTATACACATTTCCTCCAACTTCAGTCCATCCAGAACCTAGTGCACTCGCTCCACCTGATGTTGTGACATTGATTCTTAAATCTTGAGTTTGTCCTGAGTAGTTATACAACCTTGTGGTATTAGCATCAGTATTTACTAGTTTATATCCAGTTTTCCATGTTAACTGTACATTATATAGCGTTGGCTTATAGCTCTCATTTGTTGTAGTAAATACCGCTCGATACTGAATATAATTATTTACTGTCGACGTAATAGTAGATCCGGAGCTGTTTCTTAATAGCCTTTCACCTTTCATATTATCCAGCTGAATAGTAGTACTTGTAGGGATAATTGTCATTCTAATCTTGGTGACAGCATTTCTTAATGATTTATCAACATCTCTAATATCCCAGTATACTTTTTGCCATGTATTTGCCCTATCTATATTAATAGTTTCTTCGTTTTCTGTGGCAGAACTTTCTCCAAAACCTAGTTTTAGTATATTTCCTGTAGTACCTGAGTATACCCATGCAGATATATAATCGTAATTTGAAAGATCCGTTGAGGTTATAGTATCTTCAGCATAACCATTAGCAGAAGTTGAAACAAACTTCGAAATATTTCCAACAGTCCCTTCATCTTCATCCTCACTATAATCAATATTTCGAGTAGCATCACCGTCGGCCACGACACTCTGATTAGTAACCGTCCAGTCACCAACAGTATTCATATTATTCAAGTCGATGTAATTAGTGCCCTGTGTAACCGGTTTCCAAGCTTCCCAAGTTCCATCCGTACTATTATTTGACGCACCGGATCTAGTTTGGAATTGGATATCTCCATATCCGTTATCGTTGAAGTTCCACGCAAGATTTCCATAATCTGTTGCCTGGTATGTAGGGATTTCTTCTGAGACAAATACACCATAGTTATATCCCGGTATTGTTGTGGATGTGAAAGTAGGTGTTGTAGTACCTGTTGGGTTAGTAGCTGAATATACAGCAATTCTTCCAACGCCTCCAGCTCCACCATTGGCAGCATAAGAACCACCGCCCATATTTCCTGCTCCACCACTTCCTCCTGAGGTAGTACTTGCAGTACCAAGGGACACACTATTTCCAACAACCTTTATAGATCCACCAGCACCACCACCACCACCTCCTCCTCCCCAACCTCCTGATCCTGCGGCAGTAGTTCCCGCACTTCCAGCTGAAGTTAGATACCCAGAAACTGAAACTGTACTACCAGCAATAAATACTATACCTCCTCCATCTCCTCCTATCCCTCCATTGTAACTAGTAGTGTTACTCATTCCTCCACCACCATTTCCTCCAGAAGCACCAAAAAAGAGCTTGGTCAAATCTGAATCTCCATAGGTACCACCACCACCTCCTCCCCCTGCATAACCATAAGTACTAGCTATTGAATTACCTCCGGCACCGCTCTGATTAGTAGAACCATTCCATCCTCCATTATTTAGGGCTCCGACTCCACCACTTCCCCCTCCTCCATAACCACCACCACCTCCTCCTCCTCCAATTCCATAATTACTTGATGAAGACGCACCGCCTGCACCACCCGCTCCACCAACAGCAATACCAGCTCCACCCGTTGAGTTTATATATCCAGCCCCACCACCACCACCACACTTATTGTTTGTATACCCAGCATATTGAGTACCATTATTACCTCCAGCACCACCTCCAGAATCCCCTGGTGGCGCTACGTTACCCGCACAAAAGGCTTCCCCTCCATATGCATATGTTGCATAACCAGTTGCGGTTGTTGATGCGGCGTAACCCCTAGCCCAAGCTGACACAATTCCTGCAACAGATACAGTTCCCGTCGCTCTAAAGAAGATAACCCCGCCTTCTCCAGCACCATTATTTACTGCTCCTGTTGGTTGTACCCACTCGTCAGGAGAGAAAATAGTTCCAACTTCAACAGTTACATCTGTATAATTAGGTACTCTTTGCAACATAACAGTTTGATTACCTACACCTAGCCCTATATTTGTATCATCACTTGTACCATTTCCATAATACTTAGTTTTAGAGGTTGCGAAGTTTACTGTAGTGCCGGAAATACTACTAATACGCAATGTCTCATAATTACCTACGTTTGCATACTGCGTACCCGTACCTCTTAGATTTATTAACAATACTTCGTCGTTGACACTTAAACATCCTGTTGAAGAAGCACTTTCTAATACAGCGCTTGTATTATCTGGGAACGATGTGACACTGTAGTTAACAGCGTCACCACCATCGGCACATGATCGACCCGGAGTATTTGATACATTTATATTTACATTTGTACTTATTGTTCTAGCACCATCACTTCCATTTCCAAGGTCATTTACAGTATTTTGAGCTACTTGATTTGGTCCTACTAACGTTCTTAGCTTTTTGTAATCAACTAAAGGATATTCAGTCAAGGTAAGCCTGTTAGATTGGTAGAAGTCTACATCTACGAGATTTTTCACTCTATTTGCATCAATAGTGTACGTTCCCGAAGGGTTAGTATATCCAACTGTAATTGCGGACAAAGTTGGAGTATTGGCAGTATTGGAAGTCGTTAATATTGCCCTATACTGTATGTAATCGTTAGCTGTAGAGGTTATGGTTGAGCCTCCTGGAGTTGTTAGGTAACTCTCTGCTTTAATACTATCGATATATGCAACTGTTGTATTAGTAGGGAGTGTAACTCTGAACTTTGTTACTGCATCCCTTGATGTACCAGTTATTCCAGAAATATCCCAATATACTTTCTGCCATGTATTTATAGAATCAACACTAATTATTTTTTCCTGTTCTGTACCCGCTGACTCCCCAAATCCTAGCTTAATCGAATTCCCAGCAAAAGAAGATCTAACCCAAGCTGTGATATATGTATACGAAGAAAGGTCAACAGAAGGCGACAAAGTTGTCTCAGCGTATCCGTTAGCTAATGTTGCAGTTAGTTTTGTTATATTTCCACTAGTAAATTCATCTTCATCTTCGTGGTAATCAATGTTTCGAGTTATATCACCATCAGCAACAGTTACATTTGTTCCCGTGAAATCCGTATGTGTATTTAGATCGTTAATGACAAGTGAAGAGGTAGTCGGCTTCCAAGCTTCCCAAGTGCCATCTTTAGAATTTGGTGTTGCACCCGACCTTGTTTGCAATTGAATTTCTGTTCCAGAAGGGAGACTTTCAGTCCAACCAATATTGCCATACGAAGTTGCATCTGGAGTGTGTACTTCCTTGCTTATATAAACGGCGTAGCTATTATATGAGAGCGTAAATGTTTGCTGAGCCGGTGAAGAAGTTCCAGAAATTGAATTGGAATAGTAGACTGCGATTCTTCCACTTCCACCGGTACCACCATTGGATGCTCCAGTACCATTTCCAGCAACACCTGCCCCTCCTCCAGCACCGTAAGCCGAAGTATTTGCGTTTACTGTAACTGAATTACCGACAAGTTTTATAGATCCACCAGCACCACCACCACCACCACCGCCTCCCAATATATATGGCACCACCACCATCTCCAGCGACCCCTCCACCATAAGTAGTTACTCCACCAACCGTACCACCACCACCACCACCACCTGCAGATCCGAAATATAATTTAGTAATTGCTGTATCACCATATGTACCGCCACCACCACCACCGCCTCCATAACCATATGTAACTATATTTCCAACCCCACCGTTACCGCTTTGATTAGTAGAGCCATCTGTTCCAGTGTTATTATACGCACCAATTCCTCCAGTACCACCTCCTCCATAACCACCACCAGCACCACCTCCTCCAACACCATAATTGTTTGCAGAACTACCACCACCAGCCCCACCAGCGCCACCTAGAGCTGTTCCACTACTGCCAGTTCCACTATATCCACCACCAGCACCTCCACCACACTTGTTGTTTGTATAACCATTCCATGACGTTCCGTTGTTACCTCCAGCAGCACCTCCTGAATCCGAACCAGGAGCTCCATTTCCTGCACAGAATGCCTCTCCACCATATGCATATGAAGAATATAAAGCATTAGTTGTTGTGCCTAGATAACCTTTACCTGTAGCATGAATACTTCCAGCAATTGAGACTGATCCGGTTGCTCTAAAGAACATTATTCCTCCTTCGCCGGCCCCATTATTTACTGCTCCAGTTGGTTGGACCCAATCAGCTGGATAGAAAGTCGCCCCGGAATTAACAGTTACACTTGTATAATTGGGGACTCTTTGGAGCATAACTGTCTGATTAAGACTTCCCAACCCAATATTCGCTTCGTCACTTGCTCCACTTCCGTAATATTTTGTTTTAGCAGAAACAAAGTTGATTGTAGATCCTACAATACTGCTTATACGTAAAGTCTCGTAGTTTCCAGTATTTGTATACGCAGAGCCTGTTCCTCTAAGGTTAATTAACAAAACCTCATCGTTAGCACTCAAACACCCTGCAGAAGGGGTACTTTCTAACACGACACTTGTATTACTGGGGATTGAAGAAACACTGTAATTAACCGCATCTCCACCATCAGCACACGACCGACCACTAATACTGTTTGTAACATTTATGTCTATATTTCCAGAAATGGTTATTGCTCCATCAGCTCCGGTACCTAGATCATTCTCATTATAATTAATCTTTACACTACTTACTTTCTTCTTTTCCCTAAAGAAAGCTGCAAATTCATTATCAAAATCTTGTATTACAGAATTTGAATTATCTAGAGCCTGTTTCCATTGAGTACCAACCTTAACCCAAGCAGAAGAAATTAAATCAAATGTGTTCAAGTTGTGCGTTAATTGAAGGTATTCACCGTCATTAACGGTTCCATTCGTCGATAACATCTGGCTTGTTGATATAGCTTTCCAATCAGTTCCGTCATATACAAAAAGACTACCCAAGGTCGTGTCATATACAAGTGCCCCAGCCCCTATTCCAGTTGGTTTAGTACCATAATTACCGACCCTCACCTGCCCTGTAGAAGTTATATTCGTCCCATCATTCGTTAATACACTACTTGCAACCCAATCAGTTCCATCATGCCGTAACATTTGGCCTGTAGTTCCCGTATAGACCTTTCCAACTTCTGACCAACCCGTATCTTTATAGTAGTAAAGCTTTTTATCCGTACTGTTATACACAACAGATCCTTCTCCAATTGAAGTAGGGTTCGAAACATGATTACCCAACTGCAGCTGCCCACCATTAAGGACTACGTTACCTGAGAAAGTCGCATTCAAAGCATTTGTAATACTATCTCCCGCAAAAGAAAGATTGCCCGAAGCAGAGTCAAAGGTAATGTCTCCGGCAGTGTTTGAAATTACAGAAGAGACCCCTGCCACCTCAAGCTTTGCCCCAGGGGTTGAAGTTCCAATCCCCACATTACCATCTGCATCTATAACAAATGGGGTTGTATCGCTAGCTTCATCATTAACCCTGAAACTCAATCCTGAGGTCGTATTGGTAAGGGTGAGAAGTTTATTGCTTGCACTAAAGAAGAACGGTGAAGACGAAGTACTCCCTCCAAGAGCAAAATCATCAGTAATAGATGTTAGATATGTAATTGCTCCGCCATCAGTAAAGAGACTGCCGCCTGGCCCGCCTCCAACTAAAAGATCAACAGAGCTAGATCCATCAAAGAAGTATAGATTTGTTCCATTCCACCACAAATCTCCTGACGTAGGAGAGGAAGGATCTACACCGGCAGAACTAACTAGATTAAGCTGAGCACTCCCCGTTGTTGCAGCCTTGATTGCAAGAAAAGCATTAGGGCTCGCCACACCAATTCCAACCCTGCCTGTTTCAAAGTTTGAAACCTGATTATCCCAATCGAAGTTAACGAAGTTATATGCATTTGTACCATTGTAGCCTGATATAGTTAAATCTTTATTGTTAGCGGCATTAAAGAGCCTCCACTCAATATGAGTAGCGTCAACCGTTGCCTTTTGTAGGCTTAAACCCACGCTACTATCGTTCGCCCCTATCTGGGTTAGCCCCCCAGTATCCGATATTCTGAATCTCTCAACTCCACCGTTATTTAGGAAACTCAAAGCAGGGGTACTAGAAGCATTCACACCTAACCAATATAGACCGGCACCATCTGTTCTTCCAATACCCAAAGTTTGACTCTCACCTAGAGACTGAAGGATTGTTCTTCCTCCCGTTACCTCCAGTTTCGCACCTGGTGCATCAGTTCCAACTCCCACATTACCGTTGGCATCTATTGCAAATGGAGAAGTATCCCCAGCTACATCGTTAACTCTAAAGCTTAAACCAGCTGTGGTGTTAGTAAGAGTGAGAAGCTCACCGCTTACATCATAGAAAAAGGGAGCGGTAGAATCTGTTCCTCCAAAAGCAACATCCAAACCAGTGTAACTATAAATAACATCTGGTGTTGTAGCTTCGTTAAGAAGCCAGTATGACGGAAGATTTCCAATGGAAGCTTGTATAGCAAGCCAATTTGAGCCATCATACAATCTCAAAACATTATCGTTACCATCGTAGAAAACCTGTCCTGCAGCAATATCGCTATATCCTGTTTCATCATTGGCAAGATCGAACTGAAACTGTTCATTTGCAGCTTTAGCACTAATAGCATAGGCGACTGCCCTCACCGCCATCCTTTTTCCATCGGCATTCAGGAAAGTTTCGGTGTATGTTGAGCCGTCAGGTGCGAAATCCATCTCCACATAAACTGCTGTATTGTTAATAAATATATTTCTAAAAGATGTTTCACTCC
>JACPFP010000002.1:221838-315585 GCA_016182915.1 Candidatus Dojkabacteria bacterium
AAAACTTCCGTTGCAAGAAGAGTACCAAGGGTATCAGCACTGTAGTACTTAACCCTAAAATCACATGTATCGTTACTTCCACCAAGAAACACACAACTAGGTGACCCCGCACTTACATTCAAACCCTCATTACCGGTATCGTTACGAACAATTCTTCCCTGGAGATTGATGGTTTCATCAGTTGCAAAAACTTCCGAAGAAATATATATCGAAAAAAGAATACCTACAACAGGGATAAAGAGAAGTATCAGAGCCGTTTTCTTAAATTTTAGGCAGTACTCGATTATTTTCTTCATTTAGACAGTTTGAACCCATTCACAGAATTTGAACAAAAAGTAAACTCTGTCCTTTCATAGTAAAGGAAATTCAGCTATCTGTCAAAAGTTGTACATATAAAGTTTGCTACACTATAATGTTAGCAATCTTCCCTTTCACATAAACGATTTTTTTGATATCTGCTCCGCTCAAATACTCTGCAAGGGTATTATCTCTAAGAATCAACTCTCTAACAGCACCCTCTTCGGCGTCGTTTGGAACAGTAATTCGTCCTTTAAGCTTGCCGTTTATCTGCACAGGGATTTCAATATTCTCAGTAACAAGATATTCTTCGTTAAATATTGGCCAAGATTGATTATGGACTGAGAATTTGTATCCCATAATGTTCCACAGCTCCTCACTCATGTATGGCATTATTGGTGAGAGCAATTTTACAAAGTCTGAGAATACCTGTTTTGAGATATCTTTTGAATCCGCCTTTTCCAAGAAATTAAGTAATTCCATGTATTTGGCAACAATCGTATTGTACTGAAAGCTATCAAATCCCTCTGTTACCTGTTTTATTGTTCTGTGTAACATAGCATTAACTTCATGGCTCGATGTTTCACCAGCTTTGGAATAGTTAGTATCAAAGTATTTATATAACCTATCAGCAAACCTCTTTACTCCCATCAGAGCATTATCATTCCAAACCATTGTTCCATCAAAAGGTCCGATAAACATAAGATAGGCTCTTAGGGCGTCAACACTTACTTTTTCGGCTGCTTCATCAGGGGTTATTCCATTTCCCTTACTCTTACTCATCCTACGGTTGTCAGAGCCCAAGATTACTCCATGTGATATACGCTGATAGTATGGTTCCGGTATTGGAACAGCTCCAAGATCATATAGAAACTGGAAGATGAATCTAGAGTAGAGTAAGTGAAGGGTATTGTGCTCATCTCCTCCAATGTATACATCTACTGGCAACCAATAATTCATTTTTTCTGTCGAAGCCATGGCTTTATCATTCTTATTATCAAGATATCGGACATAATACCAGTCGCTTCCCGCCCAGTTCGGCATTGTATCAGTCTCTCTCCTGGCTTCACCTCCACATTTCGGACATTTAGTTTTAACCCACTCTTCAATATTAGCAAGTGGACTCTCTCCCGTATCAGTTGGCTCGTAGTTCTCGACTTCAGGTAGTTTTATAGGTAACTCTGATTCAGGAACTGGATTCCACCCACACTTCTCACAATGAACCATAGGAATAGGTTCACCCCAATAGTGCTGTCTGCTGAAGATCCAATCTCTCAAATGATACCTCACAGATCTTTTTCCCCAACCCTTCTCTTCGATGTAGTCCATTATTTTTGTAGTAGCATCTTTAATTTCCATTCCATCTAAGAAACCGGAGTTAATCATAACTCCTTCATCCTCCTGTACCTGCTCTTTATTTACAATCTCAGACTTATCACCATCACTACCTACAACAACACGGATTATTGGTAATCCAAACTGCTTAGCAAATTCAAAGTCTCTAATATCATGACCTGGCACCCCTACTACAGCTCCAGTTCCTACAGTACTTAATACAAAATCCGTTATCCATATAGGCATTTTTGCCTGTGTTAGATGATTAACAGCATACAAGCCCGTAAACACTCCGCTCTTATCTCTGCCAGTTACCTCTTTTTGTCGCTCTAACTCAGACTTATTTCTTGCTTTCACAACATACTCTTTTATTTTACCCAAATCCTCATCTGTCTTCACCTCTCCACTCAAAATCCTATTAACTAATGCATGCTCTGGAGCAAGAACTACAAAAGTAGCTCCATAATTAGTATCTGGACGGGTTGTAGCAATCGTTACGCTCTCTTGCGAATCGGCGACAGGATATGTTATGTCAATCCACTCCTTCCTATCGATCCAGTTTATCTGAGCAGCCTTAACCTTCTCAATAAATGCAGTATCCTTTAATCCATCTATTAATCTGTCTGCATATTCTGTTATCTTTACAATCCATTGAGTAATATTTCTCTTCTCTGTTTGAGTTCCACATCTCTCACACTTCCCATCAACAACCTCTTCATTGGCTAATCCTATCTTACATGAAGGGCACCAGTTTATAGGCCTCTCCTCTTTATATGCCAAACCTTTTTCAAAGAGCTTAATAAAGATCCATTGTGTCCATTTATAATACTCTGGGTCTGTAGTATTTACCTCTCTGTCCCAATCAAACGAGAATCCCAGATCTTTCATCTGACTTCTAAACATATCGGTATTCTCCTTAGTTACCTCTTGAGGCTTTCTCTTCTTCTTAATTGCATAGTTCTCTGTTGGAAGACCGAATGCATCCCATCCCATTGGAAAGAGAACATTGTATCCTCTCATTCTTTGAAATCTTGCATAGACATCGCCTCCTGTGAAGGCGAATGCATGTCCTACGTGTAATCCGCTACCGCTTGGGTATGGGAATTCAACAAGTACATACTTCTTCTCTCTCTTATCATTATCTTTAGCGGTATATATGTCACTTGCAAACCATCTGCCTCTCCATTTCTTTTCTACTTCTTTGAAATTGTAATCCATTTGAATATATAAATAATTTAAGGGTTATAGTATTAGATTGAGGAATGAAATATAACTCCCCTAAGGGAGGAGATTAAGAGAAGATCTGTTTATTTGATTCTTTTTCATTGGGGTAATTATATACGGAACTTTCATGAATGTCATTATCCGGTATTAATTAATCGGAGATATTAAGGATTAAACAAATGTATTGCTGTATAATTTTGGAATGTATGATAAACCAGAAGATTTATCCTTCGAGACACTCTCTTCTCTTTATGAGGAAATTCAAATGGAAGGAGATGGGACACAACAAGTCGAACTCCTTGGAGACATTCAAAACGCTGGAATAATGCCAGTTATTGACCCAGAAAAAGCTTTTTTGGAGATTTCGAAAACAGTCGAGAAAGTAAGATCCTTAGAAGGGCTAGCAAGAGTAATATTAGTCGGTGGTTCTACCAGTACGGAGGGAGAAACGGCTGCTGTTGTAGGTGCTTTACGCGAGAGCCTAGAAACGAGAAACTCATATCTGAAATTAGTGGGTTTTCCAGGAAGAAGTAATCAAGTCGTAGAGGGTCTCCACGGAATACTCTTTCTATATCCTCCACAGTTACTTAACGTCTTTAAAACTAATTCTGCTACCGCGACCTTTCTAATAAACGAAGCAATGAAAATTAGAAAGTATCAGGAAAATTACTATATTCCAGCGATATCAACAACCTATATCCTTTTAGGCACAGGTAAACCAACCTCTGTGGTAGAGCAAACGAAAATCAATCCAACAGAAATACACAACGGTTTTGACATCGAGAACGTATCGCAAAGAATTACAAAACTAATTAATAAAGGGTTGGTATTTCTAGAGTCTGGTTCAGGTTCAGAATTTGTAAATACTGGGCCAATTGCACAATTTGTTCGTGAAAAAACTGGAATTCTACCAATCGTAAGTGGAGGCATTTCTTTACCAAGCCATATCTCTCAGATTACTAATTACGGAGCATTCCCGCTAGGTTTAGGTTCACTACTTGAAAGGACTGAACCCGAATTAGTTAGAGAAGTATATATGAGAATGAAGCTCGGATATAACTTTGGTGGACCTGATGGGACTTGAACCCATGACCCCTTCTATGCCATAGAAGTGCTCTAGCCAGCTGAGCTACAGGCCCTGAATTCCATGATTATACTATATATTTAAACATATAGAAAAATATAGTTGACTCAATATAACATATTTGTTATATTCATTTATACAAATAAACTAACCTTAACTCGATGGAGATAGAGCAATGGCCAGAAGATCCTTCGAAAAATCTCTTTTACAAAAGAATCTCTAAGTGGTTAAACAGAAGAGAAATGAAAAAATTGTCTGAAAAGTTAAAAGCATATGAAAAGTATCCAAAAGAGAATCTATTTAAAAGTGAGGTTATTAAACCTATAAAAGGATGGCAATTAAAAGAAATAAGAATAAAAGGTTTACGATTACTAGGAGATATAATATCCGAAAGGTTTTGGATATTTTCAGTTGCCCAAAAGAAAGCCGATCAATTGCTGAAATCAGAGTTCAAAAAAGCATATAATATTAAAAATAAGTTTTTACAAGAGAGAAATGAGAATAGAAAAATTTGAAAAATTCTTTAACTTAGTACCTCTAACTCCGCAAGAGAAGGGTTCGGATGATATTGCAGAAGAGATTGGGGATATGATAGTAGAGCTTAGGATTATTAATAAAATCACACAGAAAGAACTTGCAGAAAGAACCGGAACCAAGCAACCAAGTATTGCACGTCTCGAGAAAGGGACTTCTCTACCAAGTCTCAAGACCTTATACAAAATAGCGAAGGAGCTTGGTACCTATCTAATTCCACCTAAATTCGGAGCAGTTGAAGATTACCAAAAACCAACCGAGATCAATGAAAGAACCTCTGAAGAGTTATACATTCAACGCAGATATAATAGTCCAAAACTTATAGTAGTCTCCTCCCCTGTTCAAGAAATTTCTGAGAAAACTACAGTACATAAATTAAACT
The DNA here is from genome assembly GCA_016182915.1 of Candidatus Dojkabacteria bacterium. Classification (GTDB taxonomy): domain Bacteria; phylum Patescibacteriota; class Dojkabacteria; order SC72; family SC72; genus UBA2022. Next base: position 226,695 of record JACPFP010000002.1, read on the forward strand.
CACAACCAAATGGACAATATATGGACAGTTTTATGCAATAAAACGCTGGCAAACCCAGAGACGGGAACAATTAGCTTAATAGATGTTGTTGAAAAGGTAACTATTGGACTTTCACCTGAAGAAGATATAGATATAACAGCAACCAAAATTAAAATACCTTCAGATTTACATCTGGTATCTCTTTTTCAAACAGAGAAACCCGGTATATCTTTCAATCTTAAGGTAATCCTTACCACTCCAAAAGGCAGTTCTCATGAGATATTTAATCAGAATTATAAACTTCCAAAGGAACAGAAACTATTCAGGCATAATCTCCATGTAAAGTCATTTCACATCGAGGGAGAGGGCACATACTACTTCCTAACGCAGACAAAGACTACAAAGGCAAAAGCTTTTGAAGACGGTTCTAGAATTCCTATACAGGTTTCACTTGGTGTAAATCCAAAAGAATAGGTCTAATATACCCTATTTATGGACTCAGCCGGAGTCGAACCGGCGATCTTCGCAATGCGAATGCGACGTTCTACCAACTGAACTATGAGCCCGTTATGGGCAAATTATACAATTGATTGGATATACAATACTAGTGGAACTACTCCCTATCTATCTCGTCTATGACTCCTGAGATTTCAGGGAACTTCTTTATAAAGTAGTCGTGTGGAACAGAGATAGAAACATCTCCGTACTCTAACTTGATTCTCATCTCCTTCTTAAGTGAGATCTGTTCTTCTTCTTCCAGAATCTGAATCTTTTCGGGTAGCTCACTAAGTTTGTTTACGAAGGCATCTACAACATAACCATTGAATTCATCCCTATCCCTTAGTTTGCTCTCCAAGGACGCAACAAACCTTAGCCCTGCAAGCTTAGCCCCCAATGCATCTGTAAGGGCATCCCCGACATAAACACATTTATCAGCCTCTACTTTCATATCGGAAAGTATTGCCTCAAAAACCCTTGGATCAGGCTTCCTATGCTTGTTCCTCTCTTTATAGTAGAAGGAAGAGACAGGTACATACTTGAGCAACGGATGCTTAGAAAGAATATGCCTAACCTCAACTTCTGTTCTTGAAGTAAGAACTGCCAGTTCATATCCATTGGTTTTCAGCTGCTTTAAAGCCGTCTCTGTCTCTTCGGACAGCACATCGAACTTTCCCTTCTCTGTATATTCTGCCATCCTCTTCCCTATCCCGACCATAAAGGTCTCAATATCTATCCCAGGAAATCGGATGTTAGCAACAATGTCTAAAGGCTTTGGCCATGTAGCCATATGCATCTCTCTAGTTTGAGGCTTGAACCCCATAGATTTTGCAACATCATTTTCTAGATGAAACCCCTTCTCTTCAGTCATTACTAGAGTATCATCAAAATCAAAGATGATCAGTTTTATTTTATTATTTTTCTTCATAGTTAGTTATGATATAATTTCATGCAGGTATAGATTACATAGCTATACATAAGTTTGCATAAGTTATTATATAGAAGGTTAGGAAACATGTCAATTAGTAGTAATGGCGAGAAACAAGAGGCATTACTTAATATAAGACAAGCCTGTAAGATTCTAAACGTTCACCCAGACACCTTAAGAAGATGGGAAAGAGATGGAAAAGTCCAAAGTATTCGCATAGGTACAAGGAAAGATAGAAGATATAAAATTGATGAGATATACTCCCTTATCGAGTTAACTGTAGATTTGGATTCACAGTCTAAACATAAGTTCATACATGACTCGGTTTCAACAGAACAAGTAAAGAAAGTTATAAGAAATTCAAAATGTATAATTCTCGATGTTGGTGATACCCTCATGTCCCCCTACCCTTCGAGAGGCCATATTCTTGCAGATATAGCATACTCACACGGTTACAACCTCTCTCCAGATGAGATAGAGGTTAATTACCAGAAACTCTACGATGATTGGGAAAAAGAAAAACTTTTCTCGACCTTTACAATATACTCAGACTCAAAAGTAAGGGAAGATCTATACGCAAAACTCAACGCAGATGCTCTAATCAAGTCAGGATTCCCTGAACAGGAGAAGGTTAAGGCTGTAAAGATTGGAAGAGAGAACTATAGAGATGTAACTAGTAACCCTCAGAGATGGAAGACTTTCAATGGAGTTCTTGAATTCCTCGAAAAAGCAAAAAAGGAAGGTAAAACAATTGTAATTTTAGATAACTGGAACGAATACTTGGACTCGTTTATAAAGAAAAGTGATATAGGAGGATATGTTGACTTCATAGTATGTGGAGGGGTAATGCAGATAAGGAAACCCGATCCTAAGATATTCAATATTGCTCTCGAGAAGGCCAATGCAAAAGCAACAGATGCTGTGTATATAGGAAATCGGTACATAGATGATGTATTAGGTCCGCAAAAAGCTGGGATTGTTCCGCTTCTCTTTGACATGAACAGACAACATCTAGGACAGAAGTATCTTAGATTCTACAGATATTCAGATTTAATTGCTTAATACCCACAAATGTGAGTTTTGAAGTACGGAGCCGGGTTTACATGATTCCAACCACCATTGCTTCTGATTAACATGAAGTGTACATGTACACCATATGCAGTTCCTGACTGTCCCATCTGACCTAGTGCCTGACCAGCACTAACACTTTGACCATTCCTGACATATATCGACCTCATATGCCCATATACGCTTGAAAGCCCGTTACCATGATCAACAATAACAGTCCATGCTAGACCATACCCACCAACCAGTGACCCTGGAGCTGGACATGCCCCTGATTGACAACCTGCAAAAGTGACCCTTCCTGGTGCTGCGGCAACCAGATTTGGATATGACCTATCTGCGATATCAATACCATTATGCCATCTACTATAACATTGAGAAACAGTACCACCTTTAGCAACAGGCCAACCTAAAAATCTTCCAACACCTGACACCAAAGAACCTGTATACACAGGGGTATATGGTCTTGATGCCACGACACCTGAATATACTGGAGTAGCGGGTCGGATAGGTTGAGGAGGTCTACCATCAGGAATAAAAAGCTTTGCTTCTGCCCTAATTTCGAAATTAGGAGGAAGAAGTGTCTCCTTGTTTGCTTCAAGAATCAGCTGAGGATTTGAATTATATGTTTTTGCTAGTTTCTCAACTGTATCCCCCTTCTTTGTTGTAACGAGAACCCCGTCTCCCGGAGGAAGAATAAGTTCGTCACCAGGTCTTATAAAGCTGGAAGCGGTAAGATTGTTAGCCCACATAATAGTATCAACACTAATACCATGAACAGTGGAGATTCTGCTTAGTGTATCACCACTCTTAACAATATATGTTGTAGAATCGTAGCTCTTCCTATCTTCAGGAATTGGAGTTGAGGTTGAACTACTCTGTTTTAATAGATCCTGCTGTGCATACACCGTTCCGTCACTTCCTGTAGCCACTGAGAACCCTATAGGTTGAGACCTATATGGATATGAGAGCATTATAATAACTAATACGACTGCACTTACAAATTGAATAGAAAATTTGAAAAGATTTCCTCTTCCCCAAAACAGATGTTTAACCAATACAGACTTAACAGTATCAAATACAGAGGATATAACCTCAAAACCAACCGCAATTAATACAGTTAAAACCCTTAGCCTTAAAGTTAAGTAAACAATGAAGTCAAAAAGAAATTTAAAGGGATTAGTTTTTCCAACAAGCTGAGAACCAAGTTTAGAAAACCAATGTTGTACCCTCGCAACAAATTTGTGAAAAACAGACCTATCATCATCCGTAAAAACGTCAGTGTCCTGGTAAAGGTTATCCCCTTCCATCTCAAGTGTTTTTGCAAGATTTCTGAAACTAATACCACTCACACTTTGTAACGATTCGTCATCGTTTCTTTTCATAGTTCCTTATTATACCAGATTTAGGCCTCGTGCAACTTGGCTAGGAATTCCTCATTGTTTTTCGTCTTCTTCATCTGACTTACAAGGACCTCTGCAGGATTCTCATTTGAGTCCAATAGCTCAAGCATTCTTCTAATTCTCCATGACTGATTTAGAACTTCTTTTGAAAGAAGGTTCTCTTCATTTCTGGTACCTGAACTTACAACGTCAATAGCTGGGTAGATTCTTCTGTTTGCAAGCTTTCTATCTAAATGGAGTTCCATGTTACCTGTACCTTTGAATTCTTCATAAACAAGGTCATCCATCCTACTTCCAGTATCAACAAGTGCAGTTGCAATTATTGTTAGGCTACCACCCTCTTCGAAATTTCGTGCAGCACCAAAGAACTTTTTAGGTGGATATAGTGCAACTGGGTCGAAACCTCCAGAAAGGGTCTTTCCTGAAGTTGGCATAGTAATGTTATAGGCACGCGCAAGACGTGTAATACTATCCATTAGTATAACAACATCCTCGCCCCACTCTACCATTCTCTTTGCTTTTTCGAGGGCCATTTCAGCAACTCTACAGTTATGCTCAGGGATTTCATCGAAGTTTGAGGCAAATACCTCACCCTTAACGCTTCTTTGCATATCTGTAACCTCTTCAGGTCTCTCACCAACAAGCACAACAATAATCTTTGCTTCTTTATGATTCTTTGCAATACCATCAGCAATTGATTTCATTAACCATGTTTTTCCTGCTTTTGGAGGAGAAACAATCATAGATCTCTGACCAAAACCAATTGGAGAAAGTAGATCGATGATCCTCGTAGATATAACATCAGACTCAGTTTCAAGCTTAATCTGTCTTTCAGGGAATATAGGGGTTAACCTATGAAAGAAAGGTCTAGAAGCTGCATCCCCTGCTGGTCTACCATAAACGGTATCAACCCTTAAGAGGCTTAAGTACTTCTCCTTATCCTTGGGTAACCTTGCAGGTCCTGTTACAACATCTCCAGATCTTAAACTAAACTTCTTAATCTGAGATCCAGATATATAGACATCATTCTCACCAGGTAGAACTCCATCGGTTCTTAATACCCCGTGTGAACCGTCATTCATAACCTCGAGAATTCCTTCAACAGGAATAAAGCCTTCTTTCTCTGAAGACCTTTTAAGTATTTCAATGATTAAATCACGCTTAGGTAGCTCCATGAAGTCTTTCATGTCTAACTCTTTGGCGTGAACGCGCAAATCAGCAATTGTCTTGCTCTCTAAAACTTTGATAGTTGATTCCATAATAAATAAGGGGAAAATTTAAAGAAAATTAAACGAATAATATAGATATTTGGCAAATATAATTAAGTATATGAAAGAGAAATAAATATGTCAAATAGAAAGGGTTGGGATCGGTACTGCCCCGACCGACCCCGATCTTTTAGTACTCATATACGAAAAAATCGAAGTGCAAATTCTGCATCCATCCCCTTTTCCGAGGGCCCAGTAAATGGGGATACCATAACCAAACCCTGGGAAAAAGGGACATTAAATCAAAGAATTTTCCATTTGCCCAGCAATGTTTCCCATCCCAGACAAAGGGAGAATCCTTTGATATCCACACCTCATTATTAAACAACTGTACATTATAGCCCATACATAAATAGTATGTCAACCTATAACACTTATACACATCAAGTAGGAGAAGTATACTTAAATATAGAATATGCAATTGCTTACGTCAACGGGTATTTGAGGCCTATATTAAGAACTCCCTTCTAGCGACCTCTCCTTATGTTACGATTATGTTTTACGTATAACTATGTTACGTAAGTAGTGGGTAGATGTTGATAAAAAAATATCTAAAGACTCGATATATCTCGAAGAAGCTTAGTCTCCAAGGAAGTTTTCAGCTTTGAGACTTTTGGCAGTACCACAAGTGAATATCCCAACCTTTTTGACTCTTTTAGTACCATTTCAGCTGCAAAGCCGCCTCTAACCTCACCCGTCAAACCAACCTCTCCCCAGTAAACTGTATCATTCTTGAGGACCTTTTCGTTCACAGCAGATTTGATTGCAGCGCATACCGCAAGATCAATCGTTGGATTATCAATATTAATTCCACCTACAATATTTACAAAGACGTCCTTATCCCCCAAAAATACCTTACCACGCTTTGTAAGTACCGCACACAACATATCTAATCTTGGCTTCTTTATACCATTTGCCACCCTCCTTAATGGACCTGATTCCATACCTCTTTCATTGACTAAGGCCTGCACTTCAACAAAAACGACTCTTGATCCTTGCATAACAGCACCAATTGCACTTCCAGACATTCCACCCTCACCTTCAAGAAATAGTTTCGATGAGTTTGCGACTTCACTTAATCCTGTTTCATTCATTTCGAAAACTCCTATCTCATTTGTAGAACCAAACCTGTTTTTTATAGACCTTAAAACCCTAAAGGAGTTAAATTCTCCACCTTCAAAGTGTAATACGGTATCAACAACATGTTCCAGAACTTTTGGTCCTGCGATACTCCCTTCTTTATTTATCTGGCCCACAACAACTATTGGTACACCAGTACTTTTTGCCAATCTTGTAAGGAGGGCTCCACAAACCCTAACCTGCCCAATACTACCAGCGGAGCTCCTAACAACCTCTGACTCAAGAGATTGAATTGAATCCACTATAACAAACGAAGGCTCCTGACTGCTGATCAATTCGGCAATCCCTTCAAGGGAAGTTTCATCTGAGAGAAGGAGATTTTCACTATAGGTAGAATTATTACCCACCCTAGATATCCTAGAGTAAATCTGAGATATTGATTCCTCTCCTGATATATATAAAACCTTATTATCAGCAGATACTTTCAATGCAATTTGTAAAAGAATGGTAGATTTACCAATTCCTGGTTCCCCTGCTACCAATGTAATACTCCCAGGAACCATACCACCTCCCATAACCCTATCAAATTCAACAAATCCCGACGATATCCTCGTCATAGTGGTTTGTTTCTTCTTGGAAAGATTTGATATGGATATAACATTAGGCGCTCCCCTCTTCTTACCGCTTCCTTTCGAGGTTTTTGAACCGACTTTCTGATCCAAAGCTTCTGCAAGACTATCCCACTGCCCGCAAGCAGAACACTTTCCCGACCATTTCGGGAACTCACCTCCACAGTTTGTGCAGTAGTAGTTCATTAGTTGGAAACTATAATTTTGTGATCCTTGAGTGTCAGAGAGAGACTATTAACCTTCCCTTTCACATTACTCTCAGTATCGTGTGAAAGAATATAGTTGGCAATTACGTTCTCAACTGTATCTTGAATCATCCTTCTTAAAGGCCTTGCCCCATACTCTTCACTAAAGCCCTCACTAACAATAAAGGTCTTCACCTTGCTATCTATGGTAACTTTAATACCTTGATTCTTCAACCTATCGTTTAACTCGTTAATTAATAGTTCTACAATCTTTGAGGCATCATCCCTCGTTAAGGCTCTGAATATAACAATATCATCTAGCCTGTTTATTAATTCAGGTCTTAATGTATCCCTAAGCTCTTTCATCAAGGTTTCTTTCATAGATTCATATGCTTTTTCGAGATTTTCTGTTTCTACTTTCTCTTCACGGTTTCTAATGAACCCAAGGACCTTATCTTTTCTTATCTCTTCAGCTCCTATATTTGAGGTTAGGATAATCACGGTATTTTTGAAGTTCACCTTCCTACCTTTTCCATCTGTTAAATGACCATATTCAAGTATCTGTAAAAGGATATTTAATACGTCTGGATGGGCCTTTTCTATCTCGTCAAAGAGAATTACGGAGTGTGGGTGCTGTCTAATTCTCTCAGTTAACTGACCGCCTTCTCGATATCCGACATAACCAGGAGGAGATCCAATCAGCTTGGAGACACTATGCATTTCCATCATCTCGCTCATATCAATCTGCATTAGTCGATCTTCATCGCCGAATAATTCATGGGTCAAAACCTTGGCAAGTTCTGTCTTTCCTACACCCGTTGGGCCAAGAAAAAGGAATGATGCCCATGGCCTTCCTTCATCTGAGATTCCAGTTCGTGCTCTTTTTATAGCGCTAGAGACGGCCTCTACCGCCTCATTCTGACCAACAACCTTTCGATCTAAGCTCTTATTTAAGTTTAAAAGGGAAGACTTCTCGTTACCTCCCAACGTTGAAACTGGTATCCCTGTCCACTTTGAAACAACGTTTCTAATAGTGTTAACATCCACCTCATAATCATGGCTTTTCTGGCTTTTACTCCTGCTCGCTTCAAGACTTTTTACCTCTTTTTTGATAGCTAGCTCATCATTTTTCAGTTCAAGAGCCTCATCCATGAGACCACGTTTAATGTAATCTTCTTTCTCATCTTGAATATCCCTAAGCTCACCAAGAAGGGTGGATATTTGAGAGTACTCCTTCTCTACATCAAGCTTTCTTGTGGCACTCGCCTCATCCAATAGATCAATCGCTTTATCTGGAAGATACCTATCACTTACATATCTATCCGACAGGCGAACAGCTGTCTCAAAAGCTTCCTTGCCAATCCTTACATTGTGATGTTCCTCAAGGATAGGTTTTATCCGTTTTAAAATCCTAATTGTATCCTCGACCGACATCTCATCTACCTGTACAACCTGAAATCTGCGAACCAAGGCATTATCTTCCTCCATATATTTTGTATATTCTGACATAGTTGTAGCTCCAATACACCTGAAATTCCCTCTTGTTAAAGCAGGTTTAAGAATTCCCGCAAGATCGGAAGGCATTCCAGGAATACCTGAATTCAAAACGTTATGAATCTCATCAATGAAAAGAATTATATCCGGGGAAGCCGTGACCTCCCTGATTACAGCCATCATTTTTTCCTCAACATCTCCTCGCATCTTGCTTCCGGCAATGATACTAGAGACATCAAGAAGAATAATTCTGCTATCTCTGAGGGAATTAGTAACATCGCCATTCGCAACTCTCTGAGCTAAAGCTTCTACCAAAGCAGTCTTTCCAACTCCGGCTTCTCCAACTATTAATGGGTTGTTTTTCTTTCTTCTGGAAAGGATATTTATGATCTTATCCAGTTCCGCATCCCTACCGATAATTGGATCAAGTTCCCCATCCTTGGCCTCTTTAACAAGGTCTCTTCCATAGACAGCTAGAGCAGACTGCTCTATATGCATACTCATCCCTTCTGGGTTTGAAAGTATTCCAGCTGGATATGTAGCGAAGTTTAAAAGGGCCTCTTCAAAGCTCTCATAGTCTAATCCCTGCTTATATATAATCTTCGTATCAGGACTTTTATCATCCTTTAAAATTGAGAGAAGGATATGCTCAGTTCCTACATAAACGTGAGACATCTTATTCGCAAGGGCATATGCCCCTCTTATAACTTTATTTGACTCACTTGAGAGTGTAATATTTATCTCTGAGAACTTCTCAATACTAAGCCCTGTTACGGCTCCACCAACAATAGATTCGACTATAACATTAACATCAAATCCCATCGTCTTTACGGTTCTCGAAGCAAGAGATTTAGAATTCAAGATTAAACCAACAAATATATGTATAGGTTTTACATCTTCCGAACCCATTGATTTAGAAATTTCCAGGGCAATTCTCAATGAAGTCTTTGCGTTCTCGCTTAATTTTGAGAGTACAGAAGAATCTTTTTTCTGCATAGGAAACAACCAATATAATTAACTAGGAAATTATATCACGAGAGTTCCCAAGGAGATTACTCCTGTGGGACCTCCTGTGCGATAGCTTCGTTAACAGCAGCTTCCAGCTCTTGCTTAGAGAGTTTCTTAGAAGCCTTCTTAGTTGTATCTTTCTCTGAAACAGCCTTAAGACTCAATCCTAAGTGTCTTTCAGTTGATGAGATAGAAAGGATCTTAACTTTAACCTTATCCCCTTCCTTAACAATATCTGAAGGATCTTTAACAAGTTTATCTGACATCTCTGAGATATGTACAAGACCATTTAATCCATTTCCAACTCTTACAAATGCTCCATAAGGAACAACTTTCTGAATCTCACCATCAACAATATCACCAAGTTGGTACTTGGAAATTGCCTCTGACCATGGATCTTTCTGAAGTCTCTTGACACTGTATGCAACTCTCTTTCCACCATCAAATATTCCTATAACCATTACATCAACAAGTGATCCTGGTTGATATAGAACTCCAACATCCTCAACCTTATCCCATGACAATTCTGAGAGGTGAACAAGACCTTCAAGGCCTGCAGCATTAACAAAAATTCCAAATGGTGCAATACCACTGACGGTTCCGTGTAACACATCTCCCTCTTTAACCTTTCTTAATGTCTCATCTCTCTGCTCAATATCTCTGGCCTGGGTAACCATCTTCTCGGAGAGGATAACTCTGTTCTTCTCTCTGTCTAACTCAATAATCTTGGCATTAATTGCCTGACCGATTAATGATGTAAGTCTCTTCTGAACTTTAGCTGAAATATCTTTACCAACGGTTCTAACACCACTTGCATATACTCTAGACGCATCAAGTTGGGATGTTGGGATGAATCCACGAACATCTTTACCTAATTCAACTATAAGGCCACCGTTATTTGATTCCACAACTGTAGCTTCAACAACATCATTCTTAAGTTTAGCCTCTTCAAGTTTAAGCCAGATTCCAGCCTGCTTAGTTCTTCTAATAGAGAGAACTAACTGACCCTGATCATCTTCTGGTTTAACAACATAGACAAGCATTGTATCCCCAACCTTTACAGTTGAAAGATCAAAACCATCTGCTTTCAATTCTCTTCCTGCAACAATACCCTCTGACTTATATCCGACATCAATAACCAACATTCCAGACCTTACATCCATAACAACACCTTCAACAATATCGCCCTTGGAAAGGTTCTTTAGCTGGTGAGAACTATCTGTAATGTATGACTCCAATCTAGAGTATAGGGCATCGGAATCTGTAGAGAGTGGTTTTACAGCTTTAGGTGTAACAGGAGCTTTTACTGCCTTTGGTTTCTCAACCTTAGGTGTGACAACCTTCTTCGTAGTAGTCTTTGTAACTTTCTTAGCTACTTTAGACTTTGTTTTAACTTCTTTTTCCATAACTTTAATTAATATCTCTACTCCCACGGAAAGAGTTTCAATATATTTATATTCAAATATTATTTACCCGTGCAAAGGCGATTATAGCAGATAAAAAGGCTTCAGGCTACCCTCAAACAACAGTATCACAATATTATAATCTTCCTACCTATTTTCAAGAATAAATTTCAATAGGACTCCTAAACTTCTATCTTCCTTGAAACCACCCTTAAGACAGATATCCATAGCTTCATCAAACGTAAACCACTCAACGCGAATATCTTCCCCAACTTCTAATTTCTGCCCATCGTTCAATTCTACATAATCGGTAGCTATAAAATAGTAGAGATCCCACTCTACTGTAGCTCCATTCTTAGAGGTATGGTAGTGAGTAACGGCTTTAACTTCAATTCCGGCCTCTTGAGCGGCTTCAGCTTCAACAGCGTCCTTTGCCACAGAGAGAATATCTTTTCCACTATTAAGAAACTCTACGTATTGAGTTAGGGTATCAAATACCTTTCCACCTGGTAATCTGTAATCCCAATCATTCATCTCTCTTCTAAATTCTTTCGTAAGGAGAATTCTTTTATCCTTTGATAACACAATTAGCCTAGTACCCGGAGACCTTCTCGCCCACTCAAAAGTAACTTGTTTGTCCCCTATCTTCATATCCTGCTGTACGACCTCCAGAATCTTTCCTTTGTACATAGACTCAATATCTGAGACCGGTATTGGCTTAGACATATTATTATAACAATAATTTATATACCCCCGTAGGTATATTTATTCCCCTACGGGTAACGTTTTGCAGTAACTACACGTATCTCTAAATACGCACTTTGTAGAATTCATATTCGCCCTGCAAATATACCTACCATAGAGTACAAAGTACCTATTAATCTTCCACCAATCTACTTTTGGGTAGATCTTTTCTAAATCTTTTGCAATTTTATCTGGATCTTTATGTTTTGTTAGTCCTAATCTTTGAGATACTCTAGCTACGTGTGTATCAACTGCAATACCTTCATTCTTTATATATAGATCATTTAAGAAAACATTTGCGGTCTTATTCCCTACCCCAGGTAACTTTATGAGTTCCTTTGTTGTAACTGGAACTAGAGAATTATACTCTTCAACAAGTATTCTAGAGAGTTCGATTATATGCTTCGCTTTTGTTTTGAAGTAGTTAACATACCTTATTATATTTTCAACGTCATTTAGGGTGGCTTTAGACATCAGCAGGGGAGTTGGATATTTCTTAAAAAGAGCAGGTGTAACAGAATTAACTCCTTTATCTGTAGTTTGAGCAGAGAGTACAATACATATTAGAAATTGAAATGGTGTATCCCAGTTTACCAGCTCGCTTTGAGCATTAGGAAAGAGAGATTCCATTTTGGAGAGGATTATATCTGGTTTCATCCTTAAATCTATCAATAAGAATTCTTAATGTCTAACTACTTGTTTTCGTCACCATATAACAATTCCTTTAGTCGTGGGACTAAAGCATCCTTTGAAAATATCTCATCTCTCTCTGAATCATAGGTGTTAATGGCATCAACATTTGGAAGAACCCCAGCAAGTATCCTGTACATAGTAGCCCTTCTTACGTATATACCAAACTCAGCATTATCGAATTCATCATGACCTTCTCGCCCTTCTGTCGCTCTGGCATAGGCAATTGATACAGGAGTATCTATAACTGCTATCTTATATGGGTTAAGAAAAAAGTCTCGGATAAACTCATCAACTGCCTCACCGAATTTAACTGGACGATCTACATACGCAATATTTGTAAGACTTGATCTGTCCAATACAATGTTTTGAAATATGGTAAAAGGTTCAAATTTAGAATTAAGGTATGTGAAGATACTTCTGATAAAACGATACGCCATGATGGTTAAGTCTCCTTTCAAAGCGCTCTTCCTTGAGGCATTAAATACTTCCAACTCCAACCCATAATCAATATAATCACTGTATCCTTCAAAAAACTTTTTCATTTTAGGGTCGTTTGGATGAGCAATAGGTAATACAACTCTTCCTAATTTATCTAATAAAGATGTTTTTCCAGACCCATCTATCCCACATACAGCACAAAGTGAGTGCTCACCTCTTGGTTGATACTTAGTCCTATATTCACCACTTCCTGTCGGTTCAAAGTGCTTCCAGGATAATACTTTACTCATCTCATCGTAATGCATTCTTATATTTCCTATTAATGGATCTATACCCAGCTTCACTAGTTTTTCTCCTAACTCTTTGTGGAATAAGTTAGTACGGTTATCGTCATCAATTATATAGTCGTACATTTGCTTCGAGAAGTTCCGATAATTCAACTTATCATAGTGATTAGGTCCAAAGTGCAACATAGATAGGTGCGCATTAAGGTTTGTACCTATTTGAACCAATAAATCTGCGTCGTCATGGTATTGCCTGTTCTCTTCTAATGTTTTCCATATTGAAAACCCAAGAAAAGTATCAACACTCGTTGTAATTTGCTTCTCAAGTGTGAAGTGGTTCTCGTACTTTGAGTCCTTACTCATGTCAACGCCGAAATAGTTTCTCCACATATCAGTATCTTCAACTACACCAAAATCACCTGTGTGCTCCTTAAGTACAGAAATTACATCCTCCTGAAAGTTGACATTAAAAGTATTTAGATAATTTAAAAATGCCTCTGCTACGGCTTTGGTTGTGGGGGTGTACGGATCTTCAAATTCCGGCCTCCCTAATGGTACTCTTCCAAATCCCCACTCACTAGTTTTACCCGTGGTGCAGCGAATAATCGTACTTTCTAAAATGGAAGTCTTAACTGCCATATTATTATAATTAGCTAAATATTGGCAGTATTTACATACGGATTATACCATTGATAAAGAAAAATCGGCATATGCCAGAGTGGAATATAAACATTCTTAACTCTGGTATACCAATAAGTTTAACGATTACAGTTATAAAAGTCTTATACATATTTCCAACAAAAACCCACTATTTCTAGTGGGTTAGTTTGAATTCTTAGTCCTGGCAATGACCTATCTTCCCAGGACCTTTCGGTCCAAGTATTTTCGGCGCTGGAGCATTTTACTTCTGAGTTCGGGATGGGGTCAGGTAGTTCCACTCCGCTACAATTGCCAGGCACAAATAATCCTCAGAATTACTTATGCCTGACAACCTCTATTTCTAGAGACATCAGGACTTAAATTCATAAAGAGCTAGAGAATGCTTACGCACTCAAAACTGAATAGAAAATGAATATTTCAAAAAGTTTTTAATCAATTAGTACACCTTGGCTCAATACATTGCTGTACTTACACCTAGTGTCTATCAACGTAGTAGTCTACTACGGATTTTTCGTTGCGCGAACGCAACAAGTAAATTTAATCTTGGGACAGGCTTCGTACTTATATGCTTTCAGTACTTATCCCTAAATAACATAGCTACCCTGCAATGCTCTTGGTAGAACAGCAGGTACACCAGAGGTTTACCTCGCTCCGATCCTCTCGTACTAGGAGCCACTTCCCTCAAATTTACAACGCCTATACCGGATAGAGACCGACCTGGCTCACGACGGTCTGAACCCAGCTCACGTGCCGCTTTAATGGACGAACAGTCCAACCCTTGGGAGCTTATACACTCCCAGGATGCGACGAGCCGACATCGAGGTGCCGAACGGTGCCGTCAATATGAACTATCGGGCACCACCAGCCTGTTATCCCCGGGGTAACTTATATCCGTTAAACAATGGCGATTCCACATTCTGCCAAAGGGTCACTTAGACCTGCTTTCGCAACTGCTCGGGATGTCTCCCTCACAGTAAAGCCTCCTTATGCCTATGTACTCTTCATCCGATTTCCATCCGGATTGAGGAGACCTTTGTACGCTTGCGTTACTCTTTTGCAAGCAACCGCCCCAGTCAAACTGCCCGCCATGCACTGTTTCCTTGCCGGATAACGGCAAAGGTGAGAAATAAAACACTAATAGGGTGGTATTACACTGGTGACTCCGCACAACCTGACGATTATGCTTCATAGTCTCCCACCTATTCTCTACGATCAGAGCATTATTTCAATGCAAAGCTGCAGTAAAGCTCCACGGGGTCTTTTTGTCCTGGTACAGGTAAGCCGCATCTTCACAGCTATTTCAATTTCGCCGAGCACGCTGTCGAGACAGTGAGAGAGTCGTTACGCCTTTCATGCAAGCCACTAATTAAGTGGCGAGGTATTACGCTACCTTAGGACCGTTATAGTTACAGCCGCCATTGACCAGGGCTTCAGTCGCACGCTTTTCAGCCATTGAAGCACCGAAGTGCAGCATTAGCCGATAACACGCTTCCTTAACCTTCTGGCATTGGGCAGGCGTCAGCACTTATACATCTTCTTACGAATTTGCAAGCGCCTGTAGTTTTGGTAACTAGTCGCTCTATCCTATTCTGTGCCACTATGATCACTGCCTGAAAAAATCTGACAGTGCATAGCCCCCCTTCTCGCTAACTTACGGGGTTAATTTGCCGAGTTCCTTAACAACGCATCACTCGTACGCCTTGGTGCATTTACACCAATCCACCAGTGTCGGTTTGCGGTACGAATACTATAAAAATTTATAAACAACCGAAGTTGTAAAGCTAGAAGCTTTTCCTGGAAGATTAATCCGACAGATCGGGTTCCTTGCGGTCACCTTTCTATTGTAGCTTGTGTTCATCCTGTAAACAGGAAACGTTCTCGTGGATTTACCTGCGAAAACTAACTCACTACTTAGACCCCAATCCTTAAGGGGCCTGCCTTTTCAATCCTCTCACTCCATTGCTAAATATAGTAGTACGGGAATATTAACCCGTTACCCATCGCTTACGCCTTTCGGCCTCAGCTTAGGATCGACTAACCCATGGTTGACTGACATAGCCATGGAAACCTTAGATATTCGGCGAGCAGGGTTTTCACCTGCTTTGCGCTACTCATCCATGCATTCTCACTTCCATACGCTCCAGCAACTCCTTCCGGGTCACCTTCACAGCGATTTTTGGTCTGCTAAAACCAACATGTATGGAACGCTCCTCTACCACACATATATACCGAAGTATATACATATTCGCAGCTTCGGAATTTACCTTTAGCCCCGTTACATCTTAAGCGCAAAATCTCTAGACTAGTAAGCTTTTACGCACTTTTTAAAGGATGGCTGCCTCTGAGCCAACCTCCTAGCTGTTTGAGAAACTTCACTTCCTTTGCCACTCAGGTAAATTTTGGGTCCTTATCTGGCGATCTGGGCTGTTGCCCTCTTGAACATATGAGCTTAGCCCCATAGTTCTAACTGCCGCAATATTCATTCCGGTATTCGGAGTTTTACAGGACATGGTACTCTTTCGAGCCCAAAATCCTATAAGTGCTCTACCCCCAGAAATTAAATTGCAACGCTAGCCCAAAAGCTATTTCGAGGAGAACCAGCTATTACCAAGTTCGTTTGGCATATTACCGCTAACCACAACTCATCTCATAATTTTGTAACATTAAAGAGTTCGAGCCTCCATTCCACTTTCGTGGGACTTCACTCTGGTTGAGGTTAGATCACTTGGATTCGGGTCCAGTGCATGCGACTGAATTCGCCCTATTCAGACTCGCTTTCGCTTCGGCTCCACTGTTTCCAGTTTAACCTTGCCGCACACAACTGACTCGCATGGTCATTCTTCAATAGGCACGCCGTCATCCCTTGCGGGACTTCGACTGTTTGTAAGCATATGGTTTCAGTAACTATTTCACTCCCCTAACAGGGGTACTTTTCACCTTTCCCTCTCGGAACTTGTTCACTATCGGTCGCAAAATGTATTTAGTCTTACCAAGTGGTTTTGGCAGATTCCCACAGATTTTCACTTATTCCGTGGTACTTAAGAAAGCCAAAAGAAAGATATATATCTTTAATGTACACAGCTTTCATGTTCTATGGCCGACCTTTCCAGATCTATTCCATTAGAAATATATTTTTTTACTTTCCGATTAACTTGTCGATTAATCAATTAGCTTCTTACAACTCTAATATTGCACGGACGACAATCTACGAGTTCGCTTCATCAATCATCGCAACGCGACTTTCGAATCGGCTCGCTCTTACACAATATTAGTTTAGACTCTTCCCGGTTCGCTCGCCACTACTGAGGGAATAAACTTATGTTCTTTTTTCCTGTAGATACTGAGAGGTTTCACTTCTCTACGTTTTCTCCTATACAGCTATTTATTCACTGTATGGTAACTGGACATGACTCCAGTTGGGTTACCCCATTCGGAAATCTCCGGGTTATAACGCTTGTTTGACAGCTCCCCGAAGCATATCGCAGTCTACTACGTCCTTCATCGTCATTTTGCGCCAAGGCATTCACCATATGCTCGTAGCATACTTTTTGAAATTGAATTCATTTCTATTCAGTTTTTAATGTGCAAACTAATTCTCAGTATTTCTATTTCTAGAAGTACTTTGGTGGAGCTGGGTGGACTCGAACCACCTACCTTTTCATTGCAAATGAAATGTTCTACCAGGTGAACTACAGCCCCAAAGCAAAATTAGTATTAATGGTGGGCGTACCAAGAATCGAACTTGGGACCTCAGTCTTATCAGGACTGCGCTCTAACCGACTGAGCTATACGCCCTTATACTCGGGCGCCAGGTCTGAGCACGATCGCCCATTCACCAAAAATTAAAGAGCGTTTTCTCATTGAAAACTAAAAAGTGGCAGGAAGTTTGGGTTCTCCTTGAAAGGAGGTAATTCAGCCGCAGATTCCCCTACGGCTACCTTGTTACGACTTCATCCCAGTCATAAGCGTTACCTTCGTCATCCCATCCGAAGACAGGACACCTTCGGGTATCACCTACTCCCATGACGTGACGGGCGGTGTGTGCAAGACCCGAGAACGTATTCACCGCGGCATGGCTGATCCACGATTACTAGCAAATCCAACTTCATGTAGTCGAGTTTCAGACTACAATCTGAACTGAGATCGGTTTTTTAGGATTGGCTCCACCTTACGGTTTGGCTACCCATTGTACCGACCATTGTAGCGCGTGTGTCGCCCAGGACATAAGGGCCATGCGGACCAGACGTCATCCCCACCTTCCTCCCCGTTTTACCGAGGCAGTTTCCCAAGACACTTGTAACATGGGATAGGGGTTGCGCTCGTTTCGGGACTTAACCCTACATCTCACGACACGAGCTGACGACGGCCATGCAGAACCTGTGTATCACACTCTAAGGCGGCTAATCTTTCAAAAAGCTTGCAGCTACATTTCAAACCCTGGTAAGGTTCTTCGATTACCATCGAATTAAACCACGCGCTCCTCTGCTTGTGCGGGTCCCCGCCAATTCATTTATGTTTTAGTCTTGCGACCGTAGTACACAGGCGGGACGCTTAACGCGTTAGCTACGGCACTCAATACTCTCACTACAAATCCGAAGAAATGTAGCAATTGTACCAAACACCTAGCGTCCATAGTTTACGGCGTGGACTACACGGGTATCTAATCCGTTTTGCTCCCCACGCTTTCGAGCCTGAGCGTCAGACAAGGGCCAGTGAATCGCCTTCGCCTCTGGTGTTCCTCTCGATATCAACGTATTTCACCACTCCACCGAGAATTCCATTCACCCCTCCCTGTCTCAATTCTAGTAGTTTCGACTGCACTTCCTTAGTTGAGCTAAGGTCTTTAACAGAAGACTTACCAAAACGCCTACGCATCTCTATACGCCCAATAAATCCGGATAACGTTCGCACCCTACGCATCACCGATGCTTCTGGCACGTAGTTAGCAGGTGCTTATTCATATGGTACAGTCATTTATTCTTCCCATATAAAAGGAGTTTACGATCCTTGAACCTTCATCCTCCACGCGGTGTCGCTGCGTCAGGGTTGCCCCCATTGCGCAAGATTCCTAATTGCTGCCTTCCGTAGAAGTATGGACCGTGTCTCAGTTCCATTGTGGCTGACCGCGCTCTCACGCCAGCTACCCGTCTTAGCCTTGGTAAGCCATTACCTTACCAACTAGCTGATAGGACGCAGACTCCTCTCGAAGCGTCTGAGCTTTACCGGAAAAAACTTGCGTTTCTTCCAGACTATCGAGGATTACCCCGTCTTTCGACGAGCTGTTCCCGACTTCGAGGCAGATTATCTACGTGTTACTCACCCGTTTGCCACTAACCAGCGAGACCTCATCTACCGAAGTTTCAGAGATCTCAAGGTTCGTTCGACTTGCATACCTTAGGCACACCGCCAACGTTCATCCTGAGCTATGATCAAACTCTCATTGAATATTTTGCTACTAAAAGACACTGCTGCCTTTTAACTATCTTCGCAACTTGATAGATTTTATGAATTGTTGGACTATTGCACTTTGCATATTATGCACAAAAAACAAGAAGTCCAAGTTTATTACTTACTTTGACTTCCTGCCACTCTTTAATTTTCAACGAGCAAGACAAGTTGAACTCGCTAACAAACCTTTTTACATATATTTACAAATCTTTTGCTGGAATTCATTAGAGATATCTCTAAGAGGAATCCGATCCACAAACTTTCCCGAACTTGTGTAAGGCGATTATATAAGATGGGAACAGGAAATGCAAGACCTTTTGGCATAAAAATATCGAGAATATGGGCATATATAAAAGTGAACCTAAAAACGGCCTATTGACGGCCTTTTACCATACTATAAAGTTCATCTACGGTTGTAACATCTTCAGGATTTTTATCCCGATCGAACTCAATTAACCTCGGAAATCTTAGAGACAACCCTCTTGCAACTGCCTCTCCAGACCTATTTATACTAATTTCGTCTGCGTCGACTGTAATTACAACCTTTGGGATGGTATACACGTCCGGCTTAAGGATATCCTCAACTACTACACCCTTCGGACACTCATTACTCTTAAATGTATCAAGCCTTTCCTTTATAGTTCCAAATTGCACATCAGTAATTCCAGTCCCAACCTTAGTTACAGACTCAAATCTTTCAAGCTCTGGATTATATACCCCCCCGAGTATCGCCCCAATCCCAAATTTAGATCTCTTCCCTGAACCGTAGTAATATCCTAAAACAACTAGATCTACAGTATCAATCATTGATGAATCTACACTCTTTTTGACCTTAATCCATTCAAAATTTCGAACTCCAGGTGAGTAGCTACCATCAAGATCTTTAATAATAATACCCTCAAGGCCCATATCCACGTACTTATTGAATATCGGCCTAACCTCTTCAGTCTTAGAGAGGAAATCACATGGGGAAAGCTGTAAGCCATCATTAAAACCTTTAGACAGGGTGATGAGGGCTTCAAACCTATCCCTTGTCGCAACCTCAAGCAACGATCTATCATTAAGATGCATAATATCGAAGATAAAGGCATTAACAGGAACGATCTCCTTCCTCTCCTCCACTCCATACTTCCTTCTTCTTGTCATTGTATCCTGATACGACAAAAACCTCTTTGCTTCTGCATTAAAACCAACTATTTCAGAGTCCAAAATGAACGAATCCTCCTTTATCTTACTTGCTGCCATTACAATCTCAGGGAACATATCCGTAATATCTTCAAGGTTCCTTGTAAAGAGCCTTATCTCAGACTGCGACTCTGTGTTAAACATATCCATATTACTTTCAACCCTCTTCCTTCCATACCATATCCTCTGAGCCACTCCTTTATGCTGATTCGAAATTTTATGAATCTGGCATCGAAGTCCATCATACTTTGGCTGAACGAGGAAGGAACCTTTGAACCTTGTACTAAGTTCATCAAAGTTTTTAACCCGTTCAACTAATCTAGACATTATTGGAACCCCTGGTAATGGGCGTACACTTTTTATAGACGTTTGCGCATCTTTACCCTTAATCAAACTCCCTATGTACCCAACATCTGCAGAGGAACCATATGCTCTATCAAGCTCGCTTCTAAAGCCTTTTCCGCCCAAAATATAGGTAGAGAAGGCATCTAAAAGAGTCCTAGTACTACATCCCAGTCTTAAACTTCCAAGAATTATTCGTGTAAAGTACTTGGCTTCAACGGGTGAAAGCCTCTTTATAGTACTTAGAAAAAGAGCAGATTTAAGTTCTACAGAGCCCTTTCCTTGAGCATTAACAAATTCCCAGAGGATTGAATATACCTCTTGTAGGGACAGCTTATCTGTTTTTTCTGTAACAAGTTTCTCAACAACAAGACCAAGATCACCTGAGACACTTCGCTGAGAAAGAACTTCTTCACCGTAAACAGCTTT
The DNA here is from genome assembly GCA_016182915.1 of Candidatus Dojkabacteria bacterium. Classification (GTDB taxonomy): domain Bacteria; phylum Patescibacteriota; class Dojkabacteria; order SC72; family SC72; genus UBA2022. Next base: position 247,858 of record JACPFP010000002.1, read on the forward strand.
AAGACTGTTAAGAAGGCCTTTCTCAGAGAGGTTGAATTCTGCCGGTACAAACATAGGAGCAACTCTCCCCTGCACAAGATACGAGAATATCTGTAGATCTATTGCATCTAAAAGCTTAATAGCTTCAACAAGAAGTGCGGACATCTCATTTCTTGAGGATGTAGTCTCTAAATTTTGAAATATTTTAGATACTTCTAAAAATGTCATTTCTTTGAATAGTATTTAGAAGATTTTGTACTACCTGACTTAGATATAAGTCCTAGAGAGATCATATGGTTTAAGTCGCGTCTTAAGGTACGATCTGTAGTGTTTCTAACAACTTTCAGCATATCAGTTGTTGTTATACCATCACCTTTAGTTATTAGGGAGAGAATCTTACTCTGGCGCCCGTTTAGATCTTTATTTCCCTTCACTACATCCTTTTTAACCGTTTTTCTCTTAACGAGCTTCGTAACAACCTTTGGCATATCCTCTTCGAGCTCAGGCTCTACCTCCCCCCTCTTCTTCCTGTTGGAAAGGTATAGGTATAGACCGACACCAAGTAGTCCAAGAACAAGTAATCCATTACCACCTGACTCCTTCTTCTTCTCCATCCTATTTCAACATACTAATATTATTACCTTCAGAGATATGTACGTCTAAAGGCACACTTAATTGTACAGCATTAACCATTATATCTCTAACTTCATCGGCAAACTTCTTTGATAAATCGGCACTAACTTCAAATATGAACTCATCGTGAACCTGCAAAAGTAGATAGGCCTTCTCTAAGTACTTCTCCTCTATAAGTTTGTCGATTTTAATCATAGCAATCTTCATAATATCTGCCTCACCACCCTGAATTGGCATATTAACAGCCTCCCTTAAAGCTGCATTTCTGACATTGAAATTGCGAGATGTTAATCCCCCTATGAACCGAGTTCTTCCAAACATTGACTGAACATAACCATACATTGCCGCATTAGCAGAAGCCACGTCAATATATTTTTTCACACCACTATATGTCTCAAAGTATTCAACAATATATTTCTGAGCTATATCCCTATCTACATTCATCATACTGGAGAGGCCAAACTGAGTCTGACCGAAAAGGATAGCGAAATTAATAGTTTTCCCAAGACTTCTCTCCTGAGATGTAACATCCTTCTCCTCTTTTTTAAGTATCCTTGCCGCAGTGGATCTATGAATATCTCTATCCTTTCTAAAGTCCTCCATTAGCACCTTGTCTTGGGATATATCTGCCATAACCCTGAATTCAATCTGGGAGTAGTCTGCGCCTACAAAGATAAATCCTTTACGCGGGATAAAGGCCTTACGAATAGCCTCTCCCCACTCTCCTCTAACTGGAATATTTTGCATATTAGGATTGACAGAGGCAAAACGGCCGGAAGATGCCCCCATCTGCTTAAAATCGGTATGAATCTCATCAACCCCATTACTCTTAACCAACTCCAAATATGGCAATACATAAGTATTCAGCACCTTTGAGAGTTCCCTATACTTGAGAATCTTCTCTATCGCAGGATGCGCATCTTTCATCTGCAAAAGCACCTCTTCTTTTGTTGAGCGTGACCTACGTTTTCCTAAAGTATCGGGAATTCCCAATTCGTTATATATAACGCCCGAAAGCTGTTTAGGTGAGTTCAGGTTTACCTCATGCCCAATATCTTTATATATATCTTCTCTAACATCATTAATTAACTCCTTTATCTTCTCACTCAAATCCGACAATTCCTCTCTATCGACCGCAATACCTCTTTTTTCCATTTTAGAAAGGATTACAGATACAGGCATTTCGATATTTCTAATTACATCATATACATCATTCACCTTAACTTTTAATGATTTTGAGGCCTTTTCTAATGACCCAACAACATATTTAGACAGCTCAATCTCCCCAACTTTCTTCTTAATGGCAGGAACGAGATTAAGAAGTGCTTCACCAATCCTTCCATAATCCAAAGGCGAAGATTTAAATGAAAGGTAGTCAAAAAGGACGGTCTCTAATGAATAGTCTTTACTTCCAGAGGATGTATTGTATGAAAGAAGCTGTAAATCAACAAAATTCAGTTCATGAAGTTTTTCAATAAGTTTTACTCCTAATTGTGAAACCCCTTCCTCCCACCCCCAGAAATAGGTTTCACAGGCACCTATCCTATCTACACTAGTTGCGAGGAAGTTATCCACAAAAATCTTGTTCACAAAAAGTTCTCCAGAGTTATCCACAACCGAAACTAGGAGGTATTCCTTATCGATAGGCAACAGTACCAGTCGAATTGCCTTTTCTAGCAACTTTTCTAATGATTCGATCTCCCTCACTACCCTTCCCGCCTCTACTTCCTTTGTACTATTGAACATATCTAACTGAGGCTCGAAAGTTTCTAGTCCATTTATAGACTTTGGTATCTTAGCGATGAGAGACCTAAATTCAAACTTTCTGAAAACGTCCAGAAGCTCCTGCTCATTAAAATCAAGCAATAGGCAGTCTTCTAATTGAAGAGAAATATCGACATCCCTTTTGATTGTGGCAAGGTCCTTGCTGAAGTATGCCTGCTCTACACCCTCTGTTAGTTTCTTCTGATATCTAGGCTCAACCTCATTAATATTTTTATAGAGGTTATCTAAAGAACCATATTTCATAAGCAGGCCAAGAGCCGTTTTATCCCCCACTCCCTTCACTCCAGGGATATTGTCTGAAGCATCCCCTACAATAGCTTTATAATCCGTCACCTGCTCGGGATAGTATCCGTAGCGTTCTACAACTTTCTCCCTATCATGCACAATAATGTTGCCAAAGGAGCTCCCAGGAAGGCATACATATATATTCTTATCTACTAGCTGCAATAGATCCCTATCCCCGGTTATGATATACATATCCAAGTTAGCTGATGCCCACCTTCCACCATTCACCCAAGCACTCAGTGTCCCAAGAAGATCATCTGCTTCAAAACCGTCTCGTTCTATATATGGGATATTAAAAGCATTTAAGACCTCTTTAACAAGCGGAAATTGAGCATTCAAGGACTCATCCGTTGGCTTACGATGTGCTTTATAATCTGTGAACTGTGTGTGCCGAAAGGTCTTCGCACCTGTATCAAATGTACATACTACATATTTAGGATCAAACTGCTTAAGAGCCTGCAGAAGCATCGTTGTGAAGCCATATACCGCGTTGTCTTGAATTCCAGATGTAGTTGTAAGGGAGGAAGGGTATGCGTGGAACGCTCTATGAACTATAGCATTACCATCAATTGCGATTAGTAGGTCTTTTTTATCAGTCATGCCCTATTATATCCTAAAGTGCAGACTAATTACCAAGAGAATCTTCTATTCAAAAATAGCATTAAACTCATCTTTTCCTACCTCTTCCTGTGCTAGCAGCATAGTTACAAGCTTCTCAACCTTATCTTTATTATCTTTAAGAATCTTACGGGCAGAAGCCATAGCGTTTTCCATAATCCCCTTTATTTCAGCATCTATCAATTCTGAGGTTTTTTCACTGTAGTCTCTACCCCCACCATATGAATAACCAAGATGAGTTGTTTCCTCTGCATCCCCATACTGTACAAACCCTAGTTTATCGCTCATCCCCCACTGTCTAACCATCATTTTTGCAATTCTTGTCGCAGACTTTATATCCCCAGATGCCCCGGAGCTAATATCCCCAACAAACAACTCCTCAGCAATACGACCTCCAACAGCAGTCTGAATACTTGCAAGAAGTTTACCTTTTGTTTCAAGGCTTCTATCATCTTCAGGAATAAATACAGTAACACCACCAGAACCGCCCCTAGAAACCATAGATACCAATTCTACAGGCGAAGAATCTTTTGTAAATTTGGCCACTACTGCGTGCCCCGCCTCATGGTATGCAACTACTTTCAAGTCCTCATCAACCCTCTTTCCTTTCTTCTGTCTACCAAACCCAACCTTCAAATATGACTGCATTAGATCGTCCTGAGATATTACCTTACGTCCTGAAACGGCAGCCATAATAGCGGCTTCATTTAGAACGTTCTCAAGGTCAGCCCCAGAATATCCGATTGTTTTCTTTGAGAGAGTTTCTAATTTAACATCATCACCAAACTTTTTCCCCTTAGCATGAACTTTCAGTATAGCCAATCTCTCATTGTAGTCTGGAAGATATAGCGTTACAGTACGGTCAAATCTTCCAGGCCTTAGAATTGCAGGATCAAGTACATCAGGCCTGTTTGTAGCGGCAATAACTATAACATTCTCTCTCTCTTCTAAGCCATCCATCTCAACAAGAATCTGGTTAAGGGTCTGCTCACCAGCACCAGAGTGAAGAACGGTACCTCTCTTCTTTGCAACAGCATCTATCTCATCTATAAAAATGATGGAAGGCGAAGACCTTTTTGCCTTTAAGAAAAGGTCTCTAACTCTAGAAGCACCTGCTCCAACAAGCATCTCTTCAAATTCCGATCCAGAGGTATGAAAGAATGGTACCCCAGCTTCCCCAGCAACAGCCTTCGCAAGAAGTGTTTTACCAGTTCCAGGCGCTCCCGCAAGAAGAACTCCTCTAGGAATTCTAGCGCCTATTTCAGTATATTTCTTAGGATTCTTTAGGAAGTCTACAATCTCTATTAACTCCTCTTTAACCTCTTCAATCCCTGCAACACTATCAAATGTAATCCCGGTCTTCTTACCAAAAAGCATTCTCGCCTTACTCTGACCAAAATCCATTAATCTACCACCTTGGGAGTTCATACCCTTGATAAGGTTGTACATAAGGACAAGACCAAGGGCGAGAAGTACTAGCCAAACAATATCTGTAATTGAAATACCAACTGCTGGCTGGTAGAAATCATTCTTTAAAGATTTAATATCAACTCCTGCATCAGAAAGCGTTGAGTAGAAGTCAGTTCCTGGAGGAACGAGGGCAAACTTCCTGCTTAATGACCTTACCTCTTTGCCATCTACCTTCTCTGTTTTCTGTTGTTCAATTATTACAATATTATCTTTAAGGATTAATTTTTTATACTCCCCTTTAGAAATACTATTCACAACATTACTTAGAGAGACCTCTCTACCCTTAGTTTGAGCATTAAGAAGGAAACTCCAGGCAGAAAATAGGACAATGGTAAGGAGAATACTCCCTACTATCCCCCACATATTTACCTTAACAATCTTTGTTGGAAGTTTTCTTATATCAGCTCTTTTCTCCACATTTTCATTTGCACCCATTTGAATATTTCTTAACCTAAATTTAATAGTTTCTTTAATATGGTGACGACTGGAATCGAACCAGTGACCTTGGGTTTATGAATCCCATGCTCTAACCGACTGAGCTACGTCACCACATATAACCTAAATACCACATAATTATACATTAGGAGAAGAGAGAATCAAAATAATCCTTAGTTTGAAACTCTTCCTGTGTACGTACCAGTATCAGTATTGATAATCACCACATCACCCTGTTTAACAAACATAGGTACATTTACTTTATACCCTGTCTCTAAAACAACCTCTTTAAGAGCATTTGTTGCTGTATTTCCTTTAACCGCATCACTAGCTTCTATGACAGTTAACTCAACAGATCCTTTTCTTCTTATATCAATAACTTTTCCATCAACAAGAAGTACGAGAGTCTTCTCCCCTTCTTTTAAATACTGCTTGTAGTCAGATATCGCCGTAATTGGAACCTCAACCGTTTCAAAGGAGGTTGTATCCATGAAATAGGCATTTATATTATCCGCATATAGATATTGAACCTCTTTCGTCTCCGTTTCCACCTCTTCTACCCTAGTTCCAGATTTAACAGTGATCTCCTGGTTATTCCCAGACTCTACACCTTTGAGTTTCAAAATAATGAGACCACCCTGTCTTCCCTGGGTTTTAAGCTGCCTATCTAAAACAAAATATATTTTACCGTCAATTCTAAGATATGAGTTTTTTCTTGGCGAATCTGTTAGTGCCATAAAATAGTTAAACAAAAAGTTAATGAGATTTGGTTGCGGGGGTTGGACTCGAACCAACGGCCTTCAGGTTATGAGCCTGACGAGCTGCCTCTGCTCTACCCCGCGTTAGCAAAGGCCATTATAGACGAAGGGAGGCAGAAAATCAATCTACATAACTTGATTATGGGAACTTAGACTAGTTATATCCCGTTAGGAATTTAGCCCACTGAACATAGACTGGATCAGGAGTCTCACTCTCCTTTGTTGCCAGTATCCTATCTACTTCTTCGCTTCCAATACTAATAGACTCGTCAGGGATTACAAATACCGTTTCATCCTTCTTTGCTAGGTTTAACCTATCTCTAGACTCCGTTTCAATATAGTCTGCTGTCTCGACCTCTTCTCTGCTAAGGATTAGGGAGATATTCTTCAACCTTAATCCGTCAACCTCTACCTCTGCCTGTTTTAAAATAGCAATTTTCTTTACAGTTAGGTCTGCAGATTTAGCAATGTTATACATAAGAAAGAGAGAAAGAACTAGAAGTAAAGCATTACCTATTTTAATAAAGAAAGACCTTCTCCCTTGCCCATCAATATCTTTAGGCTTATTCAACACTTTAAAAAGAATCTTTTTGCTATTATCATCCATATATTTAGCTTATCAAACTCAAAATATTTATCAACCCCTTGATAGACATTATTGACCCCTATATGAGCCAGTGTTATAATCCCTATAGTAGTGCCCCAAAGGATACGTAAATTTAGAGACACACGAATGAATGCAGTCAAAAACAATGAATTCTCACAGCTTCACAAAGCCTTCACAGACGAATTAAGACAGAAGAGCAGATCTGAATCTACAGTCATAGCATATGCTAAAGACATAGAACAACTTCTCAACTTCTTTACATCTAGAGGTTTAGATTCTATTAAGAAGTCTGGTATTGAGGACTTAGAGTCATATAAAGCGTATCTACAAGGCAATAACTACACTCCTAAGAGTATCTCAAGAAAGATAAACAGTACAAGAACATTCTTTAGATTCCTTCTAGAATCAAGCATTATTCAGGAGAACCCTTCAGACAAACTCTCACACCCTAAGTTTGAAATAAAACCACCTAGAGTTCTAACAGAGATGGAATATAGAGCGCTTAGAGATGTAAGTAGGGTTGATATAAGACTATATTCAATCATTGAACTCCTTTTACAGACAGGAATTAGAATCGGTGAGTTAGCGGCTTTAACTCTAGAAGATGTAAGAACCTCAGCAGATAGCAAGATTCCATACCTATACATTAAAGCTGCAGGGAGCCACCCAGCAAGAAAAGTTCCTCTAAATAAGTCCGCAGCAGCAGCAATAGAAGAATATAAGAGGATTAGACCAGAAAGTGAAGACGAGACCCTATTTATAACCAAAAATGGTAGACCTCTTCTTGTTAGAAACATTAGAACAACAATAGATAAGGCATTTGAGAAGTCAGGAATTAAGAATGCGAAGGTAAATGACCTAAGAAATACATTTATTGCTCATCATCTAGCTAACGGAGTATCACTTGTAACCGTTTCTAAGCTCGTTGGACACAAGAGACTCTCTACAACAGAGAAATACCTAAATCTTCTTAATAATAAGCAGGAAGACCAGGAAAAGGACCTCAAGGAGCTTTAGTATTGGTATATAATTAGAGTCTTCTCTTTATCAACCCAATTTTCACCTTTAAACCTCTCTCTAACTTTTACGTTCATCTCATGTGAGAAATCAAATGTGGGTTTATAGTTATCCAACATCCATTTAGTAATTTCATCATTATCAAGGATTGGGATCATTCCATCCGTAAATAAGAGGATTCGATCCCCTGCCTCCAGATCGACGACATGACTTTGAAAGAACTGTGTTGCCCTCTTATCACCATTAAAAATGCCAAATCCCACTTTATTTCCGGCTTCATCTTTCACATTAGGATTATTTCTTAAGACTGTACACCAGTAAATCTCCCAGTCGTGTTCAGTAATCACTTTTTTTCTTATATCATCAGGTATCTGAGCTAGGAAGATATCCTTTCCAATAAGGGTATTAGCATGCTTAAGAGCCTTCATAATCTGATACTTCATGGGATTTACTTGTTCTAACGATCCCTTGCGTAAAACATTTACATAGCAATCTTCTAACCCACCATAGTACAATTTACCTTCAAAAATAAAGGCTCCAAATCCTACTGTTTCAGGAGTGTCGTAATTTAGGGGGTCGACAGGGTCCCTATCAAGTTTACCGTTGAAACTGGCAATATCCTGATTTATCTTCTCAAGTATCTCGTTTACAGTTCCCTCTCCCACCTTTTTCTCAAAAATATACTCTTTAGCGTACTTAATAAAGCCAGCACAGAATATCTCTGCCACCTCACTCTCATAGTCTTCAAAAGGAAATGTTCTTACCGCTCTAGTATGCCCTCTTAACACACCATCTGCCACGGCAAAGATATGTAAGTCACTGTCAATGGCCCATGCGTCCCCGCTTGGAAGAAAAGATGCTTCATTTGAGGGGTTATCATGATATACAAAAATTCCTTTATTCATTGTCTATGTTTTACTTAGAAATACCAAGCCCTACCCTGCTACGCCTAGCTTCTGCTTGAATCCAGTAATCTGAAATTCCATCCCCTATTTCAAGTAGGGTTTGAGCAAAAAGAGTCTCAGGGTGAGATTCAAGGAACGCTATATGAAGGAGCATTGCAATATTGCGCCTAGTGATATCACTTAACCCGCTAAGGTAGGCTTTAACTAATTCCTCTGCAGGGATCATATTCTGAGCAGGACTAACCTTAAGAGCCTCGACATGTAAACAGACTCTATCCTCAGTTTCTCCACTATGTTTCGAAAAAGAAACTGCATTAGTAACAGCTGCACCTGTTTTCATCCCAACAGTTACTCGGCCACTTGCTTCATCATCCCAGCAGACAAACCCTCCATCACTAATCTCTGCAAAAGTATCTGGCATATTTATATTTAATAATTACAATGGTGGGGGTGGGCGGACTCGAACCGCCGACATCGGCTTTATAAGAACCGCGCTCTAACCACCTGAGCTACACCCCCAGATATGCGTATTCTATCAGAAGTGCAGCAATTTTTCACTATTCTAAAGATATTTTCTACAGAAATACTACCTAAGAGTCAGAGGAGGTGTTCCACTCTGGTTATCAGCCAAAGAACCCTCTGTAACAGCCAATCCTGCTCTTTGATTTATCTCCTGTTCAACAACATTCACATCTCTACCATATTTCAGCCTCGACAACTCCCTAATCTTTTGGGACATCTCTTTATTTACTGGAAGGTCAAAACCAGATTCAGGATAGCTGGGACCGTAGGAAGAGTCCAAAGAGAAAGGAGCTGGATATTTACCCCCTGAGATAAGCTTCACATACCAATGTAGGTTGGCCTGATTCATAATATCGTTCGCCGTAAAGACAGGATCAAACTGTGACTCCAAGAATTTAGCATCTTCGGGACCGGTTCTTGCTATGAGAAGTGTACCAACATTTCCGAAGATAGAGTTCTTGATATGCTCCTCCATCTGCGCAATATACTGGTTCGCGACAGTGAGGTTAAGACGGTATTTTCTTGCCTCAGAAAGAATAGAAGCAAATTCTTCTGTAGCGAAGTTCTGAAACTCATCTACATAAAAGAAGAAATCCTTTCTCTCTTCTTCAGGAATATCCTCACGGCTCAAGGCAGCAGCAACAAGCTTAGGAATGAGGATTGTCCCGAGGAACTGCATGTTTTCCTCCCCTACCAGACCCTTAGAAAGATTTACTATCAATATCTTCTTATTATCCATAACTTCCCTCATGTTGAATGAAGATTGAGATTGCCCAATAATATTCCTAACGGCAAGGTTGGTTACAAACCTATCGAACTTTGAGGTTAGATAGCCGAGAGTCTCTGATTTATGAAAATCACTTGTTTTTGCAATTTGGTCCGTCCAAAACCTCTTAACCATGTCATCCTTAATCAGTGGAATCCACTTCTCATCAACCCACTTCTGATCTGTAATAATCCTTAATACCTCAACAAGGGTGGAACCTTTCTCAGACATGGCGGTAAGCATTGCATTACGAACCGTTCTTTCAAGGATAGGGCCAACAATACCCTGGTTATGGGGATCGAAGATCTTCTTAAGAAGACCTATAAACCCGTTTACAATTCTATGCTTATCCTGCTCGTCCGAAAACTCCATCATGTTAAAACCGAAAGGCCTTTGATTATCGGATACATCGAAATATATAACATCCTCAGCTCTTTCATGAGGGATACGATCAAGGACCATCTGAGCAGTCTGTCCGTGAGGATCAATGAAACAAACTCCATCGCCGTTATATATATCTTGAAGGATCATCCTTACAAGAAGCCATGACTTACCTGAACCTGTCTGTCCTAATACATAGGCATGTCTTCTTCTATCGTCTCTTTGGAAACATATTCTCTTTCTATTGCCTCTAAAAACATTATCACCTAACCATATAGTGTCCTTAGAGTTTACATCTGAACTAATCCAGTTTGCAGCTGGTGCCTCTTTAGCAAGAAGCCAGTTAATATTAGGTGTTGTGATCTCTTTATTTGGAAGGTGAAAGAGACTCGCAAGCTCATCGATATTTAGGATAGATCCGCTCTTTAAAGGCATTCTTCTATAGATAACATCATTCATGAAATCCCTACCCTTGAGCTTGTTCAACTTCTCTTTTTTAAATTCATTAATACCTGGATTGGAGAACTGATCAAAAGCACCTACGATATTATTTAGATGCATATTAGCCAAATCTGAGTCCGAAGCAGATGTAACTATACGAATAGCGGTCCTAAACCCTATCTTAGACGTTTTCTTGCTTATTGCTTGCAACTGTTCCTGACTTACACTAATTCTCTTCTTCTCTGGGTCGGAGTTCGATTCTTCAACCTTCTGTACAAACTTCCTACCGTTTTTCTGCCATTTACTCCCCGCAGGAGAGATAACCAACTGGATAAGGGCACCTTCTCCATCCTCCATTTTACTTAAGGTACTCAAAATATTTGAGAGAGGATCTCCAGAAAAGTCTTCCGCTACTTTAACCGGATAGTATGGCTCATCTGTCTGGACCAGGCTTGCATATGCAACCTTGGAATTCTCACCGAAGATATTATATTCATCCGTCCTTATAATTTCAGCCTCCTGATAGGAGCCTAATATCTGTTTCTCAACTAGGTCAGCTAGTTTCTTAGGAGCATATACATAGAATCGAATCTCACCCGGAAGCCCAACCATCTCAAAACTAATACTATTTCCAACGGTCAGATATTTTTGAATACCCTTCCCTGCGCCACCGATTCCATATAGGTTCGCAAACATCTTTTCCGCGACTCCAACCTCTAACTCATTCCCCCTGGGGGCTCTAACCTCAATTAATACTCCAAGTTTGCTTTTTTCATCCCTGTCTTTTCTTTTTAAAATATTTGAATAGTAGTAGAGGGCGCCAATAATTCCTCCAATAAGGAGGGAAATTAGAAGAACCCACATAAAGACAGATACAAATGTGATATTAGAACCATCCGTCTCCCCAAGAGAATCCTGTGGATAGACCACATTCTCCCCTGGTGTTACATCACCAGGTTGTATAGGGCCAATAGTCTGAGAGTAAACAAGATTAGTATAATCTAGAGCAGTTCGCATAGAGTATCGATTAGATTTATTGATAAAAGGATATCACAAAAAACGTACTCTTTCTATTCTCCGAAGATAGCAAAGATCTTCTTAATAAGAGTTGCAGCCCATGTTCGACCGTCGTTAATATCTCCCTGCTCAGAAATATTACTTGCGTCATTGGTAAGGGCATCATCTACCTGATAACCAAATAGCTTGAAAGTTTGGGTATTAGCAGTGGTTGCATTCTCCTCTTCAACACGAGATTTCTCCTCTGCACTAAGTTTATTGCCATCCTCAACCCCACTTTCAGTAAGTTTAATCTCATTCTCTTTCACAGTCTCAACCAGAGTTGCAAACTCCTCACTCTCCTTACTTGCATTAACCTGCTCCTCAACCTTTGGAGCATCAACTAAAGGTGCAGATGAAACCTCGGAAGATACCTCCAGGGAAGGTAGCTCATCTAAAGACTCAACAGGCTGTTCTGCAGTTGGCTGATTGGAATTATATTTTTCTAATATACCATTCTGCCTAAGTATCTCTTTTTTCTGATCTAAGGATAGTGTTGACCATACTGAGTCGGGAATTAGTCCAACGAGCTCGGTAGGTAAAGTGCGAATCCAGCCTGCATTTTCTAAGGCCGCACTCTTTGTTTCTAGGTTGTTTACTACAGGGGTATCTTGCATACCGACTATTTTACCATATACTTTAATCTGTCTCTATGAAGCTCCCGATCCAGTTGTCTCTCCTTCTCTGTATTTCTCTTCTCCCTATCCTTCTTTCCCCTTCCTATACCAACTAACACTTTTGCTTTTCCATGTGAAAAATACATCTTTAGGGGTACTAGGGTTCCTCCCCACTGCTTCGATTTACTATTTAACTGATAGAGTTCCTTTGTGTGCACAAGCAGTTTACGGGTTCTCTTGGCGTCATACTTAGGATCATTACTGAATTTGAACTTAGCAATATCTGCATTAACAAGCCATAGTTCGGAGCCAATAACTTTCACAAAAGAATCCTTTAAATCCACTCTATTATCCCTAATTGACTTGACCTCTGCTCCAGTTAGAACAATACCCGCCTCAAGGGTATCTTTGATATCATAATTGAATTTTGCTTTTCTGTTATCAACCATGCCGGAATTATACCATTACTTTTGAATAACGACTCTCCTGATAACGGTTCCATCCAAAATATACATATATCTCTCCTGATAGTCGGTAACTAGGTCCTGAACATCTTTAAAAACATCATCCCTATCTCCCTGATAGCGATACTCATTAACACGAAGGAGTTCATTTGGATGTCTCGAATCCCCGATTGCCTCCTTAGGCTTCTCGAAAGATATGATTCTTGGAGAATCTCCACCTTCAAATATATACATAAGGTTATCCAAAGTTCCTCCTGTATGTCCTGCACTTGCACCACCTACAGCATTCAAACCCTCTGCACTAAGTGGGAGTTTTTGAGGATTATCTCCTGCGGAGTATCTTTCCACCTCATTATCAACTCCCGTTACTACATAAATAGCAATATCACCGAAGAAATCTCTAGCTGAGTCAAAAGTTTCAGAACTTATATGGGCAAAAGGTAGTGTGTATCCGTTACCTGTGAAGTTTGATCTATATATTGCCTTGTTTGTGGGACTTAATAGGTATACATGATCATTCGGTGTGAATACCGCAAACTCGGAGACATCATTAATTCCAAGGTCATCTGCCCCAAGTCCAGTAAGAGACTCAAAGTCCAGGTTTCCCAACTTACTATCAAACTGTGATCTGATCACTCCTGAAATTTCATCAAAGACATAAACACCATGAGTACCTATATCAATATATTTGGGTGACTTCACCAATCCCCTCTTGTCAGGAATCTTAACTGCACTCTTATCGAAAATATTTATTCTATATACAGCTTTCAATCCATTATCAACCACAAAGAGGGACTCATTCTGATAGTCGTCCTTGTAGACAGTCATATCCGTAGGCTGAGATTTCGACTCACCCTTTTTATCAAACTCAATACGTGTACTTAAAAATATCTCCAGGTTACCATTTTCTTCAGAAACCCAAACTCTCTTTGCAACTCTATCATCAATTTTCCCTAACGATTCCTTAAGATCTGAGAGTTTCTTTTGGTCATCAAAGGATAACTTTTTACCCTCTACTTTTTGTAACTCTGCTGTCGCCTGTGTAAGGTAGCCGGAAGCCTGCTCTGTGTCACCCGGAAGATATGACTCAGCCTGTTTAATATAGTTCTCTACAACATCAAATACCTCAGCGGCAACTCTATGAAGCTCTCTAGCCTCTTTTGCTTTAATACTGAGCTGGATTCCCCCTAGAAGCGCTATCACGAGAAGCACCCCTAAAATCAAGGTTCCAAACCTCTTCCCTCGCACTGAAGACTCTCTGTATCCATCAATTTTCATTCCGTACGCGGAACTACCTTTAGAGAGCCTCATTGCAGATAACTTTGACTTTATCCTTTTATACCAAACTTGCCTACCATATTTATCATCTACAAATCCCCAGAAGGATCCTCCGAACTTGTGTAGAATCTTCTCTAACCTACTACTTAAAGGCATCATGAAGTTTGAAAGTTTATTCCATATCTCTAACCATGCGCTTTTTATCTTACCGGTCGTGCTGTTAAACCATATTACAAAAGTTGCCCACTTCTCTTTGAAAGTACTCTTCCGTACCTCAGATTCAATTTCTTTATTCTCAGGAACAGAAGGAACTTCCTCTGGTGGTTGAATTATTTCATACTCCTTATGAATAAGCTCTGTTGCTTGAGACGTTACCTCAGAATCATACCCAGGTTCAGGATCTAAAGGGGCCTCTTCAATCTCTTCTATATCTTCAAAATCCTCTCCAATCTCCGACCTTGAAAGGAGGAGAACCCCTTGCCCTTTTTTCAAGGTATCATTTATCTCTAACAAGACTGATGATAGTTCGTCGCCCTTCATTCGTAGAAGAGTCTCACTGAATAGCATTGGAGAAGATATTATCAGGATGTCTTCCTGGCCCAATGCAAAACTTAATGCCATTACTTTATTCTTCTTTAGTACCTCAGACACATTAACGATATCTCCCTCCTTATGTACAAAGATCTCCTGTTCTCCAAAAACTCCTAAGAATGCGGTAGCTTCTTTTATCACCACTATGGCAAAACTTATATCAATTCCACCCTCCTCTACCTCTTTATCGTTTTTCAACATTTCAAGAAGCTTCTTTGAACCTGCCGATATAGATTCTTTGACAGAATCAATAATAGAGCCCGATGAACCTGAGTACGTTTCAAGGATTGCATCCCAGACAAACTTAGATGCACGACTGGCATACCCTTCTGGGGTTTTAGAGACTGTAATTAGTGCATACATCTCTCCAACAGAGTTCCCTCCGTAATTTTCAGGAGTATATTTATAAACACTCGTTATAGACTGAGTATCTACCTCTTGTGAGATATATCTCTTTACAAAGATGGGCATTTTAACCTACAAGAATTAATATTACACAGAAAAGACTCCCTACAACCGCAACAAGAAGGTGTAGATATGATGCAAAAAGAACCTTTTTATTCGATGAGCTTTTAACTGTGTCATTTAAAATTCTCACTCTAATGGTGAGAAGGAGGGAGTATATTACATAGCCAAAAATTACAACTAGGAAGAGAAGTTTGAAGATACCTCCTGTACTCTGAAACGTGAAATTGATTGTGTTTATTCCTTCTAAAAAGTCCATTATATGTGTCCTTTCTTTTTCATTTCAAGTAAGTCGAGGAGAGTATCCTGTATATCCCTTGGCCTTGGTACACCTGTAAATTCAAACTCCGGCTTTGAACCCGCGGTCTGGATATATACATCTCCATAGTCAAAAATACTACTTAATACTCCAGCAGGTGAATGCGATACATCCTCAATTTTATCCAAGTGGGCTTCTGAGAATCTATGAAAAAGAATATTATTAAAATCTACATCAACTATCCTGATATCCGTAATTATATTTACGGAATAGTACCATTTAAAATATGTATCACATGCTACAGTAAATGCCAGTAGAAGAAACAACAACCCAACTCCAAAGTTATATATAGGACTGAAATCTCCTGTACCGCTGAATGCAGCAAAGAAGAGAAGTGGAGTTAAGAGAAGTCCGATAATAGCTAGATACCTTGGGATGAAAACTGCAGGGTGCTTCCTAACAATCAATACTACACTCTCTCCTTTATCCTGACCACTAAACGAAACAGTATCAGGAAACACACAGAAACTACCTGTGTTGTTTATAGAGTCAACAGGAGACAGCTTTACTAGAAAAGACTTTTTCCCTTTTAAAAACTTTTTAGGTATTTTTCTCATACTAGTTCAAGATAACATAAATACAGTACTAGGACAAGAATAATTAGGTTGCATATCTTAATAGTAGTGATATACTTTTTAACATAATAATTTTATATATAAGACACTCAAATGCTAGATGTACAAGAAAAAAGACGAATCACTGATGCCCTCGTACACCTCACAGATAGTCATACCACAGAACCTCTATCTTTAGGCGAAGACGAAGAGATATCAGGCCTTAAAATATCAAACTTCAGACAAGGGTTTGAGTCAGCAACATCAGAAAGTATCACTATACTTATGGAACTAATAGTGGAAGGTGGTAGCCAAGAGAGGCAGTATGCTGAGGAAAAGGACTTACAAAGACTATGCGGGTTTATATGTGGGCTAAGATTTAGAGGAAATACCTATTTGGCAGACGAAATTTGGGGAAGGCTCAATCAAAGCGGAGCACTTGACGCTGATCAGGACGCAGCCGAAGCAAGTGTAGTTCAAATAGTGTTCGAGGAATATTTACAAGAGCAAGGAATACTGGCTAAAGAAGTCTGCAATCTTTGGTAATCACTATTTCTTCTCTATATTTATAAAGGTAACGTTATTACCCTGAGGTGGAATCTGTAAATATCCAGGTGCTCTTAAGTTGTAGACCGCTTCAAAACTGGCTCCTGGAATAGTTATAGTTCCCCTATTTGTACTGAACAGAATCGATGAAGTCTGACCCTGACTAGAGAACGACGATACCACCGAGTACACCTCTTTAACTGGATTGTTAAGTAATCCAGCCATCTGATCCTTATTGTACGGATTACCTGCAATTCCAGAGATAGGGCAATCAGAAATTGTAACAGGGAGGATTCTTGAATAATCTACACTACCTTTTAAACCACTCCCCTCGTTCACCAACCATACATTGATAATATCCGCCATTTCTTTATTTGATAGATAGTTTCTCCCCTTGTTATCGATATTAGTTACGTCCTTCTTTGAAGAGTTACAGACCCCACCATTAAGAAGATTATACCAAGTTTTATAGAACCAAGGGCTATTTCCATATTTGGATCCTTCATACGCATTCTCCGTCCAACTTCCGCTCCCACCCTGCTTATTCGTAGTATCCCATCCTGAGGTATTTAAATATCCTCCAGAGGTTGAAGAAAATTGGAAATTACCTGTTCCGCCACTCAGAACCCACTTACTCGTATAGTCCACAGCTTGCTGCCATGCACTCGCATTTTTCTCCTTTTTTACCACCTGACAGCTCTGACTCGGACAGATATATACATGACCATTACATTTTGCACTGTGTGTTTGAATATATCTAAGGGCGTAGCTTCTTGCAGAGACAACCTGTGCTCTCAAGACCGCAGTTGGCCAGCTACTTGGAACCTCGTAGAGCCTCTTGAGATACTCATCTACAGTAAAAGCCTGACAATTAAAGGCCTGCCCGTATTCATTTGTACCGTTTACATAGATTAATGATGGTACCGCATAGCTTTTATTCAAAGTCTCAGTGCCATAGTAAGCCTTGAGGATTTGTTCCGCACTCTGCCCTGCCTTCGCCCGACCATATGCTCCATACTGGCTCATACCGTTTCTATGGGTATAGGCACCCAGGGAAAATACTGCAAAGCTACCCGATTTCGCATTTGATACAAAGCCTGTCTTTGAGGAAAGGTTCTCAACGCTACCAGGTACATCTCCAACTCCAATAATCCCTCCCGATGCCTTTGCTAGAAGTATCGCCTCCTGTAGCTTTGAAATTTCCCCTTTTAGTGACGATATATCACTTCCCAGCCTCGAAGAAAGACTCTTTTTTGATGCCGCCTGAGAAGCCAAAGCGACTTTCTGTGATATGAGAGACTCTTTAGACTTCTCTAATCCCTCCTTTTCCTCTTCTAAGGACCCTTTCTCTCTCTCAACTTCAAGTTTCTCCTGTTTGAGTTGAGCAAAATTCTGAGAAAGAAGCTTTAATTTACCTACATAGCCAAATCCACTTAATTTCCGAAGAAATAGACCACGCAGAAGATCATCAGCACTTCTATTCGCAAAAAGGTACTCTATGAATCCGAAGCGTGAAGATTTGTATAAGTTGGAAGCAATATCATCCAGAGCTTTCTGTTCCTTCTCCAGCTCACTCTGTTTTTGATTGATTACCTTCTCTTTCTGCTTAATCTCGTTAGATGCAGACTTTATATAGGTATCAATCTTATCAACCTGAGCACTCATCAGTTCTATCTTCTCATCAATACTCACACTGCTCTTGTTAATTTCCTCTATCTCCCTCTTTATTTTATCCAAAGTACTCTCTTTCTCTTTAATCTCCTGGTTCTTCTTCTCTACCTCACTCTCTAAGTCACCAACATCCTGTGAAAAAGCAGGGAGAGTGAAAAAGACCAAGGCATATACAACGAAGAGGAGAGAAAAAAGGATAATTTTTGGGGCATTTCTAAATTCCATACCCTATTATACAGAAAGAGTGAATTAGTTTCCTATGAAGTCCAGAACTCCTTTTAGAATTGCTCTGAAAAGGAAGAGAAATACCAAACCAACAATTGCCCATGTTAGAGTTCCTTGAGCCTGTTTTAATTTTCCAGGATCACCAGACGATAGCATCCACATATATCCACCGTACACAATCATGATTAAAGAGATTAGGCCACCAATTGGAAGGATAAGCTCGGAAACACTATCAACAATCCCACCAATCTCCTCTAATCTTGGAGGAGCGGCAGCAAGTACCTTTCGGGGAAGAAGAGCCATTACAGCCAGAGAGAGAGAGGTTAATGCGGTTTTAATTTTTTTCATATTTATAGTTTTCCTAGTACATTATCTAATATAAATCTGACAATTAGAGGAGAGATAAAGACAACTATCAAACCTACCAAAGTATAAATAATACTTTTTTGGGCCTTCTCTGCCTTTCCACTATCCCCTGCTGAAAGTATATACTGAAAACCTGAAAAAACCAATGAACCAACTGCAATGAGAGCCGAAATAGCAATAATGAGATTAATGGTACCTTGAACCATTTCTATGAGAGAGCTATAACCTGTACTATTTATAATAGATATATCGAACATAAGGTACGAGATAATATAAAAAAGGCAGGAGCGAACTCCTGCCTTCCAAAGTCTTAATTAAGCTTTCAAAAGCTCCTTAAGGACGAAGTTTACAATCAATACTGATATGAAACAAATAACCAAACCAATGATTGCATAAGTAATACCTTTTGTAGCTTTCTCAATCTTTCCATCATCACCAGATGCAACGATATACTGGATACCACTGTATACAAGAACACCAACAGAGATAAGTGCGGCAAGAGCAATAATCAAGTTCAATGCATTCTGAATGAATCCGATTAAATTTCCACCACTGGTAGAACCATTAACTCCCCCGATAAAATCACCTGCACTAGCTGCAAGAGTGGCTGAAGCAAAATACAAAGCAGATCCAAGTGATGCTGCGTATGTCCCGACCTTCGCGATTACATTACTAACTTTCATTGTTATTTAAGAGTAATTAAATTAATAGCTTATAACTACGGACATTATATTATATGTGAAATCAATCTGCAATAGGATAAACACCAAATATCTATCTTAAGAACTCAGTAATTAAGAACATTACAATCATGCGTGCTAAAAAGACTATTATCATTCCAACAATTGAATTAGTTATAATACTTTGCGCCTGTTCTATCTTATCTCCGTCTCCTGCAGCGGTAATCATTGTAATACCTCCATATACAAGTAAAGCAACTAGAACCAACGCAGACAGGTTTACAGCACCATTAACGAGTTCAGTAGCCTTACCAACGGCTCCCCCAACAGTAGTAAAGGAATCACTTCCCCAAGGATTGGAAATTCCAAACCAGCTCGCAAACATATATCCTTTTTCTTTAACCTTCTCACTAATCTTTTTTAGATTCATATGTATTTATAAAATAGTTTAAGGATTTATCCCAGGGATATTTAACGTGTTCTTTATAAGAAGCAAGATAGCAACAGAAAGAGCAATTAACGCAAACCCTATCACTGCGTTAGTAACCACCTCCCTAGCCTCTTGCAATTTTTCTGGGTCGCCTTGGCTTGTAATCATGTTATAGCCAGCATAAGCAAAAAGTCCAATTGCGCTTAATACACCAACAGGGATAGATAATTGGACAAGCGCATTTACTAGTGAAGGGATATCCTGTGAGTTAACTACATCAGTTACATTACCAGATATCGCATTACTCAAAGCATCTGCATATGCTGGAGTTGAAATTGCATGAAAGAATTTTTCTAAAAGACTCTGTATCATATATGTTGGAATTATACACTACAAAATAGCCTCTTCACAAACGTCTTGATAGTTGCAATACATACAGTTGTGGGAACGAGGGATTGTGAAATCACCAGCTCTAATTTTCCCTACGATATTCTCTATCTTCTTAATAACATTCTTTTTTCTCCTATCTGTTACACTAATCTCTACCTTTTTACTATGCTCAACATAGATATACGAGGCTTTATCAACCTTAACACCCCACAAAGCTTCTGCCACGAGAGCGTAGAATACTAACTGCCACTGAGTATTAGCGTCCTTCTGAGACTTTGCCTTCCCTGTCTTGTAATCAATAATCTCCACATGTTTAACTCCGTCCTTAATCCCAAGAAGGTCCACCCTATCGACCTTTCCTAATACTCTAAAATCACTCATAGAGTACTTAAACGATTTTTCAAGAAATAGAGTTCTCTCTGTTCCCGTATGAAAGCTTTCAAAGTACCTCTCTAAAGCCTTCTTTCCAAACTCAAACCTCTTCTTCTCATGAGCCTTCGATTCATAGCCCTCAGGTTGCCAGAATGTTTCATAAAGGTCCAGCAAGTCCTTCTTTCCAGGCTTATCTACAAATCCTTCAAGCCCTTCATTTGCAACAGCAAGCTTCTCATAGAAAGTTCTGAGTACATTATGAACCGTGTTACCAAATGAAAGAGCTGCGTTTGTTGGGAGAGGAATTTTTAATACGTAGCTATACTTATACTGACGAGGACACATCTCATATGAAGCGATTTGGGAGTAACTAAATTGATTCTTAAGCTCTACCCCCACCTTTTTGTAATCTATGATATCCGAGTTATCTAACCTCTGGAAAACCTGGAAGTCAACGGAATCTTCTGTATCCTTAATACTCTTTAGGTCTTCATTTACATCTCTTCCCAAAACCTCATTCAAAAATCCACTTACCTTTCTAATCCGGCCAGCCCCGCTATACGACTTAGCCACACTCAAGAAAAGTTTCTCCTTTGCCCTCGTAACACCTACATAGAAAAGCCTCCTCTCCTCGTGTAAGTGTTCATTTACCTCTTCACCACTTGGTAGGACCTCTTTTATCAGGTCGTTGGGTATAGCAAGTTTGTCATACTTCGCCCTGGTTGGAAATCTATCCTCAACGAGGTTAACAATGAAAACGACAGGAAACTCTAAACCCTTAGATCCATGTACTGTTGAAATATTAACACCTTCAAAATCAGCGACTGCTTCACCATTTGTACTAGGGTTCTCCCCAATTTCAAGACTGTAGTCTAAATAATCAAGATACTCATAGATGGTTGCTCCGACATTGCTTTTTTCAAATTCCTTAAGCATCTCAAAATACTTCCTAATATTCTCAACTTTGAAGATATCTTTCTGATTATCTTCTTTGATAATATTGTCTTTCCAACCGCTTTTATCGAAAAATTCGTAGAGAATATGACCCACACCTTTACCCTCTTTAACCAACTCGAACCCTCTTCTCAGAAGTTTAACAATATTACTTATCGCTGTTAATGCCGTATTATTGAGTCTCTTCTTTAGTTGAGAAACTTCCTCTTCCTTCTCAACTATCTTCTCAAAAAGTTCAAATAGAGGTATATGAGTCTTCCTGGAATACCTCATCAGTTCAACCACCTCTCGTGCTTCGAAGCCCCAAACCTTCATACTTAAGATATTAAACATAGAAACCCCATGGTCGTAGTCTGAAAGAAGCCTTAGATATGAAATTAGAACTTTAATCTCATCAGTATTGTATAATCCCTTCGCGCCTCCAAATCTGTATGGAATTCCCCTGTACCTAAGGGCCTGAATAAAGTCCTCGCTCTGAGTATGAGCTCTAACAAGGATAGCCATATCGGAGTATGTATACTTCTTTTCAACCTCTACCATCTCACTTATAAGTTTTGCAATCTGATCTGCTTCATTTGATCCGGTATTTGAGAGGATTAGTTTAACCGCATCTTTTTCGTCTTTCTCGTAATCAGCCCTTGCAATCAGCCGCTTACTCGTTTGCTCCGTTACCTCAAGTCTATACGGATTATTGTTCTGTATTAGCCTGTATGCACAATCTAGTATCTCCTGTTTAGAGCGGTAGTTTTCAGTCAGAACAATTCGCTTTGCGGTTGAGTACACATCTTTAAACTGGATTATGTTTGAGATAGCTGCGCCACGAAACTTATAGATGGATTGATCATCATCCCCAACCACTGTAATATTCGCCGATTTACTCTCTTTCTCACTAATATCTTTCGGATCTTTACCTGTTGCCAGCATGTTCACAAGTACGTTCTGGGTATAGTTTGTATCCTGATACTCGTCTACAAGGATATATTTAAATTTCTCATGATACTTCTTAAGGATATTAGGTCTGTCTCTAAAAAGTTTGATTACAGTATTTATTAGATCTCCAAAGTCCAATCGAGATTCCTTTAATTTTAACTCTGTGAAGAATTTGTATGCGTTAGCTAGTTCAACCATCTGTTTTTTATCCAATCCTTTTGTATCATCATCTTCCTTAATCCCATTTGCATACTTGATATAGTCCTCCGGGGTTACATCCTCATCTTGAAGTCTGGAAAAGTGGCTGAGGATTTGGGATATAAAACCGCTTGGGTTGCCAAGGGGGCGGAAAATATCTAATGGCATCTCGAATATATGTTTACGAAAGAGCATATATGCTTCAACCTCAGTCATTAGTTTGTAGTTGGGATTGAGTCCAAGAAAAATACTCTCCTGTCTTAGAATCCTATCGCAAAAGGAGTGGAAGGTTGATATCCACACCTCTTCGTATCCGTATGGCATAGCCACATCTACTCTTTCTAGCATCTCTTTTGATGCCTTTTCAGTGAATGTTAGGGCCAATATCTCAGATGGTTTAGCCCATCCTTTGTTTACAATATTGAGTATTCTCTGGGTTATAACTGCTGTCTTTCCCGTGCCGGCTCCAGCAATTATAAGAAGTGGCCCAGATTTATGATTAACGGCTTCAAGTTGAGATTTATTAAGATCCATGCCCCATTATACAACAGTGTGAATATGAGGACTATTTAACAATACTGTTTAACCAACTTTCAAAATCGCTGTTTATTTTATCTACCCCTAACTGACCTATAAAGTTATCATAGTTGATTTCGCGTTTAATGACATCTTTAACCGCGTCGTACTTACCTTCCTTAGTCTTTACAATTAGAACCACTTCAGGTTCTTCAGTGACCTTTCCTTCATATTTATATATACATGTAATTGGAAAAAAATTAACACAGTTCGCGAGGTTTAAATCTAGAAGCTTCATACCGATTCTTTTGGCTTCGTCATTATTATTTAAAGTAATGTATATAATATTCATGGATATTTCCGATTAAATTAGCAATTAATATTAGCTTGAACTTCACCTGCGAGTCTAGTACTCACTTTTATAGACCTTACTTCCTCCTGAGTGACCACCGATAGTTAAAACGATTATCATTTTAGATTTTCCACTAAAGTT
This sequence comes from Candidatus Dojkabacteria bacterium, assembly GCA_016182915.1. Classification (GTDB taxonomy): domain Bacteria; phylum Patescibacteriota; class Dojkabacteria; order SC72; family SC72; genus UBA2022. The sequence goes on from JACPFP010000002.1 coordinate 271,575, forward strand.
CCATAGTATGCGGAGATCCCCCGTAACTTTGGACGCATACACAATACCGAAAAGATGTGAGTTTACTTTATGTGTGTTAAGAGACTCTGCAAATGGATCCAGGGATAGTATTTCAATAACTTTCTTAACTTTAATTACTAAATGAGAGTTTCCTTTAGATACCTTATGAAGTTTTCTAACATAATATGTAGTTTGATCAATGTGGTATCTATTCATCCTTTTTTACACTATCAGCAAGATTCAGATAGAAATCGTCAATATCTTTTTTAGTTTTAAGTGTTATATAGTTTCCCTTCCTATAATCCTCAAGTGCTTTCCCTACCTCCTTCTCTGTCTCCTCATCCAGGATCTCATACTCATCCGTCTCTATATCCTTAATCGCCAGATGTCTAAGGTACTCAGCAAAGGAAACCCCAAATCTTTTAGCCTTGCCTTCAATTAATTTCGCAAGTCTACCTGGGAAAACCATCTGTTTTACAATTTTATCCTGCATACCCATTAGTATATTCATAATAGTTTATTACTATATTATATAGATACTAAATCACAGGTTCAATACACACGTACTATAGATATTGTACCAGAGGATAATTACAAAATTATAACAAAAGATGAGATTTACTATACTAAGCAAACATATTCCAGGATTTAATACCCCTCGGCTATTCCATCATTTTCAACATAGATGAGTGGAGGAACCTCCATTGATTCAGGGAGTACAAGGTCGTCGTATAAATCCTCTTTCATAGCCTCATCCTTTGTTAGCCAGAAGTTCTCTTGAACATCTGTTTTGGATATAAAACTACCTTCAAAATCCATAACAAGAAATGTAAAGAACATCACATCCTGTATATACTCTCCATCCTCTCTCCTTCTCATCTTTCTATATACTTTTTCAAGCTGGAATGATTTTGCAGTTAAACCTGTCTCCTCGAATAGCTCTCTTTTTGCCGTATCCTCAAGGCTCTCACCAAATCTGATTTTCCCTGTAAGTCTCCCAACCTTACCAAGATATGGTTGTATCAACCTCTTTGAAAGCAGAAATTCTATTTTCCCCTCTTTATTCTTCCTCACGCATCTTAGAACAACCCCGACCTTCGGCTGCCTTTCAACAATCTCCATTGAGTCATCCAACCTGTTCATATACTCCTTCCCCAGGTCTGTTAGTGTATACAGGGTTTCAACCTTGTGAACGAAACCAAAGCTTACAATCTGTTTGAGATGGTAGTTAACGTGTTCACTCTCAAGTCCCTCAATAATCAGTTGGTTAAATTTCAACCCTTTACTTCTAACTAACTTCTTAAGTATCTCTATCTGATATCTGTGTAGTTTGATGTTTATATCGCCCATTTATATTAAAGGTTATATTTTAATATCTAATTATCTTTATATATCACTGGGCAATCAAGTGAAAAAGTTTTTAGTAGTACCTTTACCCTATTATACAGAATTAAATGTACTGACAAAGCGTAACTATAGGGTGTATAATTCTTACACTAATATCAGAAATATAAATATGACTCAGGCACCTATTCCCGCAACAGAGCTTTCTTTAGAAAAGAGACTCTCTATAGCAGAAAGTACTATCAACTCTATGATCGAAAGTAAAATATGGGGAGAGTTTGGAGATTTATTTCTTCCTAAATACCTTGAAGGAATGAATGACCCTAGAAATACAGTAACCGAAAGCTGGAATAATCCATACTCTTTAGGATTCCTTACCAGAATTGCACTTGTAAAAGGCAACACTATGGAATTTGATCCAATCGAAGCTAGGATGATGCTTGAGGAACCGTTCAAAACCTCAATTAAACTTCTCGAAAAGGCATTGGTACTAGAAGGAGCTCTCTCTGTTGAAGATTACCTAATCTTATATTCTGACATGGGCGAAGAGGGCAACATTCCAATGTTATATGAAGATTTCCTTACAATTAGAGATTGCCGAACAGAAGCGACTTCAATACCCTTAAGCAACCCATATGTAACCGCCAATACTCCAGTGAAGACAGAGAAGCGGTTTCCTTTTTAAAGAAGATAGCTCTTTAAGGTAGCAATCTCTTCTCCCATTGTAGTATCAGATTTTAAAGCTGGGGTCTCTAGAATGAAAGGGATATCCTTAAGTTTAGGATGGTTTATAAGAGCCCTCATGGCTTCTTCCCCTATCTTCCCCTTCCCAATGTTCTCATGCCTATCTCTATGTGAGTTAAATGCCATCATAGAGTCATTTAAGTGAAAACATTTAATGTTTTCCAATCCAAGGATACTATCCACTTTTTTAACAATACCCTCTAAATCTGTAGTCCAATCATATCCAGAAACAAACATATGTTGAGTATCAAGAACATATCCAACCCTCTTCTTATCCTCAACCCCATCTCTCATCGCAGCAAGTTCCTCTAATGTATCACCCATAATTGCTCCTGCTCCCGCTGATGATTCTAGAAGAAGCATCGAGTTGCCTGGAACCTGTTCTAGTATCCAGTTAAGGCCGTACGAAATTCTTTTTATACCCTCTTCAGGGGTTAAATCCTTCGCAGAACCTGGGTGAAAGGTTACACCTAGTACGTCAAGATCCTCACACCTTTTCATAACTTCCTCAGCATACTTAAGGTATGTAACAAGGGACATCTTACCTAGATGGAACATCTGCTTATCCTGCCTTGCCAGGTTTATAAGGTAGATGCAGTGCATAAGAAGTTTCTTCACCCCACTACCCTTCTGCTCTTTTGCAAAAGCCTCTACCTGCTCCATAGGAACATCCTTAAGTGCCCATCTCATTGGAGCCGTTGGCATTGTCTGAATGCTGTTAATACCATATTTAACGGCCTGCTTTATTGCGTTCTCATGTCCTCCTGCTGATGTAACGTGTGCACCAAAATATCTCATCTTTCTATGTTTTCAATTTAGATATAAATGAAATCAAATAATCTGACGGGTGTAACTTTCTATGCCAGAAGATTATATTCATTGTATTAATCTTAAAAGCTAGCCCTAAAAGAGGAAACTTTTCAGCGTGAAAACTCCTATTTAGTCTATCACTACTCATTGCTTCTATATTGTCTGCTTCAATGAGGATTTGAATTAAAGGTGCATATGTTTTGGAAAAAAGGAAGTATAGAAGAAAATGGTTGTGGTAACGGACCGCAGCACAGAGGGAATCGAGTCGTTTAGGAGATAGGTAGCTCTTAAGTTCATTTCTCACAATCTTTTCTGACTCATACCCTTCTAAAAAGAAGGCTCTAAGGGTAGTTTTCTTCATTCTAGCCTTATATGTATCATGCCACCATGAAGCAAGTGAAACCAGTTTCACATCAGTATCATCGTGTATAAGACCTTTCTCCTTCATCTCTTTGAATATCTCTAAAGCATGCTTCTCTACGTTCTCTGCATGTTCGTAATCATGTCCCCTATTTATGGAGTTTTTCATCCATATCTTTCCAAGTTCAATTGCTTCATTCTCCTTCATAGTAAATAATATCATTATAATGTTGATAATAAAATCCATTGTAGATATAATTCTTTCAGTATGGAGAGGTGCCTGAGTGGCCGAAAGGATCTCACTGCTAACGAGACGTAGGCTTTAAACCCTACCGCGGGTTCGAATCCCGCCCTCTCCGCCATATATTCACGGTAGCGACAAGACCAAAACCACTAAGTAAGATTCTGCTTATATTCTTCAATATTCTGAGGAAGATTTTTAACACTTTTGCCCTTCAAATACTCTTTTAGAGTATTTCCAAACCTATCATTAATCCAATAATCGGGTATATATAAAGAACATATCCAATCAACTAATTGTTCCGTTTCGTCATGGGACAGTTTATATTTACTCACAATCTCTTCACCAATTCCAATATGTACCATTTCATGGATTAATGCTGTAGAAGCATTTCTAACAAGAGTATCGCCGACATCATCTATAACTAGCAAAATGGATCCCGTCTTTTCATTACAGTTTCCACCTACTCCGTACTTTGTAATGCTGATTTCATAAGTTGGAAATATTTTGAATCCCCAATTCAAACAATCAGAAACTATTTTTGAAAAAGCAGGATAAACATTTTTTATTTCATTCTCGAGTTTATTCTCACCTAAGTTATATGATATTGGGTTGTATATTTCATTTGAAAAAATAGAGGAAAGTTTATTTTTAATTCCTTTGGGAAAACTTGGCGACATTACAGCAACTTCCATAAAGCGAACATCTTTAGGTAATATTGGATAATAACCATGTTCTCGATAGAAAGGCAGGCGAGAAATAACATTCCAAAGGTTAGAATACTCGATCTCTGGAGAAGTCGGCTTAATTTTAAGTTCAAATATCATATCTTGATTATACACCTTTATACGGTCTCTTTTGTCTCACCTTAAGTATAATAATGTTGGGATATTGGGTTCAAGACCCGTATGTTCCGCCATATGTTCACGGTAGCGACAAGAATACTCCCTCCGTTGTATAATGACCACAGATTATTACTTCTAACCTCAATTAGAGATAACATTAACAAAATGTATAGACTAGCAAAAGGAAAAGCATTTTTAATCGCAGTTAAAGCTCTCATAACCAATTCAAAAGATGAATTATTATTATTAAAAGTACATACAGGGCTACGCGACTCAGAGAAGTGGGATTTACCAGGAGGGCTAATGGAATTCGAAGATACTGTCAAAAGCAGAGTGAAACAGGAAGTCTTTGAAGAAACCGGACTTACTCTAGATAATTGGAAGTTAGCCAATGTTTCAGAAACTATATTTGAGAACTTCAAGTTTGAAGAGGATGATGTAAGAGATGTAAGGGTTGTTGTAATAGGATTTACAACAAAATTAGAAGATGAAGACATTCAAATTAATCTTTCTGAGGAACATGAGGATTATATTTGGTGTGATAGAAAGCAACTAAAGGAATATATACTTTCTAAACCAACCAAAGCGATAATAGGCGAAGAGCCTACCTAGATAGAGGTATCTCACCCTCAAAACATCCAACTTATATCTTCACCGCTTTATCCAATACAGCCCCCGCACCCTTTAACAAGGCATAGGTTACCTTATCCATCTTTGTGCCATCAAAGATTGCCTCTTCAACATCACAGTGACGGAAAAACACATTACGCAAAACTGAATTTTTAAATGTTGTCTTATTAAAAGAAGAATGACTAAAAGTCACACCTTCAAATTCTTCGTTATCAAATGACATTCCATCTAAGTCTGAGTTAATAAACTCTGTCACGTTAAAAATTGTATTTTGAAATGTAGCATCATGTAGCGCTGAAGCATTAAACTTTGCTCCAGTTAGATTAGCTTCGCTAAAGTTCACATTGGTTAAATCACTCGCGGCGAAGCGAGCCTTAGACAGATCTGCCTTCACAAATGACGCTCCCCCTACTGCAGAAGCTCGAAAAGTCGAATTAGTTAGGTTGGATCCATTAAATACAGTTCCAATTAGTGAGCTGTAGCTAAAATCTTCATCAGATAGGTCAGAATCACTAAGATCAGCATCGTTTAAAACAGTAGATGCAAATCTAGAAAACCCCATCAGCACTTTTGCCTGTTTAACAGTATTCTTTAACACTCCCCGCAGACCAGTTTCCTCTACTGGCTTTGGCTTATCACTCTTCTCAGTATGAGGGACTTGCTCCATAATCTCTTCTACATCGCCAAACGAGTCAACAGCAGACTGATATGCTTCTTCATCACTCTTCCCTTCTTTCTTTAAATCTTTATATTTTTCAAGAAGGTTAGCAAGTAATTCTTTCGTGACATCAGCTCGGGCAGGAAAACTTCCGTAAGGAGCAAAGGCACTATCTAAAAACTGTTGTAATTTCTTTTCCATTACTTAATTTATAATAATTTATCTAAAATATGCTTCGCAAAAATCCAATTCTGCTTGTTGCTCTTATACAATTCACGACCGCTTTCCGTAATATGATAGTACCTTCGCCTACTCCCTTGAGTTTCATCTCCCCAATAGGAGGTAATATATTTATCATTTTCTAGGCGCTTTAGACTTGAATACATGGTAGCCTCCTTTAATTCATACTGTCGTTCAGAAAGTTCAAATACAAGCTTGGTAATTTCATAGCCATACTTATCGCTCTCGATCAAGAGTCCGAGAATAATAGTATCTGTATGTCCACGAAGTAAGTCTGCCGATATCTTTTTATATTCCATAGCTGCATTGTATATCATACTACTATGACTGTCAAGGTATATAGCTTCCGACACAAAGTATTAGACACTAACTAAAAGGAGGGAATCCTCTTATATAAACGAGTTCTACATATCAGCCCTCTCAAAATGATAAGGTCCGATTTCACATCCACTATAGTCAGTTGAAAAAGTCACCTCCTCTCCATAAAAAGAGGTTTTAGCTCCAAAAACCACTTTATACTTTCCCTTATTTACAGACTCTGCAATAATTGGATTAGAAAAAAACGAGGTTAGATTCTCTCGAAGAAAAATAACTCGTTCTCTTTGAATAATCGCTATCAGATTAAGAATCCGACTTTTGTATTTAACAATCTTCCCCACTTCTAAACGATTTTGCAATCCATGAAAAAGAAATAAGGCAGAAATTAAGGAAGTATGTAACTGATGAATAGGAATTGCAGAACAGTTAATAAAAGTTGTTATTGAAATATCTAGTTCTGGAACGTAAGTAGCCTTAGAAGTATACCCCCAAACTTCACCTTGATGGTCGTAAATCTTTAACCCATTAAAATCCCAGGAAGAGATCCCAAGTTCCCAATTTGGTTCAGGATGGCGATTAACAAAGTATTTATCTTTAGAGATTATTTTCCCCCACTTTTTAATGTAAATTTTCAATAGTTTCTCTACATCTTTTATCTCCGCCTGCCAACCCACACTACCTACCATTCCTTTATAGTCTTCAAATTTAACCTTATCCCTCCTCCTATTTTCATAATTAAAGTTTGTATAACCGTCATAAATCCCTATAGGAAGGTTGAATTCAAACTCTTTACCTCCTAATAATTTCGGAATGCAATCATTAATAAAGTCTGTATACTTTTGGGAGGTTACCTTTTCAAGGATAAGTCTTAGAAGTTCAAACCCGATATTTGAGTACCCCCAATCACAGTCACGCAAATCTGAAACATTCAGAAAATAGTTCATCAATTCTTTATCATCGGGATACTCATTATTTGAAGTTGCCCCCCACGGCCCTTCCCTCCTCAATCCCGAAGTATGGTTTGCCAATTTAAAGAGTCTGATACTTCCAACTGGGCAATTTTTGAACTCAGGGAGGTACTCTGACACCTTCGCCTCAAGATTAATTCTATTTTCACGAACTAGGAGAAGAAGGACGTATGTGAGCAACACCTTTGATATTGAACCTAGTCTTAAAGTCTTTTCTTCTACACTCATCTCACCATACCGAGAGTCTACCAAAACAACATCCCCTTGCGTTATCAGAGTTCTCGCCCCAGGAGCGAAGTTTTTTACATACCAATCTTTTAAATATAGATTAAGAGTTGATATGAATTCCTCTTTAGACAGAATATTGTTTATATCATAAAGTCCCTCCATTCCGCGATTATACGGTAGAAAGGAGTTACAGACAACATATAATGAACAATATTTCATAATTACATCCATGAATACCGCAATATTATTTTCCCATGGATTCGGAATTAGATTTGTTTTCACTATAAAACAGAACTACAATATATAGGGCTAATATTTTAACAAGCTATTCATATGGAGAAAGGATATAAAATAATACAGGTAGTTGGAACGATTATTGGAATAATCTTAATTCCATACTTAATTGGATTAGGTATGAACTTCCAGAAAAGCAGAGCGGAGAAATACCCATGGTCTGGGAGCTTTTTCAATAGGACATACTCAGAAGCAAACCAACTAACGGATTCAAAAAGAAATAAATTCAAGACAGTTAATGAGTGCCAGACTTGGGCAAAAGAGAAAGCTGAGTGGTACGACTTAAAAGAAGGAGAATGGGATTATGAATGTGGTAAGAACTGTGAATATAAAGATCAGGGAATTACAGGAGGAAAGCGCATTGAGACGTTCGAATGTGAAGAGATCACTCAATAACTTTTCTTCATCAGTAGTACGACTATAGTAACATATAGTTGCAACCATCTACCACTACGTAGTATAATCAAATATGAATATTAAGAATTCACTTGAAAACTTGGGATTGTCACAAAATGAGATTTCAATTTACCTCTACCTACTCTCAAAGGGAGAAAGCTTAGGTAATCAGATTCGTAAGGACAATCAATTAGACAAATCTACCTCGTATAAAGCAATCACACAATTACTTAGAAAGGGCCTTATAACAAGTTCAGGAGACTCAAGAAATCAAAAATTCAAAGTCGCTCCAAAAGATGTAATGTTAAAACTCTTTGATAAACAGAAAGCAGAGATTGATGACTCAAAAAGTATCTTCTTAAACGCATTTGCGGATCTAGAGAAATATTCAGCAGACTACTATCAAAATGAAAATGTGAAGATATTTGTGGGTAGTGATGCATATACAAGATATCACAAGGAGATACTACGAGAGGAGATAGAGACAATTAGGACAATAACTTCTTCAGAGACCGCTAAAAAACTCGCCGGAGGAACAGGTAACCTTAAAGAGGGAAACGAATGGTTTATTAAAGAGAGAGTATCTAGAGATATAAATGTTAAAGTCCTTTACGATATAAGTGCTATTCCAGATGAGTATGATGTAAGCAACATACCTTTACTCAAAGAATGCAGAAGGTACTCCCAAAAGCTCAACTTAGAGTCTATGATGTCTACCTTCGGAGATAGAGTTGGTTTTGCAACAATCAAAGAAGGAAAGTTTTGGGCCTTAATAATCAAGGATCAGTTAATTGTAGACTTGCTAAACAGCCTCTTCGAATCTATTTGGATAATTTCCACAAAATCTTAAACTATGAATAGTTCAATACCAGAAATAAAAGCATTTGGGAAAGATAGACTTTTGAAGTTAGGAATTGGGACCTGGGGTATAGGTGGATATATGACCAAGACCCCCTACTCCGATTATGTTAACGAGATTGCTCAAATTAAGTATCAGATAAACAAGGGATTAACTTTATTAGATTGCTGGATAGCCCAAGGCGAAGGTGGATCACTAGAACTAATACGCCAATCAATTGAAGAGTTTGACAGGAAAAGCCTCACGCTGTTATGTAAGTTCGACATTCATAAATACAAAGATATTAATGAGTTAGAAGAGGTCTTTAATAAGTACTTGAAACAACTAAATATCAGGTACATAGATGTATTTCAAATTCATAAACCTGATTTTAAAAACATTTCAGAGAAAGAGCTTGAGAAGTTCTTAAAGAGAAAGATCGCAGAAGGAAAAGTAATCAAATTTGCAGTATCGAATGCAAATATAGAAAGCATTAAAAATATACAGAAGAAGATTGATATTCCAATTGAGGCAAATGAGATTCTATACAATATTTTCAATCGCGAATACGAGCACGATGGTACTATTGAGTACTGTGTCAAAAATGGAATAAAGATACTCGCTTACAGACCAATAAATAGAGGAATGGCAAATATTGCGCATGCGAATACGGAGTTTGCTAACCTAGTACTTAAATATGGTGTAACTCCAAGTCAGTTAGCATTAAACTGGTTACTACAGAAAAAGAATGTTATGGCTCTTATAAAGAGTTCAAATAGAGCCCACATTAATGAGAACCTTGATTGCATGTCTATCGAGCTTTCTAAGGACGATATCAAAATTCTTGATAACTGGAGTTTATAGTTTCTATTCTTCACAAAGGTTGATATGTTACAATTCATCCATGAATACAGCAATACTATTCTCTCATGGATTCGGAATTAGGAAAGACAACCTGGGGCTATTTATCTTCCTTTCTGAAAAGTTGCAAAGATTAGGATATATAACCGTACTCTTCGACTACTACGAATATAACGAAGAAACTAAAGAGGTATACACCATTCCATTCTCAAAACACGCTGAAATCCTCCAAGCCCAGATTGAGAAAGTTAAAAAAGAATATCCAGGAAAAGATATTAAAATAGTTGCTCAATCCCAGGGTTGTATTATTCCAACCCTCTGTGATATGACAGGTATCTCCCAGGTAATTGGAATATCCCCCTTCTTCTTAACAGATAGAAATTCGATATTGGAAAGATACAATGCAAGACCAGATAGTACGACAGACTTTTCTAGTATCTCGAGAAGAAAACACTCCGACGGAAAGATAACTGTTATTCCACCTGAATACTGGACAGAACGATTTAATACTAATCAATACGATTTATACAATAAACTTGCACAGAAGACCTCCCTAACTCTAATCTATGGGAACAAAGACAATCTTGCTACCTCCGCAGATATAAAAAACATTAGAAATACAAAGATTATAGAAACAGAATCAGACCACGACTTTACAGGAGAGAACAAAGAGATCCTTTACGAAATTCTCCTCAAGGAGATTAAGAATTAGAGGGATCAATCTCCTTTCTCACACTCCAATACTCTCTCCATACTTCAAATCCAAGCTTCCTATAGAAATCAACAGCATACGTCCAACCAATCCATACATATTTAATACCTTGCTCTTTGATTTTTTGAGTTCCCCAGGCCTTCATAGCTAAACCAATACCCTTCCCCCTATGCTTCTCTGAAACTCCTAACGCCGCCCCACCGCCAACACTACCCTCAAAGAGAAGTTTCCAATTACACTCACCCATCCATAATTCACTAATCCCAACTATTTCATCTTCAATGCTAGCGTAGAAAACCTCACTAAATCTTTCCTCTTCCATATCAGATCTATAATACTCATACCAGTTAGGAAAGTTTTCTTTAGTAAACTCTACAATCTTTTCAGCAACTTCTCTTGTAGACATAGCTATTTTAACACCCTTCTCCTCCATCATCTCTAAAATACCAGCAGGCAAATTCCAATTTGTAATATCCTGATACATATCAATAAGGCCTTTATCAGTGACCTCGAATCCAAGCTCTTTGAAAAATCCTTCCACATTTAAATTTTTAGGGAGACCAGGAAAGATATATGAACCCGCTCCTGCTCCAAACAGAACCTCTTTTACACCTTTCCCCCTAAAGTGCTCCTGAGCTTGCTTTAATAATTTACTCCCAATTCCATTGTTCCTATGGTTTTTACCTACGAAAAGAAAGCATATTACCCCTTTACTCTCTCGAACCTTTATTGATATGTAACCAGCAAGATCATCTCCAACATATTCCTTAAAAACCTTAGTCTCATTATTGATATCGTTCTTATGTTTCCCTGTAACTATATTTAAGAATGGCTCCTTGTTAATTGGCCAAAGTTTATACTCTTCCGAATTTCTATATATTTCGTATAGTTGATTATCCATCTCCCAAGTTTATCCCAAATATTGTTACATTGTAAGCTAGAGAAAGGGAATCACAGCTCCTTCTTTTAGGAATAACCTTGCTAATAAGCCTCTTTTACGCTATAATCCCCCTGAGTTAATACTCAAATAGATATATATTTATAAAAATGCGTAGATTTGCATTAAACACAATGAAGAACTTAGTAGTAACACCTTGCTATGAAGGTGCGAATTTCATTGTGGCTTATCTATTGTCTTAACAAATATCCCTTTAAGCGAAACTAGATAAGCCTCCATCGGAGGCTTTTTTCATTAATTGCAAGTTGGAGGTTTTTCCAGGTTCACATTCACTTAGTGAGAGCCTGATGCCAGCTTGCACATTAAAAAAGGAGATAAAGATGTTCGGAAAAGCTATGTCCATAAGGGGAAAAGCTGGGTTAATCCAGCTGAAGCCGTTCGCTAAAGAGGAGATCGCCTGCGCGAGAGTTTGCGGTATGTTCAGTGACCACGAGGTTACCCGCTATACCCTCATGCAGCACTCCCCTTCCATATCCGACGAAGAGAAGTTCTGGGAAAGGACCAGTGAGGATAAAGATTCGAGAGTTTGGGGTGTATACCTCGATGAAAGCCCCCTCATAGGGATAACCTCAATCAGGATAGATATACCCAATCATATGGGCTCAACCGGCTTTATGCTCTACGATAAGAGTTTCTGGAGAAAAGGCATTGCCTCAACAAGCCATTTAGCCAGAACCCATTACGCCGTGGAGTTTCTAGACCTGAAGTCGATTACGAGTGGAGTTATATCCCCCAATACCGGCTCACGAAAAGCCCTTCAAAGTGTCGGATACTTCATAACGGGATATAAGTTGGGTCAACTATACCGAAATGGAGTCTACAGACATCATGTCGATCTACAATGGATCCGTCCCGGATATGAGAACCTGATCCTCGCAGACGGAATCCCAGAAGAACTATCTTCCAGAGCAAAGGAAGCTATCCTAACCGCCGAAAAAGCTCTCCAAAGAGCCAAAGTTGAAGTGAAATTCTAAATTCAGTTGCAAGCTGGCGCAAGAGCCCTAGGTATAAAAAATACTTAGGGCTTTTTTCTTTTAAGGAATATCCATATCTTTCTACAAAGAAATGTGAAAAAATCAGTTATGGAACTATCAAATGAGCTCACCGCACTATACAGACATTGGGAAAAACACATTAATAATAGAAACGAGGATAGGAAGGTGATATTAAACAGAGATGTATACGAGAGAATAGTTAAGTTTGCCAATGAAAGAATGACTATTTATGAGAGGAAAATCAAAGGAGATCTTCCTCCATTCAGTACCGATAAGATACTCTGTAACTATAGATTTTGTAATATCTATAGAGAATTAGACAGACAAACAATTGCATTCCATAGGCTTCTGAAACCATACGAAAATAACTTTTCCCTCTGGCTTCTCAATATGCTCTTCTGCCGTTTTATATGCAATCCAGGAACAATATCGAAGGTTGGACTCCTAAACTTTGAAAGGAGCAACAACATTAAGGTATTTAAAAAGCTCTCCTCCCTATCCTCTCCTAAATATGGAGTCGCCTACATATTTCCCATAAGTACAATACAAAAATCCAAATACAATACCCGTGAGAAATTCTTCTGTTACTACCTCCCCACCGTAATAAAAGAGATTGCAAAGGAGATTGAAGCCTTCGAGAGCATTTCAGTTACAGAGGCTTTAGAAAGACTCCTCCCTATCTTTGGCTTCAACTTTAAGTTCCATTTTACAGAACTCCTAATCGACACGGCATACCAGTACCCAGATAAAATAGATCTATTTAAGAGGTTCCCAATTGGCCCAGGCTCCCTCCCTACAATGAACCTCCTCAACCCTACTCAATCCCCAGAGGAGGTGTGCATGAGCCTTGCTTCCACACATCCTAACAAGTTTAACTACCTAACAATCAACGGTAAAAAGATTCCCCTTAGTGCAGAGAACTGGGAAGGGATAGGGTGTGAATTTAGAAAATATACAAACCTAAACAAGGGAGATGGAAGGAAGCGACTGTATATAAATAAGTGATATAATTCATAGATGAAATTCATTACCGCTAAGCAATACCAAACTATTAAAGATATCCCCAGATCCAGACTAACCGCCCGTTTTCTTGTCTACACAGGTGCGATTATTGAAAAAGGTGGAAAGGTCCTTTTGTGCAAGCCAATAAAATCCAAATACCCAGGATGGCAGTTACCAGGAGGAAAGGTCCTCTGGAGCGAAGATATCAGAGAGGCTGTATGTAGAGAGGTTCTAGAAGAAACGGGACTAACAGTTGAGTTACAAGGTCTCATAGGTATATTCGAGAGAAAAACGGAACCAGAAGACGAAGAGTTCCTACGGGTTATATTTACAGCTTCCATCAAAGGAAAACCCATTAAAATTGAAGATCCTGAAATTGCAGAAATTAATTGGTTTGACCCTAAAGATATCCTCAATGAAAAAGTCCCTCTACAAACGAAACAGATGCTTAAAGAATTTGATCGATATGTTAAAGGAAAGAGTTTTCCACTCGAAGTAATTGATATATATACTTGGTAAAGATGAGACCATATCTGAATAAATATAAGAAGAAAGAGCCTTTAACCATTGTCTGTATTGGCGATAGTACCACATCGCAAGAGTGGTGCCACCCAAACTGGGTTGATTGGATAAACTTTGTTTTCAGACAGGGAGAAGGAGAACTAGAGGGAGTTAAAAGAAAGGTTATCAACTCGGGAGGAGACGGACAAAATAATAGATATTTCATAGAGAATTTCGAAGACACAATTGCTATGTATAAGCCCGACATAGTAGTAATGTCGCTTGGTTTTAATCATCTTGAAAAGATAGACAGATTCAGCGAATCTACACTAGAATTAGTAAAAATGATTAAAGAGATCGGTAGTGAAGTAGTGCTTTGGTCAACATATGACACACCAAACCTCAAATACTCTGAAAAGTTGGGGCACGCTAGTAATATATATCAAGAAGTAGCGAAAAGCCAAGACGCTATATTCGTCGATATATACTCCGAATTTAGAAGATACAACCTCCCTTCTCTCTTCACTTTTGTACATCAATGGGACAACCCTGACTGGGGACTTAAACCAGGAGACATAGACTTCATACACTGCAATAAGATTGGAAATCAGGTAATAGCAGAAAAGATTCTCAAAGAGGTATTCGAAACAGATCTTTCAATGACCAAGGAATGGGAGGCGGTTGGAGGAAGAATGGGAAATATGTTTCCAGTAGATCTTAATAACTATTTATTAGAAAAACATAATGGAGAGTAACATAACAGAATCAATAGAATCAATCCTCAAATCAACTTCTCTTCTTTCTATGGCAACTGTAAACGGAAAGAAAGCACACATAAATACTGCCTTTTTCGCCTATGATGAGAACTTTTACATCTATTTCCTTTCAGACTCTAAATCTCAACATATTAAAAATATTAAAAACAACAACTCAGTTGCAGTTACAGTCTATACAAGCAACCAAACGCTAGCGGATAAACTTAAAGGAATACAGATATTCGGTACCTGCAAACAAGCAAACGGGAAAACACTCCTGAATGCCTTTCTGGCATATTCCAAAAGGCACTCAATTTTTAGAAAGGAGATTAAAAAGCCTATTGACCTTAAGCTTTGGGGTTCCAAACTATACTGTATTAAACCAGAATATTTTAAAATACTTGATGAAAAAGTCTTTGGTGTAGGAAAGTGGGTAGAAGTTAAAGCAGTTCGCTAAAACTATCAATAGTATGTTCGTGTTTAGATTTGAGCTCCTGGTTGTGCCCCTTCGTTATAACAACGATATAGTCCATTCCTGTGTTAACCGCGCTTTCTACCCCCGTTGGAGAGTCCTCAAATATAACAGTCTCCCCGCCTGTTCCACCGAGTAAATTTAGTGCTTTCAAAAAGATATCTGGAGCAGGTTTAGTATTCACAACATCTTCTACATAGACAACGGCATCGAAGTATTTAATCAAACCTGTCTGTTCCAAAATATACTGAGCAAACTCCCTACCATTAGATGTTCCCACCGCCATTTTCCTACCCTCACTCTTCATCTTTTCAAGAAATTCGACCAATCCTTCTTTAATCTTAACCACTTCATTAAATCGTGTATGTAAAGCCTCTCTTTTCTTTGCTCTATACCTATTCCTTGCCTCCTCTGCATTATAGTTGCTTCCAATTGATTCTAAATATTTAGTAAACCCGCTTATAGAACCGCTCCCTGCAAAATACTTCATATATTCATTATATGTAAGCTCTCTATTAAGAATCTCCTTAACCGTATCTCTAAAACTTGTGTAATTTAGATTTTCCAAATCAACAATAGTACCATCAAGGTCAAAAAGGAGATATTTCTTATTCATCAAAACCTCCTTTACGCTAATCGACATAGATAAATATTGAAACATTATTTAGTGGGTATCCTACTTTTTCCTTACTACAATATTTTTAGTTATAGTTTTTTCTCCCTTTGCCGTGATATTAACAACACTAGATCCCCCCTCAAACTTCATCGCTTTATAATCGCTGGAGATAACAACAAGTTCGTATGCTCCGGGATATATTACAAACCTATACTTTCCATTCTTATCTGTAATACGCTTCGATACAAACCTATCAAACTTCATCTCTTTAATAGCAATCTCTACATTCTCAATCGGTTTTCCCTTGATATCCGTAACAATTCCATATGATGCTTCCTCACCAAACATAGATTTATAGAGCATGTAGAAGGCCGGAATATAGAACGCTATTACAATCCAATTAGTGAGAGATGGGAACTTTACAACGGTATATACACCAAGAATTATTCCACCCACGAAGATTACTGCGTGGAGCATTTTAAGAATAAGGTTTATACTAGTTCTTGCAGATACGGAAAGGGCTTTGAATCTATCAACTTTAGTTGGATCGATAGGGATAAGTACCCGAACCTCTTCCCTCTTACTTAGGCTGAACAACTCACCTTTGTAGATAGGTTCAAGAGGATAATCAACTACACCCTTAACAATTTCTGTTGGATACTTAAATCCGCCTTTTTTAACAAGTAATTTATATTTTCCTTTCGGGAGTTCAACATTGAAAGATCCGTATACATCTGTTACATCTGTCCACACAAGCTTATCGTTAACATCATATATTCTGACTATTGCTCTTGAAACTGGTTCTTTTGTAACCGAGTCATATACATATCCATATGGTTTACCTTTCTTTCTAAAGCCAAGAAGAGAAAGCATACTTAAAAATAGTTGCGTTAAGAAGTATGGGACAGAACTAAATCCTCCACCGATAGCTGCTAGTCCAACTGTGACCGTTGCCGCAGTGGCCGTAGTTGTAACAGCTGTTAACTGAGGTTCTGGAAGGTCCCCGACAACACTATTATCTATAGCTATCTTAACGCCATCAATAGCTTCTGTTGCATTAGTTTCTGCAACCGTTGTTAATACAGTGTTAACAACATCATTCACAACTTTAATTGGTGTATTTATAACAACAGGGGGAGTGATTGGTTCTTCTTCCTCTTTTTCAGGATCTTCAACGGTAGGTTCTTTCACCTCGCCTCCTGTATCAACGGTTTCACCTAATCCTCCCGTTCCTGTTAAACCTGAGACAACCCAATAGCTAACACCATCAATTACTGAAGTAGACACTGTAACCAATGACCCATCAATATCAATAGTCTGAGGATATGGACCAGCAAATACCACACTACCTGCACAATCACTATTTACTTCATCTATTGATTCCGCTTTTGTACACAATTTAAACCGATTACTCTCCTCCTTTGGAACATACATAGTATAGGTTCCCTTTAATCCTGCAGTTTCAGGGAGTTTAACAACAACTTTGCTACCCTCAGCCACGATAACAGCCGAACTCCAGTCTCTATTCTGTGTAAACTCAATCGGGACATCTGCAACAATTGTGTTGTTTCTAAGAACTCTAACCTCCTGTACACCCCTCTGACCTCCTAAATCAGTACTTGGATCTACATTCAGACTGCTCTTTAGCCTGAGAAGTACTCCAACAGGAATATTCTCTATAATTGCATTTGTACCATATTGAGTTCTTGCCCCCAAACCTGTAACAATTCCTGCCCCATTTCTTGCATTAATTCGGAAGGAGTAGTCTGAAACTGGTGCTAAACCGCTTAACAGAACCCCTATATTCCCACCGAATTCTGAATATGTTCCCCAAACAGGTTCTGTTGTTAGAAGACCTGTTCTGAAATCTACAAATCTTCCTTGAGACTCCTCATATATAGAGTACTGAACACTTGAATCATTAGCGTTTCTAAATATTCTTAGGGTTAAAGACCTCAAAGTTACAGTATTAATACTCTCAACTCCAGGAATGCTGGCTAATGTGTACGAAACAAAGCTTGAGGAGGTACCAGATTCAAGAAGATTACCATTTCTAGATTTAGCAATAAATTCATGCCTGGCTCCTGGAACAAGTCCGTTTATTGTCATACCATTGAGACCTCCGAAATCAGCAAATTTACCCCACTTAACATCAGATACTAGAGTTCCTGTTCTAGGATCTACAGACTTTCCACTTACAATATCCATTATACTGTAGTCCGTATTCGCAGGATTCTGGTTTGCACTAACCTTTATAAGGAGAGAGGTTGGAGTATTAAGAGTAACTCCAACTCTTCCTGGAGTATTTGAAAGAGTATAAATCTTAGAACTTGGAGATGGCGTAGACTCTACATTCTGTCCATTACGGGATATTGTATGGAATTCATACTCTGTATTTATTCCCAAACCACTTATACTAAAACCTGTTCCCCTCCCCCAATTAGTATACGTTCCCCAAACAGCATCCGTCTCCCATAAACCATTTGTGTAGTTAAAATATTTAGAAGTTGTGACATCCTTGAAAGCAAAGGTTGTAACCTCTGGATTACCTCCATTATCAATTACAACCTTAATTCTAGATTCTGAAAGAGGAGTTAGAGCCGGCGAAGAGGTCTGAACGGAAAGGGTATAAATAGTCACAATATCTGATGTAGAAGTAATCACGTCTTCACCATCTCTAGCAACAACTGCAAATTGATACTCTGCATTAGCAAAGAGTTCAGAGACAAAGAAACCAGAGGCCCCTCCTAATTCATCTAACGTATACCAGGAATCTGCAGAGAGAAGACGCCCTCTTCCTGACCTAAAATCTCCAACTTTCAATCCTGAAATGACCTCCCTCACTTGGTATTGAGTATTTGATGGATTACCGCTAGCGTTTACAACAAGCTTTATAGCCGTTGAACTAGACGCCTCAGAGCTTGAGAACTGTGGTGTGGCAGCAGGCGTATATTTGGAAGCCGTTGAACTGTAATCTCCCCTCCCCGTTGCATTATAGGCAGCAACCTTTCTTGTATACAGAGTATTTGGGGTCATACCATATTCAATACATGAGGTAAGCGCAGTTCCTAAACACTCAGCAACCTGTACTCCATTGGTATCATAGACCCGGTATCCCTGTTCATTTGTTTCATTATCTGTAAAGACCCATCTGATAGAGGTCTCGGACAACCTAATAGGAGTTCCTATAGTAGGGGCATTTAAAGAGGTACTTACATTTGAGCCTACGCTGAAGGAGGTTTCTATATTGTCAGCATTTCTTGCTTTTGCAACAAACTCATAAGTAGTTCCAGATTCTAAACCTGATATCGTATATCCGTTATCTCCTCCCCATTGCGCATATGTCCCCCAGACAGGAGTATCACTATCATTACCTGTATTATAGTCAACATATTTGGATTTAGTTGAATTATATAAGGCAAGTTGGGTTGAAATTGGATTTCCATTCAGGTCTAAAACGGCCTTAAGCGAACTCACACTTATATCTGAAACTTCAACGCTCCCTGGAACATTTGCAAGGGTATATTTAGCCAGCCCAACAGAGAAGCTCGTATTTATATCATCATTATTTTTGGCTATTGTGGAGAATGTATATTCACTATTTGGTGAAAGTCCAACAACACCAAACCCAGTTACGCTTCCCCATTGTGCGTATGTGGCCCAGCTTGGCGAAGCCTGAAGTACTCCAGTACTATTGTTTACATACAATCCAGAGGTATTTTCTCTCACTGCAAATTGTGTATAGACAGGATTACTAGAAGATCCGACAACAATGACGAGAACAGTTGATGAGCTAGGTGAAAGTGAGACAACAGTTGGGGCATTGGCATAAGTATATCCTGAAACGGAAGTTGAAAATGCAGTTTCAATATCATTAGCATTCCTTGCTTTAACATCGAAAGTGTATTGAGTATTGGCAAGGAGACCATTAACGGTAACTCCACTTGCCCCGCCATATTGGGCATACGTACTCCAAACTGCAGTATCCGAAAGGGTATTAGTCGCCTCATCTATGAACTTTCCACTGTTAACTTCACGAACGGCATATGTAGTTGTAGAAGGATTGCCTCCTGTACCTAGGGTAACGTTAACACCGGTACTAGATACTCCCTCCGCAGAAACAACAGAAGGGACAACGGCATGCGTATAAACACTATATGTTCCACTATATGCGGTTTCAACAGCCTCACTGTTCCTTGCCTTCACCTTGAATATATATTCAGTGTTTGGGTCAAGATTATTTACATCAAAATCAACACCTGTATCAACATACTCAAACCATGTTGGAGTTGAAATAAGTTCTCCTGTTGTTTGAGAGTAGTATTTCCCAGTACCCTCTTCAAAAATACTAATTTCTGTTCCTCCTGGGTTGCCATTCATGGTAACCCCAAAAGAAACTCTACCTTGGGTTCCAGAAAGATTGGTTAAAGAAGGAATGGCTGCACGAGTCGTTTCAGATTGAGTCCCGCTAAATACACTATCAACATTAGCATTATATGCCTTTACCTTTCTTGTATATGTAGTATTAGGAGAGAGACCCGTTTCATCACAAAAAGTAATATCAGGGGTCGCACATGTAATTAGAAGACTTCCACTTGAATCATATACTTTAAATCCACTTTCATTAACCCCACCATCCGTAAAATTCCAACGAATTGAACTTGAACTTAATGCCTGTCCGGAGACCAATATTGGAGTAGAAAGAAGGGTATAAATTTCGGTGGAACCACTATATGCGGTTGTAACGTCTTCAGAATTCTTAGCTCTAACGGCAAGTATATGCTGCGAACCCTCTGTTAATCCAGACACTAGAACCCCACCCCCTTGCGTCCAGGTGTCATAGTCAGCCCAAACCTCTGACAAACCAATGCTGCCATCAACATTACTTATAAACTCATTGGCTCCATACTTTACAGAATACAAAACAGAACTTGGATTACTATTTAGATTTTGATTTAGAGAAACTCTAAACGTATGTTCTGTGATCTCGCTGGCAACAGGATCCAAAGGAGCATTTGCAAGAGTATAACCAGATACTGGATCCGTAGAAGAAGTCTCGACTCCCTCACCATTTCTAACTTTCACAGTAAATGAATATTGAATATTTGGAGACATGCCGGAAAGGACTACCTGATCTGAGGCAGTCCATATATCTCCAATACTACATCCAGTAGTACAGATCACGTGAATTGCACCTTGATCGGCTCCAAGATTAGGAACATTTGTAACAGAAACTGTGAAGGAGGTTGAGGTTGGATTTACAATAGAGACGGTAGGAAAAAGAGCTAGGGTATATTTAGACACAGAGTCGGAATCTAGGGTCTCAACACCGTCTCCATTTCTAGCTTTTACCACAAACGTATACTGAGTGTTGTTTGTAAGTGACGTTGCAGTTGCCGTTGTTGCAGGATTCCATACATTCAATCCCGAATCACAAGAGGCAGACGTGCAATCAAAGTATAATGCAGAGAGTCCTACTCCTAAATTAGAAACTCCTGCGGCATTCAGCCCAATACTAGTCGTCGCTACAGTGGTGGTAGAGATTGTAGGCGTATTTATAAGTGTATACCTACTAGTCAGGCTTGATGCCTGGCTATCACCATTAGCATTGTATGCAATTATAGCCCTTGTATATTGAGTATTGGCAGAAAGCCCTGTTTCATCACAATATGTAAGATCTGCACTTGCACACGTAGCCTTTACAACCCCTAATTCGTCTACAACCTTAAACCCTGTTTCATTAGTAGCATTGTCTACGAAATTCCACCTTATAGAGCTTGTTGTTAACGCCTGAGCAGCAACGGATGTAGGTGCAGCAGGAGCGTTAGACTGCTCATTTGATAGTGAAAAAGAGATAGAATCTCCAGCGTTGTTATTCTTCTTAATAAAATAGGAGTTGAGATATGAAGGGAGGTTTGACGCAGAAGCCGTTGTCGTAGTCAAAGTATGATTGTGTGTATACCCAGCTAAAGTACCTGCTGGAACAGTATTTCTTGGAAATCTCCCTCCAGAATAGGTATCTAAGGTAATTGTTATCGAATGTGTATGAGTTGTTGCCCCACCAGTAGAACCATATGTAGAAGCTCCACGTGGATAGTTAGAATCTAAAGCTGAAAATCTTGTCCAACCAAGCGGAGGGACCACTGTGCTCGCTACAATTCCATTAACAGGGACAACACCTGAAGCGTTAATACTTCCATAGATCATATTCAAATATGGGGGAGTATTCGTACCACTTCCGGTAGTTCCACCCAATGAAGTATGTCCATGTGCCCACGCAGCAGATCCACCACCGTCTGCCCCCGCCGCACACTGTTCAGCGGATCCCCCTGTAGCATATCCTCCCGTGAAAGGATGGGTATGGGTAGTACTTCCTCCTGTTCCCCCATATGTAGCAGATCCCCTAGGGAATTTCGAATCAAGAGCAGTGAACCTTGTCCAACCAGTAGGGACTGTAGCATCAAACCATACTATATTACCTGTGTTTACAGTCAAGCTCGGGCTTTGGCAAAAGACCATATCTAAATATGGTGGTAGTGTAGAAGCATTACTGACATCCGCTTTCGTTCCAGTATGCCCCCCTGGCGACGACATGGTTAAATCACAGGCTCCGTTCGTAGTTGAGGTTGAGGATGATCCTCCCGAAGTTCCAGATACTTGACCGTGATTATGAACATCAGTACCACCAGTTGTACCATAACCATTTGCACCTCTTATGAACTTACCATCAAAACTTGTAGCCCTAGTCCACCCTGCCCCACAGGCCACATTATTAAGTACAATAAAGTTTCCACTCCATGCCTGCTGTGCACTGACGGCAGCCCCATTACCATAGTAAAAATATATAGTTTTACTTCCAACTGGGACCGAGGGGATTCTTACCCAAACCTGAGTAGTCGTGGTATTACAACCCGCTTCTATCCAGTATGACAGAGTAGTAGTATCGTCACTATCAACAAATCTAATATCATCACAATCGCTCTGAATCTTCCCAGCAGCCACCAAGGCTGCCGTATCGAGAGTTACAAGCAGATCATAGTTGGTTTTCGATGTTCCTCCGTTTGTAACGGTAACCTCTTTTCTAAACTCCCATGAGGTATTAAACCAAGACTCAGCTGGCTTTACGAAATTATCAAGGAGAAGGATTGTAACAGGAGTAACTACAACAACAAGAAACAATACAATAAAAGAAACCCATTTAGGGTATCTTTTGAATTTAGTCGATAGCGTCTCTACAATAGATGACCCTTTTGAATCCATGTATTAGCAGTTTGTTATATAACCTGATAACACTTTAAATATTTTGTTACCTGAAGTCAATAATTGTAGACTATAGCTTACTCTAAAAACTCCCCCCAACCCTTATCAATGTAACCCCAATTACAGCAATAATAGTGACCATAAGTTTGAACAGAAGATTTGTTGCCCTTATTCTGAAAATAAGGAACTCCAAAATAATAATTACGAAGACGACTACATTATCCACAGCATCTGCTAGCGGAAGCTCAAGCCCTTTACTGAAGGCAATATATTTAAGAATATTATATGTAAAATAGAAAAATATAACTGGAGCAATATACCAGAAAGCTCTAGATGTTTTTAGAACTTTAACCTGCTCTACAGCCTCCTTCCAGTCTAGAAGAAAAAAGATTGGAGTTACCAACAGGATATCTAGGAACTGGTAGTAATGGGGATCTATATCCTGAACAAGTAGTTTAGAAATTCCGTTAGACAGGCCATAGAGAAAGGCCGCAAAGAGAACATATTGGGTAGCCTTTGTAGGGTTGAAAACTCCCTTTAACTTTTCAAGCGTAATTCCTCCCATATTTATAAGAAGGACAGCAAGGGCAACTAGTAACACCCCACCCCATTGGATTAAAGTTACTTCTTCACGGAAAACAATCCTTCCAAAAATGGTCGTAACAATGATGGTAGACATTACTATGATTGTAGAAGTGCTCGCCGCCTGAAGTTTAAAACTATTGTAAAAATATTTATTCGCAAAGTATGAAAGAATACCTACCGTTACTATCAAACCCACAAGCCTTATATCCAGAGCTATCATTGGAGGATTGAAGATGATTAACCATAATCCGCTTAAAATAAAGGTTACAACAGAGCCTATCAGTATTAAACCTACAGAGGTTACATTCTCGAATTTCTTAAGTAGATGGCCGCTTATTGCCTCCGCAAACCCTAAGAAGACAGCACCTATTAATACAAGATAGATCGGATTCATGGGGTGATTATAACAGAAATGAGAAAGATATTACTCATCGACAGGCAAAAACCTACTCTTCAAGAATCATGAAGACATCTTTCTGAAATTCGCATCCTGCATATGTCTTCGCCACCATTCCTCTCTTATCGCTTTCTGCCTGAAGTGGATATACCACATGAGCATACCCACAAAATTGATTTTCACCAACCTGAAGTATTATTTTAGCATGAGGCATCAACTCCCCAACTTTATCATCTAAAATTGCTCCAGCGACATATGTTTGAGTCCCTTGAGTAAACCCCATATCCCTTAGTCGTTCAATAGCAGCTTCCCTGTTTTCAGGAGGTTCATAGCCAGGAAAAGAAAGGTAGACCCCTTCAAAAACGAGATTCTTTATCCTCAGATCTTCTGAATCTTTGCAGAAATCACTTATTTTTTGCATCGCTAATTCTCAAATAAATTATTTGTTTGAAGATCTGACAATACTTCAGATCTCAACTAAATCAGCAGGTTCATTATACTATAGGGAAAACTAAAGCTGAAGAGAATACTGCAACAAAAATCCTCATTTTTGGTGGACGGACTAGGAACAAAGTTGAACCTAGTAATCCAGGAGCTAAAGAAATTATTAGCTATATGCGATTATACTTCAGATTTGGATGAATAATTACATAATTGTTACAATAACTCTATCCCCTACTGTAGATTAGTAGAATGGTTGGAATATAACCATTCCTATTAGACCGACAAGTATATATAATACAGCCATGGCTACAATCCTTAGTCCCCTACGAAGATCAACAGATTGGGTGAAACTCGAAGAGAAACTCCAAATAAAGTCCGACTCTTCCCTTATTGAATTAACCTCACTTTCAAGAGATTCTTTTCGACATGACTTATGGCAGAGACAGAACATCCCCAGTTACAACCTTGATCCATATCGTGGTTCGGCTTACACTTTGTACTTTCTCTACAATGACCTTCTTAATTATGTCACATCCAAAACGGATATTGCATTGACAAACAAGGATCTACTATTCCTGAATGGAGTCCTGTATGATTCTCTTTGTAATCGAAACCCAGACGACTACTACAGTCGGATTCTTAGCAAAATGAGTTCCTCTGAAACGAAACTCATTCTAGAAGCCCTGATGGCTGGGAATAGTGCTATTCTCTCAAACTTACACTTCCGATCCCCAAGAGTAGGTGATTCAAGCGAAATGGGGATCTCTCTTATGATGCTAGTGTCCTTAGGGTCAATGATTGAAATAGTCCTAGATCAAGTAATCAGGCAATTAGGTGATACTCCGAAACCAACCTTAGCGACAAAAATAGACCAGATAAAAGATTACGAAACATCAGATGTGCAAATAATTATTTACCTATTCAGATGGGTAAAAGATCATAGAAATCGTATACACACGAACGTTATGAACCGATCTGACAGTATCAAACTTAACTATGATGTTACAAAACTAATATATGTAATGGTACTCAACCTCTTCATTATAATCCTGTCAGAGATGCGCCTTCCTAGCAAGGCAATAGATTACTCTACACACTTCAGAAGATTTGATTGTCATCATACTAGGGAAGGGTCACTATATTGACCCCTCAGATTCTTCCGCCGAGGACTCTTCTATAGCTCCAAGTTCGATAGCTATTATCTTATGAACACAGGAAAGGAGAAAGGTATTAATAATTTTCATTGGAGCTCTTACTGCTCGATTGAAGTACCTAACGCTTTCTTCTTCACTATAATGGGCAATCTTATGTCTAATCAGCGCTAGATCTTTGATTACATCAGTATACTCTCCTGATGTACTTTTCACTGGTAAGGATAAGATAATTAAGACATCACTCACTGCCTGAAGAAGTTTTTGAGAGATGGGTAAATAAGTTGATATCTTTGAAGCATTTTCCTCTAGGGCCTTACTCTTCCCACTACCATCGCCATACACGCCCTCAATAACCTTAAAAAGTAAAAGATAGGCAATTTCTGGGTCTCCACTGTTTGTTGCGCGCCAAGCTTTTGTAAAGAATGAGAATAAAGGAATGTAAGGAATATTATTTTCAATTGATCTTCGAGCTTGCAAATTAACAACGAATTCTATACCTGGAGCATTTGAGACATGTACATCTCCCATACCCTGTAAGGCCAATCCTGAATTGAAAAGTTCCTCTTCTTCAGTGTTTTCAGCAAAAAAAGTAACAATAACATGACTGATATCAAATGGCGGAAACTTATTTAGGTAGTGAATAGAAAACCATCCCTCAAGCAACGTTGCAACAGAAAAGAATAAATCTCTAACTTTTTCAAGTTCTTTGCGCGTTAGTTCTTCTCTATCTTCATCCCCGTTAATCCTTATCGGATTAGCATTTTCCTTTGCAAGCATAAGCGATAAACCATCTTCATGACCATCACTTCCAATTGCCCCATTTCGTACAGTTACTTTGTATCCTTCAAAATCAAATTGTAAACTCGGGCCATCTAAACGTATTTTCGAATGAAGATAACAATGAGCATTAAATTTCATAAGAATAATTATACACGGACTCTACTTACTCTACGAGTTCAGCATTTTTCCCTACACTTAATCTAGGGATATCAGGATAATCATTTTTTAGAGCTTAATTACTGATTTGAATGAATAATAGCAAAAAAATACAATCTCGACCCTGTTGAGTATCAATAGTAACTTAAACCTTCCGCTTATGCCCACAATTTTGACATATTCCAACAACCTTACTTTTGGTTTTCACTTTGCTATTTGTGATTAAAGGGATTATCAAAACTAAACCAAGGGTAAAAATTGCGAACCAATAATTGAGAAAGTATTGGATTATCTGAAAAGCCCCTATTCTACTTGGGATTCTTTGCCTCCAGAATTGAAACACAAATATCAATCATGGCTTTTTCCAGACGGAATTGAATATCACCCAGAAACAGGATTGCGAACCAGAGAATTAAACCTTACGTATCAGCTTCTTGAGGCTATCAAGAAGCAAGATTCTAGTTTGGTGGAGACGGTGGGAATCGAACCCACGTCCAAAAGTATCGTATTGTACCATTCTACAAGCTTATCCCATCTTCTTTTACCAAATATATCTATAGATAGGTAGAATAATATATCTGACCGAAATTAGTTCTCACTAATCTAACTCATCGGAAGTTAGAAAAGCATACCCTGATAACGACCGACTACTAAACCTAATCAGGGATAAGTCTAGTAATCGTTAGCCTAATAAAAGACTAAACTTAACCTAAGTAAGAGAAATTAAGAGAAGAAACTAATCCTCTACCTAAATCTTGAACCTTACCTAAGAAAGCGTTAAACTGTGTTTTTGCAGTTATGTTTGTTGTTTTTTAAGAGCTACAACTCTGCTTGTGATACAGATACTCTAACCTCTGTCGATAGCCTTACGTCCCCATTACAAGCATAATTATATCATAATTAGGCCTATTTTTCACCTTTTAGGCTACTTGATAGTATATGAAGAATTCTTAGCTACGTAGTCAAAAAATTCTACAATATTTAGAATCTCTTCTGTACTTTTAGAAATTGGAATGAACAGAGAAAAATTCCCCGCTGGAGTTACAAATGGATTACCTCCGGTGAAGCAAGGGAAACCTGGAGCTTCAAATACATCTGTAACCTCTGTACATGTAGCCTCGTTTCTTAAAGCTACGTAGTCTAACCAGTATCCTTCAGGGATATCTGCCGTTGCAGCTTTTTTCTCAACATACTTCTGTCTTCCAAGAACTTTATCCCCTACTGTCTTAAGAGTTACCACCTCTGTACCGGCTTTAAAAGCTGTAGGGTATGACTCACCGTAACTATATGTTAGAAACAGCTTTGCCCCATCATAGGTCATTACAATATTCTCACAGGCATTATTAAGGTTTTCAAAGGATACTTCACCTTTGTTTTCATACTTTATATCCATACTAACTGTTCCTTCTGTTACATCTGCGTACATCCACCCATCACATACAATATTTCGACTTATAACTGCATCATCTTGGACACCGTTTCCCTCATCAAGTTCCCCCTGCTTCTCCTCTTCCCTATTATTTTTCTGCTCGACTGAATTTTTAAGTGAGGTATATTTAGATTTCTCCTTGAAATATAGATAGCCAAATGTAGATGAAGTTATGAGAGAGATAACGGTTAGAACAGCAAGAAGAATTACCAGACTTTTTATTTTTGGTTCCATTATTTAGCGATTTAATATTACATCACAATACTACCCTAATTCATACCTTGATACAATTATCCTAGTCTTCCCACCTAATATCTGCTCCCAGCTTAGTCAGGTTTTCAACAAAGTTAGGGTGTGCCCTTCTTATACTATCTACATAGTTAACCCTACTCTCCCCTTTGACTGAAAGAGCGACCATTGTTAAGGCAATTGCAGCTCTAATTATGTTTGGTGCATTCACGACAGCGGGAGAAAGCTTCTTTCCCCCAAACACAATAATTCTGTGTGGGTCTGCCATTACAATCTTTGCTCCGAACTTTGACAGTTCCTGTATCCAGAAGAATCCGCTTTCATATACTTTATTCCAGAACATAATCTCACCCTTTGACTGAACAGAAAGCGCAATGAGCAAAGGAAGAAGATCTACCGGAAAGTATGGCCAGGGAGCAGCCTCTATTTTAGGAAGCATATTCTCTGTAAATGGAGTCTCAACTTGAAGGTCTTGATTCTCAGCAACAACTGCAGTTTCCCCATCATACCTAACTTCAACCCCGAGCTTCTTAAAGGCGTTTCCGATTAGATGGAAGTGTTCAGGGATAGCCATATGGACTTTAACCTCACCTCCAGTCATAGCTCCAAGCGCAAGCATTGTTGTTATTTCATGATGATCCGAAGATATGGTAAACTCTCCTCCCTTAAGTGTCTCAACTCCTTCTACTTCAAGCACACTGGTTCCTACCCCAGTAATCTTTGCTCCCAATTTATTGAGAAAATTACATAAGTCCTGCACATGAGGTTCGCTGGCGGCATTAACTAACTTAGATTTCCCTTTTGCAAGTACTGCCGCATTTAGGAAATTTTCTGTTGCCGTTACACTCATATAGTCGGGCCAAAGGAAGCCTCCCGTAAAGCGATCCGCAATCTTAAATTCCATAACATCACCATACTTAACTTTAGTACCGAGCGCCTCCAAGGCCTCAATATGTGGATCAATCTCTCTAATACCTAAGGCACATCCCCCAATCTCATTTTTAAGATGAAGGGTTTTCATTCTGTACAGAAGCGGGGAGAAAAGAAGCAGGGAGCCTCTCATCCCTATTGGGAAATCTCCATCAAAAAGCTCCTTCTTAATATTCTTATTGCTGATCTTCAGCACACAACTCTTCTTATCCCATTCAATTTCTGAACCGATAGAGATAAGCTGGTCGACTAGTTTATTTACATCTGTGAGATCAGGAACATTTTTAAGAATAACCTTTGCATCTGTAAGCAGGGTTGCGCAGAGAATCGGTAGAACCGAATTCTTATTCCCAGAGGGAGTAATCTCCCCATGTAGCTTATTTCCACCGTTAATTATGAGTGATGACATTATTCTAAATAAATAAATTTAACTACTTAAAACCTCTTATATATTCAAAAAGCATCTGCCCCGCCCATCCCCCAACTCCGTTGAAGTATTCACCAACCCATTTCTGCATCTCATTATACTTCATTTTTTGGCTCAGACCGTAATAATTGGTTAGAATTCTCTTCCCCCAAACATCAAGGGGAAGGACACTATCATGTTTCAATGAGTACAAAAGAATACAGTCCGCCACCTTATCCCCCACCCCTGATAGTTCTATGAGTCTGGATTTAGCATTGGAATATGAAAGTTCATGGACATTATTCAGAAACCCTTCTTTATATTTTCCTGAAGCCTCATAAATATACCTAGCCCTAAACCCTACACCCGTAGTACGAAGGTTATCAATAGTATCTTCAGATATAACTTCTAACTTTGGTAGAAGCTTCACCTGTTCACCATCTACCTCTATAACCTCACCATACCTCTCCCTCATCTTCCTAACGCTCGACCTGATTGCTTTAACACTTTTATTTGAGGAAGCCAGATATCCAAGGACTGTATCAGGAAAGTCCTGGCTTAAAAGCCTTAGACCTTTAAATTTCTCTTTAGCCTTTTCAATATGCTCGTCCTTTGGAAATTGGTTTAAGATATCTTCATAGTTAACATCCAGTCTCAGATACTTTTTTAGATAGTTGTAGTCATCCGTAACAGGATATGTCTGCCAAAGGAGGAAATCTCCATCCTTTTTTAGTTTTATATACCGACTTGATGTAAAACCTCTAAACTCGTCACCTTCTAGATCCCATGAGAAAGATTGTCCGCCAAGGAGGGTTGAATAGAGGTCAAAATCAGGAAAGTATAACTTATTCATAGTTATTTATTATACCTTAGACGAGGTAAATAAACCCTACTTCTGCCTACCTTCAATTAGCGAAAGAATCACTGCAGAGGCAAGTACAATACGTTTATCAACATTCCCATTAAGAATATCTACATTCATTTTGTATACAAAAGGGTTAAATTGCTGTTTAAGATCTGCAACCCTCTTTCCGTTTACAATATAGTCATAGTTCTGTGGAATCAGATTGAAAAGAAATCTCCTTACCATTGCAAGCCCCATAGAGTCTTCTACCATACTTCCAACCTCCCCCCCTCTGCTATCTAATATTACCCATTCGTCTCTAAGGATAGATTTAAGTCCTTTTCTTCTCAGAGATCCCACTAGTTCCCCTATCCTGCTGTCTCTAATATCATATGTAGCAGAGATATCGAGGATATTTCTAGCTTTAATACTCAGAACTTCCCTCTTCTGATCGCTATCCTCATAGAACTTCATCTCTTCTCTCAGTTTAAACGCTTTCTGTTTTGCATACAGTACCAAATTTCCTTTTTCGTCGAATACCTCGAATACTGCACCAAGAAAGGAAAGAACCTTCTTTCTAACTACATAATGGTTTGAATTAAACATATCTATATATTTATAATTTATTTTTTAGTTAACATACCTACAATTACTTTCATAACCCAATCCCAGGCAGAGGATGATATCACTCTTCGCCCAAAATACTCAAATTTAGCGTCGATCCCAACAATATTTCTAAGGGGAGGATTTTTCATCTGAGCGACCCTATACACCCTATCTACAACAAATTTAGGATCTTTTAATCTACTCATCATTCTATACAGAAATCCTTTTCCAAGGTTCTCACGACCTTTTACAAGTTTAGTTACAAAGTCATAGTATGGACTATTAGAATCTACGTCTCTCCCTTTAATGTTTGTTCCAAACTTAGTATCGTAGCTTCCTGGTTCAATTAGGGAAGCATTTATTCCAAACTGCCTTACCTCTCCTCTTAAGGCTTCTGTTAAGGCTTCAATCGCATGCTTTGAGGAGGAATATATCCCATACATTGGAGATGTAACAAATCCTGCAACCGACGATATGTTTATAATATTTCCTCTTCTCTGTTCTCTCATCATTGGGAGAAAGGCGTGTATCATTCGAATGGCTCCAAAATAGTTTGTATCAAACTGAGACTTAATCTGATCGAGCGTGAAGGTCTCAACAGGGCCGATAAGGCCATATCCTGCATTGTTAACTAATACATCCAAACCTTTCCCATTTTCACGAACTCTCTTAAGAGCTGAAGCGATATCTTCATCCTTTGTAACATCTAGTTTCAACCATTCTATCTGTAGATTTTCACTCTCTGATATCTTAGATACTTCTTTAACACCTTCTTTAGACAGGTCTCGTGCAGTTGCATATACATAGTATCCTCCACGAGCAAACTTAACTGCCATTAAAGCCCCAAAACCTGAGCTAGCACCGGTTATTAATACGGTTTTCATCTTATATTAGAGCATTAATTTAATATCATCCCACGCTCTCTTAACCTCTTCGAAGACCTCTTTATCCTCAGGTTCTAGCCCTTCTAGGGTAAGTAATTGATCTAATTTCATCTTTATCGCCGCACCCTCCTTTACTTCATTGAAAGCAACACCGTGGGAAATTGGGACTATGAAGTAGTGAAAGATGCCAAGGCCATGTCCTTCAATCTGAATCTCTTTAGTCTTCCATAGCTTTGGGTCCACAACAGAGTATCCAAGTTCCTCAAAAAGCTCTCTTTTCAGGCCCTCTACTGAACTCTCACCTTCCTCGACACCTCCACCAAATATCCCATACTTCTCCCCTGCCTTCGAGTGAGTTCTCCTATCTTGGATTACAATATTCTCTTCTTTATCTAAAAAAAGAGCTAAGGCAAAGATTCTAAAATACTTTTTATCCATTCTACTGTTGTAAATGATTTATTAAGTCCAACCTTTTTACATTCACTTTTGGGTTCCTTGTTAACATAAAAACCATTGCTTCGACAGATTCATTTGGATTAAGCATCCAAGGTTCGTGCTTCTCGTAATCCATTCCAACCTTCTTAAAAAAGTCAGTTTCCATCCCACCAGGGTAGTATCCCATCACCCTCATATTCTTATTGTCGAACTCCTTTGCTAATGCCTCACTAAACGCCTGCACTCCCCATTTAAGGGATGAATATACCGTATGATAGTAATCGGAAGGAATTTCTACCCCTGCTACACTTGATACATTTAGTACTTGTGAGAAAGAGGATTTAAGGAGTGTAGGAAGAAGTACTCTTGTAGTTAAGAGCATCCCCGTAAGGTTTGAGTTAACAAGATTAGGAATATCCTGTGGAGAAAGATCAATCGTATCTCCCTCCTGCCACATTCCTGCATTGTTAATCAAAATATCAAGCTCATCGACTTTCTGCATCTCTGTTATAACGGATTGGGCATTATTAAAATCACAGAGGACCGAAGAATGGCCTTCACCAGAAAGTTCGGCCAGTATGTCAGTAATCTTTTCCTCATCTCTCCCATGGACTGTTACAAAAGCTCCTTGTTTAGAGAGCTCAATTGCTAGTAACCTACCTAAACCATCCGTGGACCCAGTAATCAGTACCCTTTTTCCTTTTAGAGATATAGACATAACATTACACCTTAATTTATTTTGCTCTATACATTGCAATCCCAGCAGCTATAGAGAGGTTTAGGGAGTCAATATCCTTCGCATGATCAATGAACACCCCCTGCCCTAACTTAGAGTACTCTTCTGGAAGTCCCTGACTCTCATTACCAAAAACAAGACTAAATGGCTTCTCAAAAGATACCTCTTCAAGGCTCTTTGCACCTTTAAGCATAAACAGGTAGAGGGCGTGTTTAGGGAAGGCTTTTCTATACTCTTCTATACTATCGAAATACTTGAAGTTTATTCCGAAAAGAGAACCCATTGCAGATCTAACAATAGTTGGGTCAAATATATCGGCCGCAGGTTTAATAATTGCCAGATTTCTATACCCAAATCCCATCATTGTTCTAATAATGGTACCTACATTACCCATATTCCTCGGCTGATCTAAAACGATATGGTTAAGGTCACTATCAAGTTCACACCTATACTTTTTGAAAACTCCTAATGAGTATGTATTCTCCTTTACTGCAAGTTTATCTATGAATCGGCTATTAACCTCAAAACTAATTCCCTTCTCCTTACAAAGCCCGATAATTTCATCAACCCCCTCACTCCCAAACCCCTCTTCCTTTAAATATACTTTTATAACATTCTCAGACTGAAGCTTGAGAAGATCAATCGTTGGATATGTACCAAATGCATATGAGTATTCTAACTTCTTTGAATATTTTTTAATCTTTGGATCTTGCATATTTCTTATTATATACCTTTAAAAGAAACGTGATAGTATGGAGAACTTCTTCTCCCAGGTATACTCACTCATCACTTTTCTATACCCGTTCTCCCCCATATCTCTAGCCTTCTCACTGTTTTCAATCAGATACCTAATCTTATCTACTAAACCAGAAGTATCATCGAAAGGAAGAAGATACCCATCAACACCCTCAGATATAACTTCGGACACAGATTCAATATTGCATCCAATTACCGGTTTCTTATACAACCACGCCTCAAGATATACAATCCCAAAGGACTCACTCTTAGATGTCATAACAAAGATATTTCCAGCATCAAAGAG
The DNA here is from genome assembly GCA_016182915.1 of Candidatus Dojkabacteria bacterium. Lineage (GTDB taxonomy): Bacteria > Patescibacteriota > Dojkabacteria > SC72 > SC72 > UBA2022. The sequence goes on from JACPFP010000002.1 coordinate 305,698, forward strand.
ATTCCACTTTGTTTCGTCATCCGGCCGCTCCAGTACAATACTATTTTCCTTAACCATTCTAGATTTCTGCGCCCAGAACTCTTCAAAAGCAATGGAACTGTTTCCTGCCATTGCAAGTTTGAAGTCGATTCCCTCTTCCCATAATTTTTCACATGCATTGACCAGATTATTTACCCCTTTAACCGCCTCACGCGCCCCTACAAAGAATACAATCGGAGTTTTACTATCAATACCATAATCACTCCTAAATTTAGCTCCGTCGCCAACCAGAACCTCCTTAGGCTCCACCCCTAAACCAACCTTTACAAATTTACTTGTATCAATGATCTTTGGAGAAGACTTTTTAAAAAATTTTGAGAATCCATGTGATATCCAAACTGGTATAGCCATAATTGATATAAACAGTTTGGCAAGAAGGAAAAGAACTTGTGGCGTTTGAGAGGAGATACTTGCATCCTCCCTACTCCCTCCCTTTCCAAAGGAATCATATCCATACTTCACAACATCGGATGGGGACACTTTCCCCTTATATGTATCAAAGAATTTGATCAGAGAGTTTTTCTCCGCATCGGTCTGTACAAATATTTTGTCTGCACTGTAGTAGAAGGGAATAACTCTTGGGTGAAAATACTTATCTTCTAGTATATATTTACCCGTTACATTGGAATGGGCAAAAGGGGTTATATACAGCTTGGCACCTAGTTTTTTGGCAAGGTACATACCAACATAGAAGAGGCTGTTATACGGCATTGCTGAGACATGGATAATGTCATACTTTGGAAGCTTCTTCTTGCTCTTTAAGAGTTGCATATACATACCAATACAGGTTGGGGGACTACCTAGACACTGTAGATGCCAACTTGGCATATGCCACATAACATATCTAAATCCTTTATTTACAAAAACATTATTTAGAAAAAAAGGTGAGGTTTTGAACCTTCTAATATTTACCCCATCAATCTTCTCTTCGAGCAGTTCTATCTTCTTACGCTTAGGATACCAAAGAGCGTCAGCCTCAAGAGCATCAGAAGTCCAAACATCAACCTCATGACCTTGACTCACGCTCCACTGCGCAACTTTTCTAACATATATCTCAGCTCCCCCAAAAGCTGGGGCATATCTCTGAGTTATATATAGAATCTTTGACATAACTACTTGATGTATTCGAGAGTCCTACCAAGTTCTGCTTGTGGAGCACAAACGGTTAGCCTTCCCTTCTCACTTTGAACTACGTGATAACCGGTTCCATCAGGGTTATCCTGAGTTGGATCAACCGGCATAAAATCCATGTATTTATCATTTACAAGAACTTTTAATGCAACTCTTTCGCCACAATTCTTTGAACTAGCTCTACATATTTCATACTTGGTATCTGCACAGTTATCTGAAACTGGAATCCCTTTTGGAAGAACCCCATCATTTTTCTTCGCATATTCTGTGACACCTGCAACAATCTGTCCCATATTCTCAATTCTAATTCTATTTCTCTCATCTGCTAACCTTCTACCTGGATTTAAAAGTATCGTTGCAACAACCAACAGAACCACTGTAACCGCAAGTATAACTACAATATTCTTTTGAGATATCTGATTCATTTAAAGAAATATTAAACTTTATTGATACATTCTACATAGATAGGGAAAAGAGAGCAATATTGTACAGAAGATTACCTTTTTGTGGGATTTTTAAACATCTTTCCATGGCCGGGAACAATCCAATCTGCCCTTTCAAGAACAGTCTTTCTTGATCTTTGAAGATCCTCCCAGCTTGCTTTGAATGGATCCTCATTCTGCATGAGTTCCTCTACGGTATCATTTTTCTGATTACCGTCCTCCCACCAGAAAACGTCCTGACATATGAAGACAACCCCTAATTCCTCCGTAGTGATGACAAGGGAGGACTGTTCTGTGGCATGGCCAGGGGTTGCAACAATCTCTATATCTGTCCCTGGTAGCTTTCCTTCGAAGAAATGTTCCTCGTCGTTGTGCCATCTGATTCCTCCATCGTAGATATCTACATTCGGAAAGAGTCTGATATTTAGGAAATGGTCTGGATGATAATGGCTAAGGAAAATAATATCTATATCTTCTAACTTTAATCCTTCTCTCACAAATGCCTTCTTTAATTCCTCTGCATTCGTTCCTGGATCAACCAATACTTTTATCTGTTCATCATATATCAGGGATGTTGTTGGGCTGGCATGATATACGCCATTCTGCCCTGCTCTAGCATATCCCTCTACAAGTACTTTGAATTTATACATAGAACTACATCTAAATTTAAAGGCTACTTCTCCTCACTCCCCTCTTCCTTTCTGTACTCAAAATATGAGAAGACGGATACATATATGGTAGCGACGAGGATGGAAACTATAACTACGTAGAAAGAGTATGCAGGAAAGAAGGCTCCAAGAGCTGATATTAATCCAGCTATCCTAAACAGCTTAGCCCCAAGCTTATGGGTACTCTCCCACACCTTCTCACTACTTAAAGTCCACGGGGTTCTAATACCAATAAACCAGTTCTTTTTGCTTTTCTCTAGAAGACTTCCCATTGAGTAGAAGAGGGCTCCCATGAGAAGGGAAAGTGTAATTGGAATACTTAGGTATATTCCCATATTCCATAGTACAGTAATGGTGTGAACGGCAAGCATAAAGAGGAGGAAAAAAACAATAAATCTCTCATATGAATCTCTAAACATCTCTATATTCTTTCCTCTTGGATCTATCTTAGGAAGAAACTTCAAAAGGGCTACAAGAATAATTGAGAAGATAGGGAGGAAAAATAATCCCCAGAACTTCGGCATGTAACCATTAACATCTCCATTAATATCCCAGTGGGTTGCCATAGAGGAAGGCATATCCTGAAATAGTATAACTCCAACTACGAAAGGAAGAACCAGAAGGCTAGCTAGAAGAAGAGATGTTTTTGTTAGTTTCATATGTAATAAAAGATTAAATTAGCGACCATCTTGTACATGGAGGAGAGACAGGGATTCGAACCCTGGATCCGATTGCTCAGATAACGCTTTTCGAGAGCGTCCCTTTCGACCACTCAGGCATCTCTCCACACAGGAATTATACTGTGAAAAGAGAAATATAGGTACTAATCCCCTATTTTAAGAATAGATATCCCATTACAGAGTCCAACTTCGTAAACTTGTCATTTTCATATCTCCCAGAGAATTCCTCAACTATGAAGACCGCTTCCCCATCAGTAAAGGTAACTTTCGAAACGTCATCTACAAAGGAAGTATTTGGAATTACTGCCTGTGTCTTAGGACCTAATTCCGTCTCTAACTCATTTTCAGTTTTAGCCGCTCCATAGAGGAAATCTGCCTTAGGATCAATATTGATCTCAAATGTATAACCATCAACTTTGAAGGTATTCTCTCCTAGATCACTATAGTTAATATATAGATACCTCGTAGTCTTATATCCTTCCGGGATTGGAACATTCTCAATATCTAACCTAATTGTCGCATATGATTCCTGATTTGGCTGAACATTGGTTGGTTCAGAGTAATAGAGAGCCGAGAAGGAGTCTGGAGATCCGTACTCTCGGTCAACACCCACAACGCCCTTTACCGAAGCATACCCATACTTATTTATTTCAAAGTGTTCCTTTACACTGCTCCCCAGATACTTTTCAAGAGTTTTAGACTTAGAGTACATGTTAATGTAGTAGGTAATCTCTCCCATCGTATAATCATTCCCACTAACTTTTGGTTTAACTCCCCTCTCAATCAACCCCTCTTTATAAAGTCCCTCGCTCTTTGCAATATCTACAAGACGTGCAAGCTGAGCTTTCTCACCCCAATAGAAGGAGGAGAAAGGCAGATAGAAGGCTCCGGCAACAAGGATAAACAGTCCAGAAAGTATATATTTGATATTTGTAGTTCCCTTGGAAAGAAGCAGATAGAGGCTGGTTCCTAAGAACCACAGGATTAAGACCATTAATACAAATCTGTTAACCGTAACTCCATAGGCATCTATTCTGAGGTATAGAGAGTAGAGCCAGAAGATTACCGTTGGAATAGATATTACAGCTGTAATCTTTGTAAAGAGCCTCTTGAATTTCTCATCCTCAGAACCCTCTTTCACGCCATAGAAAAGGACTATTCCTGCATAAATCATTGCATGTAACGCAAGTATTATTCCTGTAGATTCATTTGCTGGCCATGTGTCTCTAAATGGGAAGCTGAATATGTATGGATACAAGATGATTGTATAGATCCCAATTAATGGGGTTAAAATATATTTAACAAGGATAGAAAGATACTTCGGGATCTCTATAACAACACTCTCCATCGAAAAGGCATACACATCGTGAAGGAAATGAAGGGGAGCAACAAGGACAAAGCTGAAAATAGAAACTAAAGCATATTGATTATCAAAGAATGTAAATTTCCAGAAAGCATCAATCGCAAATAGAGCAAGGGCAAGTCCAATATACAAGGCAACAGAGTATAGAACGGAAACAGAAGCTCTAAAAACCGAGGTTATAAAGAAGTTCCACCACTCTTTTGAACTTCCGTCTTTTAAGAATGGGACTGTAAACATACTTAAGCCTGAAAGGAAGACTAGGATGAGAAGTCTGTATGTATTCCCTGTAAAACTACCACTTAATAGTTTGAAAGATTCAAAATCAGGAGTAATGAGAAGATAAGCGATAAGAGCTACAACGGCAATAAATAGAGCATGCAGTCCATACTTCTTCCAACCGTAAAAACCAAACCTTTCGGAAGATAGTTGAACTGTAATAGTACCGAAAATCAAAGATACATTGGCAAGCATAGAAAGCCCAAAGAGGTAACTGTAATTCATATTTACATACTCATGGAAGAATTTGTTCTCAGTGAGAATAGAAAGACCAATAAATTCAATAATTACGAGTACCGTTGTAACGGGAAATCTACGAAAAAGAGTTTTAACTCCACTCATAACTCCCATTGCAATCCCTCTTATGGATATCTTCATTGTAATTTATAGGTTTAATAATTAGATATAATCATAGTACCACTAGGGGAAGAGGAGTTAAAGAACCCTACTCTATGACATCACCCTTCCAGATACCATTGGAAAGAGGTTCTCCAAAATATCTGTAGATAGCAAGGAAAGCTATATAATGTAGAGGCCATCCTACGAAAAGAAGGATAGGTAAATTTACGATTTTCAAACTATCAAGAGGCATATTACTGTAGATCCAAAGCCCAATAGGGAGGTTTTGAATCTCCATGTATAAAGCGAGTATAGTTGCTGCGAATATGATTGCGTAGAGAGGGTTCATATACCCGTGGAGGAGATCCTTTATAAAATTATTCTGTCCTTTTTTAAATGATAGATACTCGAACAGAAACCAAACCCCAAAGAAAGCTACAAACATATCGTATATGTTTAAATAAGGGGCTTTATATTTAGATATCTCAAATACAAAGTCTCTGAAGAATGAGGTCGTGTAAAAGATTCTATATACAACATAAGCAATAGCAGAGATTCCAAGCAGAAAGAGAATTCTATAAAGGGATTTCTCAAAACTATAGCTTTTAGTAACCAGTTCCCTCCCCTCACTCCACCTATCTAAACAGCTTTTTATAGCTAAATACGAAAATAGGATTGAGGAGAAATATACTGTAAATCCAACGGAGAAAAGTGCCAGATACAAACCACTAGACCAATGCGGGTAGTACCACATACCTCCAAAATAGTTAGCAAGGGAATCAAGGAGTAGTCCTCCAATATTTGAAGCAAGTGCGAAGAGAAGAATATTCCTTGGTGTACTTAAGAGACTCTTCAAAAAGGATTTTCCTGTATTTATTTCAATAATGGAATCACAAACAAGAACAATCCCTATATCATAGAATATGTGAAATATTGCAAGGAGGAAACCCTTAACAAAAGTAAAATCAAAAATTAAGGGGAAAAGGGAGAGAAGAAGAAGGAAAACTCCAATCCATAATCTTGATTTAAAGACTGTATTCATTCTGTTCCTTCTGCTCTTTAGAACTATATTTAGTATCTTTCAGACCGAGATAGAATTCATAGACACAGGAGGCAGTTGCTCCCCAAGCCATATGAAATAAGAATTCTTCAATGGGAAAACCTAAAATATTAACGCCTAAGGTAGTAGAGCTTGGCCAAAAATCCCTTGAACCTGGAAACACAAGACCGGATATAGCCTCCACAATCATTATAAATACTCCAAAAGTAATCGCATTTAAAAGCATAGGTTTTATAAATTTTGGTTCAAAGAAAATAAGAACAACTGCAATTACGAAAAGTCCTAATGTATGAGATAAGATAACATTTATTTCAACAAATGACCCAATAAATGCCGCTACTGCAATGCCTGCAATAAAAGCCATCAGAATCTGAGTTTTTCTCAATTCAAAATTAGAATCAGAGCGAGTTCGCTTATGAACTTTATGATAAAAGAACTCATATGAAACACTCGCAAGCCCTCCAACACCAAACATGTAAAAGAAGTCCTCAACACCAAATCCGAAAAAGGGTAAAGCGTAGATCCTAACGGGATTCCAGTAAACTCCATCATAGAAACCTCCGATAAGTGTAAATATAGAGAAAATGGTTCCCATAATAACCATCTCTTTCCTTAAATCTTTTCGGAAGTAAAAAATGACAGACCATATTAGCATCAATAAAAGTCCACCAAATAAATATGCATATGTAAGCGGATTCATTTCGAAGAAACGATTAAGTTATATCTTCTCTATCGGTATATATTCTCCAAAATTCATAGTCTCTATTCTCCCCCACTTCTTAATATCCTTATACTCCAACTTATCCTCTAACAGTACAAACAAAGCTTTAAGATCCTTCTCACTAACTAACATTATTAATCTTCCTGGATATCTCAACTTTGTTTCAACTGCAATCATAAATTGATCTCCTTTTCTTGAGAACCAGAAGGAAGACAGCATAAACCACTCATACTGTGATCCCAATGTCTCAATCCCCTTTGTATTAATCTGGTGAGTAACTGTTAAAGGAGGAGTAGTTCCCATAACATAGAAGAGAAAGAGAAGTGCAATTATAGAAGCCATTAAACCATAGTGACCTAAAACAGCTAGATACATAATAAACAGAAGCAGAACTCCTGTAACAATTAGGAACGTCTTTGGATTAAAAGGCTGTACAAATCTCATTGGAGAATCCCATTCGAAAAGTTTAATCTTCTGAACGACCTTTTTCTCATACTCAGCTTCCACCTTGTTCTCCCCACTTACCACCTTCATCCTTCTTACTTCCTTCTGCCTTTCAACAGCTTTCTTCTTAAGTTTCTCTAGTTCCTCTTCTCTCTTTCTAAGTTGAAGTTCTCCAGAAAGTACCTTAGCAATATCACTAAGTTCCTGTCCTAAATTCGTCTTCTTATTTGTTTTTACCTTTGTTTTACTCATACCCCAATCATATAACAGTTAAGAGGATAATAACAAGTAATAGGGCAATACCTCCCCATGGGAAGATTAGAATATCGAAGATATTAAGAAGGAATCCTCCAACTACCGAGACAGCAATTATTAATCCCCATTTAAGAGCAATCGTGTGAGTTGGGAACTCTTTCCAGCTGAAAGCTATAAACTTCTGAGATAGAAATATAACAAGAGAAACTATAGATTGAACAAGAGCAAATGTAAGAAGAAGAACTGTAGAGACATTATATCCGTTCAGAGTACTTCCTGAAATATAGGGGACGAAATGTTCAAGAGTTAGTAAATATATCAAGAAGATAACAGAAGTAATAAGGGTTATAAGCTGAACTAGAAGGAATTTCATAAATCTAAAAATATAGGTCTTTAAAGAAAATACTGTAAATAATACCCTTCATTAACTAAATTATCAGTAACAGTATAATGAATATCCTTATTATAGAAGATTACCCTTCCGTTGCCCAGATAACAAAAAATATACTGGAGAGTAATGGGTATAAGGTTGAGGTAAAGGCATCGAAGAATATTAGAGAGGTAAAACTTAAAGAGAATGTTCACGATCTAATGATAATTGATGTGAATCTGAAGGATCTAAAATCTGAAAATCTAATTAATCATATTAGGAAAGAGGTGAAAACCGTTTTAATACTAGGGTTGGCAAGTAAAGCGACCTGGAAGGAGAAAGTCCTCTTTCTCAATGCTGGAGCAGACGATGTACTCGACTATCCATATGCAATACAGGAGCTTCTAGCAAGGATTAACTCCCTTATGAGAAGACCTAAAGTGAGATTAGATAAGTATTTAAGGTATAGGGATATAAATATTGATACAGACCTTAAATATGTAACAAAAGATAATAAAGAGGTTCCACTAAGAAGAAGGGAATACAATCTTCTTGAGTACCTAGTTAGAAACAAAAACAGAATGATATCAAGAAGCGAACTCCTGGATAAAGTATGGGACTATCGGAGAATAACAACGTCGAATACTGTAGATGTACATGTTAAAAGATTAAGAGATAAGCTCAAAAAGGATGAAATTATAACAACGGTTCACGGATTCGGGTATGTAGTAAAAGATGCAGATTAAAGCATCATTGGCATGATAAGGTGGATGTAGTTATCATCACCCTTAATTTTGAAGACTCCCGGCTTTACTGATTCAGTGCACTCAAAAACTAGCTCCTGGCCATCAAGGTTGTTAAACATATCACCTAGGAATCGAGCACTGAAAGCAATCTTAAGAGCCTCCCCTTCCATTACCCCTTCAAAGACACTTCTGTTACTTCCAACTTCAGATTGTGAGGCAGAAAGTGTAACTACATTATCCTTAGGGTTAAGGTCTAAAATAATCTTATTTCCAAGAACGCTTCTAGCAATAATATTGGTTACCTTAAGAGCATTTGAAAAGTCATCCTTGCTTGCTACAACCTGAGTTTTATACCCCGTAGGGATAATCTGCTTATACTCAGGATACTGACCATCGATGAGTCTTGATACAATATCGACATCTCCAAATCTGAACACAACCTGATTTCGATCCTCAACTACAAAAAGTGATATAGAGTTACTTTCATCAGATCCCATTTCAGAAACAACATATGCTAACTCTTGTAAAGCCTTAACAGGGACAAGAAGATTAACATCCTTCGAAGCCTCCTCTTTTAATTTCAAGGTTTGCTTTGAAAGCCTAAGGCCATCAGCCGCGATAAAGGAGATATTCTTCCCCTCAATCTCCATACGAACTCCTGTAAGAACAGGTTTTACATCATCTGAGGCAGCAGCAAAAGCAACCCTTTTAACGGCTTTCAAAAGGTCTTCCTGAGAGATTGTAAGAATAGCCTTCTCTTTATCTATAGATGCCACATTTGGATAATCATCAGCAGGAATAGTATGGAATTCAGCATTATTATTAACAGTTGAAACTGTAACCATCTGTTTATCTAAAGAGACATCAACCTTCTCCGAGGGAATACTATTAACAAACTCGGATAGTTGTTTTGCAGGAACTGTAATCTTTCCCTCTGATTGAACATCTGCCCCTATCCAAGTATTAATCCCAATCTCTAAATCAGTAGATGTGAGATGAACCTTCCCGCTTTTAGCTTCAAAAAGAATATTATTAAGAATTGGCAATCCAGGTTTAGAGTTAACAACCCTGCTGACAATATTTAGATACTTCGCAAAAGTGTCCTGGTTACAAGAGAATTGCATATCCTTAATTAAGATAAAACTTATATGTCTCGGGGCTCTATATAGTATACAATGTGTGAAGGTGTGGGTAAAGACATTCTGTACGATTATTCCTCCTTCTGTTAGTTTCTCTATCTCCCTCTCTTCTCTTCTATATTATATATATAAATAGTAGTTGTGGTAGTAGTGAGTATGTATATGTTTATATATCCTCAAAAACACTCCTGAACTATCTTTATATAAAGGTTTT